>CANQNE010000028.1 GCA_947625135.1 uncultured Lachnospiraceae bacterium
CTTGATAGGCCGCTCCACCGGGTTTGTCATACTTTTGTTTAAAAGTTCCATGTTTTTCCTCTCCTTTACCTTATGTTTTAAAATAATTTTCTATCTGCATACTTATTGTCATTCTAACTTGTTCCTCAAAAGAAGTCAATGTTTTATTGCCTTGCATTGCCCTTACTTTTCATATATAATGGTTACAATAAATTATTGTAAATACACATATTAAAAAGGAGGATAATTATGAAATCATTTATGGACAAAGACTTTTTGCTGTCAACGGCAACGGCACAGACCTTATTCCACGATTTTGCCGAGCATACGCCGATCCTGGACTACCACTGCCACATCAATCCCCAGGAAATCGCTGAAGACCGCCGGTTTGAAAATATCACGCAGGTATGGCTGGGCGGCGACCACTACAAATGGCGCCAGATGCGCAGCAACGGCGTAGATGAATATTATATCACCGGAGACGCCCCGGATCGTGAAAAATTTCAGAAATGGGCGGAGACACTGGAAAAAGCCATCGGCAATCCTCTGTATCACTGGAGCCATCTGGAGCTGCAGCGGTACTTCGGCTATACCGGCACCCTGAACAGCAAGACCGCCGAGGAGGTATGGAACCTGTGTAACGCCAAACTGCAGGATCCTTCCATGAGCGTGCGCAACATCATCAGGCAGTCCAATGTGACCCTGATCTGCACCACCGACGATCCGGTAGATTCTCTGGAATGGCACAAGATGATTGCCGCAGACCCGGATTTCCCCGTACAGGTGCTGCCTGCATGGAGACCGGACAAGGCGATGAATATTGAGAAGCCGGATTACACAGACTATCTTGCAAAGCTGAGCGCCGTGTCCGGCGTGGAGATTCACAGCTTTGCCGACCTGAAGGAGGCGCTGAAGGTACGTCTTTCATTCTTTGATTCCATGGGCTGCCGTGCAAGCGACCATGCGCTGGAATACGTGATGTACCAGCCTGCTTCCGACGAGGAGATCGAAGCCATCTTCTCCAGAAGAATGGCGGGGCAGATCCCTTCTTATCAGGAGGAACTGCAGTTTAAAACTGCTTTTATGACCTTTGTAGGGAAAGAATATCACCGTCTTGGCTGGGCAATGCAGCTGCATTACGGCACCAAGCGCGATAACAACACCCTGCGCTACAACCAGCTTGGCCCGGACACCGGTTACGACTGCATCAACACCAACGGCTCCTCTGCGGAGATGGCCGCCTTCTTAAACGGCCTGAATGTCACAGACCAGCTGCCCAAAACCATCATCTATTCCCTGAATCCCGTTGACAACGCCGCCATTTGCACCGTCCTTGGATGTTTCCAGGATTCTTCCGCCATCGGCAAGATCCAGCAGGGCTCCGCATGGTGGTTCAACGATCACAAGGTGGGGATGACAGAGCAGATGACTTCTCTGGCAAATCTGGGACTCCTTGCCAATTTCATCGGTATGCTCACCGATTCCAGGAGCTTTCTGTCCTACACCAGACATGAATATTTCCGCCGTATTCTCTGTGACCTGCTGGGCAAATGGGTCGAGAACGGCGAGTACCCTGCGGACATGGATGTTCTGGGCAAAATGGTGAAAGATATCTCCTATTACAACGCTGTGAGATATTTTGGATTTTCTCTGTAATTTTTGTAACCAGAGCAGGATTTTTCCCTCTTTAAGGTTAGGAACAGAAAGATACAACTACAAACAGGAGAAACAGACGATAATGAAAAAGGTAATCATCATCGGCGCCGGCCCCGCGGGACTGACCGCCGGCTATGAATTGTTGCGGCAATCCTCTTCTTCCGAATACGACGTGACGATCCTGGAGGAGAGCGACTGCATCGGCGGCATTTCCCGCACGGTACAGCACAACGGCCACCGCATGGATATCGGCGGCCACAGATTTTTTTCCAAAGACTCCCGGGTCACGGAGTGGTGGAACCAAATGATGCCCATTCAGGGCGCTCCTTCCTACGACGACAAAAAGCTGGGCCGGGAAAAGCCCCTCGTCAAGGGCGGCCCCGATCCGGAAACAGAGGACCGGGTCATGCTTGTACGGCAGCGGGTATCCCGCATTTATTACAAAAAGAAATTCTTTGATTATCCGGTGAGCCTGAAGCTGCAGACCATCAGGAACATGGGCTTCGTCACCACGGTAAAGGCAGGCTGCAGCTATCTGAAGACCCTTGTGGTAAAAAAACCGGAAGACTCTCTGGAAAACTTCTATATCAACCGGTTCGGCAAGGTGCTTTACTCCATGTTCTTTGAAGGCTACACTGAAAAGCTGTGGGGGCGGGCGCCCAAAGAGATCTCTGCGGACTGGGGCGCTCAGCGTGTAAAGGGGCTTTCCATCCGCGCCGTTTTAAAGGACATGTTCTCCAAAGTCTTCCCCGGCAAAAACAAAAACCGGCAGGTAGAAACTTCTCTCATCGAGGAATTTGTCTATCCCAAGCTCGGTCCGGGGCAGCTTTGGGAAACGGTGGCCGGGGAATTTGAAAAGCTGGGCGGCAAGATTGTGAAAAACTGCGCCGTCACCCGGATCCTCACAGAAAATAATACCGTCAAGGCAGTGGGCTGCCGTGTAAACGGCGCCGACACGATTTTGGAAGGAGATATTTTCCTTTCCTCCATGCCCATCAAAGACCTGGTGGCCGGCATGGGTGACGTGGTGCCCCCAGAGGAGGCCGCCATCGCCGCCGGGCTTCCCTATCGTGATTTTGTAACGGTGGGCCTTTTGGTGGATCGCATGAATCTGAAAAACGAAACCCATATTTCCACGCTTGGCAACATTGTGCCTGACTGCTGGATCTATGTACAGGACACCGGCGTGAAGCTGGGCCGTATTCAGATCTTCAACAACTGGTCTCCCTATCTTGTAAAGGATGTGGAGCATACCGTATGGATCGGACTGGAATATTTCTGCACCGAAGGTGACGATTTCTGGAACATGTCCGACGAGGACTGTGTCGCCATGGCGGTGAAGGAGCTGCAGAAGATGGGCGTTATCGACCAGAATCAGAAGATTCTGGACAGCCATCGTGAAAAAGTAAAGAAGGCTTATCCCGCTTACTTTGACACCTACAATGAAATAGACAGGCTGATCGCTTATTTAAATACGTTCCCCAATCTATACTGCATCGGCCGTAACGGGCAGCACCGCTACAACAATATGGATCACTCTATGGCGACCTCTTTTGAGGCGGTTAAAAATATTCTTTCCGGGCGGACCGACAAAGACAATATCTGGAATGTGAATACGGACAAGGAGTATCATGAAGAAAAATAAATACCTTTCCATGAAGACAGGGATCACGCCTTATTTCCTGCTTGCGCTGATTTCTATGATTTTGTTTCTCTTTTGCAACAAAGTAGACTGGGTCAACCAGACCGCCAAGATCGAACCGCTTATGATCCTGGCTATCCTGCTTGTATTTGGCGGCTGGATCTACCGAATCAAAAATACCGGATGGCAAAGTGAAGATATGATCACCGTGCTGCTTTTGCTGGGCTTTATCATGCGGATAGGCTACACCATGTATACCTATTATTTTGTGCGGGCCCACGATATCGGCACCCTTGATCCCGATTTTCACGGCCATGCCACCTATATCTGGAATCTGTTTACGAAGCTCCAGCTGCCGGACAGCTACAATTACCAGTATTACCATCCGCCGTTTTTCCATCTGATGTCGGTGATCCCTCTCAAGATCACTTCCCTTGTATTTCCGGACGCGCCCAACGAGGCGTGGCTCAACAGCGCCAAGCTGGTGTCCTGCTTTGCCTCCTGCGCCGGACTTCTGGTCATCAGGCGGCTCTGCAGAGAACTTTCCCTGAAAAACACTACCACCGCCATTGCCCTTGGGATCGTGGCGCTGCATCCCAACTTTTTCCTGATGGCGGGCAGGATCAACAACGACTCTCTGATGATTTTTTTCCAAATGCTGATCCTGCTGTATACGGTAAAATGGTATCATAACCAGTCTGTGGGCAATACCCTTGTGCTGGCTGTTGCTTTTGGGCTGGGCACCATGACCAAGCTCTCCTGCGCCACGATGGCGGTATTTACCGGCCCTGTTCTTGTATATGTATGGCTGAAGAACCGAAATACCAAAAATTTCTGGAAGATTCTCGGCGAAGGTGCGCTGTTCCTTGCAGTCTGCGCGCCTCTTGCCCTCTGGTACCCTATCCGGAATTTCGTTTTGTTCGGGCAGCCTTTGAATTATGTGCCTTACATGGGGGAGGGCCACGATCTGTACGTGGGCAACCACACCATAATAGAGCGGTTTTTGTCGATCCCCCTGAACAAGCTGTTTGATCCTCTTTACTGCCAGCCCTTCGAGGACTACAACATTGCCCTTTATCTGTTTAAGAATTCCGTATTCGGAGAATTTGAATATGATATGTTCACTGCTGTGGCAAAGCTCCTTGTGATCACCAACATTCTGCTGATCACGGTTTCTCTGGCGGCTTGTGTGTATGTACTCGTCAAAGGCAAACGGCTGCATCCCCTGCTCCGTTTTGGGATGCCCTTTGTATGGCTGACACAGCTTATATTTTATTATAGCTTTCAGATCAAATATCCTTTCGGATGTACCATGGATTTCCGTTACATCCCCATTACGGTCGTGACCGGCGCCCTTATGACCGGCGCTGCGGCGGAGCTGCTCAAAGCACAGCATCCGAAGATCTCCCGTTATGTCCGTCCCGCGCTGATCTCATTGATCTGCCTTTTCTGCGGACTTTCCATCACGGCCTTCTGCACACTGAAATAACGGAACAGGATTTGCACCAATATACAACAATGGCGCAGCATGCAGCCGATCAGTCCAGCTTCATCGGATGCAATGCTGCGCCAGTTTTATTTATCTTACCCTATATGCGTCATAAGCCTGCTGCCAGATCTGCTGATACTGGTCGCCGCCCAGCCGCTTCACCTGATTTACGTAAGTGTCATAGTTTGACAGGGGTTCCTTCCCAACGATGAAACGCTGACGCTGCCTTGTAGTATAATTCTTCATCTCGGTGACGATATCCTCCACCTCCTGCTGCAGCTCCACACTAAGCTGACAGGATGCGGGCATCTTGTAAGAGGTGTCGCCCTGCGCCCACACGGTGCTGGCATTGACATATTCCTCCGTCTTGCCGGAAAGGATATAGTCTGATACCTCCCCGAAATTCGGCAGTGCAACGGTGATCGGATCGGCATAAGTATTGAACTTCACAATGTTGGCGCCCTCAAACTGCACCTGCTCATCCATTCCGTCCATCAGACGCTTCTCGCCGTTCACCACTTCGTAGCTCTCTCCCTCAATGCCCCATGTAGTATAGGTGGAGCCGGATTCGGAAAGCATATAGTCGATCAGATAGGCCGCGGCCTTGTCCGTTTTGTGGGCAACCGCATTGCTGGTAATAACGGTAGTGTCTCTGGCGAAAGAATTGATATCGGAAAAGCACCACTGATAACCGTCCTTCGTTGCGGGCCATGGCGCCGGCGCAAATTCCGCAGAGGGCGCGGACTCCCGGAGGACAGAAATATAAGATCCCTCGTCGTCGGTATCAAAATGCTTCGCTTCGCCCTTCCATGCGCCTGCCTGATTTCCCAGCACTACCTTCTCCCGCTGCTCCAGCGAAGTCTTTTCAAACATATTTTCAAAAAGGCCGTCGGAATACCACTTGTTCAGCTCGGTGAGAAATTCCTTGTATTCATTGCTCATGTAGCCGTTCACTACTACCTCGTTGCCGTTCTCATCCTTCATGATGCTGGGATCATCGTCAATGCCGTAAGCGGGCAGGAAATATTTCCAGCCGGAGGATGCCATGGTAATGGGGATCTCGTCATGCTTTCCATTGCCGTTGGGATCCTGGGTTTTGAAAGCGGACAGCACCTTGTACCATTCTTCCATATTGGTAGGCACATCCATATTCACCGCGTCCAGCCAGTCCTTGCGGATAGCCAGTCCAAACTCCGACGCGGCGATCCGGTCATTGTCGTCATGGATATCATAGAGAGTGCTGACAAACGTATAAGCGCCGTCATCCAGCCGCAGATCTCTTGCCAGATCCGGATAATCCTCCAGAATCTTTTTGAAATTCTTCATATAATCGTCCATATACGGCCGCAGATCCACGGACACATCGTTATCGTACATGCCCGCCATACGGCCGGGATACTTGGACAGATTATTGCCCGTCACCACATCCGGGTAGTTCTCCGCCGCCATCATGGGCAGATACGCGTCATAATTCTGGGCCACCTGAAAATCAATGTTGATGCCCACTGTGGCCTGAATGGCCTTCATACTCTTCATCTCTGTCCAATAGGTCTGATAGTAGGTGTCTGCGCCGCCTACCAGCCACCAGCTGACAGTGACGTCCTCATCCCATTTTTTAACGGTGGGATCACCCTCGACGCCGCCTCCGCCGGTCTCCTTGTCGCCGCAGCCGGCGATCATTACCCCCAAAAGAGAGAGTAAAAGCAGCAATGAAATCAGTCTTTTCCCCATACGATACCTCCTGTATTAGATTCTTTTCTATCATTGTATAAAAGATACAGGGAAAAGACAAGCAATTTTTAATTTTGAACGCCTGTAATATTCAGTGCGCGGATCGCGTTGCAGATTGCAATCACCGCAACTCCCACGTCGGCAAATACCGCCGCCCACATGGAGGCCAGCCCAAGCGCCGCCAAAAGCAGCACCAGCACTTTGACGCCGATGGCAAATATAATGTTCTGCCGGACGATGCCAAGGGTTCTTCTGGCGATCCTGACCGCAACGGGGAGCTTGGAGGGTTCGTCCGTCATGATCACCACGTCCGCCGCTTCAATGGCGGCATCGCTTCCCATACCGCCCATGGCAATGCCCACGTCCGCGCCCGCCAGCACCGGCGCGTCGTTCATCCCGTCGCCCACAAACAGCAGTGTGCCCTTCCCGCTTTTTTCTTTCATCAGGGCATCCATCTTCTCTACTTTATCCGCCGGTAAAAGCTCCGTATAAACCTGATCCACGCCCAGCTGCTTTGCCGCCTCCGTTCCCGCTTTTTTGGAATCGCCGGTCAGCATCACTGTCTTTTTCACGCCAAGGGCTTTCAATTCCCTGAGCGCTTTTTCCGCATCTTCCTTGACGATATCCGCAACTACCAGACTGCCCAGATATACGCCTTCCTGTTCCACATACACAACGCTGCCCCCGGCCTCGGCTTTTTCCACCGGGATGCCCAGCGTCTCCATCAGTTTTTCATTTCCCGCCGCTGTCTGCTTACCGTCCAGCAGCGCCTTTACCCCATACCCGGACAGCTCCTCCACCTGTGCCAGCCGGGTGAGATCCGGCGTATTTTTGTATGCTTCCCGCACCGAACGGGCAATGGGATGATCGGAATAGCCCTCGCAGTGGGCGGCAATTTCCAGCAGCGTTTCTTCTGCACAGCCTTTTGCATTTACCTGCACCACACAGAACTGCCCTTTTGTCAGCGTCCCGGTCTTATCAAAAACAGCAATCTCGCTTTGGGCCAGACTTTCCAGATAATTGCTGCCCTTGATCAGCACACCGCATCTGGAAGCGCCGCCCAGGCCGCCAAAAAAGCTCAGGGGAATAGAGATCACCAATGCGCAGGGGCAGGAGATAACAAGGAACGACAGCGCCCGGTAAATCCAGTCTCCCCACTGGGCGCCGGGAACGAGCAGGGGCGGAATGACCGCCAGAAGCACCGCCAGAAGCACCACGATCGGGGTATAGTATCTGGCAAATTTTGTAATAAAGTTTTCGGTCTTAGCTTTTTTGTCCCCCTGACTCTCTACCAGTTTCAGTATCTTTGCCACAGTAGACTGGCTGTATTCCTTTGTGGTCTTCATCTCCAGCACGCCGGTGAGGTTGATGCAGCCGCTGATGATCTCCGCGCCCTCGCTAACCTCTCTGGGCATGGATTCTCCGGTGAGCGCTTTTGTATCCAGCGAAGAGTCGCCCTTTGTAACAATGCCGTCCAGAGGCACCCGCTCCCCGGGCTTTACTACCAGGATATCCCCCACGGCTACTTTCTCGGGAGAGACCGTGATGATCTGCTCTCCTTCTTTTCGGTTGGCATAGTCCGGCCGGATGTCCATCAGCTGGGCGATGGATCTTCTGGAACGGTTCACCGCATAACTCTGGAACAGCTCTCCCACCTGATAGAACAGCATCACGGCCACGGCCTCGCTGTATTCTCCTACCAGAAAAGCGCCTACTGTTGCGACTCCCATCAGAAAATTCTCATCAAATACCTGCCCGCTTATGATATTGCGGGCGGCCTTGCGGATCACATCGCCTCCCACGATCAGATAGGCGATCAGATACAGGATCAGGATCACATTATTGCTCAAATGGAATCCGTGTTCCGCGATCAGCGCTCCGGCCAGCACCGCCGCGCCGGCCAGAATACGGTACAGCCGCTTTTTCATTTTCTTCGTCATCATTTTCCCCTCACCGCTGTCATTGATTTTTAGTGCGCCTCTACCATTTCCACATCAGGCTCTGTCTTTTTGATGATTTTTTTGGCGTCCTTGATGATCCTTCCAAAGGCGGATTCTTCCGCGTCGATCACCAGCCGTCTGCTCATGAAGTTCAGCTGCGCGCTCTTGACGTCCTCCAGCTTCTGGATCTTTTCCTCAATGATGCCCGCGCAGTGCGCGCAGTCCAGTTCTTCCAAAATAAATGTTTTTGTCATGATACTATCCTCCTAATTTGAATGTATTGATGGCTCCGGGTTCCAACGCCCCGCTCCTTTTATGATGATCCTGTGTTCTATTTCTCCTGTATCCCGTCACTCAAGAATATGCTCCATGCCCTGCCCCAGGATCGTCACGATATGATCGTCCGCCAGAGAATAGAACACAGTCTTTCCCTCCTTGCGGTTCTTCACAAGCCGCATCTGCTTCAAATGCCTTAGCTGATGGGAAATAGCCGACTGGGTCATATTCAGGGAATTGGCGATATCGCACACGCACATCTCGGACCGAAACAATACAAACAGGATCTTAATTCTGGTAGAATCGCTGAACACCTGAAACAGCTCTGCCAGATCATAGAGCCGTTCTTCTGAAGGCATGGTCTGCCGGATCTGCTCTACAAATTTTGTATGCTCGTGATTTGCCTCACAGCGCTCGATCTCCCGCTCCATCACTGCACTCCTCTCTGTCATGTTTGAATATATGAATAACTGTTCATATATTCATCATACTACGATCTTATCAAATGTCAAGTGTTTTTTTCAGGATTTTTCGATCCTTTGACGGAAAACAAAAAAAGAGTGCCTCACAAAACCGGTCTGTCAAAGACAGATCCGATCATGTGATGCACTCTTTTTCGATTTTTTAATCTTCCAGCAGCGAATCCAGCAGTTCGTCCAGCCCCTGTACCGTCATTTCCTCGATCCGGCCCTCGTCACACAGCTTTGCCAGCTGCGGATCAATGGGCAGCCGGGCCATCTTTGGAATGTGATAGCGGGCGGCAATCCCCTCCAGTCCACTCTCGCCGAAGATGGCATGCTTCTCACCGCAGTTTGGACATACAAAATAGGACAGATTCTCCACCAGTCCCAGCACGGGGATCTTCAGCTGTTCCGCCATCTTCACCGCCTTCTCCACGATCATGGACACCAGCTCCTGAGGAGAGGCTACCACAATGATCCCGTCCACGGGAAGAGACTGGAACACCGTCAGCGGCACATCTCCCGTTCCCGGCGGACAGTCTACAAACATCAGATCCACATCTCCCCACATGACATCCGTCCAGAACTGCGTCACCGCCCCCGCGATCACGGGGCCTCTCCACACGACCGGATCGGTGTCGTCGGGAAGGAGCAGATTCACAGACATCAGTTCAATCCCGGTCTTTGTATCTGCCGGGAAAATACCTTCTTCATTTCCGGTGGCCTTTCCGGTCACACCGAAGATCTTCGGGATGGAAGGCCCGGTCATATCCCCGTCCAGAATGGCCGTCCTTTTATTCTTTCTCTGGGCCAGCACAGCCAGCATAGCCGTCACGGAAGATTTTCCTACGCCTCCCTTGCCGCTGACCACGGCTATGACCTTTCTCACGTGAGAATACTTATTTTCGGGAGCCAAAAGGCTCTCCTGCTGCCGCTCGCCACATTCCGCGCTGCAGCTGCCGCAATCGTGTGTACATGCTTCACTCATTGTTTTTCTCCATTCTGCGCCGCTATCATGCCGACAGGCCCGGAATACGGCGCTGCCCCGGGTCTGCGGATAAAAACGTCCGGATTTTTCCGGGCTGTCTTTTTATACCAATTTCAAAATGCCTATGAGAATCACGCCGGACAGTCCATAGTAGGTGACTACCGCGATCAGATCGTTGATGGTGGTGATCAAAGGTCCGGACGCCACGGCGGGGTCCACCTTCAGCTTGTGGAAAAACAGAGGGACCACCGTTCCCATAAGGCTGGAGATCACCATGGCCGCCAGCAGGGACAGTCCCACGCACGCCGCGATGGCAAAAGAATAGGAGACCGTTCTTCCCTTGATCAGCCACACATAGCAGCCGATGAACAAAAAACCCAGCAGCCCCAGCATCAGCCCGTTGATAAATCCGATCCGCATTTCCTTCAGCGTCAGCAGAAATTTTTCTTTTGCCGAAATGTTTTCATCTACCAGCACCCGGATGGTGACCGCCAGGGACTGGGTGCCTACATTACCGGACATACCCAGGATCAGCGACTGGAAACTGACGATCAGCGCAAATTTACTTACCAGTTTCTCGAATCCTCCTACCACGGTGGAAACGCCCATGCCAAGAAACAGCAGCAGGATCAGCCACGGCAGACGCTTTTTCATGCTTTCCGGCAGCGTCTCGTTCAGATCCTCCTCTGCGGTAAGACCGGCCAGCTTGGCATAATCGTCGCCCATTTCATCATCTACCGCTTCCACGATATCCGAAGAGGTAATAACGCCGATCACCTGCTTTTGGGGATTCAGCACCGGGATAGAATCCTCCGCATAATCCTTCAGCCGTTCAATGCAGTCGCTGACCTTCTCTGTAGCCATCAGATAGGGATACGAAGTACTGATGATCTGATCCAGCTCCTCATATTCTCTGGCGATGATCAGATCCTTCAGGTCTATGGCCCCGTAATAGCTTCCGTTCTCATCCTCCACATAAATGGTATTGATATTGTCGTTTTCCTGAGCCTGCCCGATGAGGGCGCGCATAGCCTGCTTGACCGAATCATTCCGCTGGATCATAATATAGTTGGTGGTCATTCTGCTTCCGATCTGCTCCTCATCATAAGAGGTGATCAGACGGATGTCCTCCGTGGATTCCCTGTCCATCCGGGAAATCAATTCCCGCCGTACTTCCTCATCCACGTTCTCCAGCGCGTCGATGGCGTCATCCGCGTCCATCTTTTCGATCACATCCGCAGCCGTCTCCAGATCCAGCTCTCCCAGATACCGGGAAACATCGTCCAGATAAGTAAAAATATCTGAGACCATCTCCAGCCCCAGAATCTGGTACAGCCGCTTCCTGGTGCCCTCGTCCAGCTTTTCAAGAATACCGGCAATATCATTTTCATGATAATTGTCCAGCTCCCGCCGGATCTCCTCCTCCGGCCTGCCGCTCAATATGATCCCGATGATCTCTTCATCGAAATTTGTCTTTTCCGTGGTAAGCTCTGCTTCTTTTCTTTCTTCTGCTCCCATGCCCCGACTCTCCATCAGAAAATGCCGATTTACAGAACAGACCGGCTTTTTTCCAAAGTCATTATACCCTTGCCAAAAACAGAAAGTCAAGGCGTACCGGGGATTTTCCCAGCTACTTCAGAAGCTCCGCACTGTAGCCTGCCTTTTGGATCTTCAGCAGCACCGCTTCCACATCCAGCGGCCGGTCGTACTCTATCACCGCCTGCTTTTTCTTTAACTGAACCCGGCAGGCTGCGCCATCAAGACTGTTGACCGCCTCTTCCACCTTTGCCTTACAGTGAGCGCAGGTCATGCCTTCCACCCGCAGCACATACCGGCCCAGGGCCTGACCGTCCAGCTTCTTTTTCTTCGGTTTTGGGACAGAAGCTCCTCCGCAGCATCCGCCTTCTCCTCTGAAATGCTTTGCGGAAGAAACCGCCGCTAAGATCACGGCGGCAGCAATCAGCAAAACTACGATTACCGTTCCCATTTTGCAGCATCTCCCTTTCGGTTAGTAGTTTCTAACCCGATTCTATCACAGAAGCCTTTTCTTTTCAACCCTCTTGCCAAATTCAGGATTTTGATGTATTTTATAAATAGATGACGGCAGGATATTGAATACGGAACATTGTAAACGATTAGGAGGGGACTGAATATTGGAAATTCACCAGTCTGCGGAAGATTATCTGGAAACCATCCTGATCCTGAAGGAACGGATCGGGCAAGTACGCTCCATCGACATTGTAAATGAAATGCAGTTTTCCAAACCCAGCATCAGCGTGGCAATGAAAAAACTCCGGGAAAACGGCTATATCGAGATGAACCGGGACGGTTACATCGAACTGACCCCGTCGGGCTATACCATCGCGTCCAACATTTACGGCCGGCACAAGCTACTGACAAACTTCTTTATCTCACTGGGAGTGAACGAAGAGACGGCCGCTGCCGACGCGTGCAAGATCGAGCATGATCTGAGCGAAGAAACCTTTGAGCGGATCCGCGAGCATGCGCTGAAAAACGCGCCCCATCTCAAAAATAACCTCTGACCGCTTCAGGGGCGCACAGACACGTAGGGGTTGTCCCTGATCACATACCGCCAGAGAAACGCTGCGGCCTCCTTTGCGTAATCCACATTGATCCGCTTTGTGCGCAGGATGGATCCCTCCGGAGGCGCTTCTCCTTCTTCTATATACAGCACGTTTCCCCTCAGGTCTTCCCCGTAATGGACTTTTGTGATGCCCATTGCCTGACAGAGCTTTCCGGGGCCATTGCAAAGCTCTTTGCGTTCCCTTCTCCCACGTCTCTTTTCCATCAGCGGAATGCCTTCTGCCGGCTCCAGCGCCCGGATCAGCACCGCTTCCGGAATACCGGGAAGGTTCGCCACCACGTTCATGCAGATATGCAGTCCATAGATCATATAAATATAAGCATAACCCCCTTCACCCAGCTGAATCCTTGTACGCGGGGAAGCGGGGTTTTTGTACGAATGAGCCGCCTTGTCTTTTGTTCCCATATAAGCCTCTGTCTCTACGATCCGGCCTTTCGTGATCCCTTCCGGGCCGGCGTGGACCAGCGTCTTTCCGAGAAGTTCCTTTGCCACCGTCAATCCATCCCGGTTATAAAACTCTCTGCTCAGCTTTTCCATACAGATCTCCATTCCGGAGCGCTCACAAATTCATTTTGCGGCAGCTCCTTTTTTTATCCAACAATTGTCTGTCATAACATTTCAAAAAAAAGACATCCTTTTTTATGAAGACTTTGTTTCAAAATACTCATAGAAAGGGAGGTCTCAAATGCACAACGAAGACACCATCCATCTGCTGAAAGAATGTGATGCCGGTTCTAAAATGGCGGTAGCCACCATTGACGGCATCGTGGAAAAAGTAACCAATCCTCAAATGCACCTGCTCCTCAACGAGAGCAAGCAGCATCACGAAACGCTGGGAAACGAGATCCATGCCCAGCTGGCCGCCCACGGCAGCGAAGAAAAGGACCCCAATCCTATGGCAAAAGGCATGTCGTGGGTGAAGACCAATATGAAACTGACCATGGAGGATGCTGACGCCGCTGCTGCAGATCTGGTTACAGACGGCTGCAACATGGGCATCAAAACGCTCCATAAATACCTGAATCAGTACAAGGCCGCCGACCCCACATCCAAGCGGCTCTGCAACCGGCTCATCGCCATTGAGGAGGAGCTTTGCAGGGAACTGCATCCTTATCTCTGACCGTCCCGCTCCGCCGAAGGACATTCCTCCTCCAGCATATACAGCAGGGCATTGCAGATACAGGCGGCGATATTACTTCCGCCCTTTCTTCCCCGGGCCACGATCAGCGGGACATCCTCCAGCTTCAGGATCAGCTCCTTGGACTGCACCACGTTTACAAATCCAACGGGAACGCCGATGATACAGGCCGGATGCACTTTTCCCTCACAGATCAGCTCATACAGCCTCACCAGCGCCGTGGGCGCGTTTCCCACCGCAAAGATCAGCTTTTCATGAAGTCTGGCCGCCTTTTCCATGCAGACTGCCGCCCGGGTGGTGCCGCCTGCCTTCGCGGCTGCGGCCACATCCTCATCCGACATAAAGCAATGCACCTGCCCGCCCCACCGGGCAAGCTTTTTCTTATTGATGCCCGCTTTGCCCATCTGGGTGTCCGTCACAATGGACGCCCCCTGCCGGATGGCCTGCAATGCCTGCTCCACTGCCCCCTCCGAAAACACAAGATTTTCCGCATAATCAAAATCGGCGCTGGTGTGGATGCAGCGCTTGACAATGGCCTCTGTGCCCGGCACCAGTTTCCGATCTCCAAGCTCCTCTGTAATGATCTCAAAACTCCTTTTTTCAATCTGTCCGGGCAGTACCTGCTCCAGCTCTGTTTTCAAATCAACCGCCTCCTTCTGGCTTTGGCATCCCGTTTTGCCATTTACTTTAACTGCAGACCGACGCCGCACACGACCCGGTATACTTCCTCCGCCTGCTTTGCCAGCTCCGTGCAGATCCTTCCCACCTGCTCCCGCCAGCGCCGTTCAAAAGCGTCCGCAGGCACCAGTCCATAGCCGATCTCCCGGCAGATCAGCACCAGCCCGGGATTTTTCTCGCACAGGGAAAGCATCTGCCTCCGGGCCTGTTCCTCGCCTTCCCGTTCCATCCATCGCCGGATATATTCCTCAATATGGTACATCCCTTCCACCGGGCCCGAAATCTCCAGCGCGCAGCTGCTTCCGTCTATCCAGTTTTCCACCTGTGAATACCGTTTTGCCGCAAATTCTAATTTACCCTGCCATGCGCCGCCGATCACCAGCTTCATTCCTGTACCTGCTCCTTTTTCTCTCTCCTCCGGCAGGGGCTTTACCCCAGCGGGGATTCCGTATACTACCTCTGTGACCTGCCGGCTCCTTGCCGCCAGCCACCGGTTGATCCGGGACAGCAGCCGCTTGTACCCCTGCATTTCCGGGGAATCCGACGCAGACTCCGAGCAGACCTCGTTTGTCACCACTACCACATCCTGACAGACCTGCTCTAAAAGCAAAAGCCCGCTCTCAATTTTGCCGGCTGTCCGCTCCAGCTTTTCCCTGTCTGCCGAAAAGTCTCCGTCAAATAACAGATTGGCCGTAAGATTGGACATACATTCCAGCAGCACAAAGGGCGGGGGCGTTTTTCCCCGGAGCTTTTCCTCCACAAACATCCCCAGATCTCCCGGACATTCCTCGGTGATGAATCCTTTTCCGGCCCGCTGCCGCCTGTGCCGGGCGATCCGCGCTTTTGCCTCCCGTCCCTCCGGACGCATTGTGGCCAGATAGATCTTTTCCGCTTTTTTATTCTTTTCCCAAAGGCGCTGCAGCAATTCCTCCCCATACAGGGATTTTCCGCTGCCGCTGCCGCCTGTGACCAGCCAGAACAATCTGCATCCTCCTGTTCCTTATCCCGTTCCCTTTTCCAGTATCCTGTAAATGGCATCCATATCCAGATTTTCACGGATGATATCCGCCAGCTTGTCATACTGTTCTTCCTTATACCGGGCAAAATCCAGCGCCTGCACCTGGGCGCCGTCCAGTCCCTTCTGCCGCATCAGCGTCGTCACCAGCGCCTTCGCCGCCTCCGGGGTATCAAAAACGCCGTGGACATAACATCCTCCCGTACTGCCGCTGAACGCCCCGTCCAGCCGTCTCTGTCCCGTTTGATCCAAAAGCTCCAGAACCGGGCTTTCCGCCGCTTTTCCGCGGTTTTCTGCCGTTTCGCCCCAGTTTTTTTCCGGGAGGGCTGCGCCCATGTGGATCTCATATCCCTCCACCGGCACGCCGGAAAAATCAGTAAAAAAGCCCTCTGTCCTGAAAAATGTTCCCTGCACCCGGGTTCTGGTCTTTTGCGGCCAGAATTCCGTGCAGACAGGCAGCAGCCCCATGCCCCGGACGTCTCCCTTCCGTTCTGTTCCCAGAGGATCTCTGATCCATGTACCAAGCATCTGATAGCCGCCGCAGATCCCAAAGATCAGTTTTCCCTGCTTTTCGTGGTGCAGGATCTTGTTCTCCAGCCCGTTCTGCCGCATCCACAGCAGATCCTCCATGGTATTTTTACTCCCCGGCAGGATCACTCCGTCGGGATTTCCAAATTCACCGGGAGAAGAAACATACCGCAGGGAAATCTCCTCCCTGTATTCCAGCGGGGCGAAATCCGTAAAATTAGAGATCCTTGGAAAACGGATCACCGCAACGTCAAGGGGAGCCTGCTTTCCCTTTTTGGCAAAACGCTCCGTCAGGCTGTCCTCATCGTCAATGTCCAGATAGAAATAGGGGATCACCCCCAGCACCGGCTTTTCGATTCGCTCCTCCAGCATGCGCAGTCCCGGCTCCAAAATCCGCTTATCGCCCCGGAATTTATTGATCACCGTCCCTGCAATGCGGTTTTTCTCCTCTTCCTCCAGCAGCATGACGGTGCCCACGATCTGGGCAAACACGCCGCCCCGGTCTATGTCCCCCACCAGCAGCACAGGCGCGTCCACCAGCTTTGCCAGTCCCATATTTACAATGTCGTCCTGTTTTAAATTGATCTCCGCAGGGCTGCCGGCCCCCTCGATCACGATAATATCATATTGTGCAGACAGCTTTTCATAAGCCTTTAAGATGTCCGGGATGTACTCCTTTTTCCGCCGGAAATATTCCGACGCAGACATGACCCCCTGCACTTCGCCGTTTACAATGACCTGGGACCCGGTGTCGTTGGTGGGCTTCAGTAAAACAGGATTCATCGCCACATCCGGTTTGATCTTCGCCGCCTCCGCCTGCATCACCTGAGCCCGTCCCATTTCCAGACCGTCCTCCGTAATGTAAGAATTCAGGGCCATATTCTGAGATTTAAAGGGCGCCGTCCGATATCCGTCCTGCACAAATACCCGGCAAAGACCTCCCGCCAGGATACTTTTTCCCGCATTGGACATAGTCCCCTGAATCATGATCGCCTTCGCCATGATCATCTCTCCTTCTTCGTCCGGCTTTCGCCGTATATTTCTCTGAGAGCCGCGATCAATCTGGCGTTTTCTTCTCTGGTACGCACCGCCGTCCGGTAATAGCCTTTTCCCAGCCCTCTGTAATTTTTGCAGTCCCTGATCAGGATCCGGTATTCCAGCAGCCGTTCAAAAAGATCATAAGAGCTGCGGAACAAAATATAATTGGCCTCCGAGGGGATATAACAGATCCCCAGCGCATCCAGCTGCCGCTCCATCTCCCGGCGGGCCAGAATCAGATAATCCCGCACCCGTTCCGCCCGGGACGCCTCGTTCTCGGAAAGGGCCGCCAGCCCCGCTTCCATAGCGGGCGTGGACACACTCCATGGCTGCCGGATCCGGGAGATTCTTTCCATATATGCCCGGTCGCTGCAGATCCCATAGCCCAGCCGCAGACCCGGCATCCCGTACATCTTTGTAAACGCCCGCAGTACGAACAGCTGAGGATTGCGCTCAACAAGCCTTTCCGCGCCGGACTGGGCTTCCTCCCGGACAAACTGATAAAAACATTCGTCCAGCACCAGACGGATGTCCCGCCTGCCGCACACCTGTAAGATCTTTTTCAGCAGCGGGCGGGAAATGATCCGCCCCGTGGGATTATCCGGGGAACACAGAAATGCCATGTCCACCTCTTCCGTCAGCGCGTCCAGATAATCTTCCCCCAGTGTGAACTGTGTCTCCTCTGTCAGCACATACTCTTTTAGTTCGCAGCCGGCCGCTTCCAGCGCCTGCCTGTATTCCGAAAAGGAAGGAATGGTCAACAGGGCCCGCTTGGGCCTGGCGGCCAGCGCCGCCAGATAGATCAGCTCCGCCCCGCCGTTTCCGAACACCAAACAGGACTCCGGCAGCTGCAGCCTGCGGGCAAGCCCTTCCCGGAGGCTTCTGCACTGCCAGTCCGGATACCGCCCCATCTCTTCCACGCCCCGGTATGCCCCGCGGCGCACCGCAAGGCTGGGCCCAAAGGGATTGATGTTGGCGGAAAAATCCAGAAAACCTTTATATGTATCATGATCGCCGCCGTGGCCATAGCTGCCCGGGACATCGTCCTTTTGATATGCCATTCCATCCTCCGTTCCTTATTTTCTCTGATTTCTATAACTTTCTATAACACAAGAAGCAATCTCACGCCGCCCGCAAACAGCAGGGTCAGCAGAGAAGTAACATACATCAGCCGGGACGCCCGCAGGATATCTTCCGGGCAAATCTCCCTCTTCGCGTCTCCGATGGTCTTTTTATGATACAACCTGCCGAAATAATAAGCGTCTCCGGCCAGCATAAGTCCCAGCGCCCCGGCGCACACCGCCTCGGTCTGAGCCGAATTGGGACTGGCATGGCAGTATCGGTCACGCCGGAAAATCCTCCACGCGTTTTTCACATCCATCCCCAGCAAAAACGCCGCGCCCATCATGCAGAAGGCAGCCAGCCGGGCCGGTATCAGATTCAGCACGTCGTCGGCTTTCGCCGCCACGAAACCGATGTACCTGTATTTTTCGTCCCGGTAGCCGATCATGGAATCCATCGTATTCACCGCTTTGTAGGCAAAGCCCAGCGCCGGGCCGCCAATGAGCAGGAACAAAAGGGGCGCCGTTACGCCGTCGGAGGTGTTTTCCGCCACTGTCTCCACCGCCGCCCTTGCGACTCCTGCCTCATCCAGCATTTCCGTGTCCCTTCCCACGATCATAGATACCGCTTTTCTGGCTCCCGGCAGATCACCGGCTTTTAACCGCTCATAAACCTTTTTACTTTCCCTGTCCAGAGATCTTGCGGCCAAAATCTGATAACACCAGAAGCAGGACAAGGCAAACGCAAGCTGGGGGCAGAGCCGCTCCGCCGCCTGCAAAACCGCCCATGGCACCACTGCAGACACCGTCAGCACCACCGCAAACAGCAGCCCGCCGCCTGCATATAATCCTGTTTTTGATCCTCCTGCCAGCCTGCGCACCGCCTTCTCCAGCAGCGCGATCAGGCTTCCCATCAGCCGCACCGGATGGTACAGCCATACCGGGTCCCCAAACAGCAGATCCAATAAAAATCCTGTCACAACGGCCAGCAATATCTGCATCCGCCACGCTCTCCTTTACAATTCCCTTTGTCTCTCAAAATCCGGTCGGAAATCCCCGGACGCCGTCCTTCTATTCTATCAGCAGCGGCTCGCAGCTTTCAAAAGTTCTTTGCCCGGGCACATTCTGCAGCCACTCCTTTTCATCCAGCCGCAGCCTGTACCCGCCGCCGTTTTTTACCTGCCAGCTGTAAAAATCTCTTTTCCGGGGATCTATGCTTTCCAGCGCCGCCATGATCCCACCGCCGTGGAACACCACCGCGCCGCAGCCAACGCCCTTTTGCAGCAGCTGCTCCACCGCCTGATGAAAAGCGCCGCAGCACCGTCTGCAAAATGCGTCTCTTCCCTCGCCCTGGGGAAAAGGGATCCTGCCTCCGGAATCCAGCCACCGCTGATATTCCGGCAGGCCTTTTAGCTCCTCATAATTTTTATTCTCAAACAGACCAAAATCACATTCCCGAAGCCCCGGGTACAATACCGGCGTGATCGCCGGGAACAGCAGCGCCGCCGTCTCTACGCAGCGCTTCAGGGGACTTGCGCAGACCGCCTCCACCCCGGCCAGCCTCTCTCGCAGCGCCGCGGCAAGCCGATGGACTTCTTCACTTTGGAGCAGCGGTTCATCGGTGACGCCGATGTATCGCCCCTCCAGATTTCCCTTTGTCTGAAAATGCCGGATCAGGATCAATTCCATGCCCCAGACCCCTTTCTCTTACTGTCAGCCAGATTCAACGGTTTTTGCAGCTGTCACCTGCGCAAACACAGACTGCCGTTCTCACTGAAACGTCACCGACACAGATACCAGACTGCCGCCCCGCCGGTGAGCATCGCCAGCTCGCAGACCTGCAGGAAAAATCCTGCCAGATCTCCCGTCACACCTCCGAACCGGGCACATACAGCGCGGTGATAATACCAGAACGTCAGGAGGCCGCAGACAAGGGCCCCTGCTCCCGGAAGGGGGAGAAGCCACAGCATCAGTCCCGCCGCTGCCAGAAACCACGGAAGCTGCCCAAGCTGCACCGCTCTTTTCTTTGCCTGCTCCTGAAATGTTTTTGCCAGCCCGTCCTTTTTCGCCGCCGGAAACGTCACCACAGAAAAAGCGCTGAGAGCCCTGCTGCACACACAGCCGCAGGCTGCCACAGGAAGCAGCTTGGCTCCCCCTTCGCTCCAGACTGCAATGCTCCAGATCAGATAAACAGCCAGTCCCATTACCCCAAAAGCCCCCACGTGGGGATCCTTCAGGATCTCCAGCTTCTTTTCCCTGTCTCCCCATGAGCCCATGGCATCCAGGGTATCTATCAATCCGTCCCCATGGATCCCGCCTGTGATCAGCAAGGGCAGCAGCGTCATGACAGCGGCAAAAAACATATTTTGGAAACCGCCCAGAACCATCAGCTGCCCTGCGCCGTACAGCAAAAGCCCTTCCACGGCGCCCACCGCCGGAAAGAAGCACAGCACACAGCCCATATTTTCTTCCGTCCACTTTACTTTTGGCATCGGGATCCGGGAATACATGGAAAACGCGATGCAAAGAGACTGCAATACTCTCATGGTTTTTTCCTCTTTTTTTTAATCCAGTACTTCATACTGACCGATACCGGTCTGCCCGAAGGTACTCATCTCCTGATACACGGCCAGCGCCATTTCCAAAAGGGGCAGTACCGCCACTGCGCCGCTGCCCTCTCCAAGGCACATATTACAGGTAAGAAGTGGCGACAGGGACAGGGCGTCCAGCACCATCTGCCCAGCCGGTTCCCCGGACACATGGGAAGGCATCAGATACCCCTGTACTGCGGAAACCATTCTCACCGCGCACAGCGCCGCAACGGAGGAGATAAAGCCGTCCACCACCACCGGCAGCTGACAGAGGGCGCCGCCCAGAAACACCCCGGCAAGCCCGGCTATATCCAGACCGCCTACCTTTGCCAGCACATCCGGCACGTCCGCCGGATCCGGGCAGTGCTTTTCAATGGCGCGTTCAATAACAGCGACTTTTTTTTCAAGTCCTGCAGAAGTCAGCCCCGCGCCTTTTCCGGTCACCGCACATACCGGCTTTTGCAGAAGCACCGCCGCCACCGCGCTGCTGGTGGTGGTATTTCCAATCCCCATTTCTCCCGTTGCCAGAATGTCGTAGCCCTGCTCCTTTAAGCGGCATGCGGCGTCGATCCCTATCTGGATCGCCTGCCGGACCTGTTCTTTCGTCATTGCCGGTTCCCGGGCCATATTTTTTGTCCCATAAGCCACTTTCTGCTCCGGCACAGTGACAGAAGGCACATCCGCCGCCATTCCAATGTCAATGGGAAACAGATCCACTCCCGCGCGCTCCGCCATAATGCTTGTGCTGGCGGCTCTTTTTGTAAAGTTATCCGCTACTATGGCCGTCACTTCCTGACCGGTCTGGGTGACCCCTTCCGCCACCACGCCGTTGTCGGCGCACATGATGATCAGGCCCTTTTTGTCCAGCCGGTACCGGGGCGTCCTCCGGATAGCCGCCATACGCACCACCGCATCCTCCAGCTTACCCAGGCTGAACAGGGGCTTCGCCACCGTCATCCAGCGCTGTCTGGCCAGTTTCGCACTGTTTTCATCCACGGGAAGGATCTCTCTGTTCAGTTGTTCCAGCATATCGTTGATTTTCGTCATAACTGCGCCCTTTTTCTGCATGTATCTACAAACCGGCGGGCAAAATTCCTATTGGAGGGCAGATACAGATGGGGAAATCCCCCGAAAAGCATGACCTCCTCATGGACGCACTCCCACCACCGCGCCCCGTTTGGCTTACGGGCGGTACAGGCGCTTCCATTGTTGTCCGTGTCCCAATAGTGAAATTCATGTCCTCTGATCGTCTCTCCCTTCTTCAGGAAGGGACCGTCCTTCTTTGCCTCCAGTAAAATATATCCGAACCGTCCCAGCTTCTCCGTGGGAAAAGCTCTGCCGGGCAGAAAACCCACCATGCTGAAGATACCCTGATCCTTTGTCTCCAGCTTTTCCAGCAGATACAAAAACCCGCCGCACTCCGCAATACAGGGCAAGCCTCTCTCCAACGCATCTTTTATGGAGGCGCGCATGGAACTGTTTTCTTCCAGCTGCCTTCCGTACAATTCCGGATAGCCGCCTCCCAGCAGCAGGCCGCCGATCCCCTCCGGAAGTCCCCGATCCCGAAGGGGACTGAAATACACCGGTTCACAGCCCAATTCCTTCAAAATCCGGATATTTTCCTGATAATAAAAACAAAACGCCTCGTCTCTGGCAACCGCGATGGGCACCGGATTTTTCCCTGATATGCGGATTTGGGGCTTCTGCCCGCTCCCGGCCGCCTCTTCACAGTCCTTCTCCTGTCCGGGCCCTTTCTCTTGGGGCCCGCTCTCATTTCCGGCGTCACTTTCTTGTTGCTGCGCCGCTATCTGCAAAAGCAGATCCAGATCCACCGTTTCCGTCAGGATCTCCCCGGCTTTTGAAAACTGCTTTCCAAGTTCCCTGATCTCTCCCGGCAGCACCAGTCCCAAATGCCTGCTCTCCAGCGAGAACGCCGGATGCTCCGGCACATACCCCACCACCGGGATCTTATATCCCCGTTGGGAAAGGGCTTCCTCGATCAGCGCCTTCATTCTCGAAAACAATTCCTTCGATACCCGATTCAGCAAAATTCCCCGGATCCGGCTGTCCTCCTGAAACGAAAGCATACCCAAAATCTGCGGAACGATGGACAGCGCCGCGCCCCTGCCGGAAACAAGCAGGATCACAGGAAGCGAAAGGGTTTTCGCCACGTCATAGGAGCTGGCCTCCCAAGACCCGAAGGTTATCCCGTCATAATAACCCATGACGCCCTCGCACAGGGTAATATCCGCCTGCCCCGCATGGCGCCGGTACAATTCCTTCATCTGAGAGGCGCCGCAAAAAAACAGATCCAGATTTTCTGAGGGAACCCCAAGGGCCTCCCGATGGAACATGGGATCGATATAATCGGGCCCGCACTTGCAGGCCGCAGGATGCAGCCCTTTTTTCTGAAAAGCCGTCAGCAGACCGCAGGTGACCGCCGTCTTGCCGCTTCCGCTGGCAGGCGCCGCGATCAGCAAACCTGCGCCGCTCATGTGGTTTCCTCCTTCCCGCCATGGGAGACGATGCAAATGGGATTGAAACCGGTCATCAAATGATGGCCTCCCAGCTTTCTTGTCTTTGCCGTCCAGAGCTGCACTACCTCCGGCTCCTGCAGAAGTCCCTCCTCCATCGCCTCCGTCACTTCCTTCATCGTTTCCAGAGAAGCGGCGTTGATCACAATGCGCACATCCGGATTTTTTTCCTTCACGCAGGTCAGGATTTCCTTCAGCCTTCCCCCGCTGCCGCCGATAAATACATGGGTGGGAGGTTCCAGTGGCGCCAATGCCGCCGGCGCGTCGCCTTCCGTTACCGTCACCCAATCTGCATAAAACTTCCGCCGGTTCTGCCGGATCAGCTCCACGGCGGCAGGATTCCGCTCAATGGCGTACACCCGTACAGAGGGATCCCTGCGGGCAGCCTCTATGGCCACGGAGCCAGTCCCTGCCCCCACATCATAAAGTACACTGTCTTTTCCAAGGCGCAGCTTGCCGATGCTCACCGTCCGTACTTCTTCTTTTGTCATGGGCACTTCCCCTCGGATCCACGCTCCGTCAGGAATAGCCGCGCCCATCGTCCCGTCCGGCGCGGGATTTTCCGCCAGCACCGTCACAAGGCCCGCCACATCCGCTTCTGTCAGCTGCGCGCCCCTGCGGGTAATAACCGTTTCATTTTCATAAGACAGGTTCCGCCCGATGGTAAATTCCACGGACAGCAGTCCGTACTCTCTGATCTTTTGGCAAAATTCTTCTCCGCTGCTGCCGCCCAGCAAAACAAAAGTCTTTGGCCGGGAAGCCATGACCTGTATATAATTCTGCCGCCGTCCGTGCACGCTTACCAGCGCTGCGTCCTCCCAGCTGATGCCAAGCCGGGCCGCCAGATAAGCAACGGAGGAGATCCCCGGCAGCGAAATTACTTCATACTCTCCCAGCACATCCTGCAGTCTCTTTGCGCCGCTGTAAAATCCGCTGTCTCCGGAGAGCGCCACTACGATACATTGATATTCTTCATGCTCTTCAATAAACGTCCTGATCCGATCCGGGTCGTAAGCATCCAGAACCGGCTTTCCGGCTCCGGCCACTTCTGCCGCAGCCTCCAAAAGCCGTTTTGCGCCGATGATGCAGTCACATTCCTCAAGGGCCCGTTTTGCCTCCGCCGTCAGAAGTCTCCCGCTCCCCGGCCCAATGCCGGTCAGATAAATTTTTCTGTTCTTATACATTCCGATATCCTCTCGGTGTTACCATAGCCTGTCCCAGCTGTTTTGTCTGACTGTTTCCCACGTATACGGTGGTAAACATATCCACCTCTTTTCGGGACAGCTCCTCCAATGTTAAAATCTGCTTCTCCTGCCCGTCCCGTCCGATATTGCGCACAATGCCGCACACCGTGTCCGGAGCCCTGTACCGCATCAAAAGCCTGCAGGCCTTCTCCAGATAATCCTTCCGCTTTTTGCTGGAGGGATTGTACAGACAAATAACAAAATCTGCGGAAGCCGCCGCCAGCAGCCGCTGTTCAATCTTTTCCCACGGAGTCAGCAGATCGCTTAAGCTGATTACCGCAAAATCATTCATCAGCGGCGCGCCCAGAACTGCCGCTCCGCCTGTAGCCGCGGTAATGCCCGGTACGATCTCCAGTTTGATCTCCGGGCAGCCTGCTCCCATCTCGTACAACAAGCCCGCCATACCGTAAACCCCGGCGTCGCCGCTGCACACCATGGCCACATCCAGCCCCTTCTGCGCTTCCTCAAAAGCCATTTTGCAGCGCGCCGCTTCCTGCCGCATGGGCGTAGACAAAAACTGTTTTCCGGGAAACTGCTGCCGGATCAGATCCAGATAAACCGGATAGCCCACGATCACCGGGCAGCGCTCCAGTACCTCCCGGGCCGCAAAGGTCAGCTGTTCTCCGGCACCCGGGCCAAGTCCCACGGCATAAATCTTTCCTTTTTTATCCATTCTGTCCGCTCTCCTTCTCCCCCTGCCGGAATTCTGTGGTAAAGGCGGGATCATAGAGCTTTGACCGCTGGTACGTCCCTTCCAGTACCCTGCCCACAACGATCAGAGCCGTCTTTTTGATCTGATTTTTTTCCGCCGTCTCCGCCAGCTCATCCACCCGGCAGCGGAACACTTTTTCATCCGGCCAGCTCGCCTTGTACACGATGGCCGCCGGCGTCTCCGGTTCATACCCTCCTGCCATCAGCTCCGCCTGCAATTCAGGAAGCATGCCTGTGCTTAGAAAGATGACCATAGTGGCCTGATGCGCGGCGAAACTGCGGATAGATTCCAGATCCGGAACAGAAGTGCGCCCCGCCATGCGGGTGATCACCACCGACTGGGAAATGCCGGGCAGCGTATATTCTGCCTCTAAGGCCGCCGCCGCGCCGCAGAAGGAGCTGACACCGGGACATACTACATAAGAAATCCCTTCCTTCGCAAGAGCGTCCATCTGCTCCTTGACAGCGCCATACAGACAGGGATCGCCGGTGTGCAGCCGCACTACCTTCTTTCCCTCTCGCTCCCCTGTGATCAGCACCTGCAGCACCTCCTCCAGCGTCATCTGCGCACTGTTATAGACCTGACAGCCCGGCTTTCTGACATCCAGCAGCTGCCGATTCACAAGAGATCCCGCATAAACGATGATATCCGCCTCTTTTAAATAGTTCTGTCCCCGCAGGGTAATGAGATCTGCGGCGCCTGGCCCCGCTCCTACAAATACGATCATTGTCCCGTCTTTTCTCCTTTCCTGATGATGCTCAGAGAATAATATCCCGCTTCTGAACTATCTTCCCACTGCGTTCTGCAGCTTCAAAGTGTCTGGGCCTGAATCTGCTCCAGCAGCGTCTGCGCCTGCCCGGTCATCCCCAGGATCCCTCTCTCCTTAGAAAAGATCACTGCGCCTGTACACAGACGCGCTCCCGCCCGCTGCCGCATATAAAAATCGATCCGATCGGTCACCGTCTCCATCACCTGAGAGAGCAGCTGCTCCTGTTCCAGAATGTCCAGCGCTTCCGTTGTGACGGCACAATCCATCAATCTGCGGACGCATTGCCTGTCCGCGCCTGCCATGGCAGCGTGGGCCGCCAACACTTCCATGCGGCAGTCCGCCTGCCGGGAATGGGTATTCATGACCCCTGCGGCAACCTTTACCAGTTTCCCGATATGTCCTACCAGCAGAACGCCCTTCATGTCCAGCCGGACGGCCATGTCAAGCAGTTCTCCGATATAATTGCTGCATTTTACACAGAGATTCCCGTCAAACTGCAACGTCTCCCGCAGAAACTCACTCCCGTAATTTCCAGGCACCCCATAACACCATCGGATGCCATTTTCTTTTAACATGTTCATTTCCAGAAAAATCGTATGCAGCAGCGCCTGTTCGCTCATTGGCTCCACAATGCCGCTGGTGCCCAGTATGGAAATGCCCCCTTTGATCCCCAGTCTTGGATTGAAGGTGCGCGCCGCAAGCGCCTTTCCCTCCGGCGCAGAGATCACCACCGACATGCCTCCCTGATAACCATGCAGCGCCATCTGACGGGTCACCCCTTCCAGGATCATCTGGCGGGGCACCTTGTTGATCGCCGGGGCGCCGACAGGCTGCTCCAGCCCTTTTCGGGTCACCCGGCCCACGCCCTCGCCGCCTTCCAGCACAACGCCGCTGCCTTCTGTCTTTGTCACTTCCGCATAGATATAAATACCGTCTGTCACGTCGGGATCGTCTCCGCTGTCCTTTTTCACGGCACATACCACCTTGTTTTCTGTGCGGACGATCCGTTCCACATCCAGGCACAGCTCCGTCTGTTTCGGCGTGCGCAGCAAAATCTGCCGGATCTCCTGTCCTGACAGAAGCATCCCCGCCGCCGCCTCGGCAGCCCCGGCAGCGCAGCTTCCCGTAGTATAACCTGTTTTCAGTTGTCGCTGGTCTTTCCATACAAATGTGCCGTTTTCCATCTCTCTCACCATTCCCGGTCCTTCCTCCAAAGAGGGCGCAGGCAGCGTCCCCTTCGGGCGGCCCAAGCAGCGCAAAAACGGGATTCTGCCCGCTTTCACCGGCAGAACCCCGTTTCTCCAAACAACACGATACCGGCAGGAATCCTACCTGCTTAATATTCGATCCCTTCTCTTGCCAAAATGCCTTTGTCAAAAGGATGCCTGATCTTTC
>CANQNE010000029.1 GCA_947625135.1 uncultured Lachnospiraceae bacterium
CACTGTCTGGTTGCCCATACCCGGTTCACCTGTCCAGGGCCGATGCCCACGGTCTGCTTATTCTTTGCCAGCGCAATACCGTTGGATTTTACAAATTTTACAACCTTCCATGCAAACAGCAGATCCTCCATCTGCTCCGGAGTGGGCGCCGTCTCAGTGACTACCTTCGGCTCCTCCTCAGGAAGCAGTTTGCTGTCAATGGTCTGGACGATCAGTCCGCCGTTCACCTTCTTCAGATCATAGGCGTTGGCATCCTGCGGCGTCTCAATATCCTTCAGCTCCAGGATCCGCACATTTTTCTTCTGCCGGAACAGCTCCAGCGCCTCCGCATCGTAAGCAGGGGCGACGATCACTTCCAGAAATACCTTGTACATAGACTGCGCCATGGCAAGGGTCATAGGGCGGTTCATCACCACAATGCCGCCGTAGACAGAAACCTGATCTGCCGCGAAAGCCTTCTCCCATGCCTCCTCGATAGTATTGGCGGAGCCCACGCCGCAGGGATTTCCGTGCTTGCAGGCCACAACGGTGGGTTCTGTAAATTCCTTCAGAAGCTCCAGCGCGCCGTTGGTATCGTTGATATTGTTAAAGGAAAGCTCCTTGCCGTTCAGCTGCACCGCATCCACAATAGAGCCTTTCTTTTTGCCCACTTCACGGTAAAACGCAGCCTGCTGATGAGGATTTTCCCCATAGCGCATATCCTGTACTTTCTCAAAAGTCATCGTCAGGGTATCCGGCAGGCTGACATCGCCTCTCTGCTTTTTCAGATAATCGGCGATCATTGTATCATAATTAGAGGTGTGCATAAATACCTTCTGCATCAGATAGAACTTGGTGTCCAGTGAAACCTGTCCGTTCTCCTTCAGTTCGGAAAGCACCTTTCCGTAATCCCCGGGATCTACCACGACCGCCACGTCCTGATAGTTCTTGGCCGCGCTGCGCAGCATGGTGGGACCGCCGATATCGATGTTTTCCACTGCCTCCGCTCTTGTAACGCCGTCTTTCATGATCGTCGCCTTAAAAGGATATAGATTGACGATCACCATGTCAATGGGCGTGATGCCCAGCTCCTTGATCTGCTGTACATGGCTTGGATTGCTCCGCATAGCCAGAAGTCCCGCATGGACTGCCGGATGCAGCGTCTTTACCCTGCCGTCCAGACACTCCGGAAATCCGGTGATCTCTGAAATTTCCACGGCGTCGATTCCCGCCTCTTTTAATTTGTGATAAGTGCCGCCTGTGGAGACAATCTCCACTCCCAGACCGGCCAGCTCCTTTGCAAGCTCCACGATTCCTGTTTTGTCCGAAACACTGATTAAAGCTCTCATAGATCCTCCATTCTGAAGACGCCGTTCAACGATGCGGCCACAAGATCTCCGGCGTCCTTCGTCTTCTGTAAACTTCTCGGTTGACTGCCTCTTAACCTTACATCATCCCATTTGTTTATGCAAGCCCTTTTCACGCTTTTCTCAGGACATTTTGCAGATCCCGCACCATGCGGACCCCGGTGAGGGTAATGCCCTGGATCTCCGGTATTCCTTCCAGAGAAACCTGCGGCAGGATGCACCGCTCAAAACCCAGCTTTTTGGCTTCCAGCACTCGCTGACGAGCCATGCTTACCGCCCGGATCTCACCGGAAAGCCCCACTTCGCCAAATGCGATGGTCTTCTCTCCCAGCGGGATATCCTGCTTGCTGGACAGCACCGCAAGCACAATGGCAAGATCCAAAGCCGGTTCGTTCATCCGGATACCCCCGGCAATGTTTACATAAGCGTCGCAGTCCCCAAGGGACAGTCCCAGACGCTTTTCCAGCACCGCCATCAGCAGATTGATCCGGTTGATGTCCGCGCCTACCGCCGTCCTTCTGGGAATCCCGAAGCTGGTCTTGCACACCAGCGCCTGTACTTCCACCAGAATGGGCCTTGTCCCTTCCATGGCGCATGCCACCATGGAGCCGGAAGCGCCCTCCGGTTTGCCGCTCAGCATATACTCTGATGGATTTGCCACCTGCGTCAGGCCGGTTTCCCGCATTTCAAAAACGCCGATCTCGTTGGTGGAGCCGAAACGGTTCTTGACGCCCCTAAGGAGCCGGTAAGCCGCATACCGGTCGCCCTCAAAGTAAAGCACGGTGTCCACCATGTGTTCCAGCACTCTGGGGCCTGCCACAACGCCCTCCTTCGTCACATGTCCCACCAGAAATACGGTAATCTCCATCCCTTTGGCGATCTGCATAAAGGCATTGGTGGCCTCCCGCACCTGTGACACACTGCCCGGCGCGCTGCTGACCTCCTCCCGGTACATGGTCTGGATGGAATCGATCACCACGATCTTCGGCTTCTCCCTGCGGATGGCTTCCTCCACCAGATCCAGATTGGTTTCGCAGAGGAGCAGCATATCGCCCACAAACTCTCCTACTCTCCCCGCCCGCATTTTGATCTGCTGCAGGGATTCCTCGCCGGAAATATACAGTACCTTCTCTCCTGCGGTGGAAAGGTTCCTGCACACCTGTAAAAGCAGCGTGGATTTTCCGATACCCGGGTCCCCGCCTACAAGCACGAGCGACCCCCGGACGATACCGCCGCCCAGTACCCGGTCAAGCTCTCCGTAGCCAGTACTTACCCTGCTTCGGGGATCCGTCTCGATCTGAGAGAGCTTGGTGACTCTCGGCTGTTCGTGATAACCCCCGGACTGCCTTTTTCCTGCAGATTTGACAACCGGCTCCTCCACAAATGTATTCCATTCCCGGCATCCGGGACACTGGCCCTGCCATTTTGCAGACTCATATCCACAGTTCTGGCAAAAAAATACGGTTTTTCTGTCCTTTGCCATTTTCTGGTTCCTTTTCTTCCCGGCGCCGCCCATGCGCATTGCTTTCATAGCCACTGACGGCGCTCATAAAATCGGGACTTGACAGATTGCTCCGCCCCGTCCCGTTTCTTTTTATTTTCTGATCTCTACCTGCACCGGCCGGTCTTCCTCCAGCTGTACGCTGAATGAAAGTTTTCCGCCCATGTTGGTTTTGATCGCGCCAATCTCTTTGCCATCCAGCGTTACCTGATAGGTTGTGCTTTCCTCAAGCTCCACCGTGATCTGGGTATCTTCCGTTCCGCACACGGCAAACCGCACGCCGTCAGCCATCATCTCCATGCCTGTCACCGCAGTGCCCGGCACCGATTCGTACACAAAAGCGCCGTTCTTTTCCAGCTTGGTGATCTCCCGGAAGGTTTTTACCTTCATCAGATCTCCCTGATATTCAAAATCTGCCAGTTTTGACTTGGCCGGCAGACTGTAATCCCCAAAGCTCAGCGTGCCGTCCGCCTCTTTTCTCATCAATTCTTTGATCACTGCCATCGTATCTCTTTCCTTTCCCCTTAATATGCCTGACCCTGATGCTTTTCGGTGCGCTCTGCGCTCCTGTCTTCAGTATATACCAGCAGCCGACAAATTTCCAGTGTATTTTCGGTAAAATATCCTGAAAATTTCGTCCAAAACAGGCAGACCTTTCTTTTCCGGCCTGCCCGCTTTTTCTCTTATTCTTCCTCTGTCCGCGGCGCAAATTTCAGGCTGTCCCCATGTTTGGAAACTATGACGGTCTCGCCCTTTTTCACATTGCCCTTTAAGATCTCCTCCGCCAGCGCATCCTCCAGAAGCGTCTGGATACTCCTGCGCAGGGGGCGCGCGCCATATTTTTCGTCGTACCCTTTCTCTACCAGAAGTTCTTTTGCCGAAGGACGGATCACCAACGTGATGTTCATTTGCTTCTTGCACCGTTCATTCAGCTCCCGCAGCATGATCCCTGCGATCTTTGTCATCTCTTCCCTGCCCAGAGGATGAAACACGATCATCTCATCGATCCGGTTTAAAAACTCCGGCTTAAACAACCTGCGCACCTCTTCCAGAACGCTGCCTTTCATCTGCTCATAGTCTGCCTTCGCGTCGGCTTCCGCCGCAAATCCCAGTTTTTTCGGGGTAATGATAGACTTTGCCCCCGCGTTGGACGTCATAATGATGATCGTATTCTTGAAGTCGATCTTCCTTCCCTGGGCGTCTGTAATATGCCCGTCGTCCAGCACCTGAAGGAGCATATTGAACACATCGGGGTGCGCCTTCTCGATCTCATCGAACAAGATCACGGAATAGGGATTTCTCCGCACCTTCTCACTGACCTGTCCGCCCTCGTTGTAGCCCACATAGCCGGGAGGCGCCCCGATCAGCTTGGACACACTGTGCTTCTCCATATATTCCGACATATCCACCCGGATCAACGCGTTTTCCGTACCGAACACCGCTTCTGTCAGCGCCTTTGTCAGCTCTGTTTTCCCCACGCCGGTAGGCCCCAGAAACAGAAAGGAACCTGTAGGGCGGTTGGGATCCTTCAGCCCGACCCGGCCGCGCTTGATGGCCTTTGCCACTGCGGTCACCGCTTCCTGCTGTCCTACTACCCGTCTCCTCAGGACGGATTCCAGCTTCAGCAGTTTTTTGCTCTCCTCTTCCTCCAGTTCCTTCACCGGGATCTTTGTCCACTTGCCCACTACTTCCGCAATCTGGTTTTCCTCCACCAGAAGCTGTTTTCCTCTGTTGGCATACGCATGGCGCTGTTTTGCCTTCTTCAGTTTTTCCTCCTGGGCGGACTGCTGTTTTTTGTACTCCGCCGCCTGCAGAAAATCCTCCGCCTCCAGCGCCTGCTCCTTCAGCGCCCGCAGATTCCGGCAGGACTCCTCCAGCCGGACAATGGCAGGAGGCGTTTCAAAACCGGCCAGCCGCACCTTTGCCATGGATTCGTCCATCAGATCAATGGCTTTATCCGGCAAAAACCGGTCTGTGATATACCGCTTGGAAAGCCGCACCGCCGCCTCTATGGCGCCGTCGGTGATCTGCACCTGATGATGGGCTTCATACCGCCCCCGCAGGCCTTTCAGGATCTCCACCGTTTCTTCTTCCGTGGGTTCGTCTATCACCACCGGCTGGAAACGGCGTTCCAGCGCGGCGTCCTTTTCAATGTATTTTCGGTACTCCTCCAGGGTAGTGGCGCCGATCATCTGCAGCTCTCCCCTTGCAAGAGACGGCTTCAGGATATTGGAAGCGTCGATGGCGCCCTCTGCGCCGCCGGCGCCAATCATCGTATGAATCTCATCCACAAACAGAATGATGTTGCCTGCGGAGATCACCTCTTCGATCACCCGTTTGATACGTTCCTCAAATTCTCCCCGGTATTTGCTGCCTGCGACCATGCCGGACAGATCCAGTGTCAGAATCCGCTTGCCCTGCATACTGGCGGAGATATTGCCGGAGACGATCTTCTGAGCCAGCGCCTCTACAATGGCGGTCTTTCCCACTCCCGGCTCGCCGATCAGACAGGGATTGTTCTTCGTCTTGCGGCTTAATATCTGTACCATCCGCAAAAGCTCATCCTCCCGGCCGATCACCGGGTCCAACTCCCCTTCTTTTGCCAGCGCCGTCAGATCCCGGCTGTACTTTTCAATGGTAGACTGGCGTTTTCCCCGCTTTTTGCCCTTCTGGGTGAGAAATTCATCCGTATAGACCGCTTCGCTCTCCCCCATGCTTACCAGCACGGCCGCATAGAGCTTCTGCACCGGCGCATCCAGCCCCTGCAGCATCCGTGACGCCACGCTCTCCGTATCCTTTAACAATGCCAGCAGCAGATGTTCTGTTCCCACGTTCTGCGCCTTAAAGCGCAGTGCCTCCTCCTCTGCGTCCGCCAGCAGCTTTTCCGCCCGGGGCGTATAGCCCTCTACCTTAACAGGATCCGTCACCGTTTCCCGGAACAGTTCTTTCATATATTCCAGTATATGTTCTTCTCCAATGCCCGCCATACGCAGCACATGGGACGCCACGCCCTCCGGCTCTCTGCATAGACCGGCCAGTATATGCTCCGTGCCGATATGGCTCTGTCCCATATCCTTTGCGATCTTTCTGGACAGACTGAGCGCCTGTTTTGCCATCGCCGTATATTGCATACTCATGTAAAGCCTCCTAGGGTTTTTCCTTAATATTCTTCATAAATCTCATCGATGAGCCGATGGACTTCCTCACGGGAAATGTCCTTGCACCGTCCCCACGCCAGCATGACCTTCAGCTCCTGCCGCATCGTTTCCAGCGCCCGCATTTTGTCCACATCCAGTGCGATCACCGCGCCCTTTCTCCGGTCCAGCTTCAGAAAACCTTCCTGCTTCAATACAGTATATGCCTTGTTGACCGTGTGCATGTTGATGCCAATGTGATCCGCCAGCTGACGGACACTGGGCAGGGACTCTCCCTCCTGAAGCTGGGAGGTGGCGATCCCCAGAATAATCTGATTGCGCAGCTGCATGTAGATCGCCTCGCTGCTGTTAAAATCGATTTCGATGATCATTGTCTTCCGCTCCATTCCGGGATGATCCTGCGATCTCCCGTTCTCTCTTGTGCATTGTTATATATATTGTATAACAGCCCCCTCAAAACGTCAATGTCTATTTTCGTTTCCGGGACTGTCCGGCCGCCCATTGTCAATCCCGATACAACACCGCACCAAAGTAAGTTACCGTGTCCGGTCCGTTGGCATACCGGACCGACGCGGCCTGCGCCAGCAGGTTTACCAGCACCCCGTATCCCTCCAGAGAAGGGATCATCTTTTCCGGAAACCGGCAGGGCGCATCCGGGTACGTGCAGCGCGCACAATACCCGCAGCTTCCGTTTCCAAGGAGGGTACACGCTCCGTATTCTTCCTGCCAGCGCGCCCGGATCTGTCTGCACAGCTCCAGAAAGGTTTTCTGCGCTTGTATCATTCCCTCAAAATCGTAGGAATCCTCCAGTTCATATTTCCCCGTAAATACAAATGCGCGGTCAAAGGATCTGCAAAAATCCCGACATTCCTCATAGGTGCCGAATGCGGGAGGGCAGCTCCAGCTCTTTCCGTACTGTCCGCAGGAATTGCGCTGGCAGATCTCTCTCACTTCCGGGTGAAAGGTGATCTCTTCAGTAGAAATACACCCCCACTGATACACCGGCAGGGTTTTTGTCAATTCTTCTATGAGCTTTTCCTTCGGCTTCATTCCAATCCCCATTTCAAAGCGTTTTCGCATTTTCGCTCTCTTCGAAAAGAGACTGCCGCAAACCGCGTCCAGCGGATCATCAGGCCGATCCGGACGTATTCTGCGACAGTCCCTTTACTCTGCTGTTTCTACTTATTCGTCGTCAAGATCAATAAATGTCAGATCCCCCAGATCCTCCGGCGAGCCGGAAGGTTCCCGATCCCGCTCCTCCATGGCCTGCTGGATCTGCTTGGACAATTCCTCAATGGAATCCCGCATATCTTTTTTTGCGCTTTCCTCCGTATTTACCGGCTCCGGGTCCTTCTTCAGAGGCTTTAACACGCCGATGGCTTCCTTCTCCTCCTCTGTCTGGGGCGCATCGTCAGACAGATTATAATCATCCACAAACGTCTCTTCTCTTTCCTCCGGCTCCAGCAGTTTTTTGAATTTTGAGACAGGCTTTTCCTCCGGCTGTTTCTCCGGTTCTTCCTTTGCCTCGGCCGCCGGCTTTTCTTTCTTCGATCCGGCCTTCTCCGCCGGCTTTTCTTTCTTTGATACGGCTTTCTCCGCCGGCTTTTCTTTCTTTGATACGGTCTTTTCCTCCGCCTTTTCTCTGTGCTTTTCCTTCTCTGCAGCAGTTTTCAGCGGCTCATAAGCAGACTTTTTCGATTTTCCTGTCGTTTCTTCCTCTGTCTCTTTGTGTTTCTTTTTCTTTTCTTTTTTCTTGCCGCCGCCTCTTTCTGTCAGGCTGATGATCAGAAGGAGGAGCAGAAATGCAATCAGTACCACTGCCGCGTATTTTACGCACTTTACAAGAAAATTAAATTTTGAGAGCAGGTCTTCATATTCCTTCTGGAGATTTCCATTGCCTTCAACTGCAGAATCCTCTTTCCTGTCCACAGCTCCCATTTCTGTATACCGCATAAGGCTATTCTGTACCGTATCATAAAGATACCATCCGCCCATACCGGTCTGGTTATATCCGCAAAGGATATAAAACTGCGACGGGTCTGCGCCGCAGACATCTTCCTTTGTCTCGGACAGCTGCCATGCCGGAAAAGGAATGGTCCACAGGGTCAGCACCGTTTCCGTAAAATACTCCGGCACTTCCGCCGGTGTGGCTAAATACAGGAAATGATCCGGATCGATAGCCAGCAGCGTAGGATCTTTAAATTCCTTGGTGACAGAATTATATTCGCAGAATTTCTCTTTTGTACCGTCTTCGCTCTTTACATATACAAGATAAAAATCGGAATTGTTCAACTGTGCGGCCTTGATTTCCACGCCTTTATAAAACTGCGTGGAAGCCACAAAATATTTGGGGAGTATCTCGTCGGGAAAGGTTTCCTGTACCATCCACTTTTCCGTTCCCACAAGGGCGCTCATCGTGCCGTCGTTTGCGATCTGCTCCGCAAGGGCCTGCAAAGGATCCATGGGCTCCTGAGAAGCGGGAACCGTCCCTGCGGCTGCCGCCTCGTCTCCCTGGGTCTCGCTCACATTCACGCTGACAGGATTGACCGTCACATCCAGCTCTTCTGCCCCCGCAGCCTCCGGGTCCGCGCTGTGGATCCAGACATCCTCCGCAGTGATCTGGCTTGTCCCGGCGGACACCGCCCGGAACTGCAGGTTCCATGTCTGCTGTGTGCTTCCATCGGGATATTGCCCCCGCAGGCGGGCCCTTCCGCTGTCATCTACCGTCTCCGCGTCTCCGGACACAAACTGAAGCTGCTGCTCATCATACGAAATGAACATGTCCGTCTCGGAAAAGGACGCCTCACCCTGTACGGTAACCGTGATCCCCACATCCTGACCGACCTGCACGTCTCCGCCCCCTGTGATCGTCACCGTGCCCGCAGGCGCGGCAAACACGGGTATGGCGCACAACAGCCAGAACAGCCCCGCAAGAATACAGGTCTTTATCCTATTGTTTTTACATAATCCCATGATTTCTTCCTCCTACGCTTCCTCAATGGCCTTTCCGATGTCATGACGGAAATATTTATTGTCAAAATCGATCCATTCCACAGCGTCATAAGCATTTGCCCTCGCTGTTTTCAGATCCGGCCCTTTTGCCGTAACGCCAAGCACCCTTCCGCCGTTTGTCAGAATCTTACCGTTTTCTTTTCTGGTGCCGGCATGGAATACATAATATCCGTCCTTTCCTTCAAAGGCTTCCAGCCCCCGGATCTCTTTCCCCTTTTCATAATGCCGGGGATAGCCGTCGGAAGCCAGCACCACACATACCGCCGCATTTTCCTGAAATTGCAGCTCAACATCGTCCAGCCTGCCGTCAATACATGCCTCCATCACCTGGATCATATCGTTCTCCATGCGGGGAAGCACTACCTGCGCCTCCGGATCGCCGAACCGGGCATTGTACTCCAGCACCTTCGGCCCGTCCTCCGTGAGCATCAGCCCGAAAAAGATAATGCCGGTGAAAGGTCTGCCTTCCGCCGCCATGGCATCCACCGTGGCCTGATAGATATGCTCCCTGCAGTAATTGTCGATCTCTTCTGTATAGAAAGGGCTGGGGGAAAAGGTTCCCATACCGCCTGTGTTCAGTCCCTGATCCCCGTCTCCGGCCCGCTTGTGATCCTGAGCGGAAGTCATGGGCCGGATAGTCTTTCCGTCCGCAAAGGAAAGTACAGACACTTCCCTGCCGGTCATAAATTCTTCGATCACCAGACAATTTCCTGCATCTCCGAATTTTTTCTCCGTCATAATGGTATTGACCCCTTCTCTGGCCTCCTCAAGACTGCTGCAGATCAGAACCCCTTTTCCGAGGGCCAGTCCGTCCGCCTTCAGCACAATGGGAAATTTTGCCTGCTCCAGATAGGCAAGCGCCTCCCCGGGATCACGAAATGTCTCATAAGCCGCCGTGGGAATGTTGTATTTTTTCATCAGATCCTTGGAAAAGGCTTTGGAGCCCTCAAGTATCGCCGCATTGGCTCTGGGGCCAAACACCCGCAGGCCCTCTCTTTCAAACACATCTACGATCCCGCCTACCAGGGGATCATCCATGCCCACGATCGTCAAGCCGATCTCATGTTCTTTGGCAAATGTCGCCAGTTTTTCAAATTCCATGGCGCCGATATCCACGCACTCCGCATACTGGGCAATGCCCGCATTGCCCGGCGCGCAATAGAGCTTGTCCACCAGACTGCTCTGGGACGCCTTCCATGCAATAGCATGTTCTCTGCCGCCGCTTCCAATAATGAGAACCTTCACCTTTACCTCCTTAATCGGCGATGATCACTTTCCCGCCGCTGATCCTTATCCTGCCGTTTGCAATCCCGTCAATGGCCTCCGGCAGAATTTTCCATTCCGCCTGTTCCATCACCCGCCGCTGCAAAATTTCCGGCGTATCCTCCGCACATACCTGCACCGCCTTCTGACAGATGATCGGTCCGGTATCCGCTCCTTCGTCTACAAAATGCACGGTGGCGCCCGTGACCTTCACGCCCCGAGCAAGCGCCGCCTCATGTACCTTCAGTCCGTAATATCCCATCCCGCAGAAAGAGGGGATCAGGGACGGATGAATGTTGATGATCCTGTTTTCGTACTTTGCCACTACTTTTTCCGGGATGATCATCAGACATCCCGCAAGCACCACCAGATCCGTCCGGAATGTCTCCAGCTGACGGATCAACGCCTCTGAAAACTCCTCCCTGGAGGTGTATTCCCCTGGCGACAGATAAATCCCTTCCACGCCGGCCTGCCTTGCTCTTTCCAAGGCGTAAGCGTCCTTTTTGTTGCTGATCACACCGGCTAAACAGGTGTTGGTGATCACACCGCTTTTAATCCCGTCAATGATGGCCTGCAGATTGGTTCCGCCGCCGGACACCAGCACCGTAATCCTTAACATAGCTCGACTCCTTTTTCGCCTGCTTCCACAGAACCTACCACGTATGCCTTTTCTCCTGCTGCCTCAATGGCCCTCACAACCGTCTCCGCCTCATGGGAAGATACGGCCAGCACCATCCCCAGCCCCATGTTGTAGGTATTGTACATGGTATGCTCCTCAATATTCCCTTCTTTTGCAAGCATGGGGAAGATGGGGGGAATGGGATAGCTGTCCCTGCGGATCACCGCCTTCACACCGTCCTTTAACATTCTCGGTATATTTTCATAGAAGCCGCCGCCGGTAATATGGCTGCAGGCCTTGATGGCAACGCCTGCCTCCTTTACAGCCTTCAGGGCCTTCACATATATTTTCGTGGGAGCCAGCAGCGCCTCTCCCAGCGTTGTCCCCAGCTCTTCATGATAGGTATTCAGCGTGTCCTTATCCATGGAAAACACTTTTCTCACAAGGGAAAAGCCGTTGCTGTGCACGCCTGAGGAAGCAATGCCGATCAGCACGTCTCCCGCCTCCAGCCGTTCTCCGGTGATCATATCCTTCCGGTCTACGATGCCCACTGCGAATCCCGCCAGATCATATTCCTCCTCCGGATAAAAGCCGGGCATCTCCGCCGTCTCGCCGCCGATCAGCGCGGCGCCGGACTGCCTGCAGCCCTCGGCTACACCGCTGACGATCTCCGCGATCTTTTCCGGGTAATTTTTGCCACAGGCAATATAATCCAGAAAAAATAAGGGCTCGCCCCCTGCGCAGGCAATATCGTTGACGCACATGGCAACGCAGTCGATGCCGATGGTGTCATGCTTATCCAGCAGAAAGGCCAGCTTTAATTTCGTGCCCACGCCGTCCGTTCCCGAAACAAGGGTGGGTTCCTCCATACTCTGAAATGCTTTCATGGAAAATGCGCCGGAAAACCCGCCCAGTCCAGTCACAACCTCGGGACGCATCGTCTCCTGCACATGCTTTTTTATCAATTCTACACTGCGGTATCCCGCCTCGATATCTACGCCGGCATTTTTATAATCCATATAAACCTCCGTTTTCTGTGCGGCAGATCCACACAGTTCTTCTTCCGTTGTCTCCAATTACATTGTTTTCAGATAAGCGGCGTACCCTTCTGCCTCCAGTCTGGCCGCCTTCTGCTCCACCATGGTCTCCAGCGAATCCGCATACTGCTGCAGGCGGACGGACAGCGCCTCGTCTGACACTGCAATGATCTTGGCTGCCAGCAGCCCCGCGTTCTGGGCGCCGTTGATGGCTACCGTCGCAACGGGAATACCCGGCGGCATCTGTACAATGGAGTGCAGGGAATCCAGACCGCTCATGGTCTTTGTCTGCACAGGAACGCCGATCACCGGCAGGGTAGTCATAGCCGCCGTCATACCAGGCAGGTGCGCCGCGCCTCCCGCGCCTGCGATAATCACCTTGATCCCTCTTTCTTTTGCGGTCTTCGCATACTGATACATCCGATCCGGCGTGCGGTGTGCGGACACAACGGTACACTCATAAGGCACCTGCAGCTGATCCAGTATTTCCGCCGCCTTTGCCATTACCGGCAAATCCGAATCGCTCCCCATGATAATTCCTACTGCTGCGCTCATGATTTTCCTCCATTCTTTATTTACAGGATCTTCGGCATTCTCCCCGCAGATCCCGGATTTTCTTTTCCTACAGGTCAGAAGGAAATACAGCGGTGCGCTTTGCGCACATCCTCCAGCGCCTCTTCCACCGTTTCCCCCGTGGCCGTGATATGTCCCATCTTCCTGCCAATGGAAACCTGTTCTTTTCCGTATATATGTACCTTCACATTGGGATATCTGCAGGCATGCTCAACGCCTGTGGGCTGGGAAAGCCCGTTTTTCTCTCCGATCAGGTTTTTCATGGCTGTGGGCCGGATCAGATCCGTATTGCCCAGCGGCATACCCAGTATGGCCCTTATGTGATTTTCATACTGGGACGTATAACAGCCCTCAATGGTATAGTGACCGGAATTGTGGGGCCGTGGCGCCAGCTCGTTCACCAGCACATCCCCTGTTTTCGTCACAAACATCTCTATGCAGAGCATCCCGTAGGCATCTACTGCCCGCACACAGTCTCTGGCGATTTCCCATGCCAGCTCTCTGGACTTTCTTGTGAGCAGGGCGGGAACCGTGGTCTCGTCCAAAATGCTGTTCCGGTGCCTGTTCTCAGCAGCCGGGAACACCTTGATCTCCCCGTTGGTACTTCTGCAGGCCAGAATGGACACCTCTTTTTCAAAGGGGATCCACTCCTCCAGCATCAGCGGCAGGGTACCGCTCCCCAGCGCCTCGTAAGCCTTTTCTTCCGCGCCTTTATGGTCGATGACCGCATTGCCCTTTCCGTCATATCCGCCGGTGCAGGTCTTTAGAATCACCGGGTAGCCTGTCTGCTCCGTAAGGCTGCACAAATGCTCATAGCTTTCCACCGCAGCAAAGGAAGGCACCGGGATCCCGTGTTCCATCAGCCAGATCTTCTGATCCAGCTTATTCTGAATGTGCGCCAGCGTCCCGCTGGATGGATAAACCTTATGCCCGGCCTTTTCCAGACGGCGCAGCGCTTCTACGCTGATATGCTCAAATTCGTAAGTAACTACGTCAACCAGAGAAGCCAGATGTTCAATGGCCTCTATATCGTCAAACGCCGCGACGATATGGGCGTCTGCAATGCTGTGGGCAGGACAGTGCTCCGTGGGATCCAGAATAAAAAACTGATGATCCAGCCGCTTTCCGTCTAAAATCATCATTTTTCCCAACTGACCTCCGCCGATGATTCCGATCCGTTTCATGACTCCCTACCTCTCTTTTCTTCCTTGGTACTGTTTGGCGCAATACACCGATCATTTGATTATTTTCTCATTATCGGCATCGTTTGTCAATACTTGTCTGCGGTTTCAGCTGTGCCTCCGGGTCAGGTTCACCCCTCCAAAGGCCCGTTCAGCTCCTCCGTGCCGGGCAGCACAAACCTTCCGTCCCTGATCAGCTCCGTCTCCCTGCCATCCCCGCCGATCACCGTGATCGTTCCAAGCTCGTCATAGGGAATGGTGATATCCACATGGGTGTTGAAATAAGCTTTTTCGGGATCTTCCTTTCTCAGCCGGGAACATTCATTGTCCCGGGCGATGATCTCCTTCCCGTCCGGGTTGTATACAGGACGGTCCTCCTCATGGCTGTAGCAGGTATCGCCCACAGCAAAATGAGGCCCCATTTTCTCGGCAATGAGAATGGGCAGCTTATCTTCGATGGCGTACTTTCGCGCGGTTCTGTACGCTGTAGTATTGGTGCCGATGGCAAATTCCCCCATGGGAAGAACATCATGGTAATTCAGTACGTTTTCCCGGATATAGCTTCGGTTTTTTTCTTCCTCTTCAAAATTGCCGCAGGTGTAATCCGTGATCATTCCGTCCAAGAAATTTATTTCCAGATCCCGGTACAGCAGCCCGTTCAGATATACGCTGCTGACAAACAGCCTGCCGGCGGTGCCTGTCAGCGCCGGGGAGGTAAATACCTCTCCCACGGGTATATTCACATCTGCCACACAGTTTTCAAAATTGGTTTCCTTTTTGGGATCCCCAAGGGGGTGCAGGGCTACCGTAAGGTCGGTGCGGTTGCCATTCTTTCCGGTAATATGCACCTGCCGTCCCTGATCCAGCGCGTCGATGAGTTTCTGCTGAATCCGCTGGTATTTTTCATAATTCAGTGTATTGATCTTTACGATCTCCTGAAAAATTTCCCGGTAATCCGGCCCGATTTCGGGCAGAGGATAGGCAATGATGGTAAAGCTGCGCTCCTCGCCGGGAATGTATTCGTTGGTCAGCCGGGATGCCTGATTTGCCAGCTCCACGGAGAGCTTTTGCTGCTTTTCTCCCAGCCGCAGGCTTTCCTCCTTTTCCTCCGGCACAAAGGGCGTCTCGCCGAAAACCTCCAGACAGGCGGGCCCTCCGTGGGCGTTTGCCTGCGCCTGATACTGCCTGTATGCGCCTTTCAGGGCGCCCAGCCTGCGCTCCACATACCGCTTATCCAGATAGACGGCCTGATCCGCCCGGTGGTCATAGCCGTACTGGGGATTGGGATCCGCCCCCTCATAACCTGTCCGGCTGTAAAGAGAGCCTGCGCCCCGCCGGTAGATCACCGGCCGCAGCCCCATTGCTTCAAAATTGTAGATCACCTGCCGAATTACCCGCTCAAATCCCAGGTGATACCGGATATTGACGGTTTTCTTTTTGGACAAGTCCTTTCCCCCACGGACAAATCCCATCCGGTATCCCTCTGACATGGTGCGGGCCATCCGGTCTATCTCCTCCTGAGACAGGGTATTCAGATAAGCCGCCGTCTCAAGTTCATTTTCCGTAATATATTCTCCAAAGCGATACAGATAACGCAGATCCGTAAGCTTTGCATCCAAAATGATCCTGACTGCAAAATCATGGTCCGGATCTACCTGCTCGCCTACCCTGCCGTTCATGAACAGTTCGCTGTAATCACTGAAAAACCAGTATAAAATGTCTTTTACTTCCTTCGGGGTACAGGTATTTTCCCCCTCCTCTGCGCCCTCGGCAAAGCCGTGCAGCAGATACGTATAGATCTGAAGAAACAGCTCCGTAAAGATCAGAAGCTCCTGATCCCTGCCCTCATAGGCATAGACGATCATGCCCCGCATCTCTCCGTACAGCATACAGAGCAGCTGTCCGTACTCTCTGCCCAGCATCCTGCAGGCATAAGCGGGATTGGCATAGCTGGTCTCATAACCCGCCCCAATGATGTCCTCATAAAGAGATCTGTTCAGCTCGCCCAGCCGATCCATTGTTTCATCAGCAAAAGCATCTGCCTTTAGTTCCTCACGCAGCCTGTGCATGCGCAGCGCAAAAGCCGCCGTCTTATGAAAATAGGCCCGAAAGGGTTCCGGCATCTGCATTTCCGCGGGAATTTCTTTCAGCCGATCCAGCGCCAGCTGCTTCCGCTGGTCAAAAAGCTCCTGTTCTTCCCCTGCATACTGTTGTTCCTGACACACGCTGCCCTTACCTCCTGATATTTCCCTTTTCTACGTTTTTCTCCACAAGCCTGCGGCAATATTCCCAGAGCGCGGCGGAGCCCTCCGGAGTAGTAGCGTTCCGCTTTAAGATCTGCGCCTGCTCTACCTGATGCTCCCGCCATGCGGCGCCGTCGGTCTTATCGTTGAGCAGGATGGGCTGCACCTTATCCAGCGCCAGCGCAAATTTTGCCTCCTTTGTCTCGGCGGCCTCAAATTCTTCCCACAGCTCCCGCATCCAGCGCCCCTGATCCTCCGGCAGCAGCCCGAAGATCCGGTCGGCGGCCTTCGTTTCTCGCTCCCGCTTGGTGGCGTTGCCCGCCTCGTCATAAGCATAGGTATCCCCTGCGTCGATCTCCACCATATCGTGGATGATCACCATCTGGATCACCCGCAGCACATCCACCTGCTCGTTGGCATACTCTGAAAGCAGAAACGCCATCAGGGCAAGATGCCATGAATGTTCTGCGTCATTTTCCTTCCGGCTGCCGTCCGCAATATAGGTCTGTCTTGTAATCCTTTTGATCTTATCCGTTTCCAGGATAAACTGTATCTGTTTTTCCAACCGATCCATTCTATGCCTCATTTCTTCCTGCCGCGTCCCTGTTCCCTGCTCATACGGGCGAACAGGCAGTAACAGCCATATCCCAACATTCCGCCCAACGTATTCAACAGCAGATCGTCCACGTCAAAGCTGCCTCTGCCCGTGAACAGCTGCACTACCTCGATCACGAGACTCAGTTCAAAAGACAGCAGAAGAATCATGATCATCCGCCGTTCTTTTACACTGAGCAGCGGCAGCAGAAAACCGAAGGGCGCAAATGCGACAATATTCCCTGCCAGATTCAAAATCACCACGTCAGTCCCCAGAATCGCCCTGTACCGGATATACCGGGTGATCTCCTGAAACAGCACAAGATTATATTGAAATCTTCCAGTCCCGGCGCGCCCGTATTCCTCCGCAAAAAAAGTAAAATAAACGAGCGCGCCGATATAACACAGAAACAGAAACCAGCAGATTCCCGTTCCTGTTTTGCTTCTAGCTTTATAACTCACAAATCTTTCCCCTATCTATGTGATGCTGTGTGCAGATCAAAAAATGATTTTTCCTTTTTTCTTCAACAGGTTTGCGCCTGTAATGATCATCATCACCCCTGTAGCCAAACCCACTGTAGCCACCACAATGCCGAGAACAATGTTGGAGCTTCCTGTCAGGCTCATTACCTTATACATTTTTTCTTTCATATTTTTCGTCCTTTCTATTTTTATTTTGCGCCGTACCGGGCATAATAACGGTCAATGGCGTCTTTAACGGTGTCGTCGATCAGTACCTGTCCGTTGTATTCCTTATTGTACAGACATTCCACCACTTCATTCATGTTTACGATGGCATTTGCCGCAAATCCATAAGTTTCCTGAATTTCCTCCAGCGCGCTTTTTTCGCCTTTGCCTTTTTCCATGCGGTTTAAGGAAACGATCAGACCCCTGATCTCCACATCGCCCTGTGCCCGGATAATGGGGACGGTTTCCTCGATGGATTTGCCGGAGGTGGTGACATCCTCAATGATCACCACTTTGTCCCCGTCCTTGATGGGACTGCCCAGCAGGATGCCCTTGTCTCCGTGATCCTTGATCTCTTTTCTGTTTGAACAATATCTTACTTCCCTGCCGTAAAGACGGCTGATCGCAGCGGTGGTGGCAACGGACAGGGGGATTCCCTTGTAGGCCGGCCCGAAAAGCACGTCAAAATCCAGCCCGTAATAATCGTGGATCGCTTTTGCATAATACTCCCCCAGCTTCTCCAGCTGCGCGCCTGTCACATACGCGCCTGCATTCATGAAAAAGGGAGATTTTCTCCCGCTCTTTAACGTAAACTCTCCAAATTTCAGCACGTTGCTGTCCACCATAAACTGTATAAATTCTTTTTTATATGCTTCCATTTTCCGTTCCTCCTGTCTGCCGGGCGTCTCCGTCCTTTTTGCAGCTTCTGTTTTTATGCTGTTCCTGTCTTTTCTCCTAAAAAATTATATTGATACAGACCGCTCCGATCCCGCCGGCCTTCCGCGCTGTCCTGGAATCCCTCCAACAGCGTCAGCGCTTCCGGCACAGCCTGCAGATACCGCCTGCCGATCTCCATATTGCTCTCCGTGCAGGCCGGATTCGGCCGGATGCCGATCATCATATTGTGGATTTCCTGATAGTGGCCCACCAGCTTTGCCGCCTTTTCCAGAAAAGCTCTCTTTCCCCTGCCCGGCGCAAGCAACAGCCGGTTGATCAGCACGAAGGAGACCAGCGCGCTTCTCGCCTGCCCCGGCGTCATGTCCGGATAAAAATCCGCCATCACCTTTGCCGCCTTCCGGGAGGGATGGATATGCCCGGTAAGAGATTTCGCCGTAGGCGCATAGCCGTCCATCACCAGCAGCCGTCTGTCAAATTCCCGCTCGATCTCCGAGTGGGCCAGTTCTCCCTTCGCCGCCAGCTTCCTGATGTAGCCGTGACAGCTGCGGTCCAGCGCAAAATGACAGAGCAGGCCGTAAACATAAGCCAGATACGCCGGAGAATCCCCATGCGCTTTCAGCACTTTCTCCGTATTCTGAAAAAATACACAGCCGGATTGCCGGTGCAGATCATGTCCCAGCCGGTTTACCCGGTTTTCCTTGATGACATGATAGTAAAACAAAATGTCCGGGCCGTGGAGCCCGATGTAAAACAGATCCTTTTCTTCTTGGATCAGATCTTTTATTTCCCCCGGCAGCCTTTGCAGGACCTCCTGTCCGAACCGATAATGGGCATAAGTGGCAGGCATACGATACTTCCTTTCCTGTTATCTGTTGACGATGCCGATCAGGCTGTTGATATCCTCCGTCTGATGGCGCTTCATATATTCCTCAATGCCGCTGATGACTTTCAGCGATGCGCAGGGATCGTGAAAACCTGCGGTGCCCACGGATACCGCTGTAGCGCCTGCAAGAATGAATTCCAGCGCGTCTTCCGCCGTCTGGATGCCGCCCATGCCGATAATGGGAATCCCTACTGCCAGTGCGGTCTGGTTCACCATGCGCAAGGCCACCGGCTTGATGGCGGGGCCGGAAAGTCCGCCGGTTTTATTTGCAAGGGCAAAACACTGCCGCTCCACATCGATCTTCATCCCGGTAAGGGTATTGATCAGGGAAAGGGCGTCCGCGCCGCCCGCCTCCGCCGCTCTTGCCATCTCCGTGATATCCGTCACGTTGGGGCTCAGCTTCATGATCACCGGCTGCTTTGCCACGGCCTTCACTGCCTTTGTAATGGCCTCCACCGCTTTCGGGTTCTGCCCGAAAGCAATGCCGCCTTCCTTCACATTGGGGCAGGAGATATTGATCTCCAGCAGATCCGCTCTTGGCTCCTTTGCCAGCCGTTCCACTACTTCGCAGTATTCCGCGGTGGTCTTTCCGCAGACATTGACTACCACCGCCGTATCAAACTGCTCCAAAAACGGCAGATCCCGGGATACAAATACATCGATCCCCGGATTCTGCAGGCCAATGGCATTGAGCATGCCGCTTGCGGTCTCCGCAATGCGCGGCGTGGGGTTGCCGGGCCACGGCACATTGGACACGCCCTTTGTCACCACGGCGCCCAGCCGGTTCAGATCCAGAAATTCACTGAATTCCTCACCGGATCCAAAAGTACCGGAGGCAGTCATCACCGGATTCTTCAGCCGAACTCCTCCGATATTTACAGAAGTATTCATGAAAGATCCACCTCCCCGGCTAAAAATACAGGACCTTCCTTGCAGATCCGCTTATTGTGCACTCTGCTGTGGGCGTCTGTCTCTGTGGATCTGCACACACAGGCCAGACAGGCGCCGATCCCGCAGGCCATCCGCTCTTCCATGGAGATCCACGTCTCTATATGATGCGCTTCCCCGTAAGCCTTGACCGCCCGCAGCATGGGAAGGGGGCCGCAGGCATATAGTACCTCCCCCTGCAGTCCGTTTTCGTTTATGGCGTCGATCACCGTTCCCTTTGTGCCTGCGCTTCCGTTATCCGTAGCCACAAACACCGGTCCTTCGGCCTCAAATTCTTCCTTCAGGAACATCTGGCTGTCCCGGTAGCCCAGCACGATCTGCTTCTCCCCGGGCAGCTGTTTTGCCAGTTCCAGCAGAGGCGGCACACCGATACCGCCCCCGATCAGAAGGGCTTTTTTATCCTTTATGGGAAATCCGTTTCCCAATGGCCCCATGATCTGCAGGATATCTCCCGCCCGGGCTCTGGAAAATTCTTCCGTTCCTTTTCCCACTACCCGGTATACGATGCGGATCCTCTCACCGGCGCTGTCGATCTCACAAATACTGATCGGTCTCGGCAGCAGGCGGCTGTTGTCGCCGCAATAGACCGCGATAAACTGTCCCGCCTTTGCAAAACTGCTGATCCCTGCCGTCTGAAGCCACATACTGTATACATCTTCCGAAAGGCGGGTCTGTTCCAGCACAACCGCCTGTTCTTTTCTTTTTTCCATCTGTTTCTCCCGTTGTCCTTTCCTGCTCTCTGATTCGCCGCTATTTGGGCCCGCCTTCCGGGAACCTGCGGTTTATCTGACAGTCCTTTCCAGCGCGCCGGCGATATCCCGGATCATATCCTTCACCGCCTGACGGGAAGCGTCCCCATAGCCTTCCTCTCCGTAAGCGGCATAAGCCTCGTTTTTATAGGCGGCAATGATCCCTCTGGAGGAATTGACAATGGCCCCCAGTCCGTCCTCATTAAAATAATGTACCAGATCTGCGCCCTTGCCACCCTGCGCGCCATATCCCGGCACCAGAATAAAGGTTTTGGGCATGATCCGGCGAAGCGCTTTGCCAACCTCCGGATAGGTGGCGCCCACAACGGCGCCCACATAGCTGTAGGAATCTCCCATCAGCTCCTGGCCCCACTGCACCACTTTCTCCGCCACATGGACGTACAGAGGCTGCCCGTCGATCATCCGGTCCTGAAATTCCCCGCTGGATGGATTGGAGGTTTTTACAAGGATAAAGATCCCTTTCTTTTCTTCTCTGCACACATCGATGAACGGCTTTATCCCGTCTGTGCCCAAATAAGGATTGACTGTGGCAAAATCCTCCTCAAAAGGAGCGATCTTCAATCCCCCCACTGTTGCCTTTCCCAAATGAGCCGTGGCATACGCGGCGGAGGTGGAACCGATATCTCCCCGCTTCACATCGCCGATCACGATCAGTCCTTTGGATTTACAATAGGAAACCGTCTTTTGAAAAGCCGCAAGCCCGGGGACGCCAAACTGCTCATACATAGCGATCTGGGGCTTTACCGCCGGGATCAGATCGTATACCGCGTCAACGATCCCCTTATTGTACTGCCAGATCGCCTCTGCCGCCCCCTCCAGCGTTTCTCCCGCAAGGGAGAACGCCTGCTTCTTTATATGGGCGGGAATATAATCCAGCATCGGATCCAGCCCCACCACAACAGGCGCGCCGGTTTTTTTAATTTTTTCACACAGCTGATTGATCATCTTGTTCTGTCCTTTCCTGCTCTTTATGCAAAATTTTCATCCTGATAAACGATTTCTCCGCCTACGATGGTCATGCGCACCAGTCCCTTTACCTTTCTTCCGTGGAAGGGGGTGTTCCTGCCCATTGAGACAAACTTTGACGCATCGATCCTGTATTCCGCCCTCGGGTCAAAGATCGTCACATCCGCAATGCTGCCGGGCGCAAGGGTTCCCTTGCTGCTGCCGATGATCTTCGCGGGATTATAGCTCATCTTTTCCACCATCTGCATGGGGGTAAGCACCTTCTTGTCCACCAGCTCCGTATAGGTGAGCGCCGCTGCCGTCTCCAGTCCCACGATCCCGAAAGGAGCGCCCATCATGGACACGCCTTTTTCCTGCATGGTATGGGGCGCATGATCCGTGGCAATGGCGTCGATGATGCCCTCCGCCAGCCCTTTTTTCAGGGCCTCCACATCCTCCGGGTCACGGAGAGGGGGATTCATCTTAAAATTGGGATCATCCTTTTTGATATCGTTTACGGACAAGGTAAAATGATGGGGGCATACCTCCGCCGTCACCTTTATGTTTCCCTTTTTGGCAAGGGCCACCATCTTCACGCCTCCGGCAGTGGAGACATGACAGATATGCAGCGGCACGCCTGCTTCTTTTGCAAGGAGGATATCCCGCGCTACAATCACGTCCTCCGCCGCATGGCTGATTTCCGGCAGACCCATTTCCTTGGCCCGTTGGCTCTTGTGCATCACGCCGTTCCCAACAAGGCTCTTTTCTTCACAGTGGGCAAACACCCGCAGCCCATTGGCCGCAGCCTGCTTCATGCCCTTAAAATATAACTTCGCATCCATCACCGACTTGCCGTCCTCACTGACGGCGGGAATCCCTTCTTCCGCCATGCCGGCGATATCCGCCACGTATTCTCCGTTCTGTCCTTCCGTCACTGCTCCGATCTGCAGTACATTGACTACCGATTCCACCGCCGCCTTGCGGTGTACAAAGCCTACCCGGTCCCTGTTGTCAATAACCGGATTGGTGTTGGGCATGGCGCAGATCGTGGTAAAGCCTCCTTTGGCCGCAGCCAGTCCCCCTGTTTCAATGGTTTCCTTGTGTGTAAAGCCGGGGTCCCGCAAATGTACATGGAGATCGATGAGCCCCGGCATCACATAGCAGTCCTTCGCGTCAATGACCCGATCTGCGCTGACCTCCGTCCCTTTATGTTCTTTTCCCTTTGTTCCCACCGCCTTGATGGTGTCCTCTTCGATCAACAGATCCAAAATCCCGTCCGTGTTGGTTGCCGGATCCAGAATATGTCCATTTTTTATCAGTATTTTCATGGCGCTTCTCCTTTCCGTAAAAAATGCGCGTACAAGCGTCAGTAACCGTGCGGAAACCTTGATTTCTGAAAATATCTTACCATAATCAGAAACCTGCCGCAAGGGGAACAAGCGGAAATACACCGCCCTTTTCTCACACATTTTTCTATCAAAACTGCCCGGTTTTCGGCTTTCAAGAATCTTCACGAATCTTGAAAACCGAAAACCGGGCAGCATCTTTGCCATCTGCCGTCCCTTCAGGCGCCTTTCTATGCCTGATGACTTGCGTATTTTCTGATATTGGATGCGTTTACATACTTCTGCACATGATCGCCGTTGACAACAACCAGCGTAGGCGCCTGCATGATCCGGTACTGCTCCACCATCTCTTCATTTTCTTCTGCGTCTACTACGATATAGTCTTCATTTTCCAGATACTTCTTCGCGATCTTGCAGTTGGGGCAGGTCTTTGTGGTAAACAGATATTTCACGCCATTTAAAGACTCAGCCGCTTCCGAAAGGTTCTCTGCCGCAGTCTCATTTGCCTCTGAAACCGTGCTGCCGGCCGCTTCCCCGTCATTGTGCATCCGATTTCTCAGCACGGAGCCGGCGATATCATATTCCGTCCTGTTCTTGTACTCCTGAATCTTTCCTTCGTTCCAGTTCTGTACCGGACGGTAGTAGCCGGTAATCCTGCTGTATACCTCAGCCTTGCCGCCGCACTTGGGGCAGGAAAAATGTTCCCCTGCGATATAGCCGTGATCCTTGCAGATCGAATATGTAGGCGACATGGTGTAGTAGGGAAGCTGATAATTTTCCGCAATGGCCTTCACCAGCTTGGCCGCCGCCTTCCAATCCGGGAGCTTCTCCCCTAAGAAAGCATGGAATACCGTACCGGAGGTATACAGTGTCTGCAGCTGATCCTGAATGTCCAGCGCCTCGAAAATATCCCTTGTATAGTCAACGGGAAGATGAGAACTGTTGGTGTAGTAAGGAACGTCTCCCTCCTTGCCCGCGGTGATGATGTCGGGATAATGTGCTTTGTCGTGCTTTGCCAGACGGTAGGTCGTGGACTCCGCCGGGGTAGCCTCCAGATTATACAGATCCCCGTACTGCTCCTGATAATCAGACAGGCGCTCCCGCATGTGGTTCAGCACATCAACGGTGAATTTCTGCGTCTTTTTGTCGGTAAGATCCTGTCCCAGCCAGCAGGCGTTCAGGCCTACCTCGTTCATGCCGATCAGGCCGATGGTGGAAAAATGATTATCAAAGCTGCCCAGATAACGCTTGGTATAAGGGTAAAGTCCCTCCTCCAGCAGCTTGGTGATCACCTGTCTCTTCACTTTCAGAGAACGTGCGGACAGATCCATCATGTGATCCAGACGCTTGTAAAATTCCTCCTCAGACTTAGACAGATAAGCGATACGGGGCATGTTGATGGTTACAACACCCACGGAGCCGGTGCTTTCGCCGGAACCGAAGAAGCCCCCTGTCTTTCTCCGCAGCTCCCGCAGATCCAGACGCAGACGGCAGCACATGCTGCGGACGTCGCTTGGCTTCATGTCGCTGTTGATATAATTTGAAAAATAAGGAGTGCCATATTTTGCCGTCATCTCAAAAAGAAGCCGGTTGTTCTCTGTATCGGACCAGTCAAAGTCTTTGGTGATGGAATACGTGGGGATGGGATACTGGAAGCCTCTGCCGTTGGCGTCTCCCTCAATCATCGTCTCGATGAAAGCCTTATTGATCATATCCATCTCTTTCTTGCAGTCCTTGTACTTGAAGTCCATCTCTTTGCCGCCTACCAGTGCAGGCAGCTCCGCAAGATCGTCGGGCACCGTCCAGTCCAGCGTAATATTGGAGAAGGGCGCCTGCGTTCCCCACCTGCTGGGCGTATTTACCCCGTAGATAAAGGACTCGATACACTTTTTCACTTCCTCATAAGATAAATTGTCCACCTTTACAAATGGCGCCAGATATGTATCAAAGGAAGAGAAGGCCTGTGCCCCTGCCCATTCGTTCTGCATAATGCCAAGGAAATTGACCATCTGGTTGCACAGAACAGAAAGGTGACTGGCAGGCGAAGAAGTGATCTTGCCGGTAATGCCGCCCAGGCCCTCCATGATCAGTTGCTTTAATGACCATCCTGCGCAGTATCCTGTGAGCATGGACAGGTCATGGATATGAATATCCGCATTTCTGTGGGCGTCGGCGATCTCCGGATCATAGATCTCAGACAGCCAGTAGTTTGCCGTCACCGCCCCGGAATTGCTGAGGATCAGACCGCCTACCGAATAGGTAACGGTGGAATTCTCCTTCACGCGCCAGTCCTCTACCTTCACATAGCTGTTGACTACATCCTTGTAATCCAGAATGGTAGATTTCATATTGCGGATCTTTTCTCTCTGTTTTCTGTATAAAATATAAGCCTTTGCCACTTCCGTGTAACCGGTCTGGTTCAGCACTGTCTCCACGCTGTCCTGAATGTCTTCCACACTCACGGCCCCGTCTTTGATCTTACCCTGAAAATCCGCAGTCACGCGCAGAGAAATCAAATTGAGGATGTCTTCATCGTACTGATTGCCTGTGGCTTCGAAAGCCTTTGAAATGGCGTCATTGATCTTTGTTATATGAAAGTTGGTAATCTTGCCGTCACGCTTTACTACATTGAACATCTTTCTGCAATCTCCTTTCCTTACTCGGTGAGTACAAACTGTAGTATAGCAGAGATTTCCGGCGCAGTCAACAGAAAAGCACAAGATATTGTATTAAATTTTTGTTACACACTATATCTTGTCTATTTCATTTTCCAATCCCTCCCGTTTTCTTTTTCCCCCGCGGCCTTTTGCCTTTCCAAGCTGGCTGCCCCGTACAATGATCTGACAAGAACCGTCAGCGTCAAAAATCCGGTCTCCTGCAAAATCCTCCCATGTCCTGCCGTTCCCGGTAGTAGTCAGCTCTACGCCAAAGTTGGTTTTATAGCGGATCATGTCCTCATACACCCTTGCTTCTATTATAAATGTGCCAAACAGCCCGCAGTCGAACTTCAGAAAATCAAAGGGCGGACTGTCCATAGAATGGATATGCAGCCTGCTGCCGCCGGCGTTTTTATCGGGCAGCGCCCTCAGCGCCTGCAGAAATTCCTCAAACTGCGCTTCCCATACCCCGGTGCGATCCTGTTCCTGCAGAAGCCGCCGCCTCTCCGCCTGCACTGCCTCAAGCCGCTGTTCGGAAACCCTGTTTCCTTCCTTCTGCCCGCCGTCCCCCTCCAACTCCCGGATCTGCATTTCTAAAAGCTCCATTCGATAGGCGCCGTACCCCTCCGTGGATTCCCGGCGCCGTTCCTCCTTACAGGCCGTCCGGAACTTCCGCACCAGCGCAGATCCACATCCCTCTTTTTCATACTGGCGTTTCAGATAATAAAGCAGCTCCATAAAACTCTGCTCAATGGCAGACTCCCGAAGCCCCTTTTCTTCTTTGCACTTCCAGACAGGTTCCATCCATCCCGGCTCCTCTCCCTTCCCCTTTTCGCTTTCCTGCCCGGAAATGCGATAGAACATTCTCTTTAAGGGCGCGCCGCATTTTCCGCATTTCAGGATATAAAAAGGGGATCTTTTCGGTCCCCGCCTTCTTCTGGGCTTTTCATTGGGATTTTCCGTTTCCTGTTCTTTTTCCACATCCAGCTCCAGCAGAATCTGCGCCTTTTTCCATGTCTCCATATCAATGATGGGATCATGGTGCCCCGTCACAAAATATTTCGGCACCTGTCCCACATTGGGAACAGAGCGATGAGTCAGATAACTCTCCGTCACCGTCTTCTGCATTTCCACATCCCCGGCATACTTCTCGTTCCGCAGAATATAGTAGATCCCATCGGAACGCCACTGCCTGCCAAGGGCAGTGGGAATACCCAGCTCGTTCAGTCTGGCTGCGATGGCGCGCCCGCTGTCTCCCTGTATAAAACGGTTAAAAATAAAGCGGACCACATCAGCCTGCTTTTCATTGATGATCCATGTCCCGTCCTCCCCTTTGTCATATCCCATCATACGGTTTAAATTCACCGTGGGCTTTCCCTCCCGGAAATTTTTCTGGAAGGCCCAGCGGATATTTTCGGAAATCGACCTGCTTTCTTCCTGGGCGATGGAGGAATACAGTGTGAGAAACATTTCGCTGTTGGAGTTTAAGGTATCGATGTTTTCTTTTTCAAAATATATGCCCACCGGCGGGCAGAGCCGCTGCAGCAGCCGGACACATTCCAACGTATCCACGGTGTTTCTGGCAAACCGGGAGATCGACTTCGTGATAATATAGTCTATTTTGCCCTTCTGGGCGTCCTCCATCATCTGATTGAACTGCCCCCGGTGCTTTCTGGACGTACCGGACCGGGCTTCATC
>CANQNE010000030.1 GCA_947625135.1 uncultured Lachnospiraceae bacterium
GGATGTGTTTATTGCCGCCGGAGCAACTGTTAAACCGAGCCTTGTTTTCATGCGAAAATTTACTGCGGATGAAGAAGAAAGCGACCATGCAGGAGCATTTTACTCTTACATGGTCGTTCTTCTGTTGTCCCACTTGAAGGAAGTCGGCTTATATTTGCTTGCTTTGGCTAATCCCTAAGCTCAACCCCCTAATGCAGGAACGCCCTTATGATCATCTTTATAATTTTATAACTCTGTGTAGCTTTTTGTAGTCCAGCCGGCATTGTCGGTTCCATCCGCCGTCCAGTCGATCCCGGTAGAAACAAAGGAAACCTTTGAATTTTCGGATAATTCTATATTATCCATTTCCGATTCCGCCTGCCTTACGACCTTCATGATCCCAGTTTTTTCTTCCACGATTCATTACCTCCTCGTCCGATTCCCGATCCGGCTTTACTTGCCGACCGAAATATTCAATTGAATCTGATTCCCATAATGTGTCACCGGCTTGCAGTCGCGGCCCTTGCCATCCTTATAGATCATGTAAGGCCTGATCGTCACCGTATCTGTACTGCCATCCGGCACATCGGTGAGAATTGTGCGGAACAGGTAATCATCCTCGTTCGCCAGATCGCTGATGCCCTCTTTCTGGTCTATCCTCGCAAACGGTATCACCTGTGTAGTGTCCAGCTGCTTCCCCGGATCTGTGTTTTTCAAGGTCAGCTCCGTCTGGATCTTTCCTTTTACCAGAATGATCCCCATTCTGTATACGACACGGTTCTTGTGCAGCCCTTCAAAATCTTCTCTGCTGATCCTCGTCAGAAAACCAATGTCGTTGACGTCTTCCCCCTGGCGCAGCCGCACCTGCGCGCCGATGGTATCAATGACGGGGGTGCTAAATTCCGGGCAGTTTGCGTTGTTTTGAGTATCCGACATCCTTATCCTCTCCCATCGTAAAAATTTATTTGATAAAATGCTTTGTGCGATTGCCTGATTGACAATATTGGGCACATTCTTATTCTATTGTAACATATATTATCTTTTTTTCAATACATTTTTATCAAATAAATAGTTACCGACACTCCTGTGGATGTAAGGCTGCCTCCTCTCAGCTGTTGTCCCGAAAGATCTTCACCAGCCGGAAGACCTGCTCGACCGCATCCGCCATGTTTTTCTCCGCATTTTCATGGGCCATGGCTTCTTTCATGGTAACGACTTCCCTCAGAATGGTAAAATACGCGTCAATGCCGCCTGCATTGCAGGTTCGGGCTTCCTCGGTAACGCACCCGGAAAAAGCGATCACCGGTTTGCCATACTTCTTTGCCACATCAGCCACGCCGCTGGGCGCTTTGCCCATGACGGTCTGACTGTCCAGCCGGCCCTCTCCCGTTACCACGATATCCGCCTCCTTCACATACTCCTCCAGGCGGGTCTCGTCCAGCACGATCTGTATGCCGGACTCCAGCACAGCGTTTGTAAAGGTCAGAAAGGCAAAGCCCAATCCTCCCGCCGCTCCTGTGCCGGGATATTGTTTATCGGCCTTTGGAAAGCTCTTTGCCGCAAGATCAGCATAGTTGGAAAGCCACTCATCCATTTCCTGCACCATATCCGGATCCGCACCCTTCTGGGGTCCGTACACGGCGCTGGCTCCCAGAGGGCCGCACAGGGGATTTGTCACGTCGCAGGCCACCCGAAAAGTACATTCTTTCAGGGCAGGGATCACATCTGTATCGGTAATCTGTTTCAGCTCCTTCAGCCCTTTCGCCCCTAACGCTACCTGATGGCCCGCGCCATCCAACATTCCGAACCCCAGAGCCTGAAGCATACCCACGCCGCCGTCATTGGTGGCGCTGCCGCCAATACCAACGATAAAATGCCGGCACCCTTTGGATATGGCGTCCCTGATCACTTCGCCCACGCCGCAGGTGGTAGTGTGCATGGGATTGCGCTGGCCATCCGGCACGAGTGTGATCCCGGCGGCGCCGGACATTTCCACGATGGCAGTCCCTGTACTGTCAACAATGCCGTAAACACATTCCACCGGCTTCCCAAGAGGCCCGGTCACCGTGATCTTTTCCGTTCTTCCTCCCATACCCAGCGCAAGCGCCTCCACGGTACCTTCTCCGCCGTCCGCCAGCGGCCTTACCGCAACTTCCGCATCAGGATATGCCCGCAGTATGCCTTTTCGTATGGCTTCCCCTGCCTCAAGGGACGTGAGGCTGCCCTTTAAGGAATCGATCGCTACTGTTACCTTCATAGCTTCCCGTCCTTTCTCCTATAATATATTTACGGCTGATAACCCTCACGCGCCTGTCCATCCTGCGAATGAATAAAAAAACATATTGCAATTTTGAAACAGATGCAATATAATTTACTTAACAAGGAAGCCGATACGATAGTGTACACCTATCCGTTTCCGGCGAAAATCAAGAAACTATAAGAAATAGCACCTTTACTTTGCTAGAGCGGGGGTGCTATTTCTTATTTTTCAAATTCAGAATTGCAACAATCAGCAGACCAACGGTCAGAATCGTCATAAATTCCTCGTATGTACTCATAAGAACCGCCTTGCACCAAAATCCTTTTTTCCTGTCAAGGGCTTGCCATTAGGGACTTATGCCCCCTTGACAGGCGAAACTGGCATTTTGGTATCATTACCAAGAAACAGGAAAAACGAATTACCCGACAATGGAATTTACTTTTTCAAGTTACCAAAATATTTTTGAAATCAGCCAAAGAGCCACCGATAAAGCAGATCCGTTATTAGTCCCATCTCAATATGCTGCGTGGTATTAAGTTTGGACAATAAACATACCATCTTGGCATGCTACAGTTAAGCTATTCAGAAAAGAAAACAACAAATGCTAAAAAGCCCTTATTTCAACATCTTTATTTCCAAAATAATTTTTGCCTTCTTGAATTTAAAGCTTTTTTATTCCCAACCTTTTTCCCAACTTTATCCCAAACCTTATTTAAACACCTATGTACATCTATACTGTGTAAATATGTTCATATCTCTTTTAACAAATCTTTGTGCAAGTGCTTCATCCTGCTCTGGCGAAATATCATTCAAAAGTTTTATGCTGTCAAACGCACCCTTTCACAGAAACACATTTTGCTAATGCAAGCACCTGCATTATGCCATGCAGTTCATTACAACGCTTATCATCATTTCCTTTTCTTCCGGATCAGACTCAGCAATCATAATCGTAAGCGCAACAAGCGTATGATCATCGATCAGTTTTTCTCCGTCTCTAAACAAAACTCCGTTTTTATCCAGAAAGTAGAGAAACATTGTCGCGGCTATTCTTTTATTTCCATCCGAAAAGCTATGATTCTTTGTTACAAAATACAATAGGTTTGCTGCTTTTTCCTCTAATGTCGGATACACATCTTCCCCGTCAAAGCTCTGATAAATTGCTCCTATGCTTCCTTTAAAAGATTCATCCTTTTCATTGCCAAACAGAGAACTCTTGTCCATATATTTCATGGAATCAATAATTTTTCTGCATTCTTCATATTTTAAGACATATATCGCCTTGTTCCCCTTTGGTCGTTTCATATTCTGGTGATCATACGCATCCAACAGTTCCAGCGCCTGACTATATCTTTCCACTACCGACAAAACCTGTTTTGTATCCAGTTTTTCCGATACTCTTTTCATGATCCGTATTACCTCATTTAGCTGATTCATACGGTTATAATTCACAGAATATCCCTTGATTATGTATTCTTTCAATACAGAATTAGCCCAACGTCTAAACTCAACGCCCCGCCTTGATTTTACCCGATAACCAACAGAAATAATGACATCCAGGGTATAAAACGGCACCTGTTGTTTTACTCCATCAACACGCATTTTTTGCGTGTTGTTCTCTCTTTCCACTTCTCCCTCCGAAAATACATTGTTTATGTGCTTTCGGATTGTTTTTTCATCTCTCTCAAACAGTTCTGCCATTTGATTGGCACTGAGCCACACGGTATCGTTCCTGACCGAAACAGGTAATGTTATACTTTTATCCTCTGTTTCAAATATCACAATTTCATCTTCCAGCATATATAGAATGTCTCCTTTTACAACCTATTCGTACACTTTTATCCCCCACATACATTATAGCATACATGGGGAATAAAGTGGGGAATAAAATGCTATAAAAAAACATTCCCATAGAGCCCTCTCCTCTGCAGCTAAAAACGCCCCAAAACTGGAGCGTTCTTATCATCTAATTCATACCACAATTCTTACTTTATATTTGTGTCTTAAAGGATTCAGCGTCCACTACAGTAAGTGTTGCTACATTAGTTTTTAGGTCCCGTATCAAGCCGCTGCCTCGCCACCAGCTCCGCAAAAAAGCCGTTTTTGGCGATCAGCTCATCATAGTTCCCGTCCTCCACAATATGCCCGCCATCCAGCACGATGATGCGGTCGCAGTGGCGGATGGTAGAAAGCCGGTGCGCGATGACAATGCGGGTACACTTCAAAGAATCCAGCGAATCCGACACCACCCGCTGCGTGATGTTGTCTAAGGCCGACGTGGCCTCGTCAAACAGCAGTATGCACGGCTTCGGCGCGATAGCGCGCGCGATGAGGATCCTCTGGCGCTGCCCGCCCGACACGCCACCGCTGCCCTCGGAGATCATGGTGTGCATACCCATCGGCATATTACGGATATCCTCCGCGATGCCCGCCATCTCCGCGGCCTCCCACGCATCGTCCAGAGTGAGCCACGGCGCCGAGATGACGATATTGGAATAGATATCGCCCTGAAACAGCCGCCCCTCCTGCATCACCGCACCGATATTCTTGCGCAGGCTTTTCAGATCCAGCCCGGACATATCACGCCCGTCATAATAGATTGCGCCTTTCTGCGGCGTCTCAAAGCCGAGCAGCAGACGCATCAGGGTGGACTTGCCGCAGCCCGTCCTTCCCACGATGGCAACATACTGGCCCGGAGAGATTTTCAGGTTCATGTTGTCCACCACATTCGGCATACCTTCCCCATAACTGAAAGACACGTTGTTCAGTTCGATGCCTCCCATCAGGCGCTCCACGATCTGCTTCTCCTCCGCGATCTCCGGCTCCGCCTCCAAAATGGGCTTCGCCATATTCAGGATGGGCACGATCTGGCCCGCTATGGACGCGATGCCCGCAAGGGACATAAACGCCGTCGTAATCAGTGCGTAGGAAGCATTGAACGCGTAATACTCCGACACGGACACGCCGCCCTCTACCGCCAGCGCATACATGACCAGCGTCCCCGTGAGAGAAATTGCCATGCTGATCACGCTGTTGATCTTCAAAAACATGGGTGGGTTGTAGAGGAGCCGTGCGCCCTTCGCATAGATCTGGCTCCACTTCGCGAAAGCTCTTTTTTCCGCGCCGGAGAGCTTGATCTTCTGCACGCCGCCGATCAGGGCGTAAGAAAAACCGTTCTCCTTCGCGTTCTGCTCCATCCTCTGCTGCGTGATCCTCTTCTGGCGGATAGACGTTAAAATGGAAAACGCCAGCGTCACAAACACAACGACCAGCGCGGGCGCCACCAGGGACGGCGCATAGACAAAGATCTGCGTAATCTGCAGCAGCGAAAACAGGCCCGTGATGCCCACCGACGCCACCGACGTGATCAGCAGGTTGGAAAGCTGCTTGATAGTCATGATGCGGTTCCCCATTTCGCCGGTGCTGTACTGCCGGAAAAAGTTGGCGGGCAGGGAGAGTACACGCATCATGCTGGCCGCTTCCACCGACACCGTTACCTTTGTATTCCGGCGCGTCGTCAAAAGCTGCTTGATCGTCTCCAAAAGCCGCGAGCTGACCGAGACAAGGAATAAGAAGGAGATCAGGGCCGTAAGCACGCGCACGCTCCCGCTGTCCACCACGTAAGAGAACAGCAGATTGTTCAGCTTCGGCAGCAGCAGCCCCACCAGGGCCACCGCCAGGGCCGACCCGACAAAAAGGAGCTGGTCCGTCCTGGATGAGCAGGAGCGGATGTACCGCAAAAGCCCGGGGATCCCGATCTTTCCCTGGGGGAACGGCCTGTAAAACGAGATCGCCTCCCGCTTAAAAAGCCTCGCCGTGTTCTTGTTTACCCGCCTGCGCTTACCGGTGGCGGGGTCGTGATAAAAGTAGCCGGAAAGCCCGCAGGGAAGCAGCGCCACAAGCTGCCCGTCCTCCCTGCGCACGGCGAGCATGGCGCCAACGGCATTCTTGTACCAGCCCTCGTCCAGATCCACGGTCCGCCGCATGATGCCATGGGGCCGCAGCAAATACTCCAGCTGTTCATTAAAATCTTTGATCTGGTCAGGCAGTTCCCGGCTCTTCACATGATAAAAGTTCAGGATCTCATTAATGGCGTTACGCGTCTGCCGGCTGTCGCCGGACGCTTCCACCCTGCGGCCCAGCACCGCGCCTGCAATAGAGGCAAAGCCGTCTTCAAACGCCTGCTGGTCCTGAAGTTTCCGCTCCTGTATCTGTTCTTCAAACCAACCCATAGCGCCCTCCCCTAATCATTGGATACGAGCCGGGTGTAATACCCGTCCTTCGCGTATAGTTCCTCGTGCGTGCCGCGCTCCACTACTTTTCCGCGATCCAGAACAATGATCTCATCGCAGTCCCGTATAGTGGAAAGCCTGTGCGCCACCACGATGCAGGTAATGCCCCGGTCTTTGATGGCTTTTACTACCTCGTACTCTGTCTTCGCGTCCAGCGCGCTGGTAGCCTCATCCAGTATGATAATGGTGGGATCCATGGCCAGCACGCGGGCGATCTCCAGCCTCTGGCGCTGTCCGCCGGAAAAGTCCCGGCCGCCCTCTGTGAGCTTGTGGCGGTAGCCGCCTTCGCGCTGCATAATGTCGTCGTGGATGCCCGCGTCCCGCGCCGCCATGATCATCTCAAAATCCTCGATGGATTTGTCCCACATTTTAATATTTTCCGCGATGGTGTCCTCAAATAGAATGATGTCCTGATCCACCACGGCCAGCGAACCGGTAAATACCGCGCGGTCGATCTGGCGGATCGTCTTTCCGTCAAACAGGATCTCGCCGCTCCACGGCTGGTAGAGTCCGGAGATCAGCTTGGACAGTGTGGATTTTCCGCAGCCCGAACTGCCCACGAACGCCACACGGCTCCCGGGCTTCAGCTTTAAATTGAAATTTTCGATCAGCGGCTCTCCAAGGCGCGAGTAGCCAAACGTGACATTCCGCATCTCCAGTGCGCCGGACAGCTTGTAGAAACTTGTCCCGTCCGAACCGTCCTGTGCCACGTTCTTCTCGTCCGCGGTCTGCGCCGTGTCCGCCATATTTTCATCCTCGGGATATTCCATCACATCCTCCACGCGCTCCATCTCCGTGCGCATTTCCTGGATGGTCTGCCCCGCGTTGATCAGGTTCATGGCGGGGGAAGTAAAACTTAAAAGAAATCCCTGGAACGCCATTACCATACCGATGGTAAAATGCCCCTGCATCACAAACAACACGCCCAGATACAGAATGAGCGTGTCGGTAAAGAGACTGACAAGGGTCGGGATCAATCTCAGGTTTGCATCCGTCTTTGCGAACTTCATCTCCTGGGCGTTGACGCTGGCCTGAAAGCCCGCCCAGCGCTCAAAATACCCGTTCTCCGCGCCCGCGGACTTGATCGTCTCGATCATTTCCACCGCCGCCAGCGTGGAGGATGACAGCTTGCCCGAGTCCCGAAGCTGCACGCGCATAATGTCCGTGCGCTTCTTCGATATGTATCTTCCCACCCACAGATTGACTGCCACAGAAGCAACCCCAACCAGGGTCAGGATCCATGAATAGCGCAGCATTACCACCAGATAGAATACCATCATGACGGCGTCCAGAACCAGCGGGCCAAGGGTATTGACCAGTTCCTGCGCAATGGAAGCGTTGGTGGCCTGCCGCTGCTGGATGTCGCCCGTCATGCGCTGCGAAAAAAACTCCATCGGCATGTGCAGCACCTTCCACAGGAACGTGGCGGATCCAACGCTCGCCAGCTTACCCGTGATGCGCAGGGACCAAACCGCCTTTATCCACGCCGTGATGAGCTGCAGGATGGAAATTCCGGCCAGGGCAGCTAAAAAAGGCCAGAACCATTCCGGATTCTGGCGCGTCAGCAGTCTGTCCAGAAAAACGCGGGAAAACGCCGGGTAAACCATGCCGATCAGGGAGCTGATCAGCGTGGTTAAGGTCACAAAAGCTAAGGCGCCACCCGCGTCCTTCAGGCGCATCTTCGCATAGCGCACCATGCTCTTTGGCACACCACCCGGCTCAAAATCCTCGCCCGGGGAAAACTGCAGACAGATCCCCGTGAAGGACGTGTCGAACACTTCCATATCCACAGGGACCGTGCCGCGCGCCGGGTCGTTCAGGATAGCCTTACCATTTTTAAATCCGTCCAGTACTACAAAGTGATTAAAATTCCAGTGTATGATGCAGGGAAATGTCCCCCGCGCCCGCAGGATCTCCGGCTCTGTGCGCTTGGCGTGCACCTCAAGGCCATAGCTTTGCGCGGCCTTCATGACATTTTTTGCGTTGGAACCATCCCGGCTCACGCCGCAGTCCGCCCGCACCTGCTCCAGAGGGATCCATTTCCCATAATAGGCAAGCACCATGGTAAGGGCCGCTGCACCGCACTCCAACGCCTCCATCTGCATGATCACAGGCACTTTCGCCACGCCTTTTGTGACCGGTTGTTTGACCTCTTTCTTTTTCATAGACACCTCAATTCAGCAGGAAGGATATAGGGGAGACGCTGTCCTCCACAATTCCGGCTTCGTATATTCCGTCAGTCAGATCCGCGTCCACAGGGATCTTGCAGACCCACTGTCCTACTGTCAGGCCTCCTATATGAAGGGTATATTCATCAAAACTCTCATCCACAACCAACGGTTTCTGCTCCGGCTCGCCCAGCGTGTATTCTTCTTTGTCGATGCGCACGGGCATACCCGCCGCCACTGAGCCAGCGTATGTCTCCGGCACATAGCAGAACGTACCGGAATCCCCGGCAACCACTACCACCGGCACCACAGTCTCCAGCCTTCCCGCCGCGGCCCATATAATGACGCCGGCCAGCAGAGCGATGATCGTACCAAGCACCATCCATACTCCGGGATTTGTCACCCGGATGTAGTCGTTCATCTGTTCCGGAGAAGATATCCTCTCAAGGCTCTTTTTGCGAAACAGTCCGTTGTCCATCTTTTTCCCCTGCTCCCTTCCGCAAATCAGGTCTCCTGTTCACTGTCAAAACCGCTGCGATACGGTTCCCATCATGAACCGTCTCCGTCGCCTCCCATCATACAGGCACAACGGCATTTATCCCCGTGTATCAGTTCTCCCAAATCATTATAGGCTCCAACGCCGCCCACTACACAGATGCAGGGATCGTCCAATATGCCTACATCTCCGCCGCCGGTGGCCCCGCAGCTGCACTTGTCGCCGCCAGACACCGCGTCCAGCTCTTCTGCGTCAAGCTCCTTCTCCTGATCCAATACTTCTTTTTTCTTTTCTTCTGACATGTTTACTTTCCTCCTTTTACATTTTTCTGTTTTCATTCATGTGTTCTCTTTGCGTCCGGCAGTATGATGATCTCCATGACCTTGCTGATCTTGTCCGCCCATCCTCCTTTCAGGAGGGTGCAGGCCGCCATATCGCGTCCCATAATGTCGTCCGGGCTGGTTTCCAGCGCACTGGCGCGGCATCCGCCCAGGCAATATCTGGCATGCTCGCAGCCGCCACATTCCGGATTATGCGCCAACACTTCCGAGCCCCTGGTCTCGATGAGCCGCATATAGGACGAGTCGGTAAGGCACTGCTTCAGGCCGATCTGCGTGACGAGCGGATAGTTCTCCTGGATAGGCATGCCGGATAAGGACATGCAGGGCAGCGCCCTCCCTTCTGCGGAGATATACATTACCATGCGCGCGTGGCCGCAGACGCACTCCCGCGACGGATCCTCGCACCAGCTTTTTTTCAAAGGGATGTACCACTTCTTCGGATTCTTCGGCGAGGCGCTGAAGAATCCGCCCAGCTGCAGCGACAAAGGCATGCCGTCCTCATAATACTGCGGGATGTAATCCAGATAGATCTGGAACAGATCTTCTATCTTAATGGAAGGGCCGTACCCTCCCTCTTTCCATGCACCTACATTAGAAATGGGATTGGTCTTTAATGAGGTGCAGCCCACGCTTGCCAGAAACCGGACAGTTTCCCGCAGGGTGTGCTTGTTCTGCTCGTGAATACACATTTCCGAGCCGGTGGGAAAGCCGTGCTCGCGGCAGCGCAGAAACGCATCCGTCACATATTTTTCCGCGCCCGGCACGCCGCGCAGCCAGTCGTGCCAGCCCACGCCGTCGAAGCTCATGTTGAACTCGGGGCGGATGCCCCGATCCTCCAGCTTTTTCAACAGATCGTCTGTGACCAGACGGCCGTTTGAGTAGATTTGAGAAATGTGTACGCCGCCGTCCAGCAGCACGTCCACGATGTCGAAGAAATCCGGGCGAACCAGCGGTTCCCCGCCGGTCAGGGTAACATCCGCAATGCCGCAGTCTACGATCTGGCGGGCAATGCGCATCGCCGTCTCATGATCCAGCTCCCCGTATTTGGCATCCGGCGCGGACATGTAGCAGTGCTTGCAGCGATAATTGCAGCGTCCCGTCACGGACCAGTGTGCCGTGCGGATGTAGCGGTTATCATAGAACTTGTATATCTGATCGTCCTTCAGCTTCGTCCCCTGTTCACAGGCATGTATGACGCCTTCTTTTTCCAGCCTTTTCAGCGCTTTTTTCTGCTGTTCGGACGCACACTCCATGTCGGTGCAGCCATCCATGTCGAGGAGCAGCTTCATATCTGCTTTCTGCAGGAATACGGCCCGCCCTCTGCGCCTGTCCAGCAGCGCAAAGGGAAGCTTCTGCCAGCCGCGCAGTGCAAAATGTTCATCCAGTATGTAATACACGTTTCCTTCCCTCTTCTGGCTGTTCTTTTGATTCATCATCATAAGCAGCCACAGTAAAAATACTAACCCATTTTTATTAAACATAATATTTTTCCCTTTGTCAACGGAGGTGACGCGAACTGCAATTTATATGACGTGAACGGGAAATATATATTCCTTGTTGTTTTCTTATCATTATATTAACTTTCCATAAAGTTATCTATCATCTGTACTATCGTATCACACACATCCACAAACGCGATATCTGCCGCATATTCAAAATCTTTTCGATAGTTATCCCATTGTTTCTGCATAATCTCGCTATTCTTAACAGTGTCCATAATTTTACGATAATCCTTCAATACCGTTTCTGAGCCACGCTTCTCCACAGTTGCATCCAGTGCCGCTTTCAACGTGTCGATGTCTATGTTTGAATACTGCAACTTTGTCAATATGTATATATCATAATAATCTCTCGGTCTTGTGTTCTGGTCGCCTCTGGATATGACGGTCTCTATTTTTTCTGCCAGTACCGTTTCCAAATTGTATGCAAGCACCGAAATATTTCTGTCTTCCAAAAGAAGCTTGAACTGATAGGTAATCTCTTTTGGCGTGATCTTATCACCTGTAGTAATATCCAATTTCAGGGGAACTGCCATTGGCGGATAATCTGCCGACAGCGAAACCCGATATCCCGCATATAAATCTCCTTCTCGTATTTCTCCAATACTTCGAAAATGAAATGACACATTATCAGCTAATTCTATTTTACAGATTTCTTCAAACATTTCCCGAACGGTCTGTTCGTTTACAGGCAATCCTTTTATCGTGGCATCCATGTCCATGGTTGTTCTGGTATCAAGTCCTACCATTGCAGCAATCAAAAAACCGCCTTTCAGGATAAAATTTTGCTGATATTTTGAGATAGAGATCCTTTCCAGTAATCTTTCTAACATATAATTCTGCATCACAAGCTGTGCCGAAATGTGTTTTTCCTTTGCAATTTTTTTCATCACAGCTTTTAACTGCATTGCATTTCTCATAACAGCACCTCCAGATACGCTCTGAGCTTTCCTTCAACCTTTAGTTTTTTTGCATACTCTGACAACAACGGAATGTTTTTATCCCTTTTGGCAGCATAATGCTTAAACGCTTCCGTTACCACCTGAATGTCCACACGGCTATACGGTCTTAAAATATCACAAAGTGTACGCTCCGGCCGATAAGCTCTTACCGTATTTCCGCCCGGCGTAACCGTTTCCGCGATTCCCAAATCATAGAACTCTTTTTTACACTGCATACAATGGACGTTCTCCTGCTTTGGCTTTGTCAGATTATAATTCATCGGAAAGGTCATACAATATCTGTTTGGCGTTCTGTCCGTTAAATCCCACAGGAATAATGCTGTTTCGTGAGAAAAAATTCCTCTTTTAAACCGATTCTGTAAATTGAAAATCTCATCATCCCATATCCCCGGCAGCGTATAAACGCCTCTGGCAGATTTTTCAATGATTCCCTTATCGACAAGATACTTGATATTTCCACGGGAAAATCCTGCTGCTGCCACCATTGCAGTGGTAACTATTCCATTATTTTCTTTTGCCATTTTGATAATCTGTTCTGTTGCTCCCATGATGATCATCTGCTTTCTATTGACTTTCATGCCTGATATTATATGTTTTAAAAGCGCAAAAGTCAATATGTATATATTTTCTTATAAATAAATTTGTCAAACGTTGCCCTTTTGATGCACCGGAAAGGCTCTTTCCAAATCCCATAGATTTCCCCATTGATAAGGTTCAAAAAGCACGATAAAAAGCCCGCAAACATCTCTGTTTACGGGCTTTAACAAGAACTTTTTTTCCTGCAGATCCTTGTTTCTGCAAGCTCCCCGAGCAGGGCTCAAACCAACAACCCTTCGGTTAACCGCTCAATACTCTGCCATCGTTGCGGTTCCATATCGGAAAACTCTGGCAGATTCCTATACAACCGAGTACTCTCATATTATTTGGAATAAACAGCATCATTTCGTGAAAGCAGATACACGCAATATTGATTCATGCTGATCCCCTCTTTTTTTGAATGTTCCGCTAACAAACGGTGCAGGCTGCGCGGTATCCTCAATTTAAACTGTCCCGAATAGTCTTCCAGACTATCCGGTTCCTGAATCATAAGGCCATCCTCCAGCGCGGCTTCAAGCCACGCTCTTTTTGCATCAGCAACATGGGGTGCAGCTTTTTTATTTTTCCTGCCGATACAACAAGAGCCGGAAATCAATGAACAGGTTTCCGGCTCCAATTTTGATTTTCGTTTGTTTTTAATCCAAATGGAGAAATTCTGCCGGTGTCATTATGGCCGGACTTTTCACTTTGGATTCCAGAAAATCCTTATCTCCGGTCAGTAAAACATCCGCTTTTGCCTTAATTGCGGCACGCAATATTGGTCTGTCATTTACATCTCTGATCTGTGTTTCCTCCACTGATTCACTATCAGGCACAGGCACTAATTCCAAAGTAAGCAACGCAACTGATAAAAATTTATTCAGTCATTCCGTAATTCTTTGACAAGATCCATTACATCCTCATCAGAAGTAAGTGCCGCACGTTCCGCTTCTCCTTCCATTTCCTTTTGCAACACCTGCATGGCATAAATCGCAGAGTTTACAATGCGGACAGTGTTCCCTTCAACGATAAAAGAAATACGGTCGCCACTTGTCACGCCAAGCACTTCCCGAACATCCTTTGGAATCGTAACCTGTCCTTTTGCCATGACTTTTGCATTATCAACAAAGGCATTTGCCGACATTTTTTGCACCTCCTAAAGCTTGATGAAAAAGTAGGGATTTCCCTACTTCTATTATACACAGAAAATCCTGAATAATCAACCAGCAGAAAATAGCAAAATGGCTGATTTTTTTGAAGAAGTTAAATCCATCAAGCGGACTTCCGGTACCGAAACTCCACCAAAGACGCCCTCACAAAAAAGGAACTCTATCTGTTATCTGACCGTTTCAGCCGGTCGCAAAGGCCCGGACTGCAATGTGCCACAAACCGCCTGCTGATCATATTGTTGTGCAAAGACGGAAAAACAGCAGATGGAATGTTATCAGTTTCTTCTGTCACAGTTTACGTTGTCCCGAACAAGTCTTCCGTATTGTCCCAACAGCGCGGAATTTAAATTGAAGGTGACCGCTTTCGTTTTTCCGTGAAACATATATTTCACTCCAAGTTTAATAAATTTCTCATATATTTTTCCAGATCAAATTACCTCTGTCATTCCACGGGGAATACATCGATCAATTTAACAACCTTCTGCAGCACCAGCAGCGCGTCTGCAGAATCCACAGTACCGCTGCTATTTACATCTGCCGCCTGTCTCTGCTGCTCCGTAGGGGTCTGCAATTTTACAGCAAACTGCAAAATGGAAAGTGCATCTTCCGCGGTAACAGCTTTATCCATATTGGCATCTCCATAAAGAATCCCTGATGGGGTATAATCAGTCACATTATAAAAAGTGTGAGAGGTTGGCGAAAGCGTAAACTCTATGGATGAACCGCCCTGATCTGTTTCCTGTCCCGGCTGACCGTCAGGAGGCGTCATACCTTCCTGCCCCTGCTGCTGACCGTCAGGAGGCGTCATACCTTCCTGTCCCTGCTGCTGACCGTCAGGAGGCGTCATGCCTTCCTGCCCCTGCTGCTGACCATCGGGAGGCGTCATACCTTCGCCATCGGGAGGGGTCATACCTTCCTGCCCCTGCTGCTGGCCATCGGGAGGGGTCATGCCTTCGCCGTCGGGAGGCGTCATCCCTTCGCCGTCGGGAGGCGTCATACCTTCCTGTCCCTGCTGGCCGTCTGCCGGACGTCCCCCAAATCCGCTGTTACCGCTCCACTGCTGCTGAGTTCCGGGCTCATAGTCATCTATTTCTGTATATAACCCGTTGATCTCCGTTCCTGAGATGCTGCCGCCACAATAGACATAATAGGTGGTTTCCTGAAGTTCCGGAGAGCTGTAGACCAGATTTGTAAATGATCGTTCAGCCAAATATGCCATAACAGGCGCGCCATCCACAGAAGTGATTCCGATCAGGGTACCGGCAGCCTGTTTGCTTCTGAACACAAGATTGATAAAGTTCTGTTGAGAATTATCCGAAACCGTATCTGCCATATTGCCCGTAGCCACCACAGTTCCACCGTTTATATAAGTTCCCCGGTCAGAATCCAGTCCGTTGTCCTGACTGTCAGGATGAGAAAGGGCAAATACCGTACCACCTTCAATATGAATGGTGCCATTGGAATCAATGGCATCTCCTTCCTTTGCGTCACTGTTGACACTGACAAGCATAAAATTCACGTCAATATTGATGTCTGTTCCCGATGTGGAAGCATTTAATCCATCATCATAGGAAGTGATCCGGTATTCTCCGCATCCTCCCACAAAATTCAGATCGCCTTTTCCTTCCACACCTTCATCCCCAAGGCTGGCGACATCCAGATATCCGTCCCCGGTAAAATTCAATGTGATATCCGATCCGATCGCGCCCCCGTATTTATAATAGCGATAAGGATCTCCCTCCGCTATTTTTTCATTATCCGCCGTTTCCTGTGCAAATAACAGGTTCTTTATTTCTTCTCCTGTATATACATAATAATAAGTATCCTCGGTATCTCCATAAATACTGCTTACTTTTGTATAGGTATCCGCCTGATCTTCCGTCATGGTGCTGACTTTTTTCAGTTTGCCGCCGGTGATATGATTTTCTGTACCTTCGGCCGTCTGAATGGTTACTTTACAATCACTGTAATTTACGTCCTTGTTATAAATCATTACCGCCGGTGTCGCGCTTGTAGATGTAAGGCTGACGCCGTCCAGAACCAGACAGATTTCGCCGGTGACATCATTTGTATTCACTGCGATCATTGTTCCTGAGGCAGTTCCGGAAAACCGGATGTTTCCGGTCGTATTTACGTTCAGTGCTATGGTCTCGATTATTTTAGACGTAACTTCACCGGTCGTATCATCCTTTGATATTTTCTTCACCTGAGAGATTCCGTCAAACAAGAATTCCGTAATGTAAAAATCCGGAAGTGTTCCATTATTGTAATCCTCCAAAAAAGCATCAAAATCCGCCGCCGTATACACCGGAACGGCTTTCTGTTCCTCGCCAGCCGCCCCACAGGTCATATCCGACAGATTTACCTCATAATCTGCCTTTTCTTCCGCCGCCATGACAGTGGAAGGCATCCCCCATGTACCGCATATCATACTGCACATAAGAAAAAAGAGGGAAAGTTTCCGTAAAAATTTTTTCATTATCCTGCATCTCCTACATATTTTATTTTCATTTCGGAAATATTCTTTCGGCACGCCGAACCCCCAAAAAACATTCCCAAAATCGAATGTAGGTACATTCTAGACTATGAAACTTAACTGAAACTAAAAGAACAAATATCATCGTCCCTTTTTTTGAAATCGGAAGGCTGATCGATAATGTGTGTGCGGTCTTCCATTAAATATAGCAGCTTCACTAATTGATTATCCAATATCCTTTTCTGGCAGATCCTGCACGTGCAATTTGTCCGGATTCCCGCAGTTCTTTCACGATACGGCTGATCTTTCGCGTGCTGAATCCTGTCTGTAACCATCCGCCTGCATAACCTTGAATACGCGGGTACAAAGATAGTACTTCTTCTGTTTTTTCACTCAAAATCACCTTCCGGAAGCCGTTTTAGGCTATCCATTCTGACTAACAAATGTAATTAATCTAGCTTCACTTCTAAACCCGTCGAATTCGACGGGTTTAAAATCCGGGTTATGCAAGCTTTCCCATAATCCCAAAAATTCGAGTGTCTCGCGTCCTCTCATCCAATTCTTAATTACATCATTAGGATATTGCTTTTATACTTTGCAATATCAGTCAACGAAATGAACTCTTTTTCATAGTCACTTCTATCTGGTAGCCGTATTTCACCTTGGAACGGCGGAAGCGGCGGCCCAGTATCTGAAGGCTTATGCCATCGACTGCCTGCTGACTTGCTTTCTGTTTTGCTTTATTGGATTCTTTAACGAGATGGAGCTTACCGCTTTTGTGATGGCGCAGGGGATCATCGGCGCGTTTTGCGTGAGAGTTCCGGCCCCATTTTTCATAAGCAGGGTTAGACCGGTATCTCTCTTTCCGGTTTAGTACAGTAAAGAATTACAATGCTGCCGCCCTGAAATTTTTGCTTGCAATATTAACAAAAAAGGTGTATATTTTCAGCGAATATAATTTTAGGAGGATGAGTTGTTATGAATGGTTTGATCATCATGGTGATCGCGATCGTTGTGCTCGGGGCAGGTTATCTGCTTTACGGCAGATGGCTGGCAAAAACCTGGGGCATCGATCCCAAGGCCAAAACCCCTGCGTATGAGCTGCGTGACGGCGTAGACTATGAGCCTGCGGACACACAGGTGGTATTCGGACACCAATTTGCGTCTATTGCAGGCGCGGGACCGATCAACGGTCCGATCCAAGCCGCAGTGTTCGGCTGGGTGCCGGTGCTTTTGTGGCTTCTGATCGGCGGCGTGTTCTTCGGCGCGGTGCAGGATTTTTCCGCAATGTACGCGTCTGTGAAGAATAAGGGCCGTACCATCGGCTACATCATTGAAGAATATATCGGAAAGCTGGGCAAAAAGCTGTTTTTGCTTTTCTGCTGGCTGTTCTGTATTCTTGTGGTGGCAGCCTTTGCCGACGTTGTGGACGGCACCTTTATGGGCTTTGCGGAGGACGGCGCCAAGATCGCTGCCAACGGTTCCGTGGCAATGACTTCCGTTTTGTTCATCGTGGAAGCGGTTGCCCTCGGTTTCATTTTAAGATATGCGAAGCTTGGCAAGGTGGTGAATACGCTGCTTGCCATCGTACTTTTGATCGCCGGCGTGGCGATCGGTCTGAATGTGCCGATCTTTATTTCCAAGGGCACATGGCAGATCATCGTGTTTGTTTACATCGCGGTGGCCTCCGTTGTGCCGGTTTGGGCACTTTTGCAGCCCAGAGATTACCTGAACAGTTACCTGCTGGTGATCATGATCGCCATGGCGGTGATCGGCGTGCTCTTTACGAATCCCAGCATCAACCTTCCCGCGTTTACTTCATTTAATGTGGAGGGTATGGGTTCCATGTTCCCTATCCTGTTTGTGACTATTGCCTGCGGCGCGGTTTCCGGCTTCCATTCACTGGTATCTTCCGGTACGGCCTCCAAGCAGATCAACAACGAAAAAGCAATGCTGCCGGTATCCTTCGGCGCAATGCTTCTGGAGTCCATGCTGGGCGTGATCTCCCTGATCGCGGTGGCGAGCTTTGCAACAGGCGCGGCGGCAGAGGCCGGCTATACGACCCCGCCCCAGATCTTTTCGGGCGCGGTGGCAAACTTCCTTTCTCAGCTGGGCCTGCCCCATACGGTGATCTTTACACTGATCAATCTGGCTGTTTCCGCGTTCGCGCTGACCAGCCTTGACTCTGTGGCCCGTATCGGACGTCTTTCCTTCCAGGAGCTGTTCCTTGATTCGTCCATCGACGATGAACACATGGAGCCTTGGAGAAAGGTAGTCACGAGCAAATATTTCGCGACTATTATCACACTGGCGCTTGCCTTTATTCTGGCAAAGGCCGGTTATCAGAATATCTGGCCGCTGTTTGGCTCCGCAAACCAGCTGTTGTCAGCCCTTTCCCTGATCGCCTGCGCGGTTTACTTTAAGAAGACGAACAGAAAAGGCTGGATGCTCTGGGTGCCCATGCTGATCATGCTGGCAGTTACCCTGACGGCCCTTGTACAGAAGATCATTGCGCTGATCGCGGCGCCTACCGCCGGAAATCTGCTGCAGCTTGCGTTTGCAGCCGCCCTTCTGGTGCTTGGCGTGATCGTTGCCCTGCAGGGATTAAAGAAGCTGTTTGTAGAAAAGGAAGCAAAAGCGGCTTGATCTGACAAAAGTATCGCTGAGCAGAAAAATAGAAAGAGGTTGTCCCTCTGATCTGATATGCTCCCTTCTGGGTAGACAAGTGAATTAATAAAAACTTGTCACTTAGGAGGGAGCGTATTTTATGTCCGAAAAATTTAGAGAACGATATGCTGTCATTGAGTACATAGACTACGATAACCATTCTCGGTATCAAAAATGCCTTAACTGTATGACGCCTTTGGAATAACCCGCAGCCATCTCTGTTTACAGGCTTTTACAGGAACTCTTTTTTTCCGGTGTCTTCCCAATGAAAAACCCATGGACCATTCTTCGTCCATGGGCTTTACCTCACATTACAATACATCAATTTTTGAACAAACTTCCTAAACTCACTGAAACCTTATTTCCGGAATGCGGAGACCGGCGCCCGTTTAGATCAAAATACTGCATGGGGAATTTCCAGTAATTGGGCGATCTTTCCAAACAGACCGGCATTGTGTCCAACCGAAAGGGCCAGATGATGGGTGGGAGCCTCCGCAAACCATTTATCCATATACTGCGCAGGCGATCCCCTGGGCATTCAGCAGGGAAAATCCTACAATAAAACCACTCTGCAGTTCAGAAAAGAATGGGGAGATTCCTTCGTGAAAACAGATGAAAATCCAAAATAAACTCCGGATGCCACTGCACTGCCCATAAGAATTTTTGCGACGGCATATACATGGCTTCCACAAGCCCGTCCGGGGAGAATGCCATTGCTTCAAGCCCCGGCGCATTCTTTTTCACTGCCTGATGATGATAGCTGTTTACCGGCAGAGTGCTGGTTTTCAGGCATTCATACAATGGAGAGTCCCTGATCAGTTCTACATCATGCGCCGGAACATCATACGGCGCATGCTGATGATGTCTGATATCTGATGGGTGCTGGGCAGGCAGATCCTGATACAAAGTGCCTCCAAGCGCGGCATTGATAAATTGTATGCCCCGGCAGATCCCAAGCACAGGCTTGTCAAGTTCCATGGAGATTTTTAACACTGTTGTTTCCATTGCATCGCGCTTTTCGCAGCAGGCAACAAGCCCGTCCAGCGGTTCTTCGCCATACAGCCTGGGGGAAACATCCTGCCCTCCCGTAAAGAGGATGCCGCCGCATATATGGACAAGACGCGAGATCTCGTCTTTGTCATTAGAAAACGGAAATATGATGGGGACAGCTCCCGCCTGCGCTATTCCATCCATATATCCGGGAAGCATCCAAATGCTGTTTTTTTCTTCGTCCCATAATGGCATAATACCGACAACAGGCTTCATTCTCATGCACCTCCATAAAAAAAGACAACGTCACCCTTTCAGGCTCCATTGTCTGCTGATAATGTATTATACTACTAAAATTTAGGAAATTCAATGATGGTTGTGTATGCTTTTTGACCCCGAAATCTACAATTATTCTATAGAACCCTTCGTATTAGAATTCGCCCGTCCTGAATACTTGCGCATGTATATTTCAAAAATTTTAAATTTTTTCCGTTCCCACTTTGTCTCTCTATTTGGCTTTAATTATAGAGGGACTTTTTGAACCTTATAAGGGCAAGATTCACATGAGCGCCTCAAAACTCACTTTTGTGATTTTCGCGGCCCGTCATACATCCGCCAGCAGCTCTTACACGGAAAAGCGTTTGAATATCTGATCTTCAAGCATAATGAATTTACAAGGAAGGCTATGAACAGTATCCGCAGCCGAGCTGCCGAGGTCGTTTACAGTGATTTGGTTTACAACTGATACCCTTCCACGGGGAAAGCCGCTGTCAAGTTTGATATAAAACACTCTCTGCAAATCGACAATGCCCGCTCTTGCAAAGAATAGAACCGTTTGTTTTTATGATAAGCAAGAAGATACTCACGATCAAAATCGCAGTCGGTTATCGCGATCGTCTTCAATTTCCCTTGTTCGATCCATTCTTTGATCAGATTTTGCGGCAGGACAGCAATTCCGTTTCCGGCCGCAGCGCAGGCGGCCAACGCTTGATTACTTGCCGATTCTATCGTCGGTGTTGCGGTAAGATTGTTGACCGAAAGTGTTGCGTCAAGTAAATCCCTTGACGCACTGCCGGGTTCCCTCAGAAGCAAAGGATACTTTATCAGCTCCTCTAAAGCGATTTGTTTTGGAACCGCAAATTGGCAAGAGGAAACTGCTGTTAGTCGGTCTTGAAACACAGCCTGTGTTATAAGATGCCTGGAATGAATACTGCCTTCCACAAACGCAAAGTCAAGACTTCCATTCATGAGTAAGCCTTCAATCACCGAAGTCTGCTGAATGATAACGGATAACCGAATCTGCGGCAATTCCCGATTGACTGCCGCAACCATTTGCGGAACAAATAGTCTGCCGATGGTGAGAGATGCGCCAATGCGTAAATCTGTATTTGTTTCGCTTTCCCGCGCAAGATGTTCAAAGTCATCAAAGGAAGCAATGGTTTCTTTCGCTTTCGCAAGCAATCGTTTCCCGCTGTCCGTCAAAACAAGCCGGTTGCCGATACGGTCAAACAATATCACATTGTAGTATTTTTCAATCTCCGCTATAGTTTGACTAACTGCGGGCTGGGCAACATAAAGGGCGTTTGCCGCCTTTGTGATTCCGCCCGTTTCACAAACAGCTATAAACGTTTTCAAATGCCGCACCGTCATAGACATATAACCTTTTTCTTATGATTTTGATAAGATTATACTATTTTACTTATTATCCGTCAAGCGGTATGCTGTAAATGAATTACGAGGTATATGGATGAAAAATCAAATGAAAAAATTATATAAGCTGTTTTTTATCATGCTGAAAATCGGTCTCTTTACTTTTGGCGGCGGATATGCCATGATTGCGCTTTTGGAAAACGAATTTGTTTCCAAACGCCGCTGGATTCAAACAGATGAATTTGCAGATATGGTCGCCATTGCCGAATCCACGCCCGGGCCGATCGCCATCAATGCCGCCACCTATATCGGCTATCAGCAAAACGGCGTTCTCGGTTCAGCTGCCGCTACTGTGGGCGTCTGTATCCCCTCCTTTGTGATCATCTTTTTCATTTCTCAGTTCTTTGACGCTTTTCAGCAGATACAGTGGGTGGCAGCGGCTTTCAGGGGAATTCAGATCGGTGTGGTCGTTCTGATTCTGTCGGCGGGACTGAAAATGTTACGACAAATGCGGAAAACTATCTATAACGTGGTGTGCGTCGGTCTGACGATGGCATGTCTTATTATATGCTCGCTGTTTGCGGTAAACTTTTCGTCCGTTTTCTATATCCTTATCGGTGCGGTAATTGGTCTACTCGTTTATTTTATGAAACAGCTGTGCAGACACAGAAAAACGGAGGCGAGAAAATGATTTTCTTTCGGCTTTTCCTGACCTTCTTAAAAATCGGCGCCGTATCCTTCGGCGGCGGATACGGGATGATCTCGCTGATACGAGAAGAAGTTCTGTCGCATGGTTGGCTGACGGAAGAACAGCTTCTTCGCTTTATTGCTGTATCCGAAAGCACGCCGGGGCCGATCGCCGTCAATATGGCGACCTTTATCGGTTCCTCACAGGCAGGATTTACAGGCGCGCTTGCCGCTACCTTCGGGGTAGTCCTGCCGTCTTTTATTGTGATCCTGCTGATCGCGGCGCTCTTGAAAAAAGTGATGAAATACGCCGGTGTGCAATCCGCATTAAACGGAATACGCCCGGTGATCACAGGACTGATTTTAGGGACAGCACTGATACTGCTTTTGAGTACCATCGCTAACATTCAAACCGTTCACGACGCTGTTTTATTGGATTGGAAAGCAGGCATTGTCTTTACAATTCTCGTTGTGCTGGTGACAGTGTATTCTAAATTTCGCAAGAAACCATTTTCCCCAATTCTATTGCTGCTGCTTTCGGGGATTATGGGTATTCTGTTTTATCTATGATATAGATTATGTAAAAACCAAAAATGCTGTCTGATTGCGATTATCCGCTCATTAGTGGATAAAGGCGGATATTTGACAGGCAGGAGATGATTTTCATACTGCTGTTTTCAGAGAGGGAGAAGGAAATTTAATGAAAATGTGATAGGAAAATAAGATTGATTGTGGTATTATACCAGCAGAATAAATTAAAGCTGACGGAGGCAATTATGGGATTTTTATTTGTCGCTTTTGGTGGGGCATTAGGAGCAATAGGAAGATATGCAATAAGCCTTTTGCCAGTTAAAACAAGTTTTCCAGTATTAACATTGATTACAAATATAATAGGCGCAATGTTGATAGGGTTTATTGCAGGTATCATAAGCAATAATAACGAAATATCACCAAATACTGTTTTATTTTGGAAAACAGGTGTATGCGGAGGATTTACAACTTTTTCTACCTTTTCACTTGAAGCGTTTACGTTGTTTGAAAACAAGGCTTATCTATCGGGAGGGGTTTATATATTTCTAAGTGTTGTTTGCTGTTTGACAGGTATTTTTTGTGGAAAAAAATTTGCAGCCTTAGTTCCTTAAAATATATCTATTGTTTACAGAAAGCAATGGCTTTTTCTATTCTACGGCACAAACGGAAAGAAAGTGGTGTCTGTATGGGAGCCTAACTGTTCAACCAGTCCCAAATGGGGGACAGAAACCTGGACTTTGCGAAAGGAGTTCAAGGGATGTACACAAAAGAGCAGAAAAAGCACAGAAGAGCGATGTTTTTGTGGAGGGACTTTTGAAAAACGGGGGTCCTCCGACGAAAATCTTCAAAAAGAAACTGGGTGAAGAAAAGACGGCCAGACTGTTCCGAAATGTTCTATTTGGATGATTTTTCACGAAAAGACCGGGAGCCGTCTTTTACCGACCCGTATGCTATAACACCAAAAACTTATATTTTTCCACGCTGTAAAGGGGTACAAACGGCAGGATAATGGGAACCGTCCTGACATATTCCTGATATGCGGGATCCGACCCATAATTTTTGTTCTGCCGTACCTCCAGACGTCTGGCGCCGCTGAACATTACAAACACAATGCCTATATAGCCCAACAGTGCAACGATCCACTGCCCTGCCGACTGCAGAGAAGTGATTCCCACCACCAATACACCGGTCCACAGGATCAATTCCCCCAGATAATTTGGACAGCGCACCAGCCGGAACAGCCCCTTATCGCAAAACCGCCCGGGATTGGCCTTTTTCTGGCGGCTTTTGCCAAGATCCGCCATGGATTCCAGCAGGATGCCGCCCACCATCAGCACTGTGCCGATGACAAAAGAGACCGAACAGCGGGTATTGCCATTATAATAGCGGAAAAACACCGGCGCTACCATAAACAGGTACAAAATGCCACAGAAAATCCACAGCATAACCTTCAGCCAGAGCTTCATGCCGGAGCCGTCCTTGATCTCCGTGGTCATGTGCCTGCGGTAACTGCTGCTTTTCACCTCCCGGTACAGCAAAAAACCGCTGAGACGGAAGCCATACAATATCAGAATCAGACAGCTAAGCACCATCGGCACGCTGATCCTGTCACGCAGCAGGAACAGCATGGCGATCCCCTGTCCGGAAATTGCCAGACCATATCCGATAGAAATAAAATACACATATTTGTAAAACCCCACCGCGCAGCACAAAAGCGCTACCGCAAATAAAATTCCAAATTCAACAGAAAATGTCATATAATTGATCCCTTCAAAATTATCTGATGCTGTTAAGTACGGACAGAGAAGATAATCAAGATGAATACCGAGTCAAATACTGGAAGGAAGCAGGCCTGTCTAAGCCGACCAGCATAAGGATCCGCTTTTACTACTTTCTTCGCTCTATATCCTGCACATCTTCCCATATCATTTATAGTTTCTTCCAATAGTTTTCCAACTGATGAAATATACCCGCTACCATCACAAAATCCGCTTCTATACGAAACAATATCGTATAATTCATTTGCCCGACAATTGCCTCATGATATCCTTTGTCCGCCAGATATACATCCTGACTAACTGGAAATTGCATTGGGTTTTCCTCCAGGCGATCATATATTTTCTCCACTTCATCCAACAAATGCACAGCGGCCTGCTCATTTTTCAATTGGTATATCAGATAGTGCAAAGCAAAATCCAATAATTCATCTGCATGCTTTGTAACTATCAATTTATAGGCCATATTTTTTCCTCATTCCATTTAATGCTGATCTGGCATTCATGACCTGACCATTCTCTGCCTGCTTCTCTGATAATTCAATATCTCTATATACTGAAAGCAGACGCATAGTTTGCTCATAAATCTCCATACTCATTATCACCATATCTCCATATCCATTTTTCGTAATATAAATTGGTTCATTTGATTTATGGCATTTTTCAGAAATCTCTGAAGTATTTTTTAAGTCTTTAATAGGAATAATCTGTGGCATTTTCGCACCTCCGTTATGATACGGTCAAATTATACCATAATTATGTTACTATTTCAATCATTATTTGCATAAAAATATTTCCAACGGCTCTTTTGGCGGTAAAAGCGCATTGCATATAATTATATAGAAGAATACTATATGAACGGAATCAACTGTGAGCCTTCTACCTTCGATATAGAATGTGAAAATCACATCATTACATCATCAGCTTTGATCCGAAAGATGCAACAGAAAACGGCCTGACCGGAGAAAGGGCTCAGCAGCTTGGGCTTGCTTATGCCAGACGCAGGGGCAACAAAAAATGGACGAGCGCAACCGGCAGATGATCTCCGGCGGCATTGCTCCCCGCCGGACGGTCTATCAGACACAGAAAGACGAATTGAGGGTTGCCATTGATGACGCCATCGCCAATTCCCGGAATCTGGAAGAATTTCAGGATTATCTTTTGGAGAAGCATCGGCTCACGCTGCGGATCAGCCGTGGCCGGTTCAGTTATCTCCACCCGAACCGGCAGAAAGCTGTTACCGGAAGAATGCTTGGTAGCTGTTATGAAAAAGAATACCTGCAGAAAAGATTTGAAGAAAACGCAGACAGGAGAATTGAAAGGAAAGACCAAAGCGAATCATCTGCCCTCTCCCGCTCTCCGGCCTCTACGACACAGCAGAATGCCAATGCTCCATTCACTTTTATCAAAACGAACCTCCGCCTTGTGACGGACCTGCAGCAATGCGTGAAGGCACAGCAGAGTCGGGCCTATGCCCAGCGTGTCAAGCTGACCAACCTGAAACAAATGCTGCGGCAATGGAGCGGGGTTGCTGTTTGGTGAATTATATCTGCAATTTTCAAGGTTCTTCGGAGCCTTTTTTTCTAATTTCAGGTTTTCATAGATTACTTGACACCACCCCCGTCACTTAGAGTATAATTTTCATTGGCAAAAATAAAAAGAAGAGGCCGAAGCCCCTTCCCTATCATACAGATCTGCCTTA
>CANQNE010000031.1 GCA_947625135.1 uncultured Lachnospiraceae bacterium
GGCATCCCCGTGTCTGTTGTATGGGAGGAGGCGGCGTTGGAGGGGATGACCCCGCTCCAGCGAAGGCAGTATGAAGAGATCAAAGAAACAAACGTCCTGCCGGAGGAAAATGCAGACGGCTGGTACATGATCCCTTACCACACCGTGGGAAGGCAGGGGGGACTTCTCCCGGTTTTAACCATATCCCGCATGTATCTGCAGACGGAGCCGCGGGAAGTGCTGATAGCAAAACCTCGTCTGGGAATCTGCCCGCATCCGTTGTCCGCCTCCGGCGCGTATCAAATGATCCTCAGTCCTAAGCTGATGGAACAGGCCCGGTAAAAATCAAACAAAAATCGTTAAGACAGATTGGAGCATACAGTATTATGAAAGCATCTCTGACAGACAGATTATCCATACATGTAGTACCTTCTCTGAAAAATGTGATCCTTCCCCTCTGGGGCGAGATCAAATTAGGAGAGGACATTCATTATATCGGCGGCGCGGAGATCCTGCCGCCGCCGCTGGATCCGCAAAAGGAAGCGGAGATGGTGGCGGAGCTGGACACGGAGCTGGGGGAGGAAGCCCGCAGTGTCCTGATCGAGCATAATCTTCGGCTGGTTGTATACATAGCAAAAAAGTTTGACAATACAGGGGTGGGTGTAGAAGATCTGATCTCCATCGGGACCATCGGTCTGATTAAATCCATCAACACCTTTAATCCGAACAAGAAGATCAAGCTGGCTACCTATGCCTCCAGATGTATCGAAAATGAGATCCTGATGTATCTGCGCCGCACCGCGAAAACAAAAATGGAGGTGTCCATTGACGAGCCCCTCAACGTGGATTGGGACGGCAATGAACTGCTGCTTTCGGATATATTGGGCACAGACGAGGATGTGATCTACCGGAATGTGGAGGATGAGGTAGAGCGGCGGCTGCTGGAAAAGGCCATCGACAAGCTGAGCCAGCGGGAAAAGACGATCGTGCAGCTGCGGTTTGGCCTTGGCAGCACGGAGGAGCGGGAAATGACCCAGAAGGAAGTGGCGGATCTGCTGGGTATCTCTCAATCCTACATCTCCCGGCTGGAAAAAAAGATTATGAAACGGCTGAAAAAGGAAATCCTGCGGTTTCAGTGACAGGAAAAAAGGAAAGTACGCTGCAAATGCCGGTTAATGAAGAAAATGTAGAAAAAAATCTAATCGTTTAAATTATATAAATAATATATTTATTTGCAAAAAATAGTCAGAAATATACAATAATAAAAAAGAAAAATGAAAAAAATAAAAATTTTTTCAAAAAAAGTATTGACAAATAAGAATTGACCTGTTATGATTAGTACAACAAAACAAAAGACAACAAACACAAAAATATAAGACAAGGAGGAAAGACCAATGGGAGCATAACCCAACCCGATCAATATAAAAGTGGTAGACAGGCGCATTCCCCATTAGAAGACCTGCTTCACAATAAGATGAAAAGAACATTCAACAGACATGTAGTCGTGAATAAGCAAGCAGGTAAGTTTTCAGCCGGTTTTTATATTGAACAATACCACAGGATCATCCAAGGCAACAATTTTAATCTTCCTTTCCAATGAAAATGTATGATTGCATATATGATTCGAACCAGCCGTGGATGAGAATTTCAGATAGATAACTGTAACGTTCTAACAAAATTCATCAGAATTTTAGACGGGGAATGAAAAATAAGCGCTAAAGAATAGCAGAAAGAGTGAAAAAATTGAATACTGAATTTGAATAGAACGGTCGTTGTATCGAAATAGATGCGGCGGCCGTTCTTCTTGTTTTTTTATTATCTGCGGACAGGCGTGCAAAAAGCAGCGCCGGGAAATCCGGACAACGCAGGCCTGCTGGTTTTTTTCCAAATATCTCTATTGCCGTTTTAGCCTTTCGCTGTTATACTCAAGAAAACAGCTGCAGTAAATCATGAGAAAAGAAAAGAGGGATTTCTATGAGGACAGATAGAAAAAAGACCAGATGGGCAGGAATGAAGGCGGTATTGCTGCTGGCGGTGCTTGCCGTTCTGAATGTGCGGGCGGTGGGAGCGGAAGCTGCAGACATGCCTGCCGATCCGGTGTATCATGCGGACACAGACACGACAGAATGGAGTTACGTGTATTTCGGCAGTTATCCTCAGTCGGAAGTGACGGGAGAGGCGCTGACGGAGGAGATCGTGGATGCGGATTATGACGCCAACGGAGACGCCATGGTAGGCGGAGACAGATACCGCCGTCTGAGCAAAGTACGGGTAAACTATTCCTCAAACGCCAGATCAGAATCCTTTTACCAGTGGGACGACAGAACGTATGCTTATTTTAAATATGAGCCTATTAAATGGCGGGTGCTGGAAAATGACGGCAGCACCATGCTGCTCATGGCGGACACGCTCCTTGACTGCCGGCAGTACAACCGGAACGATGGCAAGGTAACATGGGATACTTCCAATGTCCGTTCATGGCTGAACGGCTACAGCCCTTACAATAGCGATGGAATGAGCTTTTCTGATATGGCCTTTACGAAGAAGGAGCTGGAGGCGGTTGAAACGACGGTCGTCACCGGATCAGACAATCCCTTCCACGGCATTGACGGCGGGGCAGACACAGAGGATAAGCTGTTCCTGCTTTCTGCAAGAGAAGTGATGAACCCCGATTACGGCTTTCCTGCAGATATCATTTCCTATACAAATACAAGAAGGCTGCCGCCTTCTGATTACGCATTCGCCATGGGGGTATGGCTGAGTACCTATAATGAGGATTCCTACGGAAACGGTTTCTGGCTGCTCCGTACCCCCGGTAGCTATCAGCAGGCGGTATCGCTGGTATATCCTTACGGGCATGTGTATCAGGATGGCTATTACGCAGACGAAAGATATTATGGAATCTGCCCGGCGCTGCGTGTGGATGTGGAGTCCGGTCTGTGGTCCGCCACGTACCCGTCCCCTGTCTATGGTGACTCGAACGGAGACGGAGAAGTGACGGTAAAGGATGCGGCGCAGGTGCTGGAGACGGCGCTGAAGCTGATCCCTGGCCATAAGGATACAGCGCTGCAGGCGGATGCAGACGGAAACGGGCAGATCGCCCTTCGGGACGCGCGCCTGATCCTGCGGAAAGCATTGAAGATCGAAGACACCCTCCCCGTGGAGGAGGGCAGGATCAATACGCCTCCTCCCGAGAGACAGCCTTATCAGTACAGTCTTGCGCCGCTGGAATATCCAAGCCAGCAGGAAACAGCGGCAAGCGGTGTGATCTGGCTTGCGGCGGATTCCATTGCGGCCAGTCACGGCAAGAGCGGACAGCAGCCGCTGTACGGCTGGGGTGAACTGTTCGGAGAGTATTTTAACGGGAATATACAGGTGAACAATACGGCGATATCCGGCAGCAGCACAGTCAGCTTCGCTGCGTCCAGCAATTATAAAGACATCATGAAAAATATGAAGGCCGGGGATTATCTGCTGATCTCCTTTGGGCACAACGACGAACGGGGCGCCCTGTCACTGTATTCGGATCCTCTGGGAGCTACCGGCGTTAAAAATTCCTTTAAATGGAATCTGAAAAAGGACTATATTGATCCTGCCATTAAGGCAGGGGCGACCCCCGTGCTGATCTCGCCTGTGGTGCGCCGGTATTTCCTGAACGGGGAGTTTGTAGATCCCCAGCTTCATTCCGCTTATGCTGCGGCCATGAAGGAACTGTCTGAAGAATATGCGGCTCAGGGCATCACAGTACCTTATATCGGTCTGCATGAAAAGATGAGGAGCCTGTACCATGAGCTGGGAGAGGAAGGGACTGTGGCCCTTCATGGTATGTCAGGCGGGATATCGGACAATACGCACCTGTCCAAAGAAGGAGCCCAGATCGTATGCCAGTATATTATTGAAGAAATGCAGAAGCAGGGTCTGGATCTCTGTACCTTTCTTCCTTAACAGGAATAGGAAAAGGGGCGCTGCAGATGCAGCGTTCGGCGGGGCAGGACTGCCCCGCCGAATAAGGATCAGGTTTCCGATATTTTGTCTTGACAGGATAACATGTCTATGTTATAGTATGACCAAGGTGTACTATTTAAAATAGTACAAACAATACAGATGGTCAGGAGGGAGGCTCGTTATGTACCAGATTGACCTTATGTCAAGAATGCCTGTTTATGAGCAGATCGTAGAACAGACAAAAAAATTTATTTTGTCGGGGGTTCTCAGACCTGACGATCAGATTCCGACGGTACGGCAGCTGTCAGTGGATCTTTCTCTGAATCCCAACACCGTACAGAAGGCGGTAAAAGAGCTGGATCGGCAGGGGCTGATCTATGCGCAGGCCGGAAAAGGCTGTTTTATCTCTCACGACGCACCGGGAATTCTCCGCAGAGAAAAACGGCGGGGACTGGCTGCGTGGGAGGAACAGGTGCGTGAGCTGGCTATGGGCGGCATTGAGAAGAAAGAGCTGATAGAGCTGATCGACAGGGTGTATGCAGAGGAAAAGGAGAGGGATCGCGGATGATACAGGTGAAAAATATTTCAAAACAATTTGACAGGACAAAAGCGCTGGATCATGTCAGCTTTGACATTGAACGGGGAAATATTTACGGTCTGGTAGGCGCAAACGGCGCGGGAAAGTCCACCATACTGCGGATCATTGCCGGAGTATACCGCCCGGATGAAGGAGAAGTGGAGATTGACGGAATCCCTGTTTACGGCAGCGTGGCCGGAAAAGAAAAAATGGTGTTCGTTGCGGATGAGCTGTATTTTCTGCGGGGCGCTTCCTTAAACAGAATGAAAAAGCTGTATAAGAGCGTGTTTCCAAATTTTGACGAGGCGTTTTTTCAGTCCCTTGTGGAGCTGTTCCAGCTGGACCGGAGAAAATCCTTACATTCGCTTTCTAAGGGGATGAAACGGCAGGCGGCCATTGTGCTGGCACTTTCCTGCAGGCCGGAGTACCTGCTGCTGGACGAAACCTTTGACGGACTGGATCCCGTTATGCGAAATCTGGTGCGGTCTATTGTCTATAAAGAAGTGGAAGAACGGAAAATGACAGTGCTTTTGTCATCCCATTCCCTCCGGGAACTGGAAGGACTCTGCGATCAGCTGGCGCTGCTCTACAGGGGCGGACTGATTTTTGAGCGGGATATAACGGATCTGAAGACGTCGTTATTCAAAGTGCAGATAGCCTTTGATCATGATTATGGAAAGGAAGAGTTTGAGAAACTGCAGGTTCTGAAATATTCCAGACAGGGTACCGTCAGCAGTCTGGTGGTGCGGGGAGATCAGACGGAGACGGTGGATTATCTGAAAGAAAAACGGCCGGTGATTCTGGAGGTGGTACCGCTGTCTTTGGAGGAAGTGTTCACTTACGAGCTTGGCGCGATGGGGTATCAGTTTGATCCGCAGGATCTGGAGAAGGGGGCGGCAGCAGATGAAAAATAAAGGAAAATATTTTAATTTCGGATTGTTTAGAGATGGATTCAGTCAACTGAAATGGATCGGTCTGGTCGGCCTGTGCATTTCCTGCCTGCTGACGCTTTTGGCCAGTGGTCAGGTGATAGCGGTGATGAATATGGGTTATGGGGACGCAGAATCAATGATTGATTACGGAAGTCTGTCCACTGTGTTCTCCTCGTCGTTCAGGCCGTTGATGATCCTGTTTGTCCCGGCTATGATGATCTCGGCGCTTGGCTTTAACAACAAGCGCAGTGCCAGCGACTTTTATCATGCGCTGCCCCAGAAAAGGAGTTGTATTTATTTATCCTACTGCGCATCGGTATTTGCATGGCTGCTGCTGATCCTGTGCGGCGTCATTGTAACCCAGCTTTGCGGGATCGGTTATCAGATGATCGGTTCGGGCAGGGACAACATCCTGTTGCTTGCCCCGGAGATGATAAAAAGTATGCTGATCAATGTATTGTATATGCTGGCAGGCGGCATACTGGCGATGGGCGCGATGGCACTGGCCATGTCTATTACGGGGACGCTGTTTACCAATGTGGTTGCATTTTTGATCATTCTGTTTTTGCCCCGGATGCTGATCAGTATTGTTGTGAATGGGTTTTATCGGCTTGCGCCCATGATCCCGGAGAGCACCGGGCTCAATGTGGTGCTGAATTCCAGCTATCAGCTGTTTTACAGCTCTTTCGCAAGCCCGATCCTGTTGATACTGGAGGCTACAGGAATCCTCCGAGACATTGTATATCAGGTTCCGGAGTATTATAATTCGTTGTATTATGCGCCTTATGCAGCGGAAGTAAACCAGTGGATCCCCATTATCTATTCCACTGTGCTGGGCTGCCTGTACCTGATCCTGGGCGGCATCCTGCTGCACAGAAGAAAAAGCGAAGCGGCGGAGCGTTCCAGCGTGAAAAAGTGTTTTCAGATTCTGCTGCGCATGGCCATCCCGCTGGCAATTTCTCTGCCAGCCACCTTGAACCTTACCCAGTATCTGCTGCATCCGAATATGGAATCGGCGCCTGTTGGGCAGATCCTGCTGCTTTACGGGATCAGTCTCATTGTGTATTTCCTGTTTGAACTGATCACTACCCGGAAATTTAAGAGCGTGGCAAAAAGCGCGCTGCAGCTGCCGGCGCTGATCATCGTAAACGTGATACTCTGTGTGGTGATGGTGGGAGTCGTGAATCATGTTATGAACGATGTGCCAAAGCCGGATGAGATTGATAAGATCTATGTGAAAAGCGCCAATACCGGCTATTATTTTAATTACCCGGAAGAGGTGAACGAAATCTTAAACGAAATGCCGTTGACCGGTGAAACGGTAAAGGAAACGGTGTCGGAGGCCCTTCGTTCGGAATTACACTGGTTTAAGGACACAAAAGCTCCGGAAAATATAATCAGCTCTGAGTCTTGGCAATGCAGCTGGGTGCGGATCTGCATGAAGTCCGGCAGGTCCATGGAGAGAAACATTTCTTTTACCGCAAATGAATGGGAGACACTTGACGGGGAAATCGTAAAAGCACTGGCCGACAACGAAGAAAAGATCGCGCTTCCGGACGAGGAGGAAGTGACCGGCTTCTATCTGCCCAGGTGCGCATGGGATTTCGGCAGCAGCCGGTTAAGAGAGCTCTATGCCTCTTTGCGGGAAGAACTGGATGCGCAGGGACTGTCGCTGTCTTGGTATTTAGGAAAACAGCCGCAGGCGGAAAACACCTTTGATATTTTTGAGGTGGGCAGCACCCAGTATGACATCAGGCTGCAGCTGCCTATTTCCCCGTCCACGCCAAAGACGCTGGCACTTCTGGCAAATATGGGAAACGAGAGATGGAAGAACTATGATTTTGACCAATTTGCAGAGAAGGTGAAGTCAAGGGACAGTCTGGATTATCTGGTGATCAGTTTTATCCTCTATGACAAAAACAGCACCAGGGGTTTGGAGTATGATAATGTGGGATTCAGCAGCAAATATGAGGATCTGACTATGGAGCAGCTGGAGAATCTGCGGGCCTTGCTGGATTCCTGCGACAGTTCTCAGGTGTCGGCGGATGAAAATCTGCTGTTTCTTGTGACAAAATATGATATAGAAGGGAGCAAGTCACAGGGGCACTGGTACAATTTATCCGACCAGGAGCTGGCGCTGTTCCGCCAGTATGTGCCGTATGGAAGAGCATATATCGTAGAGCCGGAGCAAATATACAATTAAAGGCTTCCGGTTTGTCAAGGGTCAATATTTTTTATATTTTTTTGTAAACTGAATATTCAAAACCGGATTTGAGAATCCTCCTAATAGCAACAAAGTAGGAGGATTCTTTTATGGCACTTTACAAGGTTGAAATATGCGGCGTGAATACATCCAGTCTTCCTCTGCTGAAAAACGAAGAAAAGGAAGCGTTGTTTGAAAAAATCAAGGAAGGAGATCCGGAGGCCCGGGAAACCTATATCAAAGGCAATCTCAGACTGGTGCTGAGCGTGATCAAACGGTTTCCAAACAGCAGTGAAAATGCGGACGATCTGTTTCAGATCGGCTGTATCGGGCTGATCAAGGCCATTGATAATTTTGACGCCACCATGAATGTAAAATTTTCCACTTATGCAGTACCTATGATCATCGGGGAGATCCGGCGGTTTCTCAGGGATAACAATTCCATTCGGGTCAGCCGTTCTCTCAGAGATACGGCTTACAAGGCCATCTATGCCAAAGAGACGCTGATGAAGAAAAATTTAAAGGAGCCTACGGTGCAGGAAATTTCGGAAGAGATCGGCATTTCCAAGGAGGATATCGTCTTTGCGCTGGATGCGATCCAAAGTCCGGTGAGCCTGTATGACCCGGTATATTCCGAGGGCGGCGATACCCTTTATGTGATGGATCAGATCAGCGACAAGAAAAACAAGGAAGAAAACTGGGTGGAACACATGTCTCTTTCTGAAGCCATGAAACGGCTGAATGACCGGGAGAATTATATTATCAGGCTTCGGTTTTTTGAGGGAAAGACGCAGATGGAAGTGGCCGAGGAGATCGGCATCAGCCAGGCGCAGGTGAGCCGGCTGGAAAAAGGGGCGTTAAAGGCTATGAAGGCATATCTCAGCGCGTGAAAAACTCCTGAGACAAACGCAAAACAGGAAAAAGTTGATTGAAATGGGGATCTGTGTTAGAGTATAGGAGAAATACAGGTGGGGAAGTGAAGCGATGACACTGCAGCAGTTAAAATATGTGATCGCGGTGGCAGACGCCGGATCTATGAATCAGGCCGCGAAGGAGCTGTTTGTGGCGCAGTCCGGCTTGTCCGCAGCCATTCGGGAACTGGAGGAAGAGCTGGGATTTTCCGTATTTGACAGAACCAACAGAGGAATTTCCGTTACCAGACAGGGAGAAGAATTTCTCGGCTATGCGAGACAGGTGGCGGAGCAGTACCGGCTTCTGGAGGAGCGGTTTGTGGAAAAGCAGGTGGCAAAACAGCATTTCAGCGTGTCCACCCAGCATTATTCCTTTGCCGTGAAAGCCTTTGTGGAGACGGTGCGGGAATTTGGCATGGAAAAATATGAGTTTGCGATCCATGAGACAAAAACATACGATGTGATCTCTGATGTCCGAAGCGGAAAAAGTGAGATCGGCATCTTGTTTCTGGACGACTTTAACAGCAAAGTGCTGAACAAGATTTTAGAGGAGAGCGGTACGGAATTTCATCCGCTGTTTTTGTGCCGGACGTTTGTCTATCTGTGGAAAGGACATCCCCTGGCCGGCCAGAAGCAGATCGCCTTTGAGCAGCTGCAGGACTATCCCTGTCTTGCTTTCGATCAGGGCAGCAATAATTCTTTCTATTTTGCGGAGGAAGTGCTTTCCACCAGCTCTTACCGGCGGATGATCCGGGTGAATGACCGGGCGACCATGCTGAATCTGATGATGGGGTTAAATGGTTATACGCTCTGTTCCGGTATTATCTGCGAGGAGCTGAATGGTTCGGAATATTCCGCGGTGCCGCTGGACAGCGACGAGGTGATGCACATCGGGTATATCACCAGAAAGAAAGCCGGGATCAGCAGCATGGGGAAAAAATATATCGAAGAATTGCAGAAATATGGCGACCGGGTGCTGCCGGGGTCATAAAACACAAAGTTATCAATAAAAGTGATAAGCGGTAGTCTGTTATCTATAATCATAATAACAGGCTATCGTTTTTTTGTACTAACACTTTTGAAAGAAGTATGGTAAGATACATTCATAATAAAACATATCAAACAAGTAGGAAATGAGAGGCTTTCAGGGAATCCGCTCATAGAAAAGTGAAAAGGAAAGGAAGAGTAATATGGCAAAAAAAACAAGAACAGAAAGAAACTTAAGATTTGAGACACTGCAGCTTCATGTGGGACAGGAAAAACCGGATCCGGTGACCGACGCTAGGGCGGTGCCCATCTATCAGACCTCCTCTTATGTATTCAGGAACAGTGATCATGCGGCGGCGCGGTTTGGACTCGCGGACGCAGGAAATATTTACGGCCGTCTGACGAATCCTACGGAGGATGTATTCGAGCAGCGGATCGCGGCGCTGGAGGGCGGTGTAGCGGCGCTGGCGGTGGCTTCCGGCGCGGCAGCGATCACCTATGCCGTTGAGAACATTGTATTAAACGGCGAGCATATTGTTTCCGCAAAAAATATTTACGGCGGTACATACAATCTGTTTGAACATACGATCAGGCAATACGGCATCAGCACTACATTTGTGGATATTTTTGATTACGACGCAGTGGAGGCCGCTATACAGGACAACACAAAGCTGATCTTTATCGAAACGCTTGGCAACCCCAATTCAGATGTGGTTGATATTGAAAAGATCGCCGAAATCGCTCATGCTCATAAGATCCCGCTGATTGTGGACAATACTTTTGCCACACCGTATCTGGTGCGGCCCATTGAGTACGGCGCAGATATCGTAGTACATTCCGCTACCAAGTTTATCGGAGGACACGGCACGACGATCGGCGGCGTGATCGTGGACAGCGGAAAATTTGACTGGGAGGCATCCGGAAAGTTTCCGGTCCTCACAGAGCCCAATCCAAGCTATCACGGCATCAGCTTTACCAAAGCGGTGGGACCGGCAGCCTATGTGACAAAGATTCGCGCGATCCTGCTGCGTGACACAGGCGCAACCCTTTCCCCGTTCCATGCGTTCTTCTTCCTGCAGGGACTGGAGACGCTGTCGCTGCGTGTGGAGCGGCATGTAGAGAATGCGCTGAAGGTGGTGGAGTATCTGGCAAACCACCCGCAGGTAGAGGCGGTGCATCATCCGTCCGTGACCGATGATCCGCAGCAGAAGGCGCTGTATCAGAAATATTTCCCCAACGGAGGCGGTTCGATCTTCACATTTGAGATCAAAGGGGACGCCCAGAAAGCAAAGGACTTTATCGATCAGCTGGAGCTGTTCTCCCTGCTGGCAAATGTGGCGGATGTGAAATCTCTCGTGATTCATCCTGCTTCCACCACACATTCTCAGATGACAGAGGAGGAGCTGCTTGGCTCCGGCATTAAGCCCAACACGGTCCGCCTGTCTATCGGTACGGAAAATATCGCGGATATTATTGAAGATCTGGATGAAGCGTTCAAAGCGGTTCAGTAATTGAATATGGAAAAGAAATACACATAACAAAATTGGAAAAACTTGTAGGAAATCGATCCCAAATGTGGTATGATAAAGAATAGGAGGCGACAGATTTTATAAAATGCCGGGCGGCATCCGGCTTTTTTAGAGGGGAGTAGAACATGAAAATACTGGATACGAAATTTGTAAGGGGATTTGTCAAAATGGCGGACGACGGGTTCCAGCAGGGCTGGCATGAGCGAAACGGCGGAAACCTGTCTTACCGTCTGCACACCGGCGAGGTGGCGTCCATTGAACCCCGCCTTAACGATCATGGAGAGTGGTATCCCATCGGGACATCGGTGCCCGATCTCGGAGGAGAGTATTTTCTTGTGACCGGCAGCGGAAAATATTTCCGGAATATCATTGTAGACCCGGAGGCCTGCATTGCCATCATCCAGCTGGACGATAAGGGAGAAAATTACCGGATCCGCTGGGGCCTTGTGGAAGGGGGACGGCCTACCAGCGAGCTGCCCGCCCATCTGATGAATCATGAGGTAAAGAAACGGGTGACGGGCGGAAAGCATCGTGTGATCTATCATGCCCATACCACCAATGTGATCGCCCTGACCTTTGTACTGCCTTTGGACGATCGGATCTTTACGAGAGAGCTTTGGGAGTCGGCCACAGAATGTCCGGTAGTCTTTCCGGACGGCGTGGGCGTGGTGCCATGGATGGTTCCGGGCGGTAGGGAGATCGCCGTTGCCACCAGTAAGCTGATGGAAAGTTATGATGTGGCGATCTGGGCTCATCACGGTATGTTCTGCTCCGGTGCGGACTTTGATTTGACCTTTGGCCTGATGCACACAGTAGAAAAGTCGGCGGAGATCCTCATGAAAGTGCTTGCGGTCCGTCCGGATAAGCTCCAGACCATTACCGCGGCCAATCTGCGCCAGGTGGCGGAGGGCTTCCATGTGACGCTTCCGGAGAAGTTTCTTTATGAAAAGTGACAGGCATGTATACCTTTTTTGCACAAGGCGCCTTTAAAGAAAATCGCGTAAAATAACAAAAAGCGTAGGGCGGCCGGTAGAGCTTCAGCACCGGCCGGCCTGCTTTTTTAACAGGAAATGTGAGGTCAGAAGATGAAAGTATTGTTTGTAGATGCCTGCGTCCGGAAAGATTCCAGAACCAGAACCCTTTGTCAGGCCTATATGGACGCCTGCTGGGGCGGTCAGGGGACGGAGATCAAGAAACGGGAGTTAGCTCAGGAACCTTTGGTTCCGCTGAACAGGGAACGACTGGAGCAAAGAGACCGGGACATTGCCGCCGGACGATTTTCACTGGAAAAATACCGTTATGCCAGAGAGTTCGCGGAGGCGGAGGAGATTCTGGTGGGCGCGCCCTATTGGGACTGCTCTTTTCCCGCGCTGCTGAAGCTTTATCTGGAGCAGGTCTGCGTAAATGGCATTGTATTCAGCTATGGGGAGGACGGCCGTCCTGTTAAGACCAATGCGTGCAGAAAGCTGGTCTATATTACCACCGCGGGAGGTTATCTGGGCGAAAACAGTTCTCTGGAAAGCTACTGGAAGGAGCTGTGCGGGCTGTTCTGTATTCCGCAGCTGCAGATCTATAAAGGGGAAGGACTGGATATTCAGGGCAACGATCCTCAGAATATACTGGAAAACTGTAAAAATGCCATGATCAATGTGTCAAGATAACAGGGATCTCTGATCATACTTTAAGGAAAACAAAAGACGCAGATGTTCAGAAAAAACAGGATTTTCTGGGGAGGAACAACAGATGTATTATTTTCTTTTAGGGCTGCAGGGCGTAACGTCCATTATCGTTTTTGCAGAATTTTTATACATTTTTCATCGGGGGAGTTCCCGGTATCATATTATTCTCATGCTTTTGACGCTTGCAGCGTGGATAAACAATGCAGGCTATTTTCTTGAAATTCTTTCCACCTCCAGAGACGCTGCGCTGGTCGGAGTAAAGATCAGTTATCTGGGAAAAACATTTATTCCGTTTTTGATCTTACTGTTTGCCCTGAATTACTGCGGGGTAAAGATCTCCACATGGATCAATATGGCGCTGGCAGTATTCCATGCCGGAATATGGGCGCTGGTGCTTTCCTGTGATCATCATTCTCTTTTTTATACGTACGTGACGTATCTGCGCGACGCGCCTTTTCCTCATCTGGAATCAGGTCATGGACCTTTTTATTTTATTTTTATGCTGTTTGCCGGCGCCTATTTTTTTGTGGCGGCGTTCTTTTTGATCCGGGAATACCGAAAAGAGGACAATGAAGACAGAAAGAGACAGATCATCGGGATCCTGCTGGTGCTGGTGATCTCAGTCATTGGGCTGGCGCTTGTAGTTTCCGGCTGCACGGGAGGCTACGATACCACGGCCGTTGCCTATGCGGTAGGATCATGGATGCTGATCCTGGGGATCAGACGATATGATTTTCTGGATACGGTGGAAGAGGCAAAACGGTATGCCATGAACACGCTGAACGAAGGGCTGATCATATTAAACCAGTATTATCAGCCGTTGTATTATAACCGGATGGTGGAGATGGTATTGCCGGAAATCACGAAAGCGGTGCTGGACGAAGAATATCTTTTTCAAAAAAATAAAGTTTATAAAATAGAAAAACAGGATATACAGCCCAAAAAGGGGCGGCAGATTTATCTGTACCTGTTAAAGGATATTACCGACAGTTATTATTATGAAGAACAGCTGGAACGGGAAGTGGCGCTGCAGACGAAAAAAGCAGAAGAGCGTCGGGAAAAAGTGGAGAAAATGTCTTTGCAGATCGTGCGCACACTGGCAGATACGATCGACGCGAAAGATGAATATACAAAAGAACATTCTTCCCATGTGGCAGTGTATGCCACAGCGCTTGCAAGGGAACTGGGCTATTCCGAGGAGGCGCTGAGTAATCTGCGCCATGCCGCGCTGCTTCATGATATCGGGAAGATCAGCATACCGGATTCCATTTTGAACAAGCCGGGCAAGCTTACCGATATAGAGTATGAAGTGATCAAGTCCCATACCACAGTGGGCGGAGATATTCTCAACCACATGGACGTAATGCCGGGCGTACTGGAGGGAGCCAGATATCATCATGAGCGATATGACGGAAAAGGATATCCGGATCACCTCAGCGGGACAGACATACCGGAGATCGCCCGGATCATTTGTCTGGCAGACGCTTATGACGCGATGAATTCCAGACGTGTATACCGCGACCGCCTTCCCCGGGAAAAGATCCGGGAACAGCTTGTCAGCGGAAGAGGAACGCAGTTTGATCCGGCGATGACCGATGTGTTTGTCCGTCTTTTGGATGAGGGAAAGCTGGAAATAAAGGAAATAGAAGACAGGCAGGCGGAAATTGATGGAACCGGATTGGTCCTGCAGAGAGTCATGTCTACCATGGCGCAGAAAGACACCCGGGAGAGAGATATCCTTACGGGGCTGATGCTGCGTTATGAGGGAGAAACCGCCATCAGCGAGGCGCTCCGCAAACAGGAGGGCTGCCTGTGCTTCATTGATGTGGATAACCTGAAAAAAATCAACGACACGCTGGGTCATCTGGCAGGGGATCATTTGCTGAAAGAAGTAGGAGGAGTACTGAAGCGGTATGAGGAGCAGGCGATCGTCTGCCGTTTGGGCGGAGATGAATTCCTGATGTATCTGCCCGGCGCGGACCGGGAAAAGGCGGAGGAAGTGATGAAGGGCCTGATCCGTTCCTTCGAAAAAAAGAAAGAAGGAGACGCCTCTATGAAAGCGGCGTCTATTTCCGCAGGGATCTATATCTGCGAAAAAGGGGAAAATTACGCGCAGGCGCTGACAAACGCGGATAAAGCGCTCTACCACATCAAGCAGAACGGGAAAGCGGGATATTCCTTTTACCAGAAAAAGATCGAACAGACAGGACAGACATCTGACATTGATATGGCCCGCCTGATCCAGAGCCTGCAAAACAGTGGGAATTATCAGGGAGCGCTGGATGTGGAGTACCGGATGTTTACCAGACTGTATGAATATGTGCGCAATCTTGAAAAACGGTTTGAATATAAGTTCCACCTTGCGCTGATCACGCTGGAAACCCGGGAGGAAATCACGGTAGACGAACAGGAGCGGGCAATGGACTGCATGGAACAGGCAATCCGTTCGGCGATCCGCAACACGGATATCTGTTCCAGATACAGCGGCGTACAGTTTCTGGTGATCTTCGCCTATATCGGGGAGGAAAACATCAAACCTGTTATGGGCCGTATCCTGAAAAAATATTCCAAATTGTGTCAGGGAAAACAATTGAAAGTCTCCTATCAGGTGGCAAACATGGAAATTCCGGAAGAGACGAGAGCGGAAGCGAGGAAAGAAAATCAAACCCGCGGCGCGGGAAAAGAGTAGCAGCATCCAGTGTATATCCGTGATCTTTTAGAAAATGACAGAGGATTTTTTTATGAGGCAGCGGTTTTATGATTCTTTTTTAAAGGTTTTGACGGGGATTTTATTTCTGCAGTCTTTTCTTTTTGCCGATCATTTTGTATGTGAACCATGTTTATACAAATCAATTGTTTGATGAGATCCGCAGGATGAGAGATTCATTCTGCGGATTTTTACCTGTGCGGCGCTATTTGTTTGTTTTTTTGTCAATAAAGAGAATGACCGGAAATATTGTCAATTATAATTTACCAAATCGTACTTGACTAATTTTTGCTTTGGAGCTATACTATATACAGTTATTATATAAGCAGAGAATCACTGTGACTGGAGGAGTCGATCTATGTTTGTCGGCAGGGAGAATGAGCTTGCGACGTTGAATAAGTTATATGCGTCAGATAAATTTGAATTTATCGTGATCTATGGCCGCCGCCGGGTGGGAAAAACGGCGCTGATCAATCAGTTTATTAGCAACAAAAATGCCATTTATTTTACAGGCGTTGAAAGTAATGCCAAGCAGAATCTCGAAAATTTCAGCAGGAGTATTCTGAGTTTTCATACCGGAATAGAGGCAGACAATTCTTTTCTGTCCTTTCAGGCGGCGTTGGAGTATGTGTTCAGGCTGTCTGAAAAGGAGCGGATCATTCTTGCGATCGATGAATATCCCTATGTTGCACGGGCGTCTGAAAGTCTGGCCTCCGTCATTCAGCTTCTGATCGATCAGTACAAGGAAACTTCAAAACTGGTGCTGATTCTCTGCGGTTCGTCGATGTCATATATGGAGGATCATGTACTTGCGTATAAGGCGCCGCTTTATGGCAGGCGGACAGCGCAGATGAGGATCCTTCCTTTTGATTTTGGGGAAGTCTGCCGTTATTTTCAGAATTTTTCCAATGAGGACAAAGCAGTCGCTTATGGGATTGTCGGCGGTACGCCGCAGTATCTGCTGCAGATGAACGATCATCTGAGTATAGAGGAAAATATTAAAAATACGTACCTGAATCCCGCTTCCGCTCTATATGAAGAACCAGAAAATCTGCTTAAACAGGAGGTACGGGAACCGGCGCTGTACAATGCGATCATTGCGGCTATTGCAGCAGGTGCTTCCCGTATGTCAGAAATTGCGGGCAAAGTCGGAGAAAATACAAATATCTGTTCCGTTTATATTAAAAATCTCATTTCTTTAGGTATTATCCGAAAAGAAACGCCTTATGGTGAAAAGGCATCCAGAAAAGCAATCTACGCTATTGAGGATAATATGTTCCGTTTTTGGTATCGATTTGTACCGGAAAACAATTCGATCATTGCCCGCGGCGCCGCAGATCTGGCCTATAGGCGGATCGAACCGTTTCTTTCGGACTATATGGGAAAAGTATTTGAGGAAATCTGCAAACAGTATCTGTGGAAGCTGCTGCTTGCAGGGAAGTGTCCAGTAGCATTTTTCTCTCTCGGCCGCTGGTGGGGAAATGACCCACAGGAAAAGAGTCAGGCAGAGATCGATATTCTTGCAGAGCAGGATAAAGACACTGCACTTTTTGGAGAATGTAAATGGACAAATGAAAAAGTAGATCTTGGTGTTCTGGAGACGCTTATAAAACGTAGCAGGCTGTTTTCCTATAAAAAAGTTCATTTTTATCTTTTCGCAAAATCGGGGTTTACGAAAGGGTGTATTGACAGGGCAAATGATATGGGGAATGTAAGCTTGGTAAGTTATAAAGAAATAGCAGAGGATTATTAAGTGAAGATATAGTGGATCTGTCCGGTGTTTGGGCGTCGGAAAAGCGAAAAAATCAGCGCAGGCTTTAGGGCCTGCGCTTTTTGCGTGTAATAAAAAATTTGAAATAGACAGGATGTGTCATTCTCGTTTTGTATAATCAAAAAAATTGATGTATCAGATAGTTTTTTCAAAAATAATTCCGCTATTTGATATCTTTTGTCATAAAAGGCGATCGTATGGAGGCGCTGATGGAAAGGTTTAAAAGCGGCAAGGCTGACCGGATACTTGGAATATACAGCAGGTTGTTAAACGGGCATTTGGTTATCAAGGCCAGGGAAGCGGTATATTATGGGGTAAATGAGCGAACGATCCAAAGGGATATTGATGATATAAGGAACTATCTTGTGAATAAGGCGGATGATACGGGATATGTGGATGCGGTAAAATATGATCGGATGGAGAAAGGATATCGGTTAGAGCAAACCCGCGGCGGAAAACTTTCCGGCAGCCAGACACTGGCATTATGTAAGATCCTGTTGAACAGCAGGGCGTTTACAAAAGAAGAAATGATCGAGATGCTGGATAAACTTGTGACATACTGCGATTTAAAAGAGGATCAAAAGCAGATCATGGATCTGATCAGCAATGAAGAATACCATTATGTCGAACCGAGGCACAAAAAGGTTTTTATAGATACTATGTGGGAGATCGGGCAGGCTGTTCGTGAATGTCGTTATATCGAGATAGAATATAAACGGATAAAAGACCGGGCTGTTGTAAACAGGAAGGTAAAGCCAGTGGGGATCATGTTTTCAGAGCACTATTTTTATATGACGGCCTATATCGATGATGAGGAAGTAAAAAAGGATTTTGACGCAGCAGAAGATCCCTATCCGACAATTTACAGAATTGACAGGATAGCAAGCCTGAAGGTGCTTGAGGAGAGATTTCATATTCCTTACAGCAGCCGTTTTGAAGAAGGAGAGTTTCGGAAGAGAATTCAGTTTATGTGCGGAGGAAAGCTACAGAAGGTAAAGTTTCAGTATTTGGGAAAAGATATTGAAACGGTGCTGGATCAGCTTCCCACAGCGGAGATCTTGTCGGAAGAAAATGGAATCTATACAATAAGCGCGGAGGTTTTCGGAAAGGGAATCGATATATGGCTGAGAAGCCAGGGAGAAAATGTAATACTTTGTAAAGAAAATAAAAAACAGGAGGTTAAAAAATGAGTGTTGTAGACAAATTAAAAAAAGAACCGAGAGGCTTTGTGGCACTGCTGAATATCCTGTGTTTCCTTTTGCCATGGTTTTCTTTTAACGTGGATGTAAGCGTTATGGGAGTCAGCGGATCTGATTCGACGTCATTGAGCGGTTTCACAAGTCTGGGGCAATCGTGGCTGGGGATCATATTGATCGCGATATCTGTATTTATCTTTCTGCTTCCGCTCTTTAATGGAAAGAAAGAGTATTTAAAAATGGTGTATATTGTTTTTCCGATTATCTCTATCGTGGTGATGATCCTTTGGAGTGTTCTTTTGAAAGGCGCCGGAAGTGAAAGTTACAGTGACAGTTACAGCAGCGCGTCCACATCCATCAAGTATCTGCTTGGTTTCTGGGCGGCATTGGTATGTAATATTGCCATAGTTGCCGTGACACTTGTAAAGGATTTCAACGTAAAGTCGGGAGAAGATCTGAAAAATGTCATAAAAAGCGCGGATGTACAGGCATTTACAGAACAAATGTCAAATATGGCAAAAGATGTGGGGAGCAATCTGGGCAATAATCTGGGGATCGCTTTCGTTACCTGCCCTCAGTGTGGAAACAGGGTTACGAGAGGGAAAAATTTCTGCGTAAAGTGCGGCGCAAAAATTGAGGTATCTGCGCCAAAAGAAAAAGAAAGATCAAAATACAGATGCAGTCAGTGTAAAAAGACAGTTTCCGCAGGCATCAAATTCTGCCCGGATTGTGGCGGCGCCGTGATCGAGGAAAAGCCGGTTGTCCATGAATGCAGCCAGTGCGGAAAAGAATTGCCGGAAACGATGAAGTTCTGTCCGGACTGCGGCGGACAGGCAAGAGTCCGTGAAGAGCCGAAGGAGCTTCGCTGTGCGAATTGCGGAAACGTCCTGCCGGAAGGCATCAAATTCTGCCCGGAATGTGGAACAAAGGTAGAAGGGAACTGATCCTATGAAATATTGTGAGAAATGCGGGGCAAAATTAGAAGATGATGCGCTTTTTTGTGATGAATGCGGAACTGTGCAGAGTCAGGAGGAGTCTGCGCCGCCGCAATTGAAAACGCAGTCCGAAAAGTCAAATGGAAAAGGACTGATCATCGGTATCGTTATCGTAATTTTGGTGCTGGCCGCGGCGGGGATCGGGTGGTTTGTGTGGTCGCAGACGCAGCCGAAAAAGGCGGAGAAACCGGCTGCACAGGCCACGGAGGACGCAGCGGCGCCGGCGACGAAAGAGATTGAATTAAAAACGGAGACCCCCGGAAATCTGAAGGATTCGGTCAAATGGGAAGATAACAACGGGGAGATAGAGAAATTTAAAAATCTTTGTATTTCCAGCTATCAAGAGAGATCCATCGGGCAGGTGATGACAGACAGCTTTTCTGTAAATAAGTGGCAGTGGGGCAAACAGGATAAAGAACAATATCTGCTCTGCAGCTTTGTTCAGGAGAAAAAGCCCTGTACGGTCATATTTTATAAAGACGCATACGAAAATGTAAACCTTGCGGAATATTATCTGGAAGATGCGTTGCAGGAAAAAGAGGCGCTTCAAAAATTCTCAGCAGATGTTTTTCGGGAAGAAACTTTTTCCGAGGACCGGACAGGATTTTATACCAATGGGAAATGGGGCATGGAGATCGTAAAGATTGACACTGCCAATAAAATGATAGAATACTATCCGTACTGGTGGTGCTTTACACATGGCCGCATAGAACAGTCTGATACGGAGCTAAAGAAAATCGAGATTATGGATGCCGATACAATGGGGGATGCGGAGTATCCCATACACTGGAGCGGGCCGGATTCTTTTACGATGCAGAAATATGACTGCGAGATCCTGTTTAATAAAAATACCATTGGAAGCAGGGACGGCAGGAGTGAGGAATTCTGGAGCAACGGAATGGGCGAATATAAAAAAACAGAGAAGCCTGCCGACATCCCTCTTTGGGAAGACATGATTCCCAATGAAGCCGCCCAGACGCGGCCCGCGTTTTATCCTCTGACGCCTCCGGAGGGCATTTATTACGAGAATGATGCTCCCATATACGCGGAATATTATATTGATATCAGCAATGTGACGCAGAGCAGCTTTGATTTTGAGATTTATCAGGCAAAATCATATTATGGCGATGGAATGACAACAAACTTTCAACTGGTTTTTAAACACCATACGGCTGTTTTTGAGGATTCCAATCATGCCGTTTACCATGGACAACAATATACACTTCGTTTTGAGATCACGGAAAAAGGATGGATTTCTGTCTGGGGATTTGGAGAGGTGATTCCTGACGGTTCCCCACTGTATAATCCAGTTTATCTTGGCGTTTCATAATAGAAAAGAACATACGGCTGACAGGGTGTTTTTTCATATCATTTGTGGCAGGCAGAAACAGCAAATCAGATTTCATCATGACGGAACACAGGGATTTCCTTGTTAAAATAATGTAAAATCCGAAAAAGCCTATTGTGCAGATCTGTAAATTCAGATAAAATAAAAAAGAAGAGGTTTAAAAAAGGCTGTTCTTAGCAATCAGCCTTTTTTACGGTGTTTCACTCTTTTAATGCTGCATTTTTTAAATTCAGGCGATTTTCAAGATTGCCTTAAGGTTTTATATTGTTGTCAGGAGGAAACAGGGAAAATGGATCTCAGTAATATTACTGTTAATACCCAAAGCAGTATCCGCATTGCCGGATCAAAGGTGCTATATTTTGATGTGATCGGAATGAAGGAGGAGCCTCACGACGCGGATGTGATCTTTCTCACCCATGAGCATTTTGACCATTTTGAACCCGTCTCCATGGGGAAGGTCAAAAATGAGGAAACGGTGCTGGCTGCGCCGGTGTCCATGAAAAAGAAGGTGCTTTCGGAAAGCGGATTTTTAGAGGAGTACTGCAGGTTTTATGAGCCGCGGACAGAGCATCAGCTGGATACGCTCATGATCCGCACGGTTCCGGCCTACAATAAATTGAAACCTTTTCATACAAAGGGAAAAAACTGGCAGGGCTATCTTGTGAAAATGGATGGCATTTCCTATTATGTGGCCGGGGACACGGATGTAAATCCGGACATGGAAGAAGTGCAGTGTGATGTGGCGCTGATCCCTGTCGGCGGCCATTTTACCATGGATAAGAAGCAGGCGGCGGAATACATTCTTAAAATGAAGCCAAAGGCTGTGATCCCCACGCATTATGGAAGCGGTGTGGGCAGCGCCGCAGACGGCATGGATTTTAAGGCGTATATAGAGGAAAGGGATGCCGGGATTCAGGTGGAACTGAAGCTGTAGAAAAAACAGGCCAATCTAACCTCGCCCAACCCTGCATACATCCCCGCCTCCCTGCATACACTGTAAAAACACGGTGATTGCAGGGGGTTTCCTTGAAAAGTTATATAGAGGAGAGGGCAATAGAGATTGCGAATTATATTATCGAAGAAAACGCCACGGTAAGGCAGACCGCGAAACAGTTTGGGATCAGTAAGAGTACGGTAGTGGGGAAATAGAACGGTTTGAAAGAAGTGTTGTGTGGGTAATAAGAGAGGATAATTCTTGAAAATATAGTGTTTTATGGTGTTTGTAATAGAGAATAATGATATGTGTATGAGGTCCGCAGGATGGAGAAATTCATTCTGCGGATTTTTGGCTTGCCATTTAAATTTATATATTAAGATTGCTACAGATTTTCGGAATCAATTGGTAACTTGAAAAAGTAAATTCCACTTACTATTTATAATCTGCAGATTTTACTAAGCTTTAGCAATGCAATTTAATGGTCGAATACTAAATGTAGAAGTAAAATTAATTCAAATAATAGATTTTGTGTCAAGCATTTTCTATATGCAGATTAAACATGTGCAAGAGTAAATTCCATTGTCGGGTAATTCGTTTTTCCTGTTTCCTGGTAATGATACCAAAATGCCAGTTTCGCTTGTCAAGGGGGCATAAGCCCCTAATGGCAAGCTCTTGACAGGGGAACAGCATTTTGGTGCAAGGCGGTCAAGACAGGAATGGATAGCCATTCTTTCATATGAAAGATTAAAATCTACTTGTGCAATATTAAATTCCACTGCTGGCTGGAAATGTAGAATTTACTTTTTCATTTTAGAATTCGGAATCAATTTCAGGTTTGTTATAGACATATTTTAAAAGGCTGTGATAAAATAATATTAAAAAACTTGGAGTATTGCAGAATAAATTTAGTAGATTTAATGACATCAAATTATTAGATTACATAATGGGATGGGAGGAAGTTTTTATTTTGGATAGTCTATTTGAAAACTATACGGTTGTAAAATATCTAAAGGATCATGAACATTCTTTTTATGCAGTTATTAAAGAACTTTATGAAATATGTAAAAGCTTGCTTGCTGAGATTCCTAAAACCTTTTCAAATTATACGATTCATGATATTGGGCATTCTGTTCGAGTGATTGGCTATATGGATGCTTTAGTAAAAGATCGTGTAGATCAGTTTTCTGCGTTACAATTAATGTTGATTGTTTGTGTTGGATTATTACATGATGTTGGAATGGTTGTGTCAGATGATGAAATGGAAATATTATACCATGAATTTGAATCAAAAAATTCTGCATTTAGAGCTTATAACGATGATGAAAAGCGTGTGTATTTACAGAATTATGTAAGGAAAAAGCATGGAGAACGTGTAGCTAAGATGATAGAACGTCCAATTAATCAGGACACAAAAATAAAAAGTTTATTTTATGTAGGAGACACAAAATCATATGACATTTCAGGATTAATTACAACAATTTGTCGCTCACATACAGAAAATTGTGATTGGATTGAGGGAAATTTAAATCAGAAATACTATTATGGAAATTATGAAATAAACCCGCAACATATTGCTCTGCTGTTACGGATAGGTGATGCGCTGGATATTGATGATCGTCGCGCGCCTTATGTACTTTACCAGTTGTTGAATCCAAAGGGAATCAGTGATGATGAGTGGAGGAAACACATTCCAATTACAAATTATGACAAGATCCATTTAAAAGGAAAAGAATATTCTATTATATTTTCAGGGGAGTGTAGAGAGCCGGAGATTTATCGAAAGATTTTGGATTATATTGATTTGTTTAAAAAGGATTTAAAAAAAGCAAGCACGATCTGGACAAAATTTGAAAGTATATATCAACTAAATATTAGTAACATGATTGAGGTGGCTATAAAAACAAATGGATTTATGGCTACACATTTAATGTTTAATTTAGAGTATAGGCAGATTTCAAAACTTTTGATGGGCGAAAAAATATATGGCAGCAAAAAAGATGGATTACGAGAGTTGTTACAAAATTCTATTGACGCAGTCTTATTGATGTATGAAATTGAGCAGAAGAATCCATATCCGGAATATTTACCTATTGTTGGGATTGAAATTGATGAGGAAGCACGAAAAATAGTTGTGTTTGATAATGGAGTTGGTATGTCTAGACGAATTCTTCAGGATTATTTTTTTAATATAGGAAATTCTTATTATGTATCAGATGAGTTCAAGAATGGTGAATATCTATATCAACCGATAGGGCATTTTGGAATAGGTTTTTTGGCATGCTTTATGCTGTCTTCAAAGATTCGTATGGAAACGAAGCACTATAAAGAAAAAGAAATGTTTTTGATGGATTTTGAAAGTAACTCTTCTTATGTGACTAGACTGAATGGTGAGGGACAGCATCCTTTGGAGCATGGGACAAGAATCATTTTGGATTATGACCAAATAATCCCAGAGATTTTTTCCGATAAAGAGAATCTTTATTCCTATTTAAAGGAGTTATTGGTTGCGGGCGATTATAAAATGATGTTTATTCAAAATGGAAAAAAGGAGGTACAGCTTCAGAAATTAGGAAAAATGGATTTTAGTGATGGAGAAAGAACAGAATTTTCCTATACAATTAATAGACATGTGGATATACAATTTGATATACTAAAATTTTTTGAAAATAATGAAAATGTCTATATTGTGGATGATGATTTATTGAACAATACAGATTTCTATTATAGCCCGGAATATTTTAGCCTTGCTTATTATGAGGAAATTATTTCGAATTTAGAAGCAGAGTATCAAACCGAAAAAATAACTTGGGAAGAAATAATAGATAGATTACCGGATTCTCTTTCTCAGTGGTTATATACTAATGATTTTGAAATACATAATGTAAAAAGAAACAAAGATATTTATATATTACTTGAAAAGTATATAAATAGTTTCCTTCAAAACAATACACTAACATGGTATGAGTTACCTGTGATATATAAAAAAAGTATTTTTAATAGTTTCTTGGAGACAATAGAAAAAGAAGGAAAAGAAAAGGCATTGAAACATTATAAAAGTGATATGCAATATCTTTATGTCCTAAGTCGTAAACCTATATCAAATCGGGTTTTTTTACATATTATGCAGAATCGTTTAGAAATGTGGAATGACAGCGATGATAGTTTTGATTTCAGTTACTATGATAGGTATCCTTTACAACCTATTTCCAAAACAATTCAATTGCTTGATTTTCCAGGAACCAATTCCTATTTGAGAGTTACATCGGATGTTCTGATACCTAAATCTAAGGTCTACTTGAAAGGTATACGAGTCATGAATGAAACTATTATATTGCCTTTTGCGATAGCAGGTATAGATATTGAGAATGTCACGTTAAATATTTGTTCGGCTAATTATGATACAGATGTAGCCAGAAGTAGCTTTGATATACCGTCGAGGGAAAAAATACAAGCTAAAGTAGCCAAGATGATTTATGCAGATGTCATGCAAAATGCAGAAATTAGTTTGTTTGAAAAACAAATGATTGAACGATTTCTAAATTTTTATTATGTTTAAGCTACTAAAAAAATTTAAATTATTTCATAATAATAAAACATAATATGAATTATATATACAATAATATATAAGGGCTTTCGCAAATTAATTATAGAAAAATAGATAAGGTCTATGCTGTGGATAGGGGGGGGGTGCGGACAAAAAGTTGGACTGAATACCACGGGAAAGGATTGGCCGATGTATTCAGAAGAACAGTATTACAAAGCACTTGAAGTCTACAAGGAAACAGGTTCCATTACGAAAACAATCACTAT
>CANQNE010000032.1 GCA_947625135.1 uncultured Lachnospiraceae bacterium
CGGCTGCAGGAGATGTTTCAGGACTGCGGTGTAGCGATATGGGATTGTGAGTTTGTGTAGGAACAAAAGGAGCAGAGAACATGGGTCTGAAGGAATTGCTGATTACAATTGCAATTGTGGTGTTTGTACTCATTGCCGTATTTGAGTGGCGGATCTGTGTTTCTCTGTCCAGAAACAAGCATTATCTCGATATATCGGATGAAGAGCAATTAAATTTTATAAAGGAATATAAAGAAAAGAAAGAAGTGCAATCTGCCAAACTTAATGACACAAAAGATAAGAAATAAATTAAGAAAGAAGTACAAAGGAGGAACTATAGTGTGAGCAGATTAGGGCATAACTCATCACTTCGTTTTATAAAAAGTTTGAATGCGATCTTGCTGACCATACCCTTTGTAATATGCTGGATGGAATATTATGCAGAACGCACAGTTTCTCCATACGATACAAAAGGAAATCTGATAGTGTGCGGTTTGTTCTTGGTACTTTATGTGCTTTTCGGAAGAGTGTACGACAGTTTTCTGATCTCCCTCAACCGCATTTCTGAAATGATATATAGCCAGGGGTTGGCGGCGCTTCTTGCGGACGCCATTATGTACGTAGTGATTACGCTTCTGACAAAGTGCTTTCCAAATATATTGCCCCTTTTGCTCGCCTTTTTTGTGCAGCTCTTTTTCGCGGTTTCTTGGTCAGTATTGGCCCATAACTGGTATTTTGCCGTTTTTCAGCCTAAAAGAAGTGCTGTAATATACGATGTTCGGCGAGGGATGGAGGATTTAATCGCAGAATATGACTTGGGGAAAAAATTTCGGATCGAGCATACGGCTAGTGTGGAAGAGTGCTTGAAGGCTGAAATGAAAACGCTGGAAGGTTTGGAGGCGGTATTTTTATGCGGCGTACACAGTCATGACAGAAATTTGATTCTGAAATATTGTGTAACAAATGACATTACAGTTTATATGCTTCCCAGAATCGGTGATGTGATCATGAGCGGCGCCAGACAGATGCACATGTTTCATTTGCCAATGCTTCGGGTAGACCGTTATAATCCGGTACCGGAATATGTGGCTCTAAAGAGGATGACAGATTTGTTGGTGTCAGCAGCGGCGTTGTTGATTTTATCGCCTGTTATGTTGATCACAGCTATAGCTATAAAGATCGGAGATGGAGGTCCAATATTTTATAAACAATGTCGGCTCACTAAGGACGGAAAACAATTTTACATAATGAAATTCAGAAGTATGCGCATAGACGCAGAAAAAGATGGCATAGCGAGACTGTCAACAGGGACAGAAGATAATCGAATTACACCAGTGGGAAAGTTGATACGTAAAGTGAGATTAGATGAGTTGCCTCAATTGTTTAATATTCTAAGTGGCGATATGTCACTGGTGGGGCCAAGGCCTGAACGGCCTGAAATTGCAGAGCAGTATGAAAAAGAACTGCCGGAGTTTAAATTGCGATTACAGGCTAAAGCTGGACTAACCGGATATGCGCAGGTGTATGGCAAATACAATACAACACCTTACGACAAGCTGCAAATGGATCTTATGTACATAGCCAATCCAAGTATTCTGGAAGATTTACGCATAATGTTTGCTACAGTAAAAATTCTGTTTTTGCCAGAAAGCACGGAAGGGATTGCAGAGGGCAATACAACAGCAAGTATGGAGGCGGCGGCAACTACCGTTCAAAAAGGAAAAAAATGAAAGGAACGTCATAATGGCAGACCTAAAAGTATCTATCATAACAGTATGTTTAAACAGTGAAAAGACGATAGAGAGAACGATATGCTCTGTATTGAAGCAAACCTACGATCACATAGAGTATCTGGTGATTGACGGAAAATCCAGTGACCATACGGTAGAGATCGTGGAATCCTATCGGGAAAAATTCCGGGAAAGAGGATTTGAGTTCAGACTCATATCAGAAAAAGACGGAAGCATGTATGAAGCGCTGAACAAAGGCGCGAAGATGGCGACCGGAGAGTTGATCGGCAACATCAACTCTGATGATTGGTATGAACCATGCGCTGTCGCAGAAATGGTTGGGCTTTATAAGGAGAAAAAATATGACCTTGCGTGGGCTGATCTGCGAATTTTAAAACCGTCCGGTGACATGATCAAGAGAGCGAAGGTCGGAAAAATATGGACAACAGCCGGTTTTTGCCATCCCACAATGTTTTCCAGAAAAGCAATCCTGTTAGAGTATCCGTATGCCTGTCTGCAATGGGACGACGATTTTGATATGGTGACCAGAGTGCATAAAGACGGGAAAAAAATCTGTACATTAAATAAAGTGCTGGCGAATTATACTTTCGGCGGGATGAGTACGGAAAAAGGATTATCCAATATGCGCAGAAGAATCAAGTCAAGGTATCAAACGTACCGGCGAAATGGTTATTCACCGGTATATTGGGTCTATTGTTTCGGTGTGGAAGCAGCGAAATATATATTGGGATAAGAGAAGCCTGATTTGGGAGAAATTGAAAAGGCTTATTTATTTTGTACCAGAATACCTCCGTTGAAAGGCAGGGATTGATAAATGGAGAATAACAAAATAAATGTTTATATAGATACTCTGATATTTGGAATACAGAAAATGGGCGGTATATCTGTTGTTTGGTATGAATATATCAAAAGAATGTTGCAAGACAGAAGAATTCTACTTACGCTGATTGATCTTGATATAGATTATAAAAATCTGCTGTTTAACGAGCTGAATACAACGAATGCTGCACATGTAAAAGAAAAGGGCAAAAAACTTGAGATATTAAGAATTAAAAAGCCACGATTTAAGGCTCCGGAGAGTCCTGTTATTTTTCAGTCCACATATTTACGCACATGCAAATGCAAAAATGTAAAGAATATTGTTTTAATTCATGATATGACTCATCAGTTATATTTTAAAGGAATAAAAAAATGGATTAATACAATACAGACAAAGCGGGCGATACAAGATGCCGATGGAATTATATGTGTTTCCCAAAATACGTTATTTGATTTACACAGAATTTTCCCTAAAAGTAAAAATATAAAAACGACAGTTATATATAATAGCGCGAGTAGTGATTATAAAATCATATCCGAGCCTGTAATTCCAAGCCGATATTTGGAGTTGACAGGGAAAAAATTTTTTATATATGTAGGAGATCGATCTCCATATAAAAATACCGGATTCTTGTTTGATATTTTAAAAGAATATGATATTGATTGCGTTCTTATTGGCGGCGCCGATTTTTCCGCTAAAGAAAAGCAGGAAATAGAGACCTTTGATCTTATGGCAAGAATTCATCGTTTTACAAATGTGCCAAATGATGAATTGAATATATTATATAATATGGCTTTTTGTATGATTTATCCATCCCTTTATGAAGGATTTGGAATTCCCGTGCTTGAAGCCATGCAAGCAGGCTGCCCTGTTATAGCATTTAATAATTCATCCATACCTGAGGTGCTTAGGGGCAGCGGTATTATGCTGGAAACAAATGACATAAGCGGAGCGGTGAATTCGTTATTTAAGCTTGAGGATCAGCAAATTCGGGAAAAAATAATCCGCGGACAGCTTGAAGCTGCAAAATATTTTAATTGGGAAAAATCATATCAGGAACTGATAGATTTTTATGCAGAAATTTTGGATTGATATTTATTGTGCCGAAAAGTAATTAAGAAAAAATTCTTTATCATGAGAATTTGTCGGGAGTTTGAATGAAAAATTATGCGTTTAAAAAAACATTGAAAAAGAACAGGCTGATTGAAAAACTGGGGTATATTATCCGGATTGTATGTGCCTGTATTGCTATTCCGGTGCTGAAAATAAATGCAAAACTGGTTCCCAAAAAGGTATGGCTGCTAGGATTGGGTGATGATATCTATGCCAATAACGGAAAAGTTTTTTATGAGTATATAAAAGAAAAGCATGCTGATATTGATATTTATTGGGTATGTGAAAAGCAAAGCAGGGAAGAATTGTCAAAATATATTTCCGAAGATAGGCTGCTTAACAGGGGCAGTATCAGAAACTATTGCATGGTTATTATTGCGGAAGTTGCAATATATGGATTCTCTGATTTTGATGTGGCGCCCGGATATTTCAGGCTTATAAAAGACCATTCAACAGTGCTGGTGAACATCAGTCATGGATATGATGGCCTGAAGGGAATGCCTTTTGACTATTATGCAAAAATGCCGGCAGATATTATATGTGCGGCTTCCAGTTACGAAAAAAGGATAAAGATTGAAAGATGCGGGGCAGACGAAAAAAAGTATTTTTGACCGGATTTGCACGTTACGATCAGTGGAAAGTGGATTCTAATCAAAAAAAACAGATCGAACATATTTTGATTATGCCTACATGGCGGGATTGGTATGAGGAGGAGCGTCTGGATTGGAAAAAAACGCCTATGTATGCCGCTTATTCTTCTGTGTTAAAAAGACTGGATCAGATGGCGGAAGAATATAAACTCCAGATTGTTTTTCATTTTCATCCACGAATGCGTGCATTTTTTGCGGACGCAGGATGGGATCATTACAAAAATATTACTGCATCGGAAGAAAATGATACGATACAAAATTTGCTGATGAGAACCGATCTGGTGATTTCTGATTATTCCAGCATTTTCTGGGATGCGGTTTATATGAATAAAAGGGCAATTTTATATTGGTTTGATGAAGAAGAATATGAAGGAAAAAGAGGCTTGATGAAGTCAGAACAGGTGCTTGCCCGGAGAGTGAAAACGGAAGAAGAATTATTCGATTTTCTGAGAAAACAGTTGGAAGGGACACAGCAGCAATGTGAGATCCGTAAAGATTATTTTGATTGGCAGGATCAAAACAATTGTGAAAGGATATTTAAAGCAATACAGTCGAAAACGAGTTCAGGTAAATGAAAAAGGCAGCAGTGTTATTAAGATATTAAAAGTTTTTATGATTACTTGATTTGACAGGAGTAAAAAATTGAATAGCAGCAGTTATATTAAAAAAAACAGAGGAACGATTACAATTCCAAGAGGGTTTGGAAAACTGCTATTAATGTTTTTTGGTGTACGAATCGTGTTTATTATTATAACGCAGTTGACAGGAGCAACCCCTTTTCTTTGTTATGACGATTTTTATACTTATGACAAAATAACAACACTGAGCAGTGCAAAGATTTCTTCCCAGCTCGACTTCAGAAATTGTTATTATATGATCTGCATGTATCTGAATCGGATCAGAATAGGTGAATATGTAACCGGAACCAGAATACTGAATGTAATCCTATACTTTTTTTTGTGCTTTAAAATATACAGGATATCAAAATTTCTTGGTTATGAGAGTAAAACATGCAAGGCAATTCTCATCTTTATGATGGTTTCTCCGTATTATATCATTTACAGCATGGTGCCTTTGCGGGAAATTTTATGCGCGTTTTGTGTTGTTTATTTGTTTTGGGCATTCCTCAGGCTTGAGAAAGAAAAAAAAATCAATTGGATAACATTTATCATTGTAGCGGCGTTATTGTATTTTGTTAGGGTATATATTCTTGAAGTATTACTATTTTTTATTTTGTTTTATAAATTAAAAGACAGTCACTGGGGTATTAAAATACTGCTTCTGTTAATCGTTGGTTTCAGTGTAATCTATTTGTTTACCAGCAAAACATATTTATATGTGTTGAATGATAAGCTGGAACATTATGTTTACAATGGGATCAAATCTACTGGCGGATTATCAAAAATTGCAGTTACGGGATTTAATAATATTTATAATCTGGTGTTTTTGTTGCCATTTGTGCAGTTGATCCCATTGCCTGGCGCATACGACATATATTATACCAGCAATTCATGGAGCGCATGGATTACGATTTTTTCAGGAGTTGCCGGGTTTGTTCTGCCATATTTTTGGATGCACGTGTATGGAGTTTTTAGAGATAAAAGTAAAAGCATGGAAAGAGTACTCGCATTGTTTTATCTGACGTTTGTCGTAATCATTGCGGTGACAGAGCCCGGAAATTCCAGATTTTTCTTTTTTACAACTCCCATTTTCTATTTATTTGGCATTAATGAACTTATAGCAAAGGTCAAAAAAGATCGAAAAAACATTTTGTTTGGATGTATCTGCGCCTGTGTCCCGTATTTATATTTGCTGTTTTAGAGTAATTTAAAAATGGAGGATATAGCATGGAACATTGTTCAGATAAAAAAAATGATGAAGCATTAGCAGATATCTCCGCGCTTATGCGTCGGATACAGGCCTGTGGTCAGGAAATTTTAGATGAATTTGTACGTATTTGTGAAGAAAATAATTTTAAATACTATTTGTATTACGGAACATTGTTAGGAGCAGTTCGTCACAAGGGGCCGATACCATGGGATGATGACGTGGACGTGGTAATGCCCAGAGAGGATTATGATGCCTTTAAGAAATTGATGCTGGCGCGGCCAGAGGGAGAACTTTACCACATACAATGTTATGAAAATGATCCGGATTTCTGGGGTTCTTTTTCCAGACTGGATAAACGGGGCACCATATATTGTACACAGCAGGCGCTTGATGAGGGACGACGGTATACAGAAATGTGGATCGATGTTTTTCCGTTGGATAATGCACCGGAAGTAGGCAGCCTCAGATATCAATGTTTATATCTGCGCATGAAATGGATAAAACGCATGATTGTAAATAAGCTCAAAAAAAATACTAATAGGATGTCTTTGCAGGGAAAGCTGCTGCATTTATTTTTAAAGCCGGTTTCCTGCAGGTGGTTAAAACATTGTGAAAATAAGATGATTCGGAAATGGAACAGCAAAAAAAGCAATGGATATTTAATATGGAGTACATTCAAACCGCCGGTAATTCCTAAGGTATGGTTTGAACCGGCAGAAAAAATGGCTTACAACGGAAAATATTATAAAGTGCCCTGTAAATGGGATAAATTGCTGAGAAAATATTATGGAGATTATATGCAGATGCCGCCGGAAGAAGAGCGAGTGGGGCATTTGCCAATTAAAATCAAGTTATGACAGAAATATTTTACTGTTATTACAAGAACAAAGCTGAGTTTAAAAATGCAAATTAAAAATAAGCAGAAAAGAAAATATAGTCGATACGGCGGACAGATTCCCGTGCAGGTGAAAGCGGCCTTTTGGTTCTTGATGTGTTCATTTCTGCAAAAAGGAATTTCAACCATTTCAACCCCCGTCTTTACGAGACTTCTGACTGCAAGTGAATATGGACAATATAATGTTTTTAATTCATGGTTAGGTATTACCACGATTTTTGTAAGTCTTTATCTTTACAGCGGAATGTACCATCAGGGGCTGGTAAAGTTTGAAGAGGAGCGTAGTATTTATGCTTCTTCTCTGCAAGGTTTAACGGTAATTTTGTGTACGATATGGACAGTAATTTATTTGCTGTTTCACGATTTCTGGAATGGGCTCATGGGATTGACCACGGTGCAGGTACTGGCAATGCTCGTGATGATTTGGACAACCAGTGTATTTAATTTTTGGGCGGGGCGCCAACGGGTGGAGTATAGATACAAAGCGTTGGTGCTGATAACCTTGCTGGTATCTATGGCAAAGCCCGGACTTGGGATTCTGTTAGTATTGCATGCAAAAGATAAAGTAACGGCAAGAATTTTGGGTTTGGTTTTAGTAGAACTTGCAGGATATACATGGATGTTTGTTTACCAGATGTATTCTGGCAAAGTGTTTTTTTCAAAAAAGTTTTGGAAATATGCGTTACGGTTAAATTTACCGCTGCTTCCGCATTATTTGTCCCAGACTGTGTTAAGCAGCGCAGACCGGATTATGATTAAACAATTAGTGGGAGCGGCAGAGGCTGGTATATATGGATTAGCATATAATATTTCTCTGCTTATGACGCTGTTTAATACAGCGTTACAGCAAACATTGAGTCCATGGATCTATCAGAAAATAAAAGAAAAAAATATGAATAAAATGGCGGACATTACATTTATTGCGTTTGTCTTTACGGCTGTCATGAATCTTGGATTGATTGCGTTTGCACCGGAAATAGTCAGGATTTTTGCCCCGGCAGAGTATTATCCGGCCATTTATGTGATTCCCCCTATAGCGATGAGCGTGCTGTGTATGTTTGCTTATAATATTTTTTCTACATTTGAATTTTATTATGAAAAATCAACCTTTATTATGACTGCCAGTATAATTGGCGCCATTTTAAATGTAGTGTTAAATAGAATTTTCATTCCAAAATTCGGCTACTATGCGGCAGGGTACACTACTTTGATTTGCTATTTAATTTATGTAGGATGTCATTATTACTGCATGCAAAAGCTGTGTAAGGAAAATTTGGACGGGGTACAGATATATGAAACAAAAAAGCTGTTGATACTTATGGCAGTTTTTATGTTGTCAGGATTTATGCTGCTTGTCACTTATTCATATCCAGTAATTCGTTATATCTTGGCGGCCTCCGGATTGGGATTGGTGTTATTGAACAAAAAGAAGATTATTTCAAGTCTAAAACTATTAGCAGATGCAAAAAAAGGTGCAAAATAAATGAAATAATGGAAGTCAGTGTTTCTTAGCAAAAAAATTAGTCGCTATTTTAAGGGAGAAAGAATGGATAACATCAAAGAATTAACGCCGGAGGAATTACGGCGGATGCAGTTATTGCAACTGGATATGCTGGCAGAACTGGATCGGGTGTGCCGCAAAAATAAGATCCAGTATACCATTTTGGGCGGAACGCTTTTGGGCGCAGTGCGTCACAAGGGATTTATACCGTGGGATGATGATATAGATGTCGTTATGCTGCGGGAGGAATATGAGAAATTTAAAAAAGTGGCAAATCAGTTGGATCCCCAAATTTGTTGGTTTCAGGATCATTCAACAGAACCGGAATACCGCTGGGGATTTGCAAAATTAAGAAGAACGGGGACTGAGTATGTCAGACCGGGAAAAGAACACATGAAATGCAGGACAGGTGTGTTTATGGATATATTTCCATTGGATGATGTGCCAAGGTGGATTCCCGCGCAGATTTATCAGGATTTTAAATGCTATTGTCTGAGAAAGATACTGTGGGCAGAGGCAGGAAAAGAGAGCGCAAAAGGAATAAAGAAAAAATGGTTTCAGCTGTTGTCTAAGATTCCTGTTGATTTTGTTTATGCCAGACTGAGACGCGATGTAAAAAAAAGCAGGAATGACACTCAAAATGGTGTAAGGATACTGTTAATGCCAGCATTGGGGTGTATCTATACGAAGAATCCCCTGTCTGTTCGATATGCAACTCCCAAAAAGTGGTTTTTGGAAGTTTCCGAATATGAATTCGAGGGGAAAAGCTTTTGGGGCGTAAAAGATTACGACTCTTGTCTTAAATATATATATGGAGATTATATGACTCTGCCGCCGGAGGAAAAAAGAATACCACATACTCCAGCAATTAAAATCAGGTTTTAATATGGGAGGAAAATAAAAGAAATGCGTGACAAACCGGTGATCTTGATATCGGATATCCATGGAAACATTCAGGCATTGCAGGCGTTTGATGAGGAGATACACAAAAGATTTGCAGAACCGGAAAAGTTACCGCTGGTGCATTGCGGTGACATACTGGACTATGGGGCAGATCCCGCAGCCTGCATAGCACTGTTAAAAAAATATCATGTGGTGGCATCTGTTATCGGGAATCATGATGAAGCCATTCTGAAAAACTCCCATGATCCCCGGTTTGATACCCCTCATGGGAAGCTGGCGCTGGAAATCACCAGAAAACTGATTGATCAGAAAATGATAGAAGAATTAAATGGATCCATGAAGGCAGTGGATACATACGAAGATATTATCGCTTTTCACGGAAGTATCGATGACGTCTGGGAAAATTTATATGAGGGCTCCGCAGATATCAGCGAAAAGTTTGGAGAGTATCAGAACAAGGTATTTGTCTTTGGCCATTCCCACCTGCAGTTCACCTTTGAAAAAGGCGGTAACCTGTTTATCAATCCGGGCAGCATCGGACAGCCCCGGAATGCCTGCCCCAAATGTCAGTTTGGGATTTTATATCCAGATAATGAAGTAGAACTGATCCGGGTGGATTACGACATTGACGGAGCGGCGCAAAGCATATTGAAACGGGGATATCCCAAATTTCTGGCGACGCGCCTGTATCTTGGGATCTGAAAATAAAAAGTCTGAAGAAAGGAAGGAAATAAGTAATGAAAGTATTGATTTGTGGTTATGGAAGTACGGGCAGTTATGCAGTGGACATGCTGGCCAGGCTGGGGATAGAGGATCTGGAGATTCACATTCTTTCCAGAAAAAGTGAGGAAGAGATAGCCCCTCGATTAAATACAACGATCATTTCTTCCATGATCATGGAAAGCGTCAATCCCATCATTTATCATTCCTGTTCCATGATGGATGTGGAGCGAATGGCGGAGATTTTTACAAAAGTAAAACCGGATGTGATCGCTTATACGGGAAGATTTATTTCAAATGTAAAATATGGGTCTTTTTCTTATCCAAACGGAATTGGCTACGGCGTCTGGACTCCCCTGTCAGTGCCGTTGATCTATAACGTGATGAAAGCGGTAAAAAAATCAGAAATCCATTGCAGGGTGATCGATACCAGTCATCCGGATATTGTGGAGCCATTGCTGAAAAGTGTTGGCATGAATGTGATGACGGGACTTGGCAATATCAACCATATGGTACCAAGAATCAAAAGATATATCAGCGAAAAACTGCAGAAACCGTTAAATGAAATAGAAGTAAAGCTGATTTGCAGTCATTTTCTGAATACCTATGCGTGTCGGGATGGAAAAGACATGGGAAGTCCCTATTATCTGGAATACAGTGTGAGCGGGAAGCGGGACGACCGGCTGACGAATGAGGAACTAATCAAATCCTGTCACATTCCCATGGTATCTGACGCGGTGCGCAATCTGATGATTGCTTCTGATACGGTTGAAGTGATCAAAATTCTGCTGGGAGATCACCCGGTAAAGATTCATCTTCCAGGACCAAACGGCTTGATCGGCGGTTATCCCTGTCAGGTATATCCCATTGCGCAGCGGGAAGATATTGAGATCCTGCTGCCGGAGGAGGTTACCATGGAGGAGGCGATTAGGATCAATGAAGTCTCTTCGCAGTTTGATGGAATCGAATCTATTGCCGATGGGGTGCTGACCTTTATGGATAAGGATCTGCATATTTTAAAGGAAGTGTTTGGCCTGGATTATCCGAAGTCTATTCATATAGAAGAGTGTCAGGAGTTTGCCGGGAAAGTGGCTGAAAAGCTGGTGGAATACAAAGGCGTGTAATCCGGGCAGTAATCAGATCACAAAGTACTTATTGCACAAAAACAAAGGAGAAGAATTGACATCATGAAAAAACTGTTTTGCCCGGGTCCGGTCAATGTTGCCATTGATATTGCGGAGCTGGCCATGAATACCAATATAGGACACAGAAGCGCGGAGTTTGAACAGATCTTTCAAAATATCAAACACATGACATTGCGGATGTTCAATGCAGATGAAGACCAATATGTGTGTCTGCCAATTACCGGTTCTGCCACGCTGGCAAATGAAATGTGTATCAGTTCTGTTTTAACGGAAAAGGACAGGGTTTTGCTGCTGTCCAACGGCGTTTTTGGGGACAGATTAAGGGGAATGCTGGAGATCTATCACATTCCCTACATGGAATACCATAGGGAAAAATGCTTTGATCTCAATGAGATAGCAGAATTGATCGAGCATCACCGATTTACATGGGCGCTAATGGTTCACCATGAAACTTCCACGGGAATTTTAAATCCGATCGATGCTGTTTCGGAATTGGCTCATAATAACGGAATGAGAATTATGGTAGACGCGGTCAGTTCCGCGGCCGCAGATGCCATTGATATTTCAAAAAATCAGATTGATCTGATTGTAACTACGTCAGGAAAGGCAATTGGCTCTTATCCTGGAATTGCCTTGATCTGTGTCTCCCGGAAACTTTATTTGGATGGGTTAGACAAGGCGCCCAGATCCGATTATATGAACCTGTTTTCCAATCTACAGTTTTCCGAAGAAACAGGTCAGGCGCTTCATACGCCCAGTACGCCACTGTTTGTGGCTCTGGATGCGCAGATGCACAAGATTCTGGTGAATCCCTCCTACAATTATGATCGTTATCAAAAGATGAATCTGTATATCAGAAAGCAAATGAAAAAGCTGGGAATCCAACCTTATTTAGAAGAAGAGATAGAACGATCGGTCACGTTGTCCTCCTTTCTGCTGGATCGGGAAATATTTGATGTAGAGAAATTTGTGGCAGATATGAATGACAGAGGATATGTGTTGTATATCGGAAAAGGACATTTGAGGGAACTTGGACTCTTTCAGATCGCAAATATGGGCGATCTGCGGATGACAGATTGTTATGATCTGGTGGAAAGCATTAAAAAAGAACTGGAATCAGGTGACAGTGAATGGATATCAAAATAAAAACATTATATAAAGATCGGGTGAAGCCAACAGACCTGCTGGAGTTTCATGAGACAGATGGTCAGGATGGGAAAGTGTTTGTTCAAAAGCAGTTAGAAAAAATGATCCAGGAAATAGTAGAAAAAATTTTGGATGAAGAAGACACTATGGTGGGTCTTTATATCAGCAGGGAGTAATGCTATGGAAAAAAGCGCAGTGGTAATTTATGCGGCAGGAATTGGAAGTCGTATGAAGAACATTACAGACTACACAAGCAAATGTATCCTTGATCTGGGAGGAATCACGCCCTTGGAACATACGATCCGTTCCTTTGTAAACTGTGGCATTACAAATGTGATTTTAGTCATTGGTTATTATGCGGATCGGGTAAGAAAAACTGTAACAGAATTTTTAAAATTAAAACATATTTGTGCGAACGTGACTTTTATTATGAACGATAAATACGATTACCATGGATGCGAATACTCCATTGCGTGCGCATGGGAGGCAATTCTGCCCTATGAAACCGTCTATATTACGGAGGGGGATATGCTGCTTGACAGCGAGGATGTAAGAGTGCTGGTAGAAAGCGGCTGTGAAAGCGGCGTACTTATTCGGGATGTATCTTATATTGATCCTAAAAAGAGTGTGGTGGCCTGTGCCGGGCAGGACGGAAAAATTCGCCGGTTTGCTTATGATGATACCCATCAGTCAGTGCTGGACTGCATGCCAAAGGGTATGAAGGCGGCAGGGGATTCTCTGCAGATGTGGAAATTTGGAGGCAGCGCCCTGAACCGTTTGCGGGAAGCTTATGCGGAATATTATTTTGTGGCAAGGAAGGCAAAACAGCCTATGAAAGAAAATGGACTGGTTTATATCAATCAGGTATGTGGGCAGCATCCGATAGAGCCGGTAAGTGCAAAAGGTTCCAGGTGCATCAATCTGAATACAGCTGCAGATATAGAAATGGCAAGGGGTGCGTCTTGGCTGAATAGATGAAAACCGTTGAAAGGAAGAAGAAAACGTGAAAACAGTATATACATGCTTTAGTACCGACGTAATCCATGAAGGACATTTAAACCTGATCAAAGAGGCAAAGAAGTATGGAAATGTGATTGTGGGAGTACTCAGTGACGAAGCGATGATTCGATATAATCGATTTCCTACCATCAGCTTTGAAGAACGCTTTGCATTGATAAAGAATATAGAAGGCATAAAAAAGGTGATCGAACAGAAAGACATTATGTACGATCGGGTAATTGAAGAACTGCATCCGGATTATGTGATTCACGGAGACAACTGGAAACAGGGGCCAATGAAGGCTATTCGGGAAAATGTGCGGTCTTTACTACAAGTATATGGAGGAAAACTCATAGATGTGCCGTACACCCGAAATGAAAAGGTAAAACGTATTGATGAGCGAATTCGGGAAAAAGTAGCTATGCCAGAGTATCGGCGGAAACGTCTTCGTCAGTTGTTAAAAATGCGCGAAATTGTTAAGACGTTAGAAGTACACAGCGGCCTGACCGGTCTGATCGCGGAGAAAACAGTGGTGGATCATGAAGGAGAACTGGATCAGTTTGACGCCATGTGGATCAGCTCTCTCTGTGACTCCACAGCAAAGGGCAAACCGGATATCGAACTGGTGGATATGACTTCCAGATTCCGAACCATTGATGATGTCATGGAAGTGACGACAAAGCCGATTATCTTTGACGGAGACACCGGCGGACTGATCGAGCATTTTGTATATACTGTCCGTACATTGGAGCGGATGGGCGTATCCGCAGTGATCATAGAGGATAAAACGGGACTGAAAAAGAACTCCCTGTTCGGGACGGAAGTGGAACAGACGCAGGATACCATCGAGCATTTCTGTGAGAAGATCAAGGCAGGGAAAAATATTCAGCTGACGGATGATTTTATGATTATTGCGAGGATTGAAAGCCTGATTTTGGAACAGGGAATGGAGGATGCTTTGGAGCGGGCCTATGCCTATGTAAAGGCAGGAGCGGACGGGATCATGATCCACAGCAGGAAAAAAGATCCTGCGGAGATCTTTGCGTTTTGTGATGCTTTCCGCAAGGTGGACAAGGAGACGCCCATTGTGGTAGTGCCCACGTCCTTTAATCAGGTAACGGAGACGGAGCTTGCGGCGCATGGAGTGAATATCGTCATCTATGCCAATCAGCTGACCAGAAGCGCGTTTCCAGCAATGGAGCAGACGGCAAAGGATATATTGATTAACCATCGGGCCAAGGAAGCAGATGGTCGTCTAATGCCGATTAAGGACATTTTGACGCTGATTGATGAATTGTAATGAGCTGGAATAAGAAACGGTTTGAAAAAATGAATTAAAAGAATGTACCGTGTAGTGGAGGAATTTGTCTTGAAAACTGAAGCCTTTGTGAATATCCTGAACGCCGACTTTTATACCGGCGTACCGGATTCTCAGTTAAAACCTTTGTGTAATTACCTGATGAATACGTACGGCATTGATCCGCAGCATCATGTGATCGCAGCCAATGAGGGTAACTGTACTGCGCTGGCGGCAGGCTACCACCTTGCCACAGGAAAGGTGCCGGTGGTGTATATGCAGAATTCCGGAGAAGGAAATATTATTAACCCTGTCGCATCTCTTTTAAATGAGAAGGTATATGCCATTCCCATGCTCTTTGTGATCGGCTGGAGAGGAGAGCCGGGCGTTCATGACGAGCCTCAGCATATCTATCAGGGAGAAGTGACGTTAAAGCTTCTGGAGGATATGGATATCGCCTCTTTTGTGATTGGCAAAGAAACAACAGAGGAAGAGGTACAGGCAGCGATGGAGCGGTTCCGGCCGCTTTTAAAGGCAGGCAAACAGGCAGCCTTTGTGATCCGGAAGGGCGCCCTTTCCTATGATAAAAAATTGAATTATGACAACGGGAACTCCATGCTGCGGGAGGAGATCATCCGGCATATCACAGAGGTGAGCGGAGAAGATCCTATCATCAGCACCACAGGCAAGGCCAGCCGGGAGTTGTTTGAGATCCGGGAGGCAAAGGGCCAGAGTCATAAATATGATTTTCTGACGGTAGGCTCCATGGGACACAGTTCATCGATCGCCATGGGAGTGGCAGTGAACAAACCGGAGAACAAGGTGTGGTGTATTGATGGAGACGGAGCAGTATTGATGCACATGGGAGCCATGGCAGTGATGGGAGCCAACAGACCGGAGAATCTGGTGCATGTGGTGATCAACAACAGCGCACATGAGACGGTGGGCGGGATGCCTACGGTAGCAGGAAAGATTGATCTGGTTGCCATTGCGAGAGCCTGCGGGTATGTTTCGGCAGTGAGCGTGGACAACTATGAGAAGCTGGAGGCGGAACTGAAGAGAGCAAAAGAGCAGAAAGGATTAGCTTTCATAGAGGCAGTATGTGCCATTGGGGCTAGAGAGAATCTGGGCAGACCGACTACCACGGCCATAGAGAATAAGAAAGGTTTTATGGAGTATTTGAATTGTAATGTAAACGAGTGAAAAGTGTATACCAATATCATGAAAGAGGTGCAGAAAATATGGAGGAAATATATTTGATGGATTGTACCCTCAGAGATGGTGGCTATGTGAATGATTGGGAGTTTGGAAAAAACTGTATTCTGGATTTTCCAAGGTAGCTGGAAACAGCTAATGTTGATATTATCGAGCTGGACTTTATCAGAGAGGAAACGTCAGATAAAGGAACTGATTACATACTTATTATACAAGGAGTATTGGTATGAATGTATCTGATTATATAGCAAATTATATAGCCAGTAATGGCGTTCATCATATTTTTGGATACCAAGGCACAATGATCGCATATTTTTTAGATGCTGTTTCTAAAAACAATAAACTAGAAAATCATAGCAGTTATCATGAGCAAGGGGCTGCTTTCGCTGCATGCGGATATGCGCAAGCATCGGATCATTGTGCTGTTGCGTATTCTACTAGTGGACCTGGAGCCGCCAATCTTCTTTCTGGTGTTGCAAATGCTTATTTTGATTCAATACCTGTTGTGTTTATTACTGGGCAACTTAATACATATGAGTATGCGGGAGTAAAAGGACTTCGCCAGCAAGGATTTCAGGAAATTGATATCGTAGCCATGGCAAAACCGATTACAAAATATGCTGTTCATGTGACAGAGCCATATCAGGCGTGCTTTGAATTTGAAAAAGCATGGCATATAGCAAATTCTGGAAGAAGAGGGGCTGTTTTATTTGATATCCCTATGAATATTCAAAGGACAGAAATTGATACAAAACAAATTAAACACTATATACCAAAACAAAAAGAAATTAAGGTTAAAAATGCCAAAGAACTATTTGAACAGGCCTTAAATAATTCGGAAAGGCCCGTATTTCTTATAGGGAATGGAGTATCCGAAAGCTATAAAAATAAGCTTATTAATTTTGCGGAAAAGTATAATATCCCAATTGTTACAAGCCTTTTGCAAAGAACACTGCTTCCTGTATCACATCCCTTGAATTTCGGATATATCGGAGGAGGTTATGGAATGCGTGCAGCAAACCTTATTGCTGCAGCTAAAGCGGATTTATTAATCTGCATTGGTATTAGTCTGTGTGCAAAGCAGACCGGAACCAAGATAAATGATTTTGCAGAAAGAGCATCCATTTTCAGAATAGATAATGACAAAAATGCGTTACAGAGAAAAATAAAGGAAAATGAGATTTCATTATGTATGGATTCAGGTGACTTTATTGATATTATGATTGATGCGATTCCAAATACAAATTATGAAAATTGGTTTAAAACAGCAGAAAAATGCAGGCAATACTGTGATGAATTTGATAAAAATATTCCGGAACGTTATCCAAATCGTATAATAAGCAGTATTTCTGAAATGATCCCCAAGGGTACACCCATTGCATGTGATGTAGGCCAACATATGATGTGGACTGCACAATCTTTTGTTACAAAGTCGGGGCAAAAGCTTCTTTTTTCAGGGGGACACGGAGCTATGGGATATGCTCTTCCCGCAGCGATCGGAGCATATTACAGCACAAATACGCAAACAATTTGCATTTGTGGAGATGGCGCATTTCAAATGAATATTCAGGAGCTTCAATGGATAGCAAGAGAAAACATACCCATAACTATATTCATTATGAATAATAATTCACTTGGTTTGATCACCCAGCTGCAGGATGCTTATTTTGATGGAAAACACTTTGGTGCCGATACCGATGGAGGATTTACTGTACCTAATTTTACTGATATTGCAAAGGCATACGGAATAGAGTCCTATAGGATACAGTCCGTTGATGAAATAGAAAAAATATCTGAAAAAATTGGCAAAAGAAAACCGTTGCTTATAGAAATAATGCTGCCGTCAAATACAAAGGCATATCCTAAAACAAGGCTTGGACAAGCAATATACAATCAGGAACCATTAATGCCCGAAGAACTTATTAGTAAAATGCTGGCATTGTAAATGAACTACTTATAATTCCTTTTCCATTTGAAATAGATCAGCAAAAGGTAAAGCGAGAAATGATTACCAATATATCTTGCACAAAGGAGTAAAAAGATGATAATTCTAGAGGATATGCTCGAATTTGCGCGTAATAGCAATTCTTATCTTGGCGGAATTGCAGTGGATCCAAAGGATTTGATTTTTGAAGAACGTGTAAAAATGATCTGCTTTAATTGTGGAAAATATAAAACCAATTGGCGTTGTCCTGGCAATATGCCTAAAAATATAGATTATAAACAGTTGGTCAATGAATTTAAAAACGGCGCATTTGTATATGTAAAGATACCATTTAATAAGACCAATTATAACGAAATAAGAAGTGAATCCTCTGTTATTTTACATAGGTCACTTCTACAGATGGAAAAATATCTATGGGATCATAATAAGCCAGTAGTGCTTTCTTTTATAGGAGGCTCTTGTAAGTTATGTAAAAATGGGTGTGGAAAAGAAAAGTGCAATAATCCATATAATGCCAGAAGCCCATTGGAAGCCATAGGTGTAAATGTAGTAAAGAGTGCTGCTAAATATGGCATAGATATTACATTTCCCCCTAAGGATTATATGATGAGAATAGGTTTAATATTATGGTAGGAGGTAAACTATGAAATATATTATTCTAGTAGCAGGAAAAGGCTCAAGACTTCATCCGTTAACGCTTAATCAGGCAAAACCATTATATAAACTGGATAAAGATACAACTGTTTTGCAGAGAATGGTAAATCTAATTAGAAAATATGATAGAGCATGCGATATAGTTGTTGTTGACGGTTTTATGCATAATAATATTGAAAATGAAATTAAAGGTGTAACTTTTATATACAATCCATTTTACGCAGTGACAAATTCAATAGCTTCACTATGGTTTGCAAAAGAACATCTTAAAAGTGATAACGTTACGATTATTAACGGCGATGTGGTAATGGAAAGAGATTTGATAAAGGACATTTTATGCAAACCCGTTGACAAGGCAACAGTTTTACTTGACAGTTCTATCAGATTCGAGGGAGATTATAATGTTCAGGTAAGCGAGGATAGAGTTCTTGTTATGAGCAAGCAATTATCCAGCTATTATGGTGAATATGCAGGTATTACAAAACTTGATGCAAATTCAGCATGGAAGCTTAAGTGCATTGTTGAGCAAATGATAGAGGAAGGAATGTATGATCAATGGTACGAAAATGCTATGGATCTGATGGTGTTTAATGAAGATTTTGATTTATACTATGAAGACATTGCCAATTATGACTGGACAGAGGTGGATTGCGTAGATGATATGCTTAAGGCAAGGCAGATACATATGCGCGAAATATAAAACAAAAATTGTTATTTTGAATGGTATCAAATGCGGTGGCTTCTATCAAAATAGGCAGAGGGGCGAAATCAGAAGGAGAACTGATTATTTCAGGGACGAAAGGGTATATTTATGTTCCGGCGCCATGGTGGAAAACAGATTATTTTGAAGTTCGGTATGAAAATCCCGCCGATAACAGGCGTTATTTTTATCAGCTTGACGGGGAGGGTATACGATATGAGTTTGTCTCGTTCTCCAAAGCTGTGAAGAACGGTGGAAACATGTCTAACATAGATGACGCAGTGAACAAGGCAATATCCGGCATAGTAGAACAATTTAACAGGCGAGAAAACTTTAATCAAATCTAAGAAATATCGCAGGAGGTAGAATATGGAAGCGTTTGCATACGTTTGTCCGGTAAAAACATATTTTGGTAAAGGGGTTATGAAGCAGGCAGTAACAGCAGAACTGCAGACTGTCGGAAAAAATGTACTCCTGATTTATGGAGGGGGTTCGATTAAAAAAAGCGGGGTCTATGAAGAAATATGTGGCATACTGGCTGATGCAGAGAAAAACGTAACTGAGTTGTCGGGTATCACTGCAAATCCCCCGTATGAAAAGGTCCGTGAAGGCGCAGAAATATGCCGAGAGAAAAATATTGATTTTATCTTGGCAGTGGGCGGCGGTTCCGTGGTAGACTGTTGTAAGATCATCGCGGCTCAGGCAAAACTGGATGAGGATATATGGGAATATGAATGTGTAAGGAGACAGACACCGTCTGCATTTATATCAATGGGAGCGGTATTGACTGCATTTGGGACGGGATCAGAGCAGAACAACAGTGGCGTGATTACCAATAAGCAAGCAGGGGAAAAAAGATCCCTGAAAGGAGCATACCCGTTATTTGCGGTACTGGATATAGACTGTGCTAGGTCTCTGCCCATGGATCTTTTGGTATCCGGCGCATTTGACACATTGAGTCACTGCATGGAAATCTATTTTAGCTTACCGGATGAAATTACTGTTTCTGATGAAATAAATGAAGCTGTTATGCGAAATGTTATCAAAAATTTGCGTGTGCTTAAGAATGATCCGTATAATGAGAGCGCCAGATCTGAGCTTGCATGGGACAGCGCACTGGCAATGAACGGAGTTTTGAAAGCAGGAAAACGGCCTGCTTTTCAGGTGCATCAGATAGATCATCAACTGGGTGCTTATACGGACTGCACCCATGGAAAGGGACTTGCAGTTATCCAGCCGGCATATTATATGTATACTTATAAGCGGGCTGTCGGAAAGTTTGCCAGATTCGCAGGAAATGTATGGGGAGTAGATGGGAAGCATTTGAGCGATGAAGAAATAGCAGTAAAGGGAATTGAAGAATTAAAATTATTTGTCAAGGAAGTAGGACTTCCGACTACTTTCAGTGAAATGGGAGGGGTTTCTGGAGAGATATTTGATATGATAGCCGAAACCACATATATTATGGATACCAGCTGCGAGAAACTCTCCAGAAAAATGATCATGGAAATATTGAAAAACTGTATATAATTGCAAAACATAATTTCGCAACGCAGTAATTGGTACGACAAATACGCCGTCCGGACGCTGATAGGCAGCGTTGGACAGACCGCAGATGACGCACAGTGTTCTGGGCGGCACGCCGCCATCTTTTTTAATTTCATCCCGTAACCTGATCAGTCCTGCAGCAGCCGTATCAACCTGATTGGCCCCAGCTTAATTTCAAAGGCGTACCAAGAGCCGTCGGCCAGCTCGACTACAGCATCAATTTCCCGATTGCTGTAATCCTGATAGTGATACAAATGGGCGTCAAAAGATTCGGCGTAAATTTTCAGATCCCGCTCGCATAGCGATTCAAAAAGAAAATCCAGTGTCTGCAAATCGCCCATGAGTATCTGAGGCGCATGCGAAGTCTTCCGAAGCTATAGTATGCCACAATCGATGAAATTTATCAACTACAACCGGTCATATTTATAAATTTAAACCGTTTAAATTTATAAATTGTAACCGGTTATTTTTTATGCCATATAATATTTGCTCAATTAAGATTTGAGACATTTGTAATCTCTGAAATTCTGAAATCTTATTCAAACAGGGGAATTGATTACCGATATAGTGTCTCCTATCATTTCATTCATTTGGATTTTATTGTCTGAGGAGGAGACTGCATAGAAGAAGGAATCAAGAATGCAGTATCGGGGACAGAGAGGAAGTGGGAAGACTCACTACCATGTCCCCGCTTTTTTCATCATTTTCTCTTTAAAGAAATGATTTACCACTGCCACGGATCTGCCCACGCCGATCATGGCAATGATGGTTCCAATGCCGATGCCGATCAGCCGGTGGGCAAAGATCAGGCCGATGAGGCAGGTAATGCAGACACTGGTGGTGTCCAGAATGTTTTTTCCCAATCCCATATCCCGGCCAATAGCAGAGCCGATAGCCTGCGCCAGTCCGTCGGCGGGATTGGGAATCAGCTTCATATTGACCATCAGGGCCATGCCGGCGCCGGTGGCAAACACGCCCACAAGGTGCAGCAGGATATTCAGCCAGAGAGCCTGCAGCTGAAACTGGAACAGGCGGTCAAACAATTCCAGAAATAAGCTGAATACAAAAGCAAAGGGAATCTGAAGCACATCCTTCCACTCTCTGTTTTTTCCTTTCAAAAAAAATTCAATCAAAACAAGAAACGAATAGACCACAAAGGTCATGGCGGAAAAACTGAGGCCGGTGATAGAAGCAATGGTGAAGGGCATGGAGATCACAGGAGAGACTCCAAGCCCTGTTTTTGTATTTAAGGTTACGCCGGCAGCCAGTGTGACGGCGCCGCAGACGTAGAAAAAAATACGCCAGAGCATACAGGTATTTTTCTGATTCATCAATATCACATCCTCTTTGCATTATACGGAATTTTTGACGGATTGGCAACAAAGAAAAAGCACCGGATTGTTTTTTATACAGGAATATGGTAAGATGGCTTTGTGACTGCAAAGACAAAAGACGATCCGGTGAAAGGATGAATTCCTATGAGTACAGCAAAAAACGCAGTATTTTTTGATATAGACGGCACCCTTTGGAACGAAAGAATGGAGATCCCAAAAAGTACGGCGGTATCCATCCGGCGGCTGCGGGAAAGGGGAAATTATGCTTTTATCTGCAGCGGGAGAAGTCGGGGATCCATACGGTCAAAAGAGCTGTTTGCCATTGGGTTCGATGGTGTGCTGGCCGGATGCGGCACTCATGTGGAATATAACGGGAAGATTATATACGAATATCTGCTGCCTTTGGAAAAAACGAAGGAACTTCTGCAGGTGTTGAAGATGTATGAGATGCCGGTGATCCTGGAAGGGCCGGAGTGTTTGTACGCACCCATGCAGGCATTTGCCGGGGACAGATATGTAGCTTATTTAAGAAGCATCATGGGAGAGGATCTGAAAGATCTTTCGGAATTTCATGAGAAGAGCAGGATCAACAAAATGAGCGCTGTCTGCCCACCCACGGCTGCAGAGGCTATAAAAAAGGCGCTTGGTGAAAAATACAAGCTGATCTTTCACCAGTCGCCCGTAGTGGAAATTTTGGACAAAGGTTTTTCAAAGGCTGCCGGCATCCGGCGGATCTGCGATTATCTGAAGATCGACCATGCAAATACGTATGCTTTTGGAGACAGCAGCAACGATCTGGAAATGCTGCAGTACGTACAGCAGGGTATTGTCATGGGCAACGGTTCCGCAGATGCCAAAGCGGCGGCAGATTATATCACTGCTCCGGTAGATGAAGACGGTGTCCAAAAAGGGCTGGCCCATTTTGGGCTGATCTGAGGGAGGTTACATTTTAAACATGATACCGAAGACTGCACCTCCCAGGATCCAGACCACGGGGTGCAGTTTTTTTAATTTTTTGATGTTCATGACACCGAAAAAGACAGCACAGAGCAGGACAGAAAAAACAGGGAAATGAAAATGTCCTTCTGCATTGGTAAAAATGGCGGTTTCAAAAATGCCAAGAACGGCGTTGGCGATCAGTCCGGTAACGGCTGGACGGATCGACCAGAATGCCGATTGCACATAAGGATTTTTTGAAAAATTTTCCAGCAGCTTGGCAATAATGATAATAACGATCAGGCTGGGCAGCACAAGGGAAAAGGTCGCGATGATGCCGCCTGCAACGCCTGCCGCCTGAAAACCGGCATAAGTGGCCATGTTGACGCCGATGGGGCCCGGTGTACTTTCGCTGACCGCCAGCATATTTGCCACGTCCGCTTTGGTATACCAGTCATATCGTTCCGTGAGGTTCATCAGGAAAGGAATAGTAGCCGGGCCGCCGCCGATGGCGAACAGGCCGATCTGAAAAAACTCTATAAATAAGTAGAAATAGATACTCATGATTTTGCGTGTCCCTCCTTATCCAATTTTAATTTGCCTGTCTTCTGCAGGATCACGCCGAGGGCACCGGATACGATGATCAGCAAGATCGTGGGGACCGGCGTAAACAGAGCCAGCAGGAAAACGACAATGGCAATGCCTACACAGAGGGGACTGACAAAACTTTTTTTCGCGAGGGTGATGACGGTGTTGAGCAAAAGGGCACACACCACCACCCGGATGCCTGCCAGCGCATGAATCATAATGGGATTGTCGATAATCTGTGACAGGAACAGGGCCAGAACGGAGATAATCAGAAGAGAAGGACTGATCATGCCCAGCGTGGCGGCGATGGCGCCGGGAATTCCTTTCATTTTATAGCCCACAAAGGTGGAAGTATTTACGGCGATGATGCCGGGAGTACATTGCCCGATGGCGTAATAATCCAGCAGCTCATCCTCCGTTACCCAGTCCTTTTTTTCGCTGAGTTCATATTTCAGCATGGGCAGCATCGTCAGGCCTCCTCCGAAGGTCAGGCCCCCGATCCGAAAAAATGTGCAGTATAATTGAAATAATAATTTCATAGTCGTCTCCTTATGATATACTTTATTTAAAATATGTGCCGCAAATTCTGAGAAAGTCTGGTACGGTATAAACTAGATGAATTATAACAAATCCGGAAGGGATATGAAAGGCTATATTTATACATTTGTGAAGAATTTGATTTTAATAGCGTAAACGCGCTGGAGGGAGAATAAGATGAAACCATATATACATAAAGTACAATATTATGAAACAGATAAAATGCAGATCACCCATCATTCAAATTATGTGCGGTTCATGGAGGAGGCCCGGGTGGATTTTATGGAGCAGACGGGTTGGGGTTATGATAAAATGGAGATGGAGGGAATCATTTCCCCTGTGATCGGAATCACCTGCGACTATAAAAAAACTACCACATTCCCGGATGAGATTGAGATCGAGGTTTCTGTACTGGAAATTTCTGCAGTAAGATTGAAGCTGGGATACCGGATGACAGTGGCGGGACAAGTGGTATGTACCGCTTCCAGCAGTCATTGTTTCCTCAATAAGAATGGGCGGCCTGTGAATCTGAAAAAAACCTGCCCGGATTTTTATACAATGCTGGAGAAAAGCATGTAGCGATCGGAAGAAATAGCGGCATACGGAAAAATGATAAAAAATCCTCGAAGTCAAATTTTTGAATTGGCTTCGGGGATTTTTTTGTGTTTTTTTATAACTGAATTGTAAAAAATGAAAAAAAGCAAAGTTTTTTGGCTCATTTCGTCCAAAAAAACCGAAAAAAAGAAAGAACTCAAAATAAATGGGGTGAAGGATAGAGAAATGTCTATCCTTTATTTTTAGTCAGG
>CANQNE010000033.1 GCA_947625135.1 uncultured Lachnospiraceae bacterium
TTTTTGTCCGGACTTATGATGCCGATCATGAATTTTGTCAGCAACCTCGGCTATGTGGCGGTGGCGGTCTCGGGCGCAATGCTTGCGGCGGCTGGGACGATCGAGATCGGCGACATTGTGGCGTTTGTCCAATATGTCAAGCGGTTTACGCAGCCGATCACGCAGATGGCGCAGGTTTCTAATCTGCTGCAGTCCATGGCTGCGGCGGCCGAGCGCATCTTTATCTTTTTAAATGAGGAGGAAGAAGCGCAGGCGGTGGAAAATCCAATTTCCGCGGACGTGATAAAAGGGGATGTTTCCTTCGAGCATGTGAAGTTTGGCTACACGCCGGATAAGATGATCATTCACGATTTTAACAGCGAGATCAAGGCGGGGCAGATGGTGGCGATCGTGGGGCCGACTGGTGCGGGCAAGACGACGATGATCAAGCTGCTGATGCGCTTTTATGATGTAAACGCAGGCTGTATCCGCTTAAACGGCCATCCGGTGGGGGCATTTGACCGAAACGACCTGCGGCGGGGCTTTGGCATGGTTTTACAGGATACATGGCTGTTTAAGGGGACGATCATGGAAAATATCCGCTACGGGCGGCTGGACGCAACGGACGAGGAGGTTGTCCAGGCCGCAAAGCTTGCGCGCGCGGATAAGTTTATCCGTTCTCTGCCGGGCGGCTATCAGATGGAGATCAATGAGGAGGCATCGAATATTTCGCAGGGGCAAAAGCAGCTTCTGACGATTGCAAGGGCGATCCTTGCGGATAACCCAATCATGATTTTAGACGAGGCGACTTCCTCTGTCGATACCCGTACTGAGCATCTGATTCAGGCGGCCATGGACACGCTGCTGAAAGGGCGCACCTCGTTTGTGATCGCGCACCGGCTCTCGACGATCCGGAATGCGGATTTGATCTTGGTCATGAAGGACGGCGATATTGTGGAGCAGGGGACGCACAGACAGCTGCTGGAACAGGGCGGTTTTTATGCGGGGCTCTATAATGCGCAGTTTGCACGGTGAGAGGATGGCAGTGCAAATTTACTGCACGATTTATGAACAGGAGTAAACATTTTAGAAACAACGGAGGAATAACGATGTGGTTTTGGCTCGCACTTGGCTCAGCGGTTTTTGCCGCGCTTACATCAATACTGGCAAAGGTAGGGATCGAAGGGGTAGGTTCCAACCTTGCTACTGCAATCCGCACAATAGTGGTTGTTGTCATGGCATGGGGAATGGTGTTTATAACGCATCAGCAGAGCGGTATCAGGTCGATCAGTCAGAAAAGCTGGATTTTTTTGATCCTGTCCGGCCTTGCTACGGGAGCTTCATGGCTCTGCTATTATAAGGCTTTGCAGATGGGAGATGCGTCAAAGGTCGTTCCGATCGATAAGCTGTCCGTAGTCATCACGCTTGTGCTGGCATTTGTTTTTCTGCATGAAGAATTTACAACAAAATCCATCATTGGCTGCATCTTAATCGGAGCGGGAACCATGATGATGGTTCTGTAGCGCAATTTCAAGTTTATCTCCACGAATGGGAAAATAGATTCCTTGTGACGGGAGATGCTAATTTACCTTTTAGTGCAAAATTTGCATCTTATAATTGCCAAAGTGCAAAATTTGCACTAAGTTGATCAAGAGGTGCAAAAATACAACAATCCCGGCAGATATTTTTTATAATCAGCCGGGATTATTTTTTGTGCGGAAGTATTCGATCAATTCATATAACAGTTGAATTTCACGTTCCGTAAGGGATGAAATATCAATGGCTGCATTGTCCGGCAGACCGAGCAGGTAATCTGAAGAGACATGGAATAACTGCGCCAGTTCCACAATATAAGTAGTAGAAGGGGTGGACAGCCCCATTTCCCAGGCAGTATTTTATCTTTTATTGGAACGTCCAACAAGGTAATCGATACTTGTGTGATAATAATCTGCCAGTTTTATAAATACCTCTATAGGAATGTTGATTTTTCCCAATTCATATTTTGAATAAGTGGTCTGTTTTACATGAAGCAGATCAGCCAGTTGTTGCTGTTTCAGATCGCAGTCTTCCCGCAGATCTCTGATTCTATTAAATTGCATAGAGTGTAGCCTCCTTTATTTTATTATAGGAAAGTCGCGACAGGACTATTGACAAATAGTCTTGTTGCGACTACAATAAAATAGTCATAATACGACTATTATTTGCGTGGATTCAACTTACCAATTTTGAAAAAAATAATTCAGAATGGGAGTTATATGAATGTTGTGAATATAAAAGATGAGCAGATGTTTGAACCGATGCGCTGTACAAACTATGAAAAAATGGTTTCAGAAAGGCTTTTGTTGATTGAGAATGAAAATGAAACGCAAGAATTTATAGATATGAAGGGAGGGGTTGTTATTGTTCCAGACAGTAAGCCGGTGATTACCATTGAAACCCTTAAAAACAAAATGTGGAAATTTTAAAATAATAAGAAGGAGAAAAGAAATATGAATAATCAGGGAATTAAGTACGGAAAGGAAAAAATTATTTTACTGACGGTTATTGTTATTGCAGTAATCGTGTGTCTCATATATTTTTTGAGACCGAATTCAATTGTGGGGAAATGGGAAATGGAAGATATGATTTATATATTTAATCAAGATGGAAGTGGGAGCTTTGACGGAGATGCTTTTACATATACTGCAGAAAATGGGGTTCTTAGAATTTCTGAACCGAATAGAAATGAGGTTATGGTAGTGCAATATGAGATAGATGGCGATGTGATGACCTTAACAAGTTCAGAGGCAGAAACGTTACACGCATATTTATACAGAATAAAGGATTAAATGAAAACTTGTTTTATAAACAATGGGAGAGATTAGGCTGGATTGTTTCTTGTGAGAAAATAGTCGACCAGTTCGTGTATCAATTGGATTTCACGATCAGTAAAAGAAGAAACATCAATGGTTGCGCTGGCAGGAAGTCCCATCAAAAAGTCAGAAGAAACGTGGAATAATTGGGTAGGTCCTATAATATTTTTGCCAACTCGAATTGAGTCATACCACAGGATATCTGCAGTTGTCTGATGCGATCAGCCACCATAATACAAGCTCTTGTTTTTATATAGTATGCCAATCCAAATGATATTTAAAATTGACACAAGAAAATGATATGATAAACAATAAATTTTATAGCGTTTGGTCTATCAGCTTCAGCTAGGGGGAGATAACAATGAGCAAATTAAGAAAAAGGTGTTTATACAAAGGTGCTCTGATGCTCAGTGTTTTGGTAGCAGCGATCTTTATTTTATCATGTAAAACAACTCACGCAGCTACGAGAACACAAGCAGAAGCCATCCAATGGGTGAAGTCACAATTAAATAAACAAATTGATATGGATGGATATCCTCCAGAACAGCCGTATCAATGTGTAGATTTAATAAAAGCTTATTATCAATTTTTAGGTGTTTCACCAGTCAGTGGCAATGGGTCAGACTACACACATAATAATTTGCCGGCAGGGGCAGGATGGAGTCGCATTAAAGGAGCTGTACCACAACCAGGTGATATTTTGGTTTATACTGGGGGATATATGAATTACGGACACGTGGCGATTTATGAATCAGAATATTCATCTTACCATCAAAATTTTGGAGGTAAAACGTGTGTATGTCATGTTATATATAGATATAATTATACGTTTTATTCTGTTGATAATAAGGGAAACAAGTATCCTACTCCATACTGGGGAGTTATCAGGCCATCCTGGAATAATGGCAACAACCCCCAAGGCGTTTTTGACAGTGTAAGCGGCGGAAATGGATATATTGATGTACGTGGCTGGGCTTTTGATAAAGATTCCTCCGGGCAGTCCATCAGTGTGCATGTGTATATTGGAGGCCCCGCCGGCTCAGGTGCCCGAAGCTATGCGCTAACGGCGAATAAACAGAGAGACGATGTAAATAAGGCCTACAATATTTCTGGAAATCATGGTTTTTCGGATCGACTGTACACAGATAAAACAGGCAATCAGACGGTGTATGTATACGCGATCAATATAGGCGGCGGGCAAAATGTTGAAATCGGTCATAAAACTGTAAACATTCAGGCAGCTTCAAAGCCGGTTATTTCTGATGTGAAAATTGTGGAGCAGGATTCACAGGGCTATGTAGTGCAGTGCAAGGTAAGTTCGGAATCTCCGATTGACCGGGTGCAGTTTCCTACATGGACTACAAGAAATAATCAGGATGATCTTACGGCAAACTGGGGGACAAATTCGGCGGCATCCGGGTATGTTTACGGGGACTATTATCGTTTTCGTGTAAATACTTCTGCGCATAATAATGAATATGGAACATACGTGACAGATATATATGCTTATGATAAATCGGGGAATCAGTCTCGCAATGTTGGAAGAATCAGTACGATAGTCAGTATGGGCGCTATGCCGCAGCAGATAGAAAAATATGAGAATATGCTGCTTTCCGTTTTTGAGGAAAACCTGACATGGGAAAAAATGAACCAGTTTGCGGAAAAAATGGGAAGTTCTTTAGCGTCGATTCCGGATGCTGAAAAACAAAAGGTGCTTTATGGAATGATAAAAGATAGATTCCGATCTTATTACAGCGTGGGAGGATTCACCACATCAAAAGGCGGGCCATGGATATGGGTGACAGGAGACAAATTCAATTATTTCCAATGGGATGAAAAACAGCCGGATTGTGCAGGAGGCACTGAGCTTTACCTTTCCATAGTGACCAAAAACGGAAATTGGAATGATCTACCACCGACTTATACGAACAATGGCTTTATTATGCAGACTCCGCTAAGTATAGAGCCGGATGCGGTGATAGAGACCAATGAAAAAGAATATTGTTTTTATAATAAATGGATGCCATATAGTCTGGCAAAGAGATTCTGTGAAGAAAAAGGTGGCTATCTTGCCTGCATTGGTACAAAAGAGGAGAATGAGCTGCTGGCGGCAAAGATTGCGGAATTAAAACATGATTATTTTATCGGCCTCTCTGACGAAGAAACCGAAGGTACTTTTAGGTGGGTAACAGGAGAACCAATTGAATATCAAAATTGGAGAAAAAATGAACCAAACAATGATATACCCACCAGAGGTGGAGAGGATTATGTAGAATTGTATCAGGATGGAACATGGAATGATGCCTGCGGACAACTGGATGGGGTCGGATTTATTATGGAGATTGATAAGAAGAAGCCAACACCCACACCAGTGCCGGAACCGACGCCAACACCCGCACCAGCGCCGACACCGGTTCCACAGCCTTCACTGGTGCCGTCTTCGACACCCGGAAGTACCGATAAACCAGATGAGCTAATATATGGAGATGCTGATAAAAATGGGATAATAGAGGCGTCGGACGCATTGCAGGTTTTAAAATTTGAAGTTGGACTTGAGGCACCTGATGATTATCAGATAAAAGTATCAGATGTGGATGGAGATAATGAGATCAGTTCGCAAGATGCGCTTCTTATTTTGCAGAAGGTAGTTAATATCATTGAAAAGTTCCCAATATAGAAATTGAAACAACAGGACGGCGAGGTTTGCATCGGCAATGCCCGCCGTCCTGCAAGCGTTTTAGAGGTCATTTTCCAGTAAAATCGTAATTCATTGTCAAACGCGGCGATAAAAGCAGTTGAGCAAAAATCAGGGATATGATAATATAGTTATAGGCGTTCCGGCATGTATGCCATGCGGGACGTGATGAGAGGAAAAACAGCAGATAACATAAGATCTGACATTTTTAAGGGGAAATATCCATGAAGCTCACGGTTATCGGAGAGAATTTAAAAACAGCGGAATGTACAAGGGGACAATCCGTTCTGGATGCGCTGACAAAGAGCGGCATATACATAAGTGCTGTCTGCGGCGGCCAGGGACGCTGCGGCAAATGCAAAATCCGGCTGATTCAGGGCAGCTGTGAACCATCCCCGGAGGATAAACGCTTTTTTACGGAAGAAGAGCTGGCAGAAGGTTTCCGGCTTGCCTGCACCGCTTATCCTGCAGAAGACTGTACCCTGCGGGTGCTTGGGGCAAATGAGGAGGAATTTGACGTTCTGACGGATATAGCGGAAGAGCTTCCGCCTGTGGGTGAGGCAGCAGATGCGGATATTTTGGATGAAACAGCCGATATACGAGATCAGACTGAGGAACAGTATCTGATTGCCGTTGACGTGGGGACCACAACCCTTGCCCTCAGTCTTATCCTGCTTTCCCCAGCGGAGGAAAATGACGGAAGAACCGACGGAAAAACCGGCGGAAAAACCGACGGCTATGTGGTTGATACTTATACCGGCATCAATCATCAGCGTGCTTACGGGGCGGACGTGATCTCCCGGATCCGCGCATACGACGAAGGAAAGGGGCAGGCGATGACGGCCTCGGTGCGGCAGGATCTGCTGACAGGCATGGAGACCATTTTGAAAAGAACTTCTGTGGACCGGAGCCGGGTACGGAAAGTCATGATCGCGGGAAACACCACAATGGGACATCTTCTGCTTGGGTACGACTGTCACGGGCTGGGACAGGTGCCTTTTACCCCGGTGAATCTGGAACCGGTAACTATGCCCTTTGAGGAGCTGTTTGAAAGCGATCTTCTGCAGGCACCGGTGACGGTGCTGCCGGGATTTTCCGCTTTCGTGGGCGGAGACATCGTCTCCGGCTTATACTGCTGTAAATTTTATGAGGCAGAAAAACCGTCTCTCTTTGTGGATCTTGGCACAAACGGCGAGATGGCGGTGGGAAATAAACACCGGCTGCTGGTGACGTCCACAGCCGCAGGGCCGGCCTTTGAGGGCGGTAATATCTCTCAGGGCATGGGCAGTGTCGCAGGCGCGATCTGCGGGGTGGAGATCCGGGACGGAAGGGCGCAGGTGGAGACGGTGGGAGACCGGCCGCCTGTGGGAATATGCGGCACCGGTGTCATTGAGGCTGCCGCCGCGCTTTTGCAGGAAGAACTTTTGGATGAGTCGGGACTTTTAGACGAAGCGTATTTTGAGGACGGATTTGTGCTGGCAAAGAAACCGGACGGGCAGGAGATCACCCTTACCCAGAAGGATATCCGGGAACTGCAGCTTGCAAAGGCCGCAGTGAGGGGCGGATTGGAGACGCTGCTTCTTCGGTACGGCGTTACCTGCAGGGATCTGGAGCATGTCTACGTGGCAGGGGGATTCGGCGTCCATCTGAATATGGAAAAGGCGGTGGCCATCGGACTTTTCCCTGCGGAGATTCTGGAAAAGATCAGGGCAGTGGGAAACACTTCTCTGGCAGGCGCCGCGCTGTACGGACAGGACCCGGAGGCGGAGGAAATCTGCAGAGAAATGATCCGGCGATCCCATGAGGTGGATCTGTCCACGGATCGGGAATTTCAGGAGCGGTATATGGATTCCATGTTCTTTCTGGAAGAGTAAGCAGTCATGGAGAAATGGGGTTATTATGGATCTGTTTGATTATATGAAAGAGGAAACATTAAAAAAAGAATCGCCGCTTGCATCCCGCCTGCGCCCCAGAACACTGGATGAGATCGTAGGGCAGCAGCATATTCTTGGAAAGGACAAGCTGCTGTATCGTGCCATTCAGGCGGATAAACTTCATTCTATTTTGCTTTACGGGCCGCCGGGAACGGGAAAGACCACCATCGCAAAGGTGATCGCCAATACGACCAGCGCGGAATTTACCCAGATTAACGCCACTGTAGCCGGGAAAAAGGATATGGAGGACGTGGTAGCCCGCGCCAAGAGCAATCTGGCCATGTACGGAAAAAAGACGATTTTGTTTGTGGATGAGATCCACCGTTTCAACAAGGGGCAACAGGATTATCTTCTCCCCTTTGTGGAGGAAGGCACGCTGGTGCTGGTGGGCGCTACCACGGAAAATCCTTATTTTGAGGTCAACAACGCATTGATCTCCCGCTCCATCGTGTTTGAACTGAAGCCGCTGAAGCAGGAGGAGATCGAGGAGCTGATCCACCGTGCGGTTTATGACCCGGAAAGAGGCATGGGCGCTTATCATGCGGTGATCGACGAGGATGCGAAAGCATTTTTGGCGGATATGGCAAACGGAGACGCCAGAGCTGCGCTGAACGGGGTAGAGCTTGGCGTGCTGACAACCCCCAGAGGAGAGGACGGAAAGATTCATCTGACGCTGGAGGTGGCGCAGGAATGTATTCAGAAGCGGGCAGTGCGCTATGACAAGAGCGGAGACAGTCATTATGACACCATTTCCGCCTTTATCAAGAGTATGCGGGGTTCCGATCCGGACGCGGCGGTCTATTATCTGGCCCGGATGCTTTATGCGGGGGAGAGCGTGACATTCATTGCGCGGAGGATCATGATCTGTGCCGCGGAGGACGTGGGAAATGCAGACCCTCAGGCGCTTCAGGTGGCGGTGGCGGCGGCGCAGGCGGTGGAGCGTGTGGGAATGCCGGAGTCTCAGCTGATTCTGGCACAGGCGGTGCTGTATGTGGCTGCCGCCCCTAAGAGCAATGCGGGCACCAATGCGATCTATGAAGCCATGAGGGCAGTGAAGGAATATGAGACGGCGCCGGTTCCGGTGCATTTGCAGGACAGCCATTATAAAGGTGCGGCAAAGATGGGCCATGGCATCGGATATCAGTACGCCCATGATTTTCCAAAGCATTATGTGAAGCAGCAGTATCTTCCGGACGGGTTGACGGATCGGGTATTTTACGAGCCTACAGACAACGGGTACGAAAAGCAGATAAAAGAGCATTTAAAATGGCTGAAAGAGGAGTCATGAGAAAAATCACGGGGATGTGTTGACGTTCTCCGTAAACGATCTGAAATGGGAATGAATATGATAGAATTGAAGAACAGGTTCCCTCAGGTGGATCAAAAGGACAGGCTTTCTTACGGCGGCGATCAGGGGGATCATCCCCGGAAGCTGATCCGAAAGTATGGCTGCGGGGTGATCGGCGGCGCGGATCTGCTGTTTTACCTGTGTCTTTACCGGACGGGCTGCAGGCGCGGGCTTTTTGCCGTCCAGAAGGAACCGAGGGCGGAGCTTGAATTATACAATCAATGGGTGGACAGGCTTTCCAGAAAATATCTGCCGGTAATCCCCGGCTTCGGGATGAACGGCCTTGTCCTTGCCTTTGGCCTGAACCGGTATTTCCGGCACAATCTTATTCCGATGAGGGCACGTTGGTGTTTCAGCGGGCGGAAACTTTGGAAACGGGTGGACGCCATGCTGTCTGACGATCTGCCGGTGATCTTATCCGTTGGGCCAAATATTCCCCTGTTCTGGGGGAAACACAGGCTCCCGCTTTATAAGAAAGCCGGTGAGGACGTTTATATCCGGGCGGCACAGGTGAGAGCCCATTACGTAACGGTAACGGGCGCAGACGGGCAGTGGATTCAGGTGTCCTCCTGGGGGAAAAAATATTATATCAGCAAAAAAGAATATAAGGAATATGTAAAAAAACACAGCAGCTATCTTGTCAGCAACATGGTACTCTTAAAACCTCGAAAACAAAGAAACGGAGGTTACAGGAAACCATACGGGCCTTCCAAAATGAAAAAGAAAGCGGGGGCGGAGGGCGCTGCGGGAAATAGAGAAAAAGGCATGCCGTAAATGTATACAGGAAAGAAAAACCTGTATGGAACGGCATGCCTCTTTTATTTTCGGTTTATTTCTTTTTCATGGCTTCCCGCTTTCTCAGGGTGGGATCCAGCTGTTTCTTTCTCAGCCGCAGGTGCTTTGGCGTGATCTCCAGAAGCTCGTCGGTATCGATAAATTCCAGAGACTGCTCCAGACTTAAAATCTTGGGCGGCGTCAGCCGCAGCGCCTCGTCGGAGCCGGAAGCGCGGGTGTTTGTCAGCTGCTTGCGCTTACATACGTTGACCTCGATGTCCTCCGGTTTTCCATTCTGGCCCACGATCATACCGGCATAGACTTTCTCACCGGGGCCGATAAACAGTGTTCCCCGCTCCTGTGCATTGAACAGGCCGTAGGTGATGGATTCCCCGGATTCATAAGCGATGAGAGAACCCTGTGTGCGGTACTGGATCTCGCCCTTGAAGGGGGCGTAGCCGTCGAAAATGGTATTCAGTACGCCGGTGCCCTTGGTGTCGGTGAGAAATTCCTCCCGGTACCCGATAAGCCCTCTGGAGGGAATGGAAAATTCCAGACGGGTAGAGCCGCTGCCGGCCACAGTCATGCCCTGCAGCTCGCCTTTCCGCTGGCTCAGCTTTTCAATGATCGTGCCGGAAAATTCCTCCGGGATATCTACGTAGGCAAGCTCCATCGGCTCCAGCCGTTTGCCGTTTTCGTCTGTTTTATAGAGTACCTCCGCCTTGCTGACGGCAAATTCATAGCCTTCCCGGCGCATATTTTCAATGAGGACGGACAAATGCAGCTCGCCCCGGCCGGAAACTTTGAAGCTGTCGGGAGAATCCGTCTCCTCCACCCGCAGGCTCACGTCCGTATTCAGCTCCCGGAACAGACGGTCTCTTAAATGGCGGGAAGTGACATACTTGCCCTCCAGTCCGGCCAGAGGACTGTCGTTGACCATAAACTGCATGGCGATGGTGGGCTCGGAAATTTTCTGGAAGGGGATGGGTTCAGGGTGATCCGGTGAGCACAGCGTATCTCCGATATGAATGTCCGCAATGCCGGAGATCGCCACGATGGAACCCACTGTTGCGCTGTCCACGTCCACTTTGTTCAGGCCGTCAAATTCATAAAGCTTGCTGATCCTGACTTTTTTCTGCTTGTCTTCATCATGGGCGTTTACCAGCATCACCTCGTCGTTTACATGGAGTGTGCCGTTGTCCACCTTTCCTACGCCGATGCGTCCCACATAGTCATTATAATCAATGGTACTGATCAGCACCTGAGTGGGCGCATTGGGGTCGCCCTCCGGCGCGGGAATGTAGTTTACGATGGTTTCAAACAAAGGCTCCATAGAACTGGAATTTCTGGGAAGCTCCAGTGTGGCGTAGCCGTATTTGGCGGAGGCGAACACAAAGGGGCAGTCCAGCTGTTCGTCAGAAGCGTCCAGATCCAGAAACAGCTCCAGTACTTCATCGATCACTTCGTTGGGCCGGGCTTCCGGACGGTCGATCTTGTTGATACAGACAATGACAGGCAGTTCCAGCTCCAGCGCCTTTTTCAGCACGAACCGGGTTTGGGGCATGGAGCCTTCAAAAGCGTCTACTACAAGGATCACGCCGTTTACCATTTTCAGCACCCGTTCTACCTCGCCGCCGAAGTCCGCGTGCCCCGGGGTGTCAATAATGTTGATCTTAGTATTCTTATAGTATACGGCGGTATTCTTGGACAGGATGGTGATGCCCCGTTCCCGTTCCAGATCATTGGAATCCATGACCCGTTCAGCCACCTCCTGATTGGCCCGGAATACGCCGCTCTGCTTCAGCAGTTCGTCTACCAGAGTAGTCTTGCCATGGTCTACATGAGCAATAATCGCAATATTTCTGATATCTTCTCGTTTCATGATACTGATGATTCTCCTTTTTTCAATAACCGCAATATACTAAATATAGCACATATAATTAAGAAAACAAGTTTTTTTTGCCGGAAAACCGCTGTTGAAGAAAAAATTGTCAGAATTGAAAAAAATGGAAAAATAATGTTGCATTTTATATATAAAAGTATTATAATAATAAAAAGATGCAAAATAAATATCATAAGATAATGATTTTACGCGGGCAGAAGAGGGCAAAACGGCGCGGGGACCTTCCTTTGGAAAATGCAAAATAAGGCGAAAGGGGAAGGATCTTATCAGGCGCTGACAGACGCCGCAGAATACGGAAGAACGCCATCGAATACCGGCGAAATGTTTTTGGGATTTTTCGAATTTTTTTATTCTTTTTTTGAAGATCCCATCATATATTTTCATGTAGATAAATATTAAACGGAGATACTGGCGCCGGGAAGTATGCCCCGGCCTGGATTGAGAAAGGGAGAATCACATGATGTTAGATAAGGTTATTGAAAACAATCAGGTTTCTATCGTAGGGACCATTGAAAGCGGTTTCACATTCAGTCATGAAATTTTTGGGGAAGGATTTTATATGACTACCGTGAAGGTACAGCGGCTCAGCGAGTCCTCGGACTGTATTCCCCTGATGGTGTCGGATCGGCTGATAAATGTAGGGGTGGATTATACCGGGCAGCAGATTCGGGTGTCGGGGCAGTTCCGTTCTTATAACCGCCATGAGGAGAAGCGCAACCGTCTGGTGTTGTCTGTCTTTGCCAGAGAACTGGAGTTTGTGGAAGAAGGCGAGGAGCCTGTGAAGACCAACCAGATTTTTCTGGACGGTTATGTATGTAAGCAGCCGGTGTACCGCAAAACCCCACTTGGCAGGGAGATCGCGGATCTTTTGGTCGCGGTGAACCGTCCTTACGGCAAGTCCGACTACATACCCTGTATCTGCTGGGGCAGAAACGCCCGTTTTGCCTCAGGTTTTCAGGTAGGCGGACATACCCAGATCTGGGGACGCATCCAGAGCAGGGAATACATTAAAAAGCTGTCGGAGGAAGAGACGGAGAAGAGGGTGGCTTATGAAATCTCCGTGAGCAAGCTGGAATATTTGAGCGAGGAGTAGGATTATTTGACCGAAGAGCAGGACGGTCATTGACAAAAAAAATAAATAATGCTATAGTGGTTTTGGATATATGAGGATAGAGGTCGCGTGGTTGATCAGTATTCTGCCGGATGTGTCAGGCACAGAAGAAAGCAGACAGAAAGGAAACAACGCCGAAGGAAGATATCGCCTGTACGGTATTTTTCTGGGCATGCGGTGAAGAACCGTATGACTGTCATCTATGGGATGGAGCGCTATCTAAAGAAGTTAGGACCAGAGAAGGATTCTTTAGAGCAGCTCATAGGCTGCTCTTTTTATGTCAGCAAAGCTGACCATGCCCGGCGCGCAAAGCGGGCAGCCCTTTCTCTGTTACAATGATGCAGTATCGTACACAAGAAGCAGCCCATAAGGGCGGAAACGGAGGAATTATGGCTATTTTTAAAGGCGCAGGCGTTGCGATCATCACTCCGATGAAGGAAGACCTGTCGGTAAATTATGAAAAACTGGAACAGATCATTGATTATCAGATCGAGAACGGCACGGACAGCATTATCATCTGCGGCACCACCGGAGAATCTTCGACGCTTACCCACGAGGAACATCTGGAGTGCATCCGGGTTGCCATTAATCGTGTCAACGGGCGGGTTCCCGTCATCGCCGGTACAGGCTCCAATTGTACGGAGACGGCGGTCTATCTGTCAAAGGAAGCGGAGAAGTATGGCGCGGACGCACTGCTTCTGGTGACGCCTTATTACAATAAAGCTACGCAGGGGGGACTGGTCAAACATTTCGGAACGGTGGCAAAACAGGTGGATCTGCCCCTGATCCTGTATAATGTACCAAGCCGCACAGGCTGCAACATCCTGCCTGAGACGGTAGCCCGGATGGCGAAGGAGTATGAAAACATTACCGCCATCAAGGAGGCCAGCGGCAATATTGCGCAGGTAGCCAAGGTGGCGCAGCTGACGGAAGGAACTGTGGATATTTATTCCGGAAACGACGATCAGATCGTACCGGTGCTGTCTCTGGGCGGTCTTGGAGTCATCTCCGTGCTGTCCAACGTGGCTCCTAGGCAGACCCACGAGATCGTGGCCAGCTTCCTTGGGGGAGATACGAAAAAGAGTCTGGAGATGCAGCTTGCGGCCCTTCCCCTGATCGACGCCCTGTTCTGCGAGGTAAATCCCATTCCGGTAAAAGCGGCAATGAATATGCTGGGGTTTGAAACAGGACCTTTGCGGAATCCGCTGACGGAGATGGAGCCAGCACACAAAGAAATTCTGAAAGCGGCAATGATCCAATACGGGCTGCCTGTAAAAGCATAAGGACGGCTGCTCGGAAACGGCGGTACATAACAGGAAAGGGGCGTACGGACTGATATGATCAGAGTGATAATGCACGGCTGTAACGGAAAGATGGGCCAGACCATTACCAATTTAATGAAAGAAGATGATACGGCGCAGATCGTGGCGGGGATAGATGTATATGACGGGATCAAAAATGATTATCCTGTCTTTCCCTCACTGGAAAGCTGCGGAGTAGAAGCGGATGTGATCATTGATTTTGCTTCTGCTCAGGCTGTAGACGCGCTGCTGGATTATTGTGTGAATAAACAGGTGCCGGTAGTGCTTTGTACCACCGGCATGAGCGAAGAGCAGCTGGATCGGATCGCGGAGGCTTCCGCTCAGGTGGCGATCCTGAAATCCGCAAACATGTCTCTTGGCATCAATACGCTGATGGATGTTTTAAAAAAGGTGTCCTCCCTTCTTGCGGACGCAAGCTTTGACGTGGAGATCGTGGAAAAGCATCACAACCAGAAGGTAGACGCGCCCAGCGGAACGGCGCTGGCGCTGGCGGACGCTGTCAATGCAGGACTTGCGGAGCCCTATGCTTATAAGTATGACCGCAGCCGGGAGCGGGCGAAGCGGGCCAAAAAGGAAATCGGTATTCAGGCGGTGCGCGGCGGCACCATCGTAGGAGAACACGAGGTGATTTTTGCGGGCACCGACGAGGTGATCGAGTTTAAGCATACGGCTTATTCCAAAGCGATCTTTGGAAAGGGCGCCATTTCCGCCGCCAAGTTTCTGGCGGGCAAAGGGCCGGGCATGTATGACATGTCGGATGTAATTGGGAAAGGATCTGAAAAGTCATGAAGTTTACAAAAATGCACGGAATCGGAAATGATTATGTGTATATAAATTGTTTTCAGGAGACGGTGGAGGATCCTGCCGCGCTGGCGATCAAAGTCAGCGACCGGCATTTCGGGGTGGGAAGCGACGGACTGATCCTGATCAAGCCCTCCAGCCGGGCGGACTTTAAGATGGATATGTATAACGCGGACGGATCCCGGGGTGAAATGTGTGGAAATGGCATCCGCTGTGTGGCGAAATATGTATATGATTACGGACTTACGGATCAGACCCGGATCTCAGTGGAAACGCTGGGCGGCATCAAGGATCTGGAGCTGACTGTAAAGGACGGGAAGGTGGAAAAGGTAAAAGTGAACATGGGAGCGCCAAAGCTGAACCCCCGGGACATTCCCGCAGATCTGCCGGGAGAATCGGTCATTGACAATCCCATTACGGTCAATGGAGCCGAATACCGGATCACCTGCGTAAATATGGGCAATCCCCACGCCGTGGTCTTTTTGGATCCCGATACAGATTTGATGAAGGGATTCCCCATTCAGAATATTGGGCCGCAGTTTGAGCGCCATCCTTTGTTTCCAAACCGGATCAATACGGAATTTGTAAAAGTAAAAGACCGCAGCCATCTGGAAATGCGGGTATGGGAGCGGGGCAGCGGCGAGACGCTTGCCTGCGGAACCGGCACCTGCGCCACAGTGGTGGCGGCAGTGCTGAACGGGCTTTGCGACAGGAAAGCTCAGGTGCATCTGCTGGGAGGAGATCTGGAGATCTTCTGGGATCCGGCGGACGATTGCGTATATATGACAGGCCCCGCAGCGGTGGTGTTTGACGGGGAGCTTGTTTAAAAAGAAAAAGCGGTCATAAAATATTTTACAGGATCGTTAATTTAACCATCAGGAGGATAAGCATGTTTAAGGTAAATGAAAACTATTTGAAGCTGCCGGGCAGTTATCTGTTCAGCACCATAGCAAAAAAGGTAAACGCCTATCAGGCGGCGAATCCGGATAAAGAGATCATCCGGCTGGGCATCGGTGATGTGACTCAGCCGATTGCGCCGGCCATTATCGAGGCCATGCACAAGGCGGTGGATGAGATGGCGTCCGCGGCGACGTTCCACGGCTATGCGCCGGATCTCGGGTATGAGTTTCTGCGCAACGCTATTGTAGAGGGAGATTATCAGTCCCGGGGCGTGAATATAAGCGCCGATGAGATTTTTGTCAGTGACGGCGCCAAGTGTGACTGCAGCAACATTCAGGAAATTTTCGGTATTGACAACAAGATTGCTGTCTGCGATCCTGTATACCCGGTATATGTGGATTCCAACGTAATGGCAGGGCGGACAGGCACCTATGATCCCCAGACTGAGGTGTGGAGCGATGTGATCTACATGCCCTGCACGAAGAAAAATAATTTTGTGCCGGAGCTTCCCAAAGAGACGCCGGATCTGATCTATATCTGTTCGCCCAACAATCCGGTAGGTACAGCGCTGACAAAGGAGCAGCTGCAGGTTTGGGTGGATTATGCCAACAAAAACGGTTCCGTGATCCTGTTTGACGCTGCCTATGAGGCATATATCTCCGAGGAAAATGTACCCCACACTATTTATGAATGTGAGGGCGCCAGAACATGCGCCATTGAGTTCAAAAGTTTCTCCAAAAATGCAGGATTTACCGGTGTGCGTCTGGGTTATACAGTGGTGCCAAAGGATCTGAAGTCCGGCGATGTGGCTCTGCACGGACTATGGGCAAGACGCCACGGCACCAAGTACAACGGCGCGCCTTATATCATCCAGCGGGCGGGCGAGGCTGTGTATTCTCCTGAGGGAAAAGCGCAGCTGAAAGAGCAGGTTGCCTACTATATGAACAACGCGAAGGTGATCAAGGAGGGGCTTGCCGAGGCAGGCTATGAGGTTTACGGCGGCATCAACGCTCCCTATATCTGGCTGAAGGTGCCGGAAGGCATGACCTCATGGGAATTCTTTGATTATCTGCTGGAGACCGCCAATGTAGTGGGAACGCCGGGCTCCGGTTTCGGCCCCAGCGGGGAAGGATACTTCCGGCTGACGGCTTTCGGCAATTACGAGAACACAGTGAAGGCCATAGAGCGGATCAAAGGATTGAGGAAATAGTGAACGCTTTCAAAGGGCCCGACTATGGGATCTGCCGGAAGCTGTGCGGCGAAAGCCGGCAATTATAGTCGGAGAAAAAATATTATTTTCGTCTTGTCAATTCTTTTTCACTGTGCTATGATAAAGAGCAAATAAGCAGAACATGCAAAGAAAAGCTGTAATGAAAAGCTGAGAAGGAGACTCTGTAAGTGAAACTTGACAGGAATTCGGCGTCACCGACTGAGAGCGCCGATGGAGGGAAGCTTACAACAGGGAACACTCCGGAGCTGACCGCCTGAACTGTCAGTAGGGCGGTACGTAATACGCGTTAAGTATGAAAGCGGCATACAAAGAAGTGTGCAATGCGGGTGGTACCGCGGGATCTTATCTTAAAGAAATATAGAATCTCGTCCCGGAATATTAAAAAATATTCCGGGACTTTTTTGCGCGATCCGGCAGACTGCACGCAGTCAGACGGAAATCCTGCTTGCAGAGATTTCCGCCTGACTATGTGCAGGAGCAACGCGAGCGAGGAAACGAAGTTTCCGAGCTGGCGGATCGCGCAGGATGTAAGGCGGCAATGCGAGCGAGGGAACGAAGTTTCCGAGCTGCCGGGTCGCGCAAGGTGTAAGGCGACAGCGGAAGTGAGGGAACGAAGTTTCCGAGCTGGCGGATCGCGCAGGGTGTAAGGAAAGGAGCGAACGTTAATGAGCAACAAGTACAGAGACGTCACATTAAATCAGATCAGCGAGGCGGATATCGGGAAAACCATTCGGCTGGCCGGCTGGGTGGAAAATATCCGGGATCACGGAGGCGTATCTTTTATTGATCTGCGGGATATGTATGCAGTAGTACAGGTGGTACTCAGAAAAGAAGGGCTGCTGGATGGGATCCGCAAGGAACAGGCCATTTCCGTAACAGGTGTGATCTGCCGGAGAGATGAAGAAACCTACAATCCCAAAATCCCTACAGGCACAATCGAGCTGGAGGCGGAGCAGATCACCGTTCTGGGCGAAGTGTATGCGCAGCTTCCCTTTGAGATTATCACAAGCAAAGAGGTGCGTGAGGATGTCCGGCTGAAATACCGGTATCTGGATCTGCGCAACCAGAAAGTGAAGGACAATATCATTTTCCGGTCAAAGGTGATCGCATACCTCCGGGAAAAAATGACGGAACTGGGATTTTTGGAAATTCAGACGCCCATTCTGTGCGCTTCCTCACCGGAGGGGGCAAGAGATTACATTGTTCCCTCAAGAAAATTCAAAGGAAAATTTTATGCGCTTCCTCAGGCGCCTCAGCAGTATAAGCAGCTTTTGATGGTGTCCGGATTTGACAAGTATTTCCAGATCGCCCCCTGCTTTCGGGATGAGGATGCAAGAGCGGATCGTTCTCCGGGAGAATTTTATCAGCTGGATTTTGAGATGAGCTTTGCCGGGCAGGAGGATGTGTTTGCGGTAGGAGAGCAGGTACTTACCGCCGTTTTTGAAAAATTTGCCCCAGAGGGCAGCGTGATTACAAAGGCGCCTTACCCGGTGATCAGCTATAAACAGGCCATGCTGGAGTTTGGCACTGACAAGCCGGATCTGCGCAATCCGCTTCGGATCATGGATCTGACGGACTTTTTCCAGAAATGCACCTTCCGGCCATTCATCGGCAAAACGGTCCGGGCCATTAAGGTACATGCGGAGATGTCCAAAGGCTTTCATGAAAAGCTCTTGAAATTTGCCACCGAGCTGGGCATGGGCGGTCTTGGCTATCTGGAAGTGATGGAGGACGGCAGCTGCAAAGGCCCCATTGACAAATTTATCCCTGAAGAATTGAAAGAAGAATTTCTGAGTCTCACGGCCCTGAAAACAGGGGACACGATCTTTTTTATGGCGGACAGGGAAGAACGGGCGGCTTATTATGCCGGCATGATCCGCAGTGAGCTGGGAGAGAAGCTGGATCTTCTGGAGAAGAACGCGTTCCGGTTCTGCTATGTAAATGATTTTCCCATGTATGAGAAGGATCCGGACACCCACCAGATCGGATTTACCCACAATCCCTTTTCCATGCCTCAGGGCGGGCTGGAGGCCTTGAATACAAAGGAGCCCCTTGACATTCTGGCTTATCAGTATGATATTGTGTGCAATGGAGTGGAACTGTCCTCCGGCGCAGTGCGGAATCACGATCTCCAGATCATGGAAAAAGCGTTTGAGATCGCAGGATATGGAAAAGAAGAGCTGCAGACCAAGTTCGGCGCGTTGTACAATGCGTTCCAGTTTGGCGCGCCGCCCCATGCGGGGATGGCGCCGGGGATCGACCGGATGCTGATGCTGCTGAAGAATGAAGAAAATATCCGGGAAGTGATCGCCTATCCCATGAACGGCAATGCTCAGGATCTCATGTGCGGCGCGCCCGGGGAAGTGACGGAGCAGCAGCTTCGGGAGACCCATATTAAAGTCAGAGATTAAAAAGAACGGATGAAGGCGGACGTGTCGGAAGCGTTCAGCCGAAAAGCAGGATTGTTTTGAAACGGAGGAAATCATGGCCAATATCATATCAGACGAAACTATAGAATACGTAGGCATCCTGGCAAAGCTGGAACTGTCCGGCGAGGAAAAGGAGCAGGCCAAAAAGGATATGGGCAGGATGCTTGACTATATCGACCAGCTGAACGAACTGGATACAGAAGGCGTGGAGCCCATGTCTCACGTGTTCCCGGTGCAGAACGTGTTCCGGGAGGATGTGGTGACAAACGGCGACGACCATGAGGCGATGCTGGCAAATGCGCCGGAGCGCCGGGAAGACAGCTATATCGTGCCCATGACAGTGATTTAGGAGGCCTTTCAGGGAAAATCTGCAAAAATCAACGTGTTTGCCTGTAAACCAGACAGAGTTCCCTGAAAACCACCTGATCAGATGATCACAGATAAAAACAGGAGGTCTCTATGGATATTTTACAATATACGGCGGCGGAGCTTGGCAAAAAGATCAAAGCCGGCGAAGTCACCGTCAAGGAAGCCTGCGAGGCGGTCTTTGCCCGCATCGAAGAAAAAGACAAAGAATTCAACTGCTATATCACCGTTGACCGGGAGGGCGCCCTTGCCCGGGCGGCAGAGGTGCAGAAACAGATCGAAGCGGGAACGCTCACGGGACCTTTGGCCGGTGTGCCCGTTGCTGTCAAGGACAATATGAATACAAAAGGCCTGCGCACCACCTGCGCATCCAAAATTCTGGAGGATTTTGTGCCCTCGTTTTCGGCGGAGGCCGTACGCAATCTGGAGAAAGCGGGCGCGGTGATCATCGGCAAGACCAACATGGATGAGTTTGCCATGGGCAGCACCACGGAAACTTCCTATTATGGCCCCACAAAAAATCCCTGCAGCCCTGAACATGTACCCGGCGGCTCTTCCGGCGGCAGCGCGGCGGCAGTAGCGGCGAGAGAATGTTTCTATGCGCTGGGATCAGACACCGGCGGTTCGATCCGCCAGCCTGCGTCCTTCTGCGGCGTGGTGGGAATGAAGCCTACTTACGGAACCGTTTCCCGGTACGGCCTCATCGCTTACGGCTCCAGTCTGGATCAGATCGGCCCTCTGTGTAAGGATGTGACGGACTGCGCCATAGTGCTGGAGGCCATTTCCTCTCATGATCCCAAAGATTCCACTTCGCTGGATAGAACAGATACGGATTTTACCTCGGCGCTTGTGGAAGATGTGCAGGGAATGAGGATCGGGATCCCCAGGGATTATTTTGGCCCGGGACTGGATCCGGAAGTGAGAGAGGCGGTTCTCGCCGCCGTTGAATTGTTAAAGAAAAAGGGCGCCACAGTGGAAGAGTTTGAACTGAGCCTTGTGGAATATGCCATTCCCGCTTATTACGTCATTGCCTGCGCGGAGGCAAGTTCAAATCTGGCGCGGTTTGACGGGGTAAAATACGGATACCGTGCGAAAGAATTTGAAGGACTCCACGATATGTATAAGCGTACCCGGGCGGAGGGCTTCGGCACAGAGACAAAGCGCCGGATCATGCTTGGCTCGTTTGTTTTGAGCAGCGGCTATTATGACGCCTACTACCTGAAAGCGCTGCGGACGAAGGCGCTGATCAAGCAGGCCTTTGACAAGGCTTTTGCAAAATATGACGTGATCATCGGGCCGGCGGCCCCCGCCACAGCGCCAAAGCTGGGAGAGAGCCTTTCCGACCCCATTCAGATGTATCTGGGAGATATTTATACGGTGTCTGTCAATCTGGCAGGACTGCCGGGCATTACCGTTCCCTGCGGCAGGGACGAAAAAGGGCTCCCCATTGGTATGCAGATCATCGGAAACTGTTTTGAAGAGAAGAAGCTGATTCGTATGGCATATACCTATGAATGTGGCCGGAGGAAGGAGGGCGCAGAACTATGAGCAGAGAATATGAAACTGTCATCGGTCTGGAGGTTCATGTAGAGCTTGCCACCAAAACCAAGATCTTCTGCGGCTGTTCCACGGCCTTCGGCGGCGCGCCCAACACGCATGTGTGCCCGGTCTGCTCCGGTATGCCCGGCTCTCTGCCGGTGCTGAACAGACAGGTGGTGGAGTATGCGGCCGCAGTGGGATTGGCTACCAACTGTACCATCACCCAATGCTGCAAATTTGACCGGAAAAATTATTTTTATCCGGATAATCCCCAGAATTATCAGATCTCCCAGCTCTATCTGCCTGTCTGCAGAGACGGAAAGGTAGAGATTGAGACGGCGGATGGTAAGAAAACCGTTGGGATCCATGAGATTCACATGGAAGAGGATGCGGGAAAGCTGATCCATGACGAGTGGGAGGATTGCTCGTATGTGGACTTTAACCGGTCAGGGGTGCCTTTGATCGAGATTGTGTCCGAACCGGATATGCGCAGCGCCGACGAGGTGATCGCTTATCTGGAAAAGCTGCGCCTGATCATCCAGTATTTGGGCGCTTCCGACTGCAAGCTCCAGGAGGGCTCCATGCGGGCGGATGTAAATCTGTCTGTGCGGCCGGCGGGGACTTCGAAACTGGGCACCCGGACGGAAATGAAAAACCTGAATTCCTTTAAGGCCATTGCCCGGGCTGTGGAGAATGAACGACGCCGGCAGATCGAGCTTCTGGAGGAGGGCAGGCCGGTGGTGCAGGAGACGCGCCGCTGGGACGACAACAAAGAATATTCTTATCCCATGCGTTCCAAGGAGGACGCGCAGGATTACCGCTATTTCCCGGAACCGGATCTGCCGCCTGTGGTGATCAGCGACCAGTGGCTGGAGGAGATCAGGCAAAGACAGCCGGAGCTGCGGGATGAGAAGCTGGCCCGTTATAAAGAGGAATATATGCTTCCCGATTACGACGCAAAGATCCTGACCTCTTCCAAAAAGATGGCGGATCTGTTTGAGGAGACGGTGGCGCTCTGCCAGAAGCCCAAGAAGGTTTCCAACTGGCTGATGGTGGAGACGATGCGGCTGTTGAAGGAGCAGGAGATGGAGCCGGAGGATATGGCTTTTTCACCTGAAAATCTGGCGAAACTCATTGAACTGGTGGAAGCGGGCACCATCAACGGCACCATCGCGAAAGAGGTATTTGAGCTGGTATTCCGGGACAATATCGATCCGGCCGCCTATGTGGAGGAAAAAGGGCTGAAAACGGAAAACGATACGGACGCTTTGCGGGAAATCGTGGAAAAAGTCATTGCCGACAATCCCCAGTCAGTTGCGGATTACAGAAACGGCAAGGAAAAAGCGATCGGTTTTCTGGTGGGACAGACTATGAAGGCAACACGTGGAAAAGCCAACCCGGCTGTGATCAATCAGCTGTTAAAAGAGCTGTTGTAACAGAATTGTAACGGAAAAGATAGAATTAAAGGGGAATACAGCTTGTACTTGTAAACTTTTTCTCCTATAATAGTTGCACGATAGAATCTTACTGGAAGGTGTGCGTATGGATCGTAAGATTGAGGTTTGCGGAATACAGCTGGATAATCTGACTTCCGATGAAGCGGTGCGGGCCATCAAAGGATATTTTGGCAAGGGCCGGCTTTATGTGGTTTCTTACATTTACGGCTCCCTGTTGAAATTGCTCGTGCAGGATGAGGCATTCGGCAAAGAAATGACCGCCGCCTCGGATCTGGCGCTGATCGGAGAAAAAGCCGTCGCGGAAGTTCTGGAAGAAACCTGCGGCTTCACTGACGAGGAGATGAGCGGGCAGGCTGTGGCCAACCGGATTCTGCAATATTGCGCAAAGCACCAGAGAACGATATACTGGATCGGGGATACGGAAAAATCTTATGAGATCTTCCGCACCTATGCGGACCGGGAGTTTCCGCAGCTGAAGGTGATCGGCGCGTTTGCGGCGGGAGATGAAGAGAGCCTGGAGTTGGAGGACGCTGTCATCAACGATATCAACCGGCTGTCTCCCGATGTGATCCTTTCAAAGCTGTCCTCCCCTTATCAGGAGCAGTTTATAGGGAGAAACAAGCAAAAGCTGAATGCACAGGTCTGGATGGGCCTGTCCTCAAAAGCATGTCTGGCGAAGGGAGAAGTTCCCGCCAGCAGCAAGATCAAGGCAATGATCGACAAAACCTTGCTGCGCAGAGCCGTGAATGCCGGAAAGCTTGAAGAATAAAAATCAGAAATCCATGGAAAGCTAAATAAAAGATGTCTCTGAAATGACGAGGCAGAAGCATATACGAACGTATTTGTTTCTGCTTCGTTTTTTTATCAATAAACAGGAGCGGCCAGAT
>CANQNE010000034.1 GCA_947625135.1 uncultured Lachnospiraceae bacterium
TAAACGAAATGCTAAGCCACAGGTTTTGACCCATGGCTTAGCACTAGTTTTTTGTTTCAACTCCAAAAGACAGGTAACATTTGCCTCAAAAATATGCAAGTGTTATTTTGCTATATACTTGAAGTCGAATGACCGCCATAATATCCTGTTTTCCGTGTTTAATTCGCAAATGTAAGCACAACTATTTTGTACTTTTGATCCCCATTACGGATCAAGTCGATTTTTGCGGTTTAATTTCCTTTGAAATATTGTTTAAAATCAGCGCCGGATTTCTCCGGCGCTTGATAAACTTATTTTTCTTGATCGCGAAGATAGCGTAATCCTCTCTGAGTTAATTTCGGGCAATACGGCTGGGCAATTCTTCTAACACCATCTTCTATCGCCCCAGCATCTATAAGACCCATTATATACCCATCATTTTGCATTGATACTAAAATCTTCTCAAATTCAAGCATTGAAAGATTAAACATTTCAGGTTTTAATGCAAAATATTCCATTTCTCTGTTTTCGTGAATTTTTGATAAAATTAATGTTTTTACAGAATAATTCATAATCATCCTCCAATTAACTCTGTTTTCCATTCTTGCATATAGTCTTCCAATGGCCTTATATTTAAACTAAATTCAATTTTTTCAATTTTGCCGATTCCGTTTGCGCTCATAAAATCATCGCTTGGCTTTATTTTAAAAATAGACTGACAACCATTTAATGTTATAACACTCATCAAATCATAATCTATGTCAGAAGATGTAAAATCATTTATCGTTATATTTTCAACATCAAAATCAAAATAGTTTCCTGTGGTGTTTAGAATCGCATAAGTCGCTGAATCTCCGTCATTTGCAATCCTGTCTATTTTTATTCCGTTCTGATTATATATTGTGTCTCCAGTAACGTAATTTGCCTGCGTGTTTGAGTAATTACTAGTTTGTATTTGAACTTGTCCAGTGTCAAAAGATTTAAAAACCTGATCATTATCGTACGCCCAAAACAAAACGTCTATATATCCTATTGTATCAATGTTATTATCTTTTAAGAAAGATTTGTCTATGTTTATAGTGGCATTTGTCTTTTTCCCGGCGGCAATATCGCAATCCATTTCATATATATTATTCCCTGTCATAACACCGTTTACCCCATAAGCCCTTGCATTAAAACCAAGATTTAGGGTTGAATTATTTTCAATATATATTCCTATATCGTAGCTAAGCAAGCCTTCTTCTATTCCTGTTGCATATATAGAAACATTATTTTCATTATAAATACATGTATTTTCTATTGATACTACATCTTGATTTTTCAAAGAATCTTCCTGCTGCGTTGTTTGATTGCTTTCTTCTAATTCATTGTTTTGCTCTGCTTCTGTTGTACTAACCTGTTCTGTTTCTTTTATAATATCGCTATTTTCTTTTGATTTTTTTGAGTTCTCAGATCCAATGCCTATCAACGCAACAATAATTACTGCAATGATAATTATAGTCAACGCTTTCCTTTTATCTTTCCCGTTTGTTTCGTTCATAATTTTCCCTCCGTAAGTGTTTTTAAAAATCTTTTGTGTGTGCTTTTTCTTATTTTATAAAAAACATTATGAGTGATCCAAAAATCTGCAAGGCTGCAAGGACTGTAAAAAAGATAGCTACCTTTTTTATCGTCGCAACCTCATCCAGCAGAGAAATCAATGCGTAATCTCTGAAATTTTCTTCTGATTCTTCCTTATTTTTAATTCTGTAAAATCCAGCCCTTACGTTATCATAATAGACACCATCAGGATATACGCCGTTTTTAGTATAGTATTCAAGAGCTTGTTTGGATTCTTCCATAGATAAGTATTGTAGTTCTGCACCGACTTTTTTCTTTTCTTTTAATAATCTGTTTTTTATTTCTTCCTCTGTAACATTCATAAAATTCCCTCCTAATGTGCATTTTAAAATCGCGTGTGATAAGTTGATTATATCAAATAACATTAAAATCCCTTTATTTGATTTTTATACTTTCTGTTTCATAGTAGTCAGAAATATCATCATTGTTGAAAATATGAAATTTTGTCTCAAGACTTTCAACGCTGCTCATTGGGTATTCTTCTGCTTCATCTCCATAAATTTTCATGCTATCCTTTGCCTTTTTACCCGGCGCAATTTCTATTGAACCTATAGGGACTACCATGAAATCGTTTATGGAAGTTTCTCTAAATTGTACGCACAATGTCTTGCTAGACAAATTTTCTATTGTGAAATTAACGTCATAATTATCTCCATTTTCAGACATTCCATTATAATGTATAATAACATTTTCGTCTTGATATACAACCGCGTCTTCGCTTTCGCCGCTTTGTTTTATAGAAAACTTTTTTAGCAAATCATTTTCACTCACAAAATCATTATAATAATTAATTATTTTTGTTGTAAAAACACTTTCATCCTCTCCTTCCGGAATTTTTGTGGAATTTTCATCGCACCATTCTTTTTCGTCTATCATTGTAACATTTTCTCCATCTAATTGCATTGACATTCCCATGTTGTTTAAAACAGTATCTCCGCATTGGCAAAATAAAGCCGTGTCAATTTCTTCGGATTGCAGATTTATAATTAGACAATGAGTATAATATATAGTAAACGCACATGCCGCCTTCCATTCTTCATCTATAATACAGTTAATTGAAAAATGATATTTCCCGTCATTGTCAATAGATAATAACATCAAAATTTTTTCTCCATCTTCTCCATAATTTTTTGAAGAAATTTCAGTCCATTCATCTTCTTCCGGTTCATCTGTTTCTTCAACAGGATTTTCAGTATTTTCTTCATATACGGTTTCTTCTGGATCTTCTTTCTTCGTTTCTGTTTCTTTGCCACAACCAGTTAAAATCAAAGCAAATATTAGTAAAATAATGGCTTTCTTCATAGCCCTTCCCTCCTAAAGTGTATTTACAATTTTTATGTATTGTAAATGATATTTTATCCTACCATTTTCTGTAAAATAACGCAACAAAAATTTATGGTGGTATCATTTATCACTCTACCGCCCATTTTTTCTAATAACTATATCTAGGCGTAGCATTATTCCGATAATCAATGCTCTGCCTTCCCCGTTCTGTTGACCGTGCCACGACTTTATCATTAGGCAACTTAACTTCCACATGATTATATACCTCTATTGGCTGTGGATTGTTCATCATTACCATAGAATGACCTGTCGAAACAGCTTCTTGAAGTGCTTTATGTATTATATTGCGGTCTAGTTTCATTATAAAATTTCTTGCTGAACATCTTATTTCATTTTGATTTTCTCCCTGAATAATTTTAAAAATCGTTTGTGTTTTTTTCTTATTTTATAATAAACATTATGAGTGTTCCAACAATTTCCAAAGCTGCAAGGACTGTAAAAAAGATAGCTACCTTTTTTATCGTCACAACCTCATCCAGCAAAGGCATCAATGCGTAATCTCTGAAATTTTCTTCTGAATAATTTCCTCTACCTTTTCGGCGACACATGCAGCTCCTTCCCACCAAAATCTATCCTCCCTGCAGGTACTAAATCAACATGATTTTTCTCACAATATATCTATATAGTGAGTCCCTATATAGTGAATTACTGTTTGTTTATCTATTATATATAATATACTCAAATTTGTAAAGGAGTTTTTGTATGGACTACGGGTACCTTGAGCTTCGAATCGAAGAATTATTAGCTGAGAAAAATATCTCCAAGAATAAAATCTGTAAGGATCTGGATATCCCCCGCTCAAATTTTAACCGTTATTGCAGAAACGACTTTCAAAGGCTTGATACAGGACTGATCTGCAAGCTGTGCTACTATCTGAACATATCTATTGGAGAACTGATCGTTTATCATAAGCGTTAATATCTGCTATTATTAAACCTTTTTATTTAATAAAAAACTGGAAGGAAAACTTGCTCTTAAGATTTCCTTCCAGTTTCTTAATATTATTTCAGCTTCAATAAAAAATCAAGCCATTATCTGTTTTTTATTTCACCCGGGGCTGGGACAGAATACACTCCCGCAGCTGTGTCATGGCATAGACCACACTGCTCTCCCGCACCTTTTCCCGGTTACCGTCAAAATGATATTCCTTCACCGTTACATTGCCCTTCACATAACAGCCGATAAACACAGTTCCCACCGGCTTCTCCGGCGTACCGCCCTCCGGCCCGGCAATCCCGGTGACAGCGATGCTCACGTCCGCACCCGCGCTGTTTGCGGCGCCCTTTGCCATCTCGGCAGCCACTTTTTCACTAACCGCGCCATGCTTTTTGATGATCACCTTGGGGATGCCCAGCGTCTTATGCTTCGCCTTATTGGAATAAGTCACATAGCTTTGCTTCAGGATCTCAGAAACGCCCGGCACATTTACAAGCCGCGCCGTCAAAAGCCCTCCGGTGCAGGATTCCGCTGCGGCAAAAGAATACCCCAGATCTCGCAAAAGCGTCACCAACGTCTCTTCCAGCGTCTCCTCCTCTTTTGTGGAAAAAATGTAAAAGCCGAAACGCTTTTTCAGCTCCCGGATCATAGGCTTCACCAGTTTTTTCCCCTGGCTCTCATCTTCCGCTCTGGCTGTGACCCGCAGATCCACTTCCCCCGTTTTTGCGTAAGTGGCGATAGTGGGATTGGTCTGACCTTCGATCAGGTCGGCAATCATCGTTTCCACCTTACTTTCCCCGATTCCGCAGATCTTCACCATGCGTGAATAGATCACGCCCGGACTGCGTTCCTGCAGATAGGGAAATACGCTGGCTTCAAAAATCGGCTTCATCTCCCCGGGAGGTCCGGGCAACAGAATGATGTGTACGTTTTCATGTACCACGATCAGCCCCGGCGCTGTGCCGTTGGGATTTTTCAGCACGATGGCCCCTTCCGGGACCAGCGCCTGCTTCCAGTTATTTTCCGTAATATCCTTTGGCTCTATCTGTCTGACGTGAAAGAAATCCTCGACCACCTTTCTGGCGGCAGTGTCCTCCACAAGCGCTTTCCCTGTAAATTCCGCCACCACTTCTTTTGTCAGATCATCCTTGGTAGGCCCGAGCCCTCCGGTGAGGATCACCACATCGGAACGCCCGGCTGCCTCTTTCAGCACGCCGGCCAGCCGCTTTCCATTATCGCCCACTACTGACTGATGATACAGGGAGAGTCCAAGCCTTGCACACTGCTCCGCAAGATAGCTGGCGTTTGTATTGACAATATTTCCCAGAAGCAGCTCTGTTCCTACACTGATCAATTCCGCTGTCATGGTCATTTCCTTTCCTTGAGTACCGACACATTCTTTCTGATATAATCCACAAGAGACACAATGGTAAGAAGCACCGCCAGCCAGATCATAACAAGGCAAAGCATCTGATACCATGACTGACGCACATTCAAAATCAGAAGAATGATCATCAGCATCTGCACCACTGTCTTTATTTTACCCCAATAACTGGCCGCGATAACAACACCGTTGTCGGAGGCCACCAGACGGAATCCGCTGATAATAAATTCCCGGCTGATGATGACCACCACCACCCATGCGGGAAGCTGGCCTGTCTCCACCATACAGATCATCGCCGCGCTTACCAGCAGCTTGTCCGCCAGAGGATCCATAAATTTGCCGAAATTTGTCACAAGATTATATTTTCTGGCAATATACCCGTCCAACGTGTCCGTCAGGCTGGCTATGATAAACAGCGCCAGCGCAACATATCGGGAGATACCGCCTATAGGCTCCAAAAGCAGGAACACCACAAAAAACGGGATCATCAACACTCTCAAGATTGTCAGTTTATTCGGTAGATTCATTGTTTTTCCTTTCTCTTCAGACAGGCACGCCGATCAGATCGTACTCCGCAGCTTCCGTCACCACTACCCGAATCAGGTCGCCTGTGACAAGCGTTTCATCTGTCTGTACAAAAATGTAACCGTCTACTTCCGGTGCGTCCCTGTAGGTTCTTCCCACATATACGCCCTCCTCCGGAAGGCTGCCTTCGATCATCACCAAAAGCTCCCGGCCTTTCATGCTCTCACATTTTTCGAAAACGATCTCCTGCTGAAGGGCCATCAGTTCATCCCGACGCCGCTCCTTGATGTTTTCGGGAATCTGATCTTCCATTTCCGCTGCAGGCGTGTTTTCCTCCGGGGAGTAGGTAAATACCCCCAGCCGGTCAAATTCCGCCTGATCCACAAACTCCAGCAGCTCCTGAAACTGTTCTTCCGTCTCTCCGGGAAAACCTGTGATCAAGGTGGTGCGTATGGCAATGTCCGGCACCTCCCGGCGCAGCGTCTGCAGCTGTCTCACAAGTCCGGCCTTGTCGGTCTTTCTGCCCATGCGCTTCAAGATCCCGTCGCTGCAGTGCTGAATGGGCAGATCCAGATAATGACAGATCTTCGGTTCTTCCCTGATAGTCTGGATCAGCTCCGGCGTAATTTCCTCCGGATAACAATACAAAATGCGAATCCACACAAGCTCCGGAATCCGGCATAACGCTTTCAGCAGACTATGCAGTTGCTTTTTTCCATAAAGATCCACCCCGTAAAGGGTAGTCTCCTGAGCCACCAGAATCAGCTCCCTGACGCCGTCCCTGACAAGGGCTTGCGCCTCCTCCAGCAGCTCCTCCATGGGAACGCTGCGGTAATGGCCCCGGATAGACGGGATCACGCAATAAGTGCAATGTTTGTCACAGCCCTCGGCAATTTTCAGATAAGCATAATGGCCGCCGGTGGTGATAAGACGCTTCTTCTTTTGCGGCGGAAGCCTGTCAAGAGGCTCCATGACTGTCTCCCGCTTTCCTTCCAGCACGTGTTTCAGCACTTCGGAAATCTCATCGTATGCGCTGGTTCCCACAATGGCGTCCACCTCCGGGATCTCTTCCCGAATCTCTTTGACATAGCGCTGGGCAAGACATCCGGTAACGATCAGCGCTCTGGCCCTCCCGGTCTTTTTGTATTCCGCAAGCTCCAGAATGGTCTGGATGCTTTCCTCCTTGGCGTCGTTGATAAAACAGCAGGTGTTGACGATAAACGCCTCCGCCTCTTCCTCCTGATTGGTAAACTGATATCCGGCATCAGACAAAAGACCCAGCATCACTTCCGTATCAGTCAGGTTTTTATCACACCCAAGGGAGACAACCATAATCTTTGTCTGTTCCATCTTCATTCCTCAAACAGTTATTCTTCTTCGTCCCCGACGATTTTGATCTTTCCCTCGTTCAGTTCCTCAATAGCCACAGAAAGAGGCTTATTCTTGATATCCTCCACCAGAGGCTCTTCCCCGTCGATCAGCTGTCTTGCCCGCTTTGCCGCGGCAAGCACCAGACTGTACCGGCTGTTGATCACCGGCTGCTCGCCCTCCTCTACTTCGCTGTTGATCACATTCATCAGGTCATTATAAGACGGTCTCAGCATATTGTTCTCTCCTTTCAAACACACTTGTTTTCCCTGTTGCTCCCGGCTGTCTTCAGCAGCCGGACATGATCTTATGGTGAAGTTTCTTCACACACTCCTCCAGATCATCATTGACAAGATAATAATCATAATATTCCATATATCTGATCTCTTCTCTGGCGCGTTCAAGCCGCCGCTCGATCACGGATTGCTCCTCCGTCCCCCGCTCTACAAGACGGCGCCTTAGCTCCTTGAAGCTGGGCGGAAGTACAAAAATCAAAAAAGCGTCCGGATATTTTTCCTTTATCTTCAGCGCGCCCTGCATTTCAATCTCCAAAAGCACCGACTTTCCCTTTTGCAGATTTTCCTCCACAAAATCCTTCGGGGTCCCATAGTAGTTCCCCACATAGCCCGCATATTCCACAAATCCGTCCTCGTCGATCAGCCGGTTAAACTCCTCGTCGGTGGTAAAAATGTAGTGTACGCCGTCCACCTCTCCTTCTCTCGGCTGCCGGGTAGTGCGCGAAACGGACAGACAGTAGTTGTCATAATCCTGCAAAAGCCGCTGTACGATCGTTCCCTTTCCCGTCCCCGAAAAGCCGGAGATTACAATCAATCTGCCCTGCACAAGCATCCATCCTTTTATTTCATTTTATATTTATTCTTATTATTCTTATTCCAGATTCTGGATCTGTTCCCTTACCTTTTCGATCTCCGTCTTCAACGTGATCGCCGTATTGGTGATCTCCAGATCATTGGCTTTGGACATGATCGTGTTGGCCTCCCGGTTCATCTCCTGTGCAATAAAATCCAGCTTCTTCCCCACGGCTCCGCCTTTTTCCAACGCATCCATGGTACTTTTCACATGGCTTTTCAGCCGCACGGTCTCCTCGTCCACGCAGATCTTATCCGCAAAGATCGTCACCTCGGTGGCGATCCGCCCTTCATCAATGGTCGTGTCGCCCAGCATTTCTCTGACTTTGGCTTCCAGCTTCTTCCTGTATTCTTCCACCAATCCGGGAGAATGGGCTTCGATCCTGTCCACGCAGTCGGAAATATGCTGCAGCTTCTCTACCAGATCTTCCTTCAAACGGGCGCCCTCTGCAATCCGGCTGTCCACAAACTGCTTCACCGCGCCCTCCACGGTGTGGGCCAGCAGCTTCCAGATCTCTTCCTCGTCCACCGGCTGCTCCTGCATCACCAGAACCTCCGGGCAGCGGGCAAGTCTGGATACCGTCATGTCGTCCTCCAGCCCAAACTGCTCCTTCATCTTTGCAAAATAGGAAAGATATTCTTTTGCCAGTGTCTCATTATACGTCAGATATGCGCCGCTCTGAGAAAGATCCTCATAATTAATAAAAACATCGATCTTTCCTCTTTCGATATGGGCCTTCAAAAGATTTCTGACAGCGGCTTCAAAGCAAGCCAGCTTTTTTGGTATTCGGATATTCACATCAAAATAACGATGGTTCACCGATTTCATCTCAACTGTAAATTTACGGTTCTCGTCGGAAGACTCATATCTGCCGAACCCGGTCATGCTCTTTACCATCACTGATATCCTTACTCCTTAAAAATCATTAGTATTTTTATTATACAAAATTTTCTATTTCCCGTCAACGGTCAGGTTTCAGGAGTTTTTTCAAAAAAAGCGTCCCCAAATGTGCATTGTACTCACATTTGGGGACGCATGATCAGCAATCAGCGCTTATTCCGACGTAGGCTCATGCTTATGACAATACGTACATTCTCCATTCACATAGTGATGGGTCCGCATCATCATCTCCATCTCATCTCCGCAGTCATCGCATTTTACTTTAACAAGACCTACATATCCGGAGTCAGGACAGCTTCCGCCATCGGAAGGAGAATAATGATGTCTTCCAGTTCCGGGAACATCCACCGTTACGCTCTGCCCGCATACAGTGCAGCTTCCTGTCTTGGTTCCGTTCTTTGTACAGGTAGCGTCATTGTTATATACATAATGATCTACATGATGGGCAGTCTTGGGTATCTCAACAGTGGTCTTTTTATGGCATCTGGTACATTCGCCTGTCTTGATGCCACATTCCGTACAGGACGGATCCTTCTCTATCTTCCACTCATACTCATGAGAACCGCCAAGGCTGGTACCGGTCTTTGTGCGGGTCTGCTGCTCACTGCAGACATCGCAGGTTCTTGTTTCCGTACCGTCCGCATCGCAGGTAGCGTCATTGTTGTACTGATACTCGCCCCAGCTGTGGCCCTTTGCAGAACCCCACACCTGACGGCTTACACTTTTCCCACAGTTATCGCAGACAGTTGTCTCTGTGCCGTTCTTCGTACAGGTTGCATTGTCGTCGCTGACAAAAGGCCCGTAATGATGGCCGGTAGCATAAAGAGTCTTATGCTCCGTCTGGTAACTGCAGTTTACGCAGTAGTCATACGCTTCATAGCCGTTTTCCGTACAGGTAGGCTCCTTTGCATCCTGATGGCGCATTTCATGGTCATACGGCGGAATGGGTACGTTGGGGAATGTCTGCTTGCAGATGGTACATACCATGTCCTGCACACCCCATCTGTCGCAGCCGGGTTGTGTGATCACTTTTTCCGACACCAGATTATGACCTCTGATCAGATCCACTTCCTTTGCCTTTGTCTCCACGGTTCCGCAGATCTGGCAGCTTCTGGAATACTGGCCCTCCTCAGTACAGGTAGAGGGAATCGACACGTTCCAGTTTCCCCAGACATGCTGATGGGGCGGCTCCTCGCTGGTATCTCCCGCCGGAGGAGTCGTTTCTGGTTCAGGAGTCTTCTCGGGTTCGGGAGTTTTCTCAGGTTCAGGTGCAGGCGTCACTTCCGGAGTGGGCTTTGCTTCTTCTGTAGCCGTTACTTCCGGAGTGGGTGTCGCTTCTTCTGTAGCCGTTACTTCCGGGGTGGGCTTCGCTTCTTCTGTAGCCGTTACTTCCGGAGTGGGTGTCGCTTCTTCTGTAGCTGTTACTTCCGGAGTAGGTGTCGCTTCTTCTGTAGCCGTTACTTCCGGAGTAGGTGTCGCTTCTTCTGTAGCCGTTACTTCCGGAGTCGGTGTCGCTTCTTCTGTAGCCGTTACTTCCGGAGTCGGTGTCGCTTCTTCCGTGGCCGTTACTTCCGGAGTGGGCTCTGTTTCTTCCGTGGGTACCGGTTCCTCTGTCTGAATATCCTCTTTGTCATCTGGCTCATTATGGCCGATAGCCGGAATCTCCTGTACATCAGTGACTGCCTGACAGCCTTCCCTCAGGCAATGTCTGGACTGAATCCCGGGTTCGTCAGCAGTAGGTTCTTTATCCACTGTGGGGGTATCTGAAAAAATATGCCCCAGTATTACCGGCAGCTTTACCATATACCGCAGCACTTCCAGGGAATCTTCCACGCTGATCCTGCCGTCACAGTTCACATCCGCCAGTTCTTTCTGATGCTGGTCTAACGTGATCATCTGTACAGAATACTGCAGGATCATCAGGGCATCGTCCATGGTAATGCTGCCTGTTCCGTCCACATCTCCGTACTGCGCTGTCTCATCTGCCTGCTTCACCGTTTCTTCCGCTCTGACCGGCACAGCTCCCGGAGCGAAAACGGTTGCCAGCAACAGCATGAGGGATAACACGATACTTGTTATCCGCTTTTCATATTTTCTGTTTTTCTTCATTGTCATTCCTCCCATACTGTTTGTTGAAATTTTTCTAACTCTCCCTTTGTCTGAAATGTTTCTCTAATAAATTATCCACCTGCCTTCATTAAGTTCCTCTTTGATGAAAGCATAACATAAATCTCTCTTATTGGCAAACTATAATATATTAACATTTTCTAAATATTTTGTTTTTTCGGCGCAAAAGAAATGTCTGAAATATCAGTTTCCGCGACCATGGAATAGTTGGTATGGTAGATCACAAAACCGGGTTTGCCTCCCTTTGGCTTTTTGACATGTTTTTTCTCCACATAATCCACCTCCGCCCGCTGTCCTCCCCTGGCGCGGGAATAATGAGCCGCCAGACGGGCCGCCTCCTCAAAGGTTCTGTCAGGCGGCGTCTTTCCGTCTGTTTTCAGGATCACATGGGAGCCGGGAATCCCCTTGGCGTGAAACCACCAGTCATTTCCAGATGCCAAATGGAATGTAAGCTCCTCATTTTGCAGATTGTTTTTTCCCACATAGATCTCAAATCCGTCGGAAGAGACATAACAAAATGGTCTGCTGGTGATCTTCTGTTTCTTTTCTCCGCTTTTTCTCCGAATGTGTCCTGACAAGGCCAGTTCTTCCCGGATCTGCAGCAGATCCTCTTCCTGCCGGGCGGTGTCCAGCGCGTCAGACACTGATTCCAGATGATCGATCTCTGCTTTCGTCTCCAGCAGCAGCGGTTCCAAAGCCTCTCTCGTCCGCTTCAGCTTTCCGTATCGGTCAAAATATTTTTTTGCGTTTTCCTGCGGCGTCAGCTGAGGATCCAGCGGGATCTTTACCATACTGTTGGTATAATAGTTTTCCGCTTCCAGAAATTTTGCTCCCGGCTCCGCCATATAGCCGTAAGTATGCAAAAGCTCCCCGTAAACCTTATACTTATCCTTTTTCTCCGTATCCTTCATCTGGCGGCGCTGCAGATCATATTTTTTCACATTCCGCTCCAGCGCCGTCTGCACGATCCTGCGCAGGTCTGACGAGCGCTGCCGGATACGGCTCTTCACATTCCGCTCGCCATAGTAGGTACGCAGCACCTGAGAAATGCTTTCACAGGAAACATGCTCCAGATCGCCGTACTGCCGAAGCTCCACCGCTGAAAACTCCACCGGTTCTCCCTCGTCATAAATGATACAGGGGGCAAACTGCCCCGCCGCTACATCCTCCATCAGGCTGGAAAAGCACCGGTAAAGATGAATCCGCTCCGCCTCCGTCAAAGCCGAAAAAGGCCGGTCAGATTCCAGAGAGGCCCGAAAGCAGACCTCCTCCCCGATCATCGGGCTGATTCCCGTAAAAGCCTGATAGAGCGCCTTTTTCACCGGCATGGGCTTTGCTTCCAGCGCCTGACAGAATTCTGTTTCCGTCACTGCCAGAGGAGAATGTTTTTCCATAGTCTCCGGTATAAAATAGGTTCGTCCCGGAAGCACTTCCCTTACCGAACTGATCTGCGCCGAGATATGCTTGATACTGTCTATGATCTTGTCCTGATGGTCGCAGAAAATAATATTGCTGTGCTTTCCCATCAATTCCACCCGCATATATTTCCTGCACAGATCCCCCAGTTCGCTGCGGTGTTCGATCTCAAAAACCAGAATCCGCTCCAGACCGGGCTGGGTTACAGAAAGAATCCTGCCGTTCTGAATGTATTTCCGTAAAAGCATACAGAAATTGGGTGCCGCCGCAGGGCTCGCTTTTTTTTCATCGGTGAGATATACAAGGGGAAGGGACGCCCCTGCAGAAAGCAGGAGAAGGAATTGCTCCTTCTCCTTTCTTACCGTGATCAATAGCTCGTCCGGCTCCGGCTGTGCAATTTTATAGATCCGTCCCTCCGTCAGACAGGCGTCCAGCTCTCTGGCAAGGGCCGCCACAACAATACCATCCAGCGCCATATTATTTCAATCCTCTCACTGTGCCGCAGCTTCTGTAGCGGAAGCTGCCGCATCCTCGGTCTGAGCCGGCGCGCCGCTTTCTGCCGGTGTCTCCGATGACAGCACGCCGTTTACATCAATATCCAGGCTGTCAACCGTTTCATTTTCCATATCCTTTGCCACTGTAGTCAGGTTTGCGGAAAACACTGCCACGAAATCATCGCCCACATCGGTGAGCCGGTAGCCTTCTCCTTCATCACTTGTAAAGGTCAGTACTGTTTCCGCCATATACGAATCTATATTATCCATTTTTTTCTGAAGCGTCTCGTCCAAAACGGCTATGATTTCCTCGTCGTCTACCTCATCCAGATCCTCAGCCACCATGGAAAGTGCCTTCTGATAGTACTCGTTGATGGCATCATTATAGGCATCCGTACCGTCAACATACTGGAACTTCACTGTGAAAACAGTTTTCTTCCCTTCTTCCTTTGTATCTGCAATCTCATACGTCATCCTGGACGCCGCCGCTGTCACAAAGTTTTTCCATGCGTCAATGGTCATCATATCCTTGATCCGCTCATCCCAGTCGGCATTTTCCGTGTAGCTTTCCATCTTTTCAAAGTCCGCTGATTTTGCCGCCTCCAAAAAGCCTTCCAGGGCACCTTTGGCAGATTCCGCCGCAGGCTTCTTCCCGCATCCGGCCATCATGGCCAACATTGCAAAACAAACCAATACTGCCATAAATCTTGTTATTCTTTTCATGATTTCCTCCATTAAATATATGATATTATTTATTTGAAAAGACACAGGTCGCTTCCACTGCCCTTTTCCATCCCTCATACAGCCGGCAGCTTTCCGTCTGCGCCATTTCGGGCATAAATACATCCTGCACCTTATTCAATCCTTTCAGCTCTTCCAGGCTTTCAAAAAAGCCCACCGCCAGACCTGCCAGACAGGCCGCTCCCATCGCTGTGGTTTCCCGCACAATGGGCCGCTGCACCGGGACCTGAAGAATATCGCTCTGAAACTGCATCAGCAGATCATTCCCGGCGGCGCCGCCGTCAGCCTTCAAACAGGTCAGCGCCCGACCGCTGTCCTTTTCCATGGCGATCAGTACATCCTTTGTCTGATAAGCCAGAGATTCCAGCACCGCTCTGACAAAATGGGCCTTTGTAGTGCCGCGGGTAAGTCCGAACACCGCGCCTCTGGCTTGCGGGTTCCAATAGGGCGCCCCCAGTCCCGCAAAAGCAGGCACCACGTAAACGCCGGCGCTGTCCGGCGCTTTTTCAGCGATCTCCTGACTCTCCGGCGCGGATTTTAACATCTCCATGCCGTCCCGCAGCCATTGGATCGCGCTGCCCGCCACAAATATGCTGCCCTCCAGCGCATAGGTCACCTTGCCGCCATAACCCCATGCGATGGTAGTCAGAAGCCCCTGCTCAGACCGGATATGCTGCTCCCCTGTGTTCATCAGGAGAAAACAGCCTGTTCCATAAGTATTCTTTGCCATTCCGGGAGAAAAACATGCCTGTCCGAACAATGCGGCCTGCTGATCTCCGGCAATGCCCCCAATGGGAACCGAAAGCCCGAAAAAATGCTCCGGCGACGTATATCCATAGAGACAGGAGGAAGGCTTTACCTCCGGCAGCATGACCTTCGGAACCTCAAAAAGAGCAAGGAGTTCCTCATCCCAGCACAGCTGATGGATATTGTACAACAGCGTCCGGCTGGCATTGCTGTAATCCGTATTGTGTACGGCTCCTCCCGAAAGCTTCCACAGAAGCCATGTATCAATGGTTCCAAACAGGATCTCACCCTTTTGGGCCCGTTCTTTTACCCCCGGCACCTGATCAAAGATCCATTTGATCTTTGTGGCCGAAAAATAGGGATCCAACAGAAGTCCCGTCTTCTCCCTGATCCTGTCTTCATAACCGGCTTCCTTATATGCACGGCAGATCTCTGTTGTCTGTCTGGACTGCCACACTACTGCGTGATAAACTGGCTGACCGGTATTCCGGTCCCAAAGCACCGCCGTCTCTCTCTGGTTGGTAATGCCGATGGCCGCCACCTGAGACGGGGCGATGCCGGCACGGCGCACTGCGTCCGTCATCACAAACAGCACACTGAGCCAGATTTCGTTTGCATCATGCTCCACCCAGCCGGGCTGCTGAAAAATCTGCGCAAATTCCCGCTGGGAGCTTGCCACCACATTCAGTTTTTTGTCAAAGAGAATGGCCCTGCTGCTTGTAGTTCCCTGATCGATCGCCAGCAAATACTTATCCATGTTCCGACCTCCGTTTTTTAATCATATCACAAGTTATTTTCAATTTCAAGGTCATAGCCCCACAATAAAAGGACCGCTGCAAAATACTGATATTTTGCAGCAGCCCCTCTCCTGTCATCCGTTACAAGCTGCTATTTTGCACCCAGATAACTGGTGCCTGTCTCGAGGATTTCTTTTGCGATCTTGTACCGCTCTTCCAGACTGTAGGTCTTGAAAGACATCTTGTTGACCCGCACTTCATCCCGGTTGTCCTCCAGTTCGGCCAGCTTTACTTTGACGGCAAGCTCGTTGCAGCTGATATCTTCTATGTACTCAAAATAAGTCATGTCGCTTTTCTTTGTCAGATCTGCAACCGCTTCCAAGACCGAACGGCTGAAACCGCTTTCCAGCAGATCGCTGAGGCTCATGTCGGAATCTTCCACCACGTCATGCAGCATTGCCACAATCTTTTCTTCTTCCGTTTCCATGGCGGCCACCACGCGAAGAGTATGCTCGATATAGGGTTTCCCATCCGGCCCCGTTTTTCCCTTCAGCGCCCGCTCCGCAATTTTTCTTGCCTTCTCTAACATAGGCTCTGCCCCCTTTTTGACTTTACTTTATACCTTCGTACATCGATCAGACATTTATACACAGATCTCTGATCCCCGCCGTTTACGCGGCAGGGCGATTTCACCTACTCGTAGGAAATATTTCTGGAGACGTTCAGCACCATGCCGATCTCAGCCAGCAAAAACACCAGAGAAGATCCGCCGGCGCTGATAAACGGCAACGAGATACCGGTATTCGGTATAAAATTGGTCACCACCGCAATATTTAAAATTACCTGGACCGCTATGTGTACAAACACGCCGATGGCGATCAGGGACGCAAACATATCTTTTACGTTCCGGGCAATATAAACGATCCGGTACAGCAGCAATATAAACAGCAGTATGATCACCATTGCGCCGAACAGTCCCAGCTCTTCACAGACAATGGAAAAAATCATATCATTCTGCACCTCAGGCAGAATCAGCTTCTGGGCGCTGGAGCCCAGTCCTTTGCCGAACAGGCCGCCGGAACCGATGGCATAGAGCGCCTGCAGCGTCTGATAGGATTGATCCGAAGAATAGCCCTCCGGATTCAGCCACGCAAGAATACGGCCGAACCGGAAATTGCTGAGGCTGTCTCCCATCACCTGAACGATCATCACCAGGATCACCAGAAACGCCGCTACACAGCCAGCCAGAATGATAAAGGGCTTTAATTTGGGATGCACGATGAAAAACATCCCGAACGCGATGAGCCCAACGATCAGCGCGGAACTTAAATTGTTGGTAACAAACATGATCAGACCGCACAAAATGAACACCGCTGCAAAATAGAAAATGATCGCTTTCTTTTTGTTCATCTGCCTGCTGAGCCTGCTCAGCGTCATGGCTGAAAACAGGATCACTGCGATCTTTGCGATCTCCGCAGGCTGTATCGTCAGATTTCCGGTGATTTGAATCCATCTGGCAGCGCCGTGGCTGCTGTGGCCCAAAGGCGTCTTCACAAGCAGGATCAGGATGGCGGCGATGATCATTCCGTATTCCGACAATCCCCTGTACATCTGATATGGTATGAAGGACACACCGATCATCACGGCAATGCCCACTACCGCAAAAATCACCTGCTTTATAAAAAAGCTGTTGGAATCTTCACTGGAATACGCAGCGGCACTGAAGATCATGATCAATCCGATCACAACAAGAAAAATTACCAAAAACACCAGATTGTAATCATAAAATCGCAGGGCATGCTCTCGCTTATTTCTCCTCCTGCGCCTTTTGTGAGAACTTTGGTTGGCCATAGGTCCATCCCCGTTTCTTATACTCTGGACAAATATTCTCCTGTTCTCGTGTCGATCTTGATCTTGTCGCCCTGATCTACAAACAACGGCACATATACTGTAGCGCCGGTTTCCACAACTGCAGGCTTGGTAGCGCCTGTAGCCGTATCGCCCTTAAATCCGGGTTCCGTATTGGTGATCACCAATTCTACAAACAGAGGCGGCTCAACGGCAAATACGCTGCCATTATGAGAGCAGATCTTTACCATCTCATTCTCTTTCACAAATTTCAGCGCATCGCCAATGGCTTCCTTGTCAAGGGCGATCTGCTCGTATGTTTCCAGATCCATAAAGTGGAACAGATCTCCGTCTGAGTACAGATACTGCATGTCTGCCCGGTCAATACGCGCCTGCGGGCATTTCTCCGTAGGACGGAAGGTTTTCTCCACCACGCCGCCGTTTTTGATATTTTTTAATTTTGTCCTTACAAAAGCAGCTCCCTTTCCCGGCTTTACATGCTGGAATTCGATAATCTGATAAATATTATTATCTACCTCGATCGTCACGCCGTTTCTGAAATCTCCTGCTGAAATCATATCATTTCCTCCTTGTATCTTCTCTTATCCCTGTAATGTATGTTCGGAATTATTCCGTTTTATTTTATAATATCTTGCATGGTTTTTCAACTACTTTTTTGAAAGGTTCTTCACCTGATCCATGGCCATGAGATATCCCTCCAGCCCTTTGCCTGCGATCTGCATATCGCAGACCGGTTCTGTAACAGAAATATGCCGGAATTCCTCTCTGGATCGGATATCGGAAATATGTACCTCGATCTTCGGAACCGTGATGCTTTCCAGCGCGTCCCGGATGGCATAGCTGTAATGGGTGTACGCGCCGGGATTGATGATGATCCCCTCCGTCCCGTCAAAATAGCTTTCCTGGATCCGGTCGATAATGGCGCCCTCATGATTGCTCTGGAAACATTCCGCCTGATCCCCGTCCTCTTTTGCCTTTTTCTGGATCAGTCCCACAAGATACTGATAGTCCTGTTTCCCATAGATCGTTTTGTCCCGTATGCCGAGAAAATTCAGATTTGGTCCGTTGATGACAAGCAGTTTCATTGTTTTCCTCCTGTGATCTGTATAATTTCTCTCGCGACCTGCTCCGGCGTCTTTCCATCGGTCTCTACCGTGAAACCTGCCGCCCTCTCGTAGAGGGGCTCCCGGCCGGCCAGCAGTTCCTCCACTTTAAGCCGCTTATCCGCGCCCTGAAGCAGCGGTCTGGTATCGTCATCCTTTAGGCGTTCCAGCACTGTCTGCGCCTTTACCTTCAGATAGACCACATCCCCCAGCGCTGCCAGCAAAGGCGGATTTTGAGGCTGTATCGCCATGCCGCCCCCTGTGGAGATCACAAGGGGTTCCCGTTCTTCGGCCATCTGTTCCAGAAGCCGGGTTTCCAGCCTGCGGAAGCATGCCTCTCCGTCTTCCGCAAAAATCCGGGAGACAGCTCTCCCCTGTTCCCGTTCGATCCGTTCGTCGGTATCAAGACATTTTCGGCCCAGCATTCTGGACAGTTCCCTTGAAACGGCGCTTTTCCCGCAGCCCATAAATCCGATCAGTATCAGATGCTTCATTCCCTTAAAATTCCTTTCAGCTTCTTCTTTGCCCGATCCACAGCCTCCTCCGACGGGGTAACGCCGGTAAAATACTCGAAAGCCGCCACTGCCTGATACAGAAACATCAAAAGCCCGCCGCAGCTTTTCACCCCGGCCTGCTCTGCCAGCCGTATGTACCGGGTCTTCTCCGGACGATAGATCAGATCCGCAGCCGCAGACAGCTTTTCATAAAAGGCCGGATCTGTCACCACAGCCGCCTCCGTATCGGGATACATTCCTAGGGACGTAGTCTGTATACAGACATACTCCCTTCCCTTCAGAGACTTCCAGTCCTCTATGGCGCCGCTTCGGTAAACCGTATTTGGAAACTGGCCGCCCATGACAGCTGCCAGCCGTTCTCCACGGGATCGGGTGCGATTTAAGATGGTAACCGAACGGGCCTGCCTGCTGCCGCACAGATATGCCGCCGCATTTGCCACCCCGCCGGCGCCAAGCATGATCACATCGGCGCCTGCAAGCCGGATCTGTTCCTCCTGAAGCGCCCTGTCAAGCCCCGTCAGATCTGTATTGTAGCCGTAATAGCCCTCCTCCCGGCGCACAATGGTATTTACTGCGCCGATGGCGCCGGCAGCTTCATCCACAAAAGCAAGATGCTCCATCACCGCCTGTTTGTGAGGGATCGTCACATTCATGCCCCGTATGCCAAGACCGTAAGCGCCTTTTATGCTGTCCCCCAGATTCTCCGGCTTTACATGAAAAGGCAGATAGATCAGATCGAGCCCCATCGCCTCCGCAAGTTCACTGTGGACAACCGGGGAAAGCGTATGCCCGATGGGGTCGCCGATCACACCGCAGACAATGGTCTTCTCCGTAATCTCTTTTTTCATTCTTTTTCCGCTTCCTTTCCTTCCCGCTTTTCGGAAAGCTGTTTTTCACATGCGCGCCTGTAAAAGAACAGCACGATCCTCTCCAGATATCGTTTCAGCACGATCTGGATCTCCTCCTTCGGATGGATGGGTTTCACCAGAATCGTGGGGATTCCCGTCCGGTTTGCCCCGTAAATATCTGTAAACAGCTGATCTCCGATAAAAATCGTATCAGACGTTGTGGTGCCCATCAGTTCCATGGCCTTTTGATAACTTTTCACTGAAGGCTTATGGGCGTCACACACCTGATGCACCTGAATCTCCCTGTTAAAATCCGCCACGCGCTTCTCCTGATTGTTGGACAGCAGGCAGGCCTGAAAGCCCAACTCCTTCAGACGGGCAAACAGGCTGACCGCCCTTTCGTCCGCAGGAGCGCCGTGGGGCACCAGCGTATTGTCGATGTCAAAGATCAGTCCCCGGACTCCCTGCGCATACAGTTTTTCAAAATCAATATTATAGGGGGAATCCTCGCACCTTTGAGGATAAAACTTCTGAAACATAGTTTTTTCTCTCCTATTTTGCAAAACAGGCCGCCCGGAGACCTTTCCTGTTTCACAAGAAAACCTATCAAAGAGCAGCCTGCGCCTTGATAGGTTTTGTACATGTTGTTTATTGAACCTGAGGCTGTACCACGTTCAGGGTAAGCCCTGCCTGATTGGAGCGGTTCCCGTCTGAATCCGTCACATAATAGACCAGCTGGTATGCGCCCGGTGTGTTGACGTCATAGGCGCCGTCAATGATAATGTTTCGGAATAACCTGTCCTGGTCATCCTTATCATCGGTAATGGAGCTGACATACTCCAGCTGTGAAAAACTGCCGCCCACAGCGATATTGACCTGCAGCGCCTTCAGCACAATAAGCGGGCTTCCCGCAGGAAGGGCTTCATGATCCTGCTGTGCCGCCGCCTGTGCCGCCGCGGCATCCTCAGCCGTCGGCGTTCCCGAAAGATCTGTCAGTAATGCAGATGCCGGAACACCCTCTGTCCCAGCAGGCATATCTGATCCCTCCGGGACATTCGCCCCCGTGTCCTCCTGCGGCAGCGGGCTCTGGGACTGTCCGCCTTCGTAATTCACGGTGCGCTCCTTCTTGGCTACATTGTTTGCCTGATCCTTTGCAATATAAACGATACACGCCTGTGTTCCGTTCTCCAGCGGCAGCACCGCCGTCACCTGGACAGAATCCGTCACATCGCCATCTTTATCGTCGGTTGCCGTAACGCCTTCCAAAAGCACGTCTTTATCCATTCCCTCAGAGTAAGTCACCTCTGTTGAAGGAAACGTAATGGTCGGTTCCTTCCGGTCTTCTGAACCGGTTATATAAACAAACACTGCTATGAGGGCAATACAGATGACACCCATCAAATTGACTATCCATTTATTCATGATCTATAATCCCCTTATTTTCAATGCAAGTATTATTTCTTTGCTTCTTCGTCCTCATGTCCATAAGCGCCGTACCCGCCGTAGGCGCCATAACCGCCGTAACGACCGTACCGGCCGCCGTACTTGCCATATTTGCCATACCGTCCATAACGCTTGCCGTAATATTTCCCATAATAACCGTAAGCCGCTTCATGGGTGTCTACCATGTTCATGATCACACCCAGAATGGGACAGCCGCTCTTAGCCAGCTGATCCTTTACATCGCGGGCAAAACGATAACTCACATCGCCATAGCGGATCACCATCACGGCGCCGTCACATTCTCCCGCGATGACAGCCGCGTCGATGACGCTGCCCAGAGGCGGGGTATCAATGATAATGTAATCATAGATTGATTCCACTGCTTTGAGCATATCCTTAAATACGGTGCTGCCCAGCAGCTCAGCCGGATTCGGCGGAAACGGTCCCGCAAAGATCACATGGAGGTCCGGATAGTTGGTTTCGTAAATCACATCGATCAGCGCCGCCTGCTTGGACAGAAAATGAGTAAATCCCTTGATCTCACTGTCAATCTCAAATTCTTTCAGCAATACGGACTTTCTCAGATCCGCGTCGATCAGCAGCACGCGCTTGCCAACCTCCGCAAGAGAAACCGCCAGATTCAGACTCACGGATGACTTTCCTTCATTGGGAAGGCAGCTTGTCAGGGCAATTACCTTTTTATCGGTGCCACAGAACAAAATATTGGTACGGAGAGACTTGTACGCCTCCGAAGTTTCATAATTAAAATTCCTGTCTTTCAGTTTTACTTTCTTCATGTTTCCAACCCTTTCTCTGCATGATCTGCCGCAATGTTACCTGCTGCGTTTTCTGTTCTTGGATGATCTGTGCTTTTTCTTTTTCTTCTTTGCATCCCTCTCGGACTGTGTCAGGGGAATGGAGCCAAGTACATGCAGATCCAGATAACGCTCTACTTCCTCGGAAGTTCTCAGGGTATCGTTTACAAGGAATGTGATCACAACCGCCGCGCCTGCAACGAGCAGTCCGATAATGCCGCCGATCAGGGTATTTCTTTTCGTATTGGGACTCACGGGCTTCTCCGGCACATTGGCATTGTCTGCGGTATGCACCGCCTGCACTTCGGTAATGTTCTGTATGTGATCGGAAGCAATATCCGTGATCGCTTCGGCAATCTGGGATGCCACATAAGGATCCGGGTCTTCCACACTGATGGAGATCACACGGGTCTCATTGGTCTCTGAAACCGTCATTTTCTTCAGCAGTTCCTCATGTGTCAGATCCAGTCCCAGTCTGGAAATCACATTTTCCGTAACCGTCCGGGTCTTACACAATTCAATGTAGTCCTTTGTCAGATAGGCGCTGCTCTGCAGGTCGCTGTTTGTCAGACTGTTTGAGGATTCCTGGGAACGGTTCAGCACATACATTTTTGCCGTTGAAACGTACTGAGGCGTGATAAACAATTTGGTACACACCAGCGCCACCAGCGCGAACATGACGCCGCACACCAGAATTCCAAGAAAATGTGAACGGATCACATTAAACAGCTGCAGTAAATCAATTTCCAATTCATCGTTTCGTTGCGTTGTTTCCATAATTCTTTTTCTCTCCCTACATATAATCGTTCGAAATCAGTTTGGTCGGATTGGTAATCAGCAGTTTTTCCGCAACTGCGTCTCCGAATTTCTTTGACAGATACTGCGCGCAGGCGCCCAGATTCGGTGCCCGCCGCTTGCAGTCATGGGCGTCTGAAGCGATCAGGTGAACCTGCTGGTCTTTAATGATCCGTTTGCAGAAGGCTTTCACTGTCCGGCCGTCCTCGCCGATCACACTTGACGCGTTTACCTGTACATAAGCACCCATCTCCGCCAGCTCGTCCAGATTCTCCGGCTTTTCCGCCAGACCCATGCACCGCTCTACATGGGCGACAATCGGCCGGAACCCATACTGGAGGATTTCATTCACCTTTTTCCGGATCGACTCAAAGGACGCGCTGCCGGAAAACTCGGTAAGCACATATTTGGTACCGGCCATCCTCCGACGCCAGTCATTCCGGAGCACTTCCGTCATCTCACTGGTCACGTGATACTCACAGCCCAGATACAGCATCAGATCCCCGGCTACCTGCCGTGCAAGCTCCTTTGTCTTTAAAAACGCTTCTTCTATCACATCTGCCGGTGTCTCAAACATATCTCTCCGCAAATGAGGCGTCACGATAATCCTGCGCACGCCTTGCTCATACTGCATTTCCAACATGGCCTTTGTGTCCGCCGGCGTCCTTGCGCCGTCGTCAACCCCCGGCAAAATGTGACAATGTACATCAACCATCCCTGTCAACATATAACCTCCGTAACAATAGCTTCCCTATTTTGTCACATTTTATCCTATTCTAACATAAAGGAATCCTGTTATGCAAGCCCCAATGTTCCGCTTAATTGACTTTTTTTGCAAACGGTCTATTAT
>CANQNE010000035.1 GCA_947625135.1 uncultured Lachnospiraceae bacterium
AAGGATCTGGAAGGGCTGCAGACAATGAGAAATCTGGGAAGGAATATGGCGTTTCTGATCAAAGCGATCCATCTGGGGAAAGAAACCTATGGTCTGCCGGAGAAAGAATCCGGCGCATTTACCAGTTTTCAGGATGGATTATGATCCGACCAGGGGATGAAGATCCCTGTGAAAAATAAAGAATTTCATCTTGGAAAATATCTCGCCGCGGGTGCGGAGACGCCTGTGAAGGAAGGCATGAAAAAGCGGCGCCTGCGGGGAAATGACGACTGGAAAGTGTGAAAAATGAAGAAAGAACATAAGACAACCATAGCTGTGATCCTGGTCCTGATCGCAGCCACAGGCTGGGGTATGATCGGCGTTTTTTCCAGACCCCTTGCGAAAGCCGGGTTTGACCCCATGCAGATCACGTGGATCAGAAGTATATTGGTCGCGGTGGGGATCGGTCTGCTGCTGTTGTGTAAGGATCCGGGGCTTTTTCGGATAAGACTGAAGGATATCTGGATCTTTCTTGGAACGGGACTCCTCAGCATTGTATTTTTCAATGTATGTTATTTTATTACGATCTCCCATACCACGCTGGCAGCCGCATCCATTTTGCTATACACGGCGCCCTGTTTTGTGATGCTCATGTCAGCGTGCCTGTTTGGAGAAAAAATTACAGGGCAGAAGATTTTTGCCATTGTATTTGCCTTCGCGGGGTGTATATTGGTCAGCGGATTTGCCGGCGGAGAGATTCCGGCGTTTGCTTTTCTGACCGGAATCGGTTCCGGGCTCGGATATGCCCTGTACAGCATTTTCGGAAAGGTTGCTCTGAAAAAATATCATCCGTTTACGGTCATCTTTTATACGTTTGTGGTGGCGTCAGCAGGATTAGCTCCCTTTGTAAAGCTGCCTGTCCTCGTCACAGCACTGGCGGAAGACAGCGCCTCTGTATTGTCAGGACTGGGGCTGGGTATCTTATCTACGCTGCTGCCGTTTTTGTTCTATACCGTCGGCCTGCAGGATATAGAGGCGGGAAAGGCATCCGTGCTGGCATTTGCGGAGCCTATGGTGGCCGCCGTTGTGGGCATTGTCATTTTCGGGGAAGTACTTCGCTGGAAAAACATCACGGGCATTTTTCTGATCTTTCTTGCCATCGTGCTATTGAATATTCCCATCAGATCAGATAAACTGAAAAGTAAAAACAGAAAGTAAAAAATAGGGATCGTCAGGACAGAAATTCCACGCTGCCGTTCTCCAGATGGTAGAGCGCGCCGATGACCTGCAGGCCCTGTTCTTCTTCCCGGCGGATGCCCAGACTCTGTTCGATGACGGCTACACTGTGCTTTACGTTCAGGCAGCAGGCCCGCAGATCATCGGTCTCTCTGCCGATCGCAAGCCGGATCTCATCGGTGATAAACCGGATATAGCCTTCCGGATCGTGGTTGATGGCGGCGTCTACCGCGCCGCAGTGGTTATGTCCCAGTACCACCACCAGACGGCAATGGAGGTGGGAAACGGCATATTCAATGCTGCCCAGCTGATAATCGTCGATGACGTTGCCGGCTACCCGGATGACGAACAGATCGCCGATCCCTGCGGAAAAAATGCTTTCCGGTATGACTCTGGAATCAGAGCAGGCAACGATAACGGCATAAGGCTGCTGCCCTTCGCGGCAGGTACGGCTGCGGATGTCCGGTGAAATATCGCCGGCGCAGGTCTTTGCGTCCAGATAGGCCAGATTGCCGGCCTTTAGCTTCTGCAGGGCGTCTTTTGCGGGGATACCATGATTTGTTTCTGCGATATATTGTTTTTTCAATGTTTGATCCATAGAATGACCGCCTTCCTTTTTTCTTTTGCAGAATTTCTTATGATCATTATAGTCGATTCCATTTTGGTATGCAAGCAAAGGCAGGGGTCATCGAAACTTTTTGAAAGAGAGCGGGTGTCAGAGATTGTATCAGTTTATGATCTGTTTTATCGCCGGGATCGGCGCAGGATTGGGAACCGGATTTGCCTGATTTTCTGTGTGGCTTTTACACTGCTGTGGGCGAGAATTGCGGCGAAGTTTGCCAACAGGGCCAGCGCGACCATATTGAACCGTGCCACGGGCGTATTCTGAACAGAAAAATAAAGTGAAAAACAGAGAGAGAGCTGCCTCATAGCACCAGAGGCAGCTCCTTTATTTTGGACATTGGGTCTTGGGTGAATCTGCAGGGGCAGCATCCGTGATCAGACCTGCTCCAATGCCTGCCGGATGTCGGCGATGAGATCCTGCGCATCCTCCAGACCGCAGGACATACGCACCAGATCCGGGGTGATCCCGGCGGCCGCCAGCTCCTGATCGTTCATCTGCCGGTGAGTGGCGGAAGCAGGATGGAGACAGCAGGTGCGGGCATCCGCCACATGGGTTTCAATGGCGGCAAGCCGGAGATGTTTCATAAAAGTTTCCGCGGCAGTCCGTCCGCCGGCAAAGCCGAAGGAAACTACCCCGCAGGTGCCGTTTGGCATATATTTTCTGGCAAGTTCATAATACTTGTCTCCTTCCAGCCCCGGATAGATGACAAAGGAAACCTTCGGATGATCCTTCAAAAAGGAAGCCACCGCAAGACCGTTCTCACAGTGCCTGGGGATCCGTACATGGAGACTTTCCAGACCCAGATTAAGCAGGAAGGCGTTCTGAGGAGACTGGATAGAACCAAAATCCCGCATCAGCTGAGCGGTACATTTGGTGATAAAGGCGCCCTCCAGGCCGAATTTCTCTGCGTATGTCACGCCGTGATAGCTGTCGTCCGGCGTGGTGAGACCGGGGAATTTGTCCTTGTAGGCAAGCCAGTTGAATCTGCCGCTGTCCACGATACAGCCGCCGACGCCTGCGCCGTGCCCATCCATATATTTGGTGGTGGAGTGGGTGACGATATCGCAGCCCCACTCAAAAGGCCGGCAGTTGACGGGAGTGGCAAAGGTATTATCCAGAATGAGGGGGACGCCGTGGGCGTGGGCCGCTCTGGCAAACTTTTCAATGTCCAGTACCGTCAGCGCCGGGTTGGCAATGGTCTCTCCGAATACGGCTTTGGTATTGGGCTGGAAAGCCTCGTTCAGTTCTTCCTCAGTACAGTCGGGATCAACAAAGGTAAACGAAATGCCCATTTTCTGCATCGTTACATGGAACAGATTATAAGTGCCGCCGTAAATGGTGGAGCTGGCAACCACATGGTCGCCGCAGGTGGCAATGTTGAAAATGGCATAAAAATTGGCTGCCTGACCGGATGAAGTCAGCATGGCTGCGGTACCGCCCTCCAGTTCGCAGATCTTGGCGGCCACCATGTCATTGGTGGGATTCTGCAGACGGGTATAAAAATATCCGGATTCTTCCAGATCGAACAGCTTGCCCATTTCCTCACTGGTGGCATACTTAAAGGTTGTGGACTGGATAATGGGAATCTGACGGGGTTCCCCGTTGCCGGGCGTATAGCCGCCCTGTACGCATTTGGTGCTGATATTGTAATGGCTGTAATCGCTCATAGATCATTCCTCCATATCGTTCGCATAAGTTTAAATGTTCCGTCTATTCTTTTCCATTAAAACAATAGGTGCAGAGTTTGCAGGGCGGGATCCCGATGGACTGTTCCATGTCGTCCAGCCGGTGATACCGCAGACTGGTAAAGTTCTGCTGCCTGCGGATCTCCTCCACCATCTCCTGATAATTGGTACTGTTGGGATCAGTGTAGTCGCTGAGCATATCTTCAGCCCTGTCCCCTTCCCGCTCTAAGATGATCCGCCGGGTGATCAGATCCAGATCGGATTTGGAACGGGAGAAATTCAGGTATTTGCAGCCGTAAACAAGAGGCGGGCAGGCGGGGCGCACATGCACCTCTTTTGCGCCGCTCTGATACAGAAATTCCGTAGTCTCCCGAAGCTGGGTACCCCGTACGATAGAGTCGTCGATCAGTACCAGACTTTTGCCCTTGATCAGACTGTGTACCGGGATCAGCTTCATGCGGGCGATGAGATTCCGCTGGCTTTGATGGGCCGGCATGAAGGATCTGGGCCACGTGGGGGTATATTTGATAAAAGGCCGGGAAAAGGGGATGCCGGATTCGTTGGCATAGCCGATGGCATGGGCCGTGCCGGAATCCGGTACGCCCGCCACATAGTCCGGGCTGACGTTGTCCCGTTTGGCCAGCATGCTGCCGCAGCGGTAACGCATTTCCTCTACATTGACACCTTCGTAGGAGGAATTGGGATAGCCGTAATAGACCCAGAGGAAGCTGCAGATCTGCATGTCCTCCCCGGGGCGGCTTACAGTCTCCGCACCATCCGGCGTAATGAATACGATCTCACCGGGCCCAAGCTCCCTGTAATCCTGATAGCCCAGATTGTAGTAGGCAAAATTCTCAAAGGAGGCGCAGACAGAACCCGGTTTCTTACCCAAAACCACCGGCATTCTGCCCAGACGGTCCCTTGCGGCATACAGGCCGTCTTTGGTCAGCAGCAGAATATTCATGCTTCCGTCAATCAGCTGCTGCGCGTGGCGGATACCTTCCACAATGGAATGTTCCTGATTGATCAGCGACGCCACCAGTTCCGTGGCATTCACGCCGCCGCCGCTCATTTCCAGAAAATGAGTGGAGCCGTTTTTGTAGGAATACGCCACCAACTCCTGCTCATTGTTGATGCGTCCCACCGTAGTGATGGCGAAGCTGCCTAAGTGGGACTGCACAAGCAGAGGCTGGGGCTCGCTGTCGGAAATACAGCCGATGCCCATGTTGCCTTCCAGTTCCGCCACATCCCGTTCAAATTTCGTGCGGAAGGGAGAATTTTCAATATTATGGATGGCCCGGTCAAAGCCGCGGGGTCCGTAAACAGCCATGCCTCCCCGCCGGGTTCCGAGATGGGAATGATAATCCGTCCCAAAAAATAAGTTCATGACACAATCTTCTTTTGATACAACACCGAAAATACCGCCCATACTGTGTGTTCCTTTCTTGTCTTATCCAATGACGTCGTGCAACCTGTCTGTATGTTTCATTATATAGGAAGTTTTAGCCGTTGACAATGAAAAGATTCAAAAACTGTCCGTTCTCTGCAGCTTGACAGGACGGAAGGATTTGCCTACAATACAATCATGGAAAAGATCATAGTGAACGAACACAATTATATAGAGGAGCTGCTGGCGCTGATCAAAAGCGGCACGGAAGAAGAGGAGCTGATACGGCGGCTGGAGGATTTCCATGAGAATGATATCGCCAGCGCGTTTACGCTGCTGTCGGAATCGGAGCGGATCCGTCTGTGCGCCATACTGGATGGGGAACGGATCGCCGAAATACTTTCTTATGTTGACGATGCGGGACAGTATCTGAAGGAACTGGACATACAGAAGGCAGCGAAGGTGATCGGCCGTATGGACCCGGACAAGGCGCTGGATGCGCTGGAGGAGATAGAAGAACCTTTCCGGCAGCGGCTGATGCGTATGTTGGACACCAAAACCTGTGCGGATCTGAAGCTGCTGGACTCTTATGAGAAAGATGAGATCGGCAGCAAGATGACTACAAATTTTATTCTGGTCCGCAGGAATATGACGGTTCAGGAAGCACGGAAGGCGCTGGTAGCGCAGGCGGAAAAGAATGACAATATATCCGCCATTTATGTGTGCGATGAGAAGGGGATCTACTGCGGCGCGCTGGAGCTGAAGGATCTGATCATTGCCGGCATCCGGACGGAGCTGGAGCCGCTGATCAGTACCTCCTATCCTTATGTGGGGCACAGGGAGAAGATTGCCGATTGTCTTGACCGGATCATGGATTATGGGGAGGAATCTATTCCGGTGCTGAATGAGGATAAAGAGATTCTGGGCGTGATTACGTCTCAGGATATGGTGGAAGTGGTGGACGACGCCCTCAGCGACGATTATGCCAAGCTGGCAGGTCTGACTTCCGAGGAGGAGCTGCGGGAGCCGCCTCTGGAGAGTATCAAAAAACGGATGCCATGGCTGCTCATCCTGCTGCTTCTGGGCATAGGCGTGTCCACGGTGGTGGGCATGTTTGAACATGTGGTAGCGGAAGTAGCGCTGGTGATCTGTTTTCAGTCCATGATACTGGATATGGCGGGAAATGCGGGGACGCAGTCTTTGGCTGTGACCATCCGCGTGCTGATGGATGAAGAGCTGGGAGCGGGACAGAAATTTGGATTTGTGCTCAAGGAGTTGCGGGTAGGGTTCTGCAATGGCCTGTTCATCGGGACGCTGGCATTTGTTTTTGTGGGCCTGTATATCGGATTGTTCAGGCATTATCCATGGAGTTACGCATTTCTGGTCTCTGGCTGCGTGGGGCTTTCCCTTGTGGCCTCTATGGTCATATCCAGCCTGCTGGGGACGGTTGTGCCGATGCTGCTCCATAAGCTGAAGTTCGATCCGGCAGTGGCCTCCGGGCCTCTGATCACCACGGTAAATGATCTGGTGGCGGTGGTGGCCTATTATGGGCTGGCGTGGCTTCTGCTTCTGCATGTACACTTGTGATTGCAACTTTTTCCAAAACGTGGTATGGTCTTAGGGAAGCGTCCTGTGCCTGCTGTGCGGGGCGGCTGCGGAAAACGGGGGTACACATTGTTTTACAGTATGGAATATGATATGCCTGTCGGGAAAATGACCGGGGTATGCAGGGGAGAAGCCCTTGTGGGCCTGTGGTTTAATGGGCAGAAATATTTTCAGGACAGCCTGAAGCAGGAGGGCGTCGGGGAAATACCCCGGCGGGAAACCCGGATCCTGAAGCAGACAGAGCAGTGGCTCACCCGCTATTTTGCGGGAGAACGGCCTGGGCCGGAGGAGCTGTCCCTTGCGCCTATGGGCAGCCCTTTTCGTCAGGAAGTGTGGAGGCTCCTGCTGGAGATCCCTTATGGGTCGGTGACGACTTATGGGGAGATCGCCGGACGGATCGCGGCACGGAGAGGACTGGACTGCATGTCCCCTCAGGCGGTAGGCGGCGCTGTGGGACATAACCCCATTTCCGTCATCATCCCCTGCCATCGGGTAGTGGGCGCCGGCGGGAATCTCACCGGCTATGCAGGAGGGCTTCTTCTGAAACAAACGCTGCTTGCGCTGGAAGGCGTAGTGACAGGGTAAAAAATACAAGATTATAAAATGGAGGGATTTTATGCACTACGATTATGTCACGGAAAATACCTGTGCGCAGGTCATCAGTCTGGATATTGAGGGGGATGTGATACGGAACGTGAAGTTTACGGGAGGCTGCAACGGCAATCTGAAGGCCATTTCTATTTTGGTAGACGGCTGGACCGTAGAGGAGATCGCATCCAAATTAAGCGGGAATACATGCGGTATGCGTTCCACATCCTGTGCCGACCAGCTCGCCAGAGCGGTCCGCGCGGCCTATGAGGCCCAGAAGCAGCAGAAGGCTTAGGCGTCAAAAGCCGGGACCTTAAAATTACTTTGCCGGCGAGGGGCTCTGCCTGCGGTTTTGTTCTGCCGTGTAAATGCGCCGGAATGAGGAAAGCGATGAAAAAGAGAAACACTGCGGTCGATCTGTTTCGGGCGCTGTCAATTTTACTGATTATATTGTATCACGGCTGGGTGCAGTGCGGCGCTGTCCCCTTTCGCAGCCGTCTGTTGACCACGATGGTCTCCCTTGGGGGAGAGATCGGCGTCACCGCGTTTTTTGCCCTGAGCGGCTATGGGATCTATTATTCCCTGTATCATTCTGCCCAAAAGGGTTCGCTGCGGTTCGGCGAGTTTATGAAAAGGCGGCTTCGAAGGATCATGCCACCGTATCTGCTCTGCCTGCTGGCGACGCTGCTCCTGACAGAGGGAGCAGGCACCCTTTCCGGCAGCGGGGCGGGAAATGTCATTACCCATCTGCTTTTGATTCACAATTGGTTTCCCGGTTATTTCGGGGCCATCAACGGTGTGTTATGGACCATGGGTGTGATTTTTCAATTTTATCTGGTGGCGATTCTGCTCTTCCGGGCTTTTGAAAAATGGGGCCTGTGGATGCTGGCGGCCTGTGTGTTTTTTACCGTGGCTGTGAAGGCGGGAATCTATCATTGGCTCCTTCCCGATCCAGCCTCCGACAGTTCTCTGCATTTTTTTGCGGGAAGGCAGCTGCCCACTGCGCTGGATAATTTTGGGGCGGGAATGGCTGTGGCGTATCTGGGGCTGCACAGGCCAAAAGAAAAATCATGGCTGTATCTGTCCGGACTGCTGGCGGCGGGAGTCGGGGTCATCGCTCTTTCCTTTGCGGGACAGAGGTTTGGTATTCACATCGACAACCCTTCCGGTTACCTGTGGCACAGCGGAATGGCGCTGCTGCTGGGAGTGATGATGTGGTTCGGCGCCAATCTTCCGGTTCCGGAGAAAAATCCTGTGGTAAAGCTGTTTTTGTGGATATCAAAATATGAATACAGCATTTATCTATGGCACCTGCTGTTGATCAACAATCTGATCGCGAAGGCCCCTTTTGTGCAGACCCTTTTGCAGGAAGGACACAGGAAAACCCTGTATCTGATCTTTATGGTGCTGTCCGTGCTGACAGGCTATGCTTTCGGTACGGGGCTGGAAAAAACTGGGACAGTAAAAAGAAAAGATTCTGCCAATACTAGTGCAGAAAAACAAAAAGAAGTATCTGAGCGGGGATAAAAAATTTTATCAATATATATAAAGGAGGAAATGACAATGAAATATGTATGCGAAGTATGCGGATGGGAATACGACGAGGAAGCCGGATATCCCGAGGGCGGCATTGCGCCCGGTACAAAATGGGAAGATGTTCCCGAAGACTTTGAGTGCCCTATGTGCATGGTAGGAAAAGACCAGTTTGCACCGGCAGAATAAAAGTAACATAAGAATTGTTGTTTGAGAGGCGGCCGGCAGTTAGCGCCAGCCGCCGTCCAGGGTGATGATCTGGCCGGTAAGATAGGCGGGAGCCTCGGCCAGCAGAAGCAGCATCCGGGCAGCCTCGTCAGGGGCGCCCAGACGGCCTGCAGGGATCTCTTCCACGAGTGCCTGCAGGTCGTTTTTTGTGAGATGACGGTTCATATCTGTGTCGATGGCGCCGCATGCAAGGGCGTTCACCTGAATGCTGCTGGGCGCCAGTTCTTTTGCAAGCGCCTTGGTAAAAGCATTGACGCCGCCCTTGGAGGCGGAATAGGCTGTCTCACAGGAAGCACCGTCCTCTCCCCAGATGGAGGAAACGTTGAGGATTTTGCCCCTGCTTTCCCGCCCTGCCTGTCCGGCGGAAAGCATCAGGGGAACGGCAAGGCGGGAGCAGTAAAATACAGAAGAAAGATTTGTGCGGATGATCTGATCCCACTGGGAGGGAGACAGATCCTGCATAAGCCCGATGGAACTGATACCGGCGTTATTGATAAGGACATCCAGACCGGCAAATTCCGTCTTCGCCAGCGCAAACATCCGGCCGCAGAGCTCCGGATCCGCCACGTCTCCTTTGAAAGGAAGGCAGCGGACATGATACTGCGCGGACAGACGGCTGCAGAGATCCTGCAGAAGATCCTCCCTGTGTATGCAGTTTAAGATCAGGTGGTATCCCGCCGCCGCAAAGCGCTCTGCCGCGGCGCGTCCAATGCCCCGGGAAGCCCCTGTGATCAATGCTGTTTTTGCTTTCATGAAAACCTCCATTTTTTCTTGTTTGTTATTCTGAAAATATGGTATAATATTCAGATAGAAATTGCAAGGAAAACGGAGGGATATCATGTATGATCTGATCATTATCGGCGCCGGTCCGGCAGGTGTGTCCGCGGCCATCTATGCGAAGCGGGCAAGATTGTACACGCTGGTTCTGGAAAAGGAGCCGCTCAGCGGCGGACAGGTTGTCAATACTTATGAAGTAGACAATTATCCGGGATTTCCCGGCATCAGTGGAATAGATTTAGCGGATAAGTTCCGGGAGCATGCGGATCAGCTGGGCGCCGTTTTTAAACAGGAGCAGGCCCTTCGGATCGAAGACCGGGAATCCTTCAAAGAGGTTGTGACGGACAAGGGGACTTATGAGACCAGGGCCGTGCTTCTTGCAGGCGGCGCGGTACACCGGAAGCTTGGCGTCAAAGGAGAAGAGGAGCTGGCAGGCATGGGCGTTTCCTACTGCGCTACCTGCGACGGTGCTTTTTTCCGCAACCGCACGGTATGCGTGGTAGGCGGCGGAGACGTGGCGGCAGAAGACGCGATCTTTCTGGCAAGAGGCTGCAAAAAGGTGTATCTGATCCACAGAAGAGATCAGCTGCGGGCTGCGATGAGCCTGCAGGAAAAATTATTGTCTCTTCCAAATGTAGAGATCCTCTGGGACACGGTTGTGGAAGAGATCAAGGGCAGCGACATGGTAGAGGGTGTGGAATTATATAATCTGAAAAAGGACGAATATCGGTCTCTGGAAACAGACGGCGTGTTCATTGCAGTGGGGATCAAACCCAATACAGAGCTTCCGGAAGGGCTGCCGTCCATGGACGAGGGCGGTTACATCATTGCCGGCGAGGACGGCGTGACGGACCGGAAAGGGATCTTTGCCGCGGGAGATATCCGCACCAAGAGGCTTCGCCAGATCCTGACAGCGGCGGCGGACGGCGCCAACGCGGTGACCAGCGTGCAGGATTATCTTGTGGAATTGTAACAAAAAAACTGAAAAAATGTTGCGTATATGAAAAAAAGGTCATAAAAAAAGGATAGATTTTACAAAAAAATAACAGAAAAGGTTGACAGATCTGGATCTCCATGCTATTATACTTCATGTGTTGTAATATTTTCGTAACAAAAATGCGATAAATTTGACAAGGAAAGGAAAGTATGGAGGTTCGTATGAGAAAGTTAGTAATGAAGACGACAGCCTGCTGTATACTTAGTACGTGCCTGATCGCAGGGACAACGGTGCTTGGCAGCGCCGGAAATACAGCGGCGGATCTTCCGGCAGGTGGAATCGCTGGTATTTTGAGCGATTACTGTACTACAGACTCAAAGCTGCCCAGTGCAGGCGTAACACTTACTTTAGATGAATATGCAGTTTCATCAGCAGATACAGCGTTAATTGAATCTGTATCCAAGGTGAGCGAAGAGTACAGAAAGATTGTGATTGCGCAGGTTGACGGTTATGTAAATGTGCGCGCAGCGGCAAATGAGAACGCCGAGATCGTGGGCAAGCTGTATGACAATGCGGCTGCAACGATCCTGAAGGATGCAGGCGGCTGGTATCAGGTGACATCAGGAAATGTGACCGGCTATGTAAAGAAGGACTGCATCGTGGAGGGCGAAGAGGCACAGCTGCTGGGCAAGACTGTTGGACAGCGGATCGCTACGGCAAAAGAGACGGCCAATATTTACGCGGCTATGGACGTTTCCTCTCAGGTTCTGTTCATCGCGGAGCCTCAGGAGACCGTTCAGGTGGTTGAGGAAGTGGGCGAGTTTGTACGAGTGACCTATGCAGGTTCCGAAGGCTATATGCAGGCGGATAAAGTTGAACTGTCCACGAAGTTTAAAACAGCTGAGACATTAGAGGAAGAAGCGGCAAGGATCCAGGCTGAAGAAGAAGCGCTCAAGGCACAGCAGAAGCTGGAAGAGGAGAAGCGCGCTGCAAAGGCAAAGGCAGAAGCGGATGCGAAAGCCGCGAAGCAGGCGGCAGAGGCGCAGAATTCCGTGGCAGCTTCTAATGAGGCGGCGCAGGGAAGCGGTTCCGCAGCAGCGGACAAGCCTGCAAACACAGCTGAGACCGCAAGACAGGAAGAACAGCAGAATAACAGTTCTTCTCAGTCCGAGTCTTCTTCAAATGAGTCCGAGAGTTCCAGGGAATATGAAAGTGCGGACAGCTACTCAAATTCTTCCAAGGGACAGCAGATCGCAGATTATGCGCTTCAGTTTGTAGGCAACCCTTATTCATGGGGTGGGACAAGCCTGACGAACGGCGCTGACTGTTCAGGCTTTGTAATGTCTGTATTCAGTGACTGCGGCATCAGCGTTGCCGGAAGGACGGCAGCGGCACAGTCTTCAGGCGGAACAAGCGTTTCTTCCGCAAATCTGCAGCCCGGAGATCTGGTATTCTATACAAGTGGCGGAAGAGTAAGCCATGTGGCGATCTACATCGGCAACGGACAGATCGTACATGCGGCAAACTCAAGAAAGGGTATCATCGTATCCAGCTACAATTACCAGACCCCTTACAAGTTTGTAAGATATTATTAAATCTGATCAAGATTCCCCGGACAGGCGGCTGCCTGCCCGGGGTTTATTGTTTGTCCGTCATAGAAATATTCCCGCAGAGGAAAGCCCACGTGCCCTGGGGGATGCGAGAAAAAAGCAGATTCGTGCAATCTGCACAATTTGGAAAATACAAGGGCATTTTGGAAACATTTTGAGAAAAGTTATCCACATTCAATTTTATAAGAAAATAGGACTTTTGGACTTATACACGAACTTATCCACATTATCCACAGAATTTTTCGTCGAAAAAAAATGAATTTCAGAGTCAAAAAAGAATAAAAGTTTTGGTAAAAATTTATAAAAATGCTCGAAATATGAAAAATTTTGTAATTTCTATTGACAAACATAAAATCAAAAAACGGCAAAAAACGAAACAAAATTGTAAAACAATTCTGGAAAATCAAGTAAACGGAACAGGCGGCGAAAGAGAGAGGATGCTCCGGAAAATCCGGGAAGAAAAGCAAAGAGGACGCCCCGGACGTACAGAACACAAAAGAATCACACATCTTTCTTGCGCATCAGGCGGCTTTCGATTAAAATAAAGGTAGTATTTTGAAAAGTTGGGGGAGGAATAGATGAAAAGACAAAACTATTTTGAAAAGGATTGGATCCGTTGTCATAATCAGGAAAAGGCAGACGTCCGGTTTCAGGACGGCGCCCTGCGCCATGCTGTGGGAACCCATTGTTTTCAGGTAATGCGGGCCTGCAAAGAGGTGTCCCGTTCCACGGACGGCTTTGGCTGGACATACAATCACGCGGCGATGCTGGCCTACTGGCGGGGGCATTTTTATGTGGATTATCTGTCGGATCCGGTGAGCGAGCATGTACCTCCCTCTCAGACGCTGATCGCCCGCTCCGAAGACGGCGCGGTGTGGAGCAGGCCGGTGGTGCTGTTTCCGCCCATCAGCGTATCAAGCGCGCCCTACATAGGCCCTAAGAAGGAGCTGCTCACAAAAGAGCGAGTGGACTGTGTGATGCACCAGCGCATGAGTTTTTTTGTGTCCTCGGATGACCGGCTTCTGGCAACCGGATTTTACGGCATCGCGCCGGACGATACCGTTGCGCCCAACAACGGCTATGGAGTGGGCAGAGTGGTGCGGGAGGTTTATGAGGATTTTACTTTTTCGGATATTTATTTTCTGCGCTTCAATGAGAAGGCCGGTTATTCCGGAGAAAATACACACAATTATCCCCATTTTTCGGAGAGCGGCGACGCCGGTTTTGTGGCGGCCTGTCAGGAACTTTTGGGCAACAGGCTGGTGACTCAGCAAATGTGGGAGGAAGAGCGTCTGGACAGGGAATTTTTCACCCAGCCCGGTGCGGAAGCCCTTTCCTACTACACCCTGCCCGGCGGGGATGTGCTGGGGGTGTACAAAAATTCCCTGGTGACCCGGTCCTCTGACAAAGGAGAGAGCTGGGAGCCCAAAAAAGCCAACTACTCCATAGAAACCTCCACGGGAAAGGTATGGGGGCAGCGGACGGCGGACGGACGTTACGCGCTGGCCTATAATCCCTCCACGGACAGCGCGCACCGGTGGCCCATTGCGGTGATCTCAGGGGAGAACGGGGAGGATTTTGACGATCTGCTTGCGGTGACGCCGGAGGTATCGCCCCACAAATATGCGGGACTTTATAAAAACTTAGGGCCGCAGTATATCCGGGGGATCGTGGAACACAATCCCAGGCCGGACGATCACAGACTGTGGCTTGCTTATACGGTGAATAAGGAAGATGTATGGGTCAGCGCCACCGAGCTTCCTCTGCGGGGGACAGAGACAGAGGAATTGCAGGAGGATTTTGCAGAATGGGCGCCCGGGCATTTTGTCAAAGGATGGAATCTGTATGTGCCCCTTTGGTCCCCGGTGCGGATTGAGGAGGCGCCGGACGGATCGGGGCAGAGCCTGACTCTCTATGACAGCGATCCCTACGATCGCTGCCGGGCCATGCGGGTATTTCCCGAAAAGGAGATCTTTGAGGCCGTGCTGCGGCTGATGCCGGAGGGGCAGGATGACAGAACCGCATTTACAGTGGAGCTGCAGGATCGCCGGGGCAGTGAGGCGGTGCGGTTTTATTTTCGGAACGACGGTATGATCGTGGTGAAAAACGGCGGCAGATATGACACGTTCTGCCCGTACGAAAAGGGAAAATGGATGACGGTGACGGTGAAGGGAAACCGGTATACCAATCAATATACGATAAAGACCGAGCAGGAGGGCAAGGTGCATCAGGGACGCTTTAAGTTTAATCTGTCTGTATGCAGCGTTGAACGGCTCCTGTTTGCCTCCAAGACCACGCTGCCCTATAATACGCTGGAAGACTGTGGAAAATGGGGAGAGCTTGGAGATCTGGAGCAGGCGGATGTGCCGCTTTCCATGGGAAGAATGGCAGTTTCTGCGGTATCAGTACGGGAAATTTCCCCGGAGGAGATAGATTGAAAGAGCAGAAGAACAAACACCCGGCCGGAAGTACAAGGCCGGCGGGAGGCCGGCGGCCCGGAGGACCTCCGGAAGGCGAAGGACGCCCGGGGGTAGCGGGACCTTTCGGCGGTAAAAAATCATTTTATTATTTTTGGCGGATCCTGAAATATTTCAAACCGCATATTCCGGCCATTGTGGTGATGATGTTTACCTATCTGGGCGCGGCGGTGTGCAATATGCTGTACCCTTATCTGAACGGTACTATACTCTATGATCAGGTGTTTTCCAAAAACCCGGCAGTGATAAAGTTTTTCAAATTGCCGGGCGGAAGATTTGCACTGGCGTTGGGCCTTGTCGTGCTGGCAATGGTGGTCACCAAGCTGCTGGTGCAGTTTTTGCTGGCCGTGCAGTCCTATATCAATGCAAAAGTGGTGCCTCATGTGATCCTGGAACTGGAAAATCAGGTGTTCCGTTCCATGGGCCGGCTTTCCATGCGCTTTTTTCACAGCAACCGCACCGGCGGCCTGATGACAAGAGTGATATCAGACGCGGGACAGGTTACGGGATTTTTTATTGATTTTCTTCCGGAGATTCTGACGCAGGTGCCCGCCCTGATCGCTACCTGCATCATTATGTTTGCCATGGACTGGCAGCTGGCCCTTGTTTCCCTGTGCCTGCTTCCCTTTATGGTACTTATACATCTGGTGATGATGACAAGGGGACATATCCTGTTCAGCCGCCGGCACCGGGCCGAGCGGGACATTACGGCCAAGCTCAACGACAACATTACCGGCGTTCGGGTGGTAAAGTCTTTTGGACAGGAGCAGCGGGAAGTCGCTGCTTTTGAGAAAGTAAATAATGAGGTGCAGAATGCGGAAGTAGCCATCACCGCGAATTTCAATAAAGTCAATGCGGCCTATACGTTTCTGGAGCGGGCGATCACCCTGCTGGTATGGGGCTTCGGGAGTTATCTGGTGCTTCACGACCGGCAGATCAGTTATGGACATCTGATCTCTTTTGCAAGTTATGTGACCCAGCTGAATCCGCTGCTCCGGCTGGCATCCCAGGCTTCCAGACAGTGGGCGGCAAGCATGAACTCCGCGGCCCGCATCTTTGCCATTATCGACGCAGAACCGGAAATTGTAGAAAGCCGGCATCCGGTATCTATGGAATCTGTGAAAGGAGAGATCCGCATCACGGATCTGACCTTTGGCTATGAGCCGGGCAGACCGGTACTGCAGCATATCAATCTTCATGTGGAGCCGGGGAAAATGCTTGGCATTGTGGGACGTTCCGGCGCGGGCAAGACCACCCTTGTCAATCTGATCTCCCGTCTTTATGAGACGGATCAGGGAAGTATCTGCATTGACGGTGTGAACATCCGGGAATTTTCCTTTACCGATCTTCGGAGAAATGTGGCCATGGTCAGTCAGGAGACGTATATCTTTATGGGGACGGTAGCGGAAAATATTGCCTATGCAAAGCCCGGCGCCTCCAAAAAGGAGATCATTCGGGCGGCGGTGCTGGCCAGCGCCCATGATTTTATCTGCAAAATGCCGGATGGATATGATACGGTGATCGGCGCTTCGGGAAGAACCCTTTCCGGGGGCGAACGGCAGCGGATTTCCATTGCGAGGGCCATTCTTGCGGATCCGAAGATCCTGATCCTGGACGAGGCCACCGCAGCGGTGGACACAGAGACGGAACGGGCGATCCAGAAATCCATTTCCTATCTGACGAAGAACCGCACCACCCTTTCTATCGCCCACAGGCTGTCTACCCTCCGGGATGCGGATTATCTGATCGTCATTGAACACGGAAGGATCGAGGAAGAGGGCACCCATGAAGAGCTTCTTCAGAAAAACGGGATTTTTGCCCATCTGATGGAACTGCAGACGACGGCGCTTGCCATGAGAGGGCTGGAGTAAAGGACGTTTGCCGCTGGGCGGGCGATCCGGAAAAAGAGGTTAGTATGAAAAATAAGCTGGATAGCTTATTTTTCACACGGAAATTTGTGTCGGAGCGTCACAAATTGTTCTGATGGCAGATGAGAAATGGCATTTACGAATTTCTCATCGCCCCGTCGCGCAGAACGCTCCGGAATGGGGATTGACATGGAAAAAGAACTGGAGATTATTTTTTTAAACAGCAAAAACACGGAGGTAGAAAAAACCGGCGGCGGGTTCCTGAACATAAAGACCGGCGGTGTTAAATATGAAAATGTGCAGCTGGTGCGCACATTTCCCTTTTCCGGGGAAGATCAATACATTTCCGTCCGGACAGCAGATGAGGAAGCACGGGAGATCGGCATGATCGAGGATTTGGCCCGGGATTTTCAGGGAAATGCCAGAGCGTATATGCAGGAGCAGCTGGAGATCCGTTATTTTACGCCGGTGATCAAAAAGATCAACAGTATTCGGGAAGAGGGCGGAAGTTCCTATTTTGATGTGGAGACAGACGCTGGAAGGAGCAGATTTGTTATCCGCACCAACGAAAATGCCTTTATCAAGCTGTCGGAGACAAGAGTGATCATAGAGGATCTGGAAGGAAACCGTTATGAGATCCCGGATCTGAACAAGCTGACGGCCAGAGAACGGAAAAAACTGGACATCTTTTTATAAGATGTAAGGGTGATGGTGTATGAATCTATTGTTTTCTTTGGATGAAAAAACGAAACAGAAGATCGGCGTCGGCGAGGAAGAGATCTGGTATTGTGTGCCTTACGATCTGTCGGAAAAGCACGCTTATGTGCGGGACGGCTATGTGGTGGTAACCAGGACCCGGCTGCTTGTGACGGAAAAAGACCGGGTAGTGTATGAGACTTTGCTGTCCCAATGCGAGGATATTTACAGCAGAACGTTGATCAACAACGGAATTCTGGTGATCGAAAAAAAGGATGGGACAAAGGTGCGGGCCGCACGGTTTTCCATGAAGCATCTTGTGCGGTTCTCTTATGTGGGAAGAGGCGCCGCCATGCTGGCGAAAGGCGTTTATCACAAAGTGGAGAGCATGGAGAACGAAAAGGTCTGCCCGGTGTGCGGGTATGCCCTTCCCGGTATCAGCGTCTGCCCCCGGTGCAGCGGCAAAAAGGATTCCGGCCGCAAGATCCGGGAGATGTGCCAGCCCTATCTGCTGCGGTTTTTGCTCATTGGCGTATTGATGCTTGCCTCCTCCGGCGTGCAGATCATTATACCAAAGGTGCAGCAGCAGTTCATTGATACGGCCCTTGTGGATCGGAGCGGCGGGATGGCGGATATCCTGCGCTTTGTGAGCGTGATGCTGCTGCTCACGGCTGCGACCATCGTGCTGACAGTGTTCCGAAGCTGGTACAGCACCCTTTTGGGCGCCCGTATGAGTAAAGATCTGCGGGGGAAGCTGTTCGCCAAGCTGCAGCGGCTGTCTTTGTCTTATATTCAGGAGCAGAAGCCGGGAGAGCTGATGAACCGGGTGATGAATGATACGGTGCAGATCCGGCAGTTTATGGAGACGGTGTTTGCCAATGCCGTTTCTGAGTTTGTGACGATGGGAGTAGCAGCGGTGATCATGTGTACCATTTCATGGAAGCTTTTGCTGTTGTCCATTGCCTTTGTGCCGGTGGTGATCTGGGGCAGCGTTGTCATCAGGGGCCCCGTTATGCGGGGATTCCGCCGGGCCAGAAAACGGAAGGACCGGCTGGAGAGCCAGCTGCAGGACGTGCTTTCCGGTATGAGTATTGTGAAGTCCTATGGAAAGGAAAAGGAGGAAGCCCGGAATTTCCGCCGTCTGGCGCAGGAGCAGACCATGGTGGAAATGCGCAACGAGCTGTATTTTGCAGTGCGCATGCCGGTATTTTCGTTTATGCTGGGAATGGGCGTGTATCTGGCCACCTATTTCGGCGGCCTGAATGTGCTGGAGGGCAGCCTGTCCCCCGGCGTTCTGATGCAGTTTGTCAGCTATACCACGATGCTCTATGAACCGCTGAGAAGAATTACCATGATCGCCCGGCAGTTTACCCAGACCATTACGAGCATGGAACGGATTTACGATATCCTGGATGCCAGAGAGGAGATCGTCAACGCCCGGAATGCCAAAAAGATACAGATACAGGGCAACATTGAATTCAAGAATGTGACCTTCGGTTACAGGTCTTATGAACCGGTGCTGAATCATATCGACCTGTCGGTAAGGCCGGGAGAAATGATCGGGCTTGTGGGCGCCAGCGGCAGCGGTAAGACGACGCTGATCAACCTGCTGATGCGGCTGTATCAGGTGGATGACGGCGTGCTGTCCATTGACGGCGTAAATATCAACGATCTGGACGTGGAATGTCTGCACAGCCAGATCGGCGTGGTGCTGCAGGAGACGTTTCTGTTTAACGGCACCATTTTGGAAAATATCCGGTATGCCTGTCCGGAGGCTTCCTTCCGGGAAGTGATCGAGGCGGCAAAGGCGGCCAACGCCCATGATTTTATCTGCAGGGCCCCGGCGGGCTATGAGACTTATGTAGGGGAAAAGGGGTATATGCTCTCCGGCGGCGAGCGGCAGCGGATTGCCATCGCCAGAGCTATCCTGAACAAACCCCGCCTGCTGATCCTGGATGAGGCCACGTCCAATCTGGATACAGAAAGCGAATATCTGGTGCAGACGGCGCTGGATCGTCTCCGCCGCGGCTGCACGACCTTTGCCATTGCCCATAGGCTGTCCACGCTGAAAAATGCGGATCGGCTGGTGGTGATCGACCATCACAGGATTGCGGAGATCGGCAGCCATGAGCAGCTTCTGGAGCAGAAGGGCATTTATTACGGGCTGGTGACAGCCCAGCTGGAAATGTCCCGGGTAAGCTGAAATCTGAAAAATAATGGAGGAAAACATGACAAGATCACAGTATCAGGAAATAGAAGAATATATGAAAGCGTGTATGCAGGATTCCGCTCATGACAAAGAGCATATTTATCGCGTGCTGTATGCGGCGATGGATATTGCGGAGCATGAGAAGGGGGTGGATTATGATATTCTCATCGCCGCCTGCCTTCTCCATGATATTGGCAGGCAGGAGCAATATGAAAATCCGAAGCTGTGTCATGCGGAGGTGGGGAGTAAAAAGGCCTATCGTTTCCTGACGGAAAAGGGCTGGACGCCGGAGCGGGCAGGACAGGTGCGGGACTGCATCGCCGCGCATCGGTTCAGGAAAGGAAAGCCTCCGGAAAGTCTGGAGGCAAAGATTTTGTTTGACGCGGATAAAAGCGACATTGTGGGCGCCATTGGCATTGCGCGGACGCTGTTTTATGAAGGCGTAGTGGGAGAACCCCTCTATACCCGCAGGGAGGACGGCAGCATCGACGACGGAAGGGACACCCAGACTGCGTCTTTTTTCAGAGAATACCATTACAAATTAAAGAATATTTATGATCGCTTTTTTACGGCGCGGGGCGCCCAGCTTGCAAAGGAACGCCAGAAGGCGGCGTCGGACTTTTTTGAGGCGGTCTCCGGCGAGGTATACGGCTCGTATCACCGGGGTGTGGATGTGCTTCGCAGAGTGCTGTCCTGAAAAAGATACAACTTTGATACAGTCTTAGGATATACTAAAGCATATCAGATAACATGTCCGTGTATATAGGAAAGAGGTGTGCCGGGTGATCCGAATATTGATTGTAGAAGATGAAAAACCCATCTTAGATCTCATAAAGCTCAGCCTGCTGGGAGAGGGGTATCACTGTACCTGCGCCGGCGACGGGCAGGAGGCGGCGGATCTGATTGAAAGCCAGACCTTTGATCTGGTTCTGCTGGATATCATGCTTCCCGGCATCGACGGGTATGAATTACTGGAATATGTAAAGCTCTGTCATATTCCAGTTATTTTTATTACCGCGAAAACAAGTACGGCGGACAGAGTGAAGGGGCTGAAGGCAGGCGCGGAGGACTATATCTCCAAGCCGTTTGAAATCGCAGAGCTGCTTGCCAGAGTGGAAACGGTGCTGCGCCGGTTCGGGAAGGAAGGAAACGGCATTGCGTTCGGGGATATCCGGATCGACGTCAGCGCGCGGACTGTGATAAAAGGAGAGACCCCCGTGAGTCTCACGGCAAAAGAATTTGATCTGCTGCTTTATTTTTATCAGAACAAAAACAAGGCGTTATACCGGGCGCAGATCTATGCCGGAGTATGGGGCGGCGATTTCCCGGGAGACAGCCGCACGGTGGATCTGCACGTGCAGCGCCTGAGAAAAAAGCTGTCTCTGGAGGAGCGGCTTGTGTCGGTGTATAAGGTTGGATATCGTTTGGAGGTATGACGATAACGTGAAGTTTTTCTGGAAAATCTTTTTTACCGTTATGTTTGTCAGCGTGGCCAGTGTGATCGCAGGGGGTTTTATCCTGATCAACGCCGGCTTCCGCTCTCAGCTGGACAGCGAGGTGGAGGCGGCACGGGAGTACGGAGAGATTGTATTTTACTCTCTTTCCAACGAATGTGGGGATCCTGGCATGGAAATGACCGCCAAAGAGGAAGAAGAGGCGGTGCTGGAGGCGGTGTCTCAGGTGGCCCGGTCGGTGAGCATTGACCGGATGAATCAGCAGATTCCCTTCTGCGTCATCCAGGGCGGACAGCAGATCTTCTCCTCCCTGAAGGTAGATCTGGATAAAGGGATGGTGGATTCCCTGCGGGGAGAGATGTGGGGATGGACACTGAAGAAAAAGGGAAATGAAATTTATGTACAGATGATACGGCCGGCACGGTTTTTGGACAGGCTGTTTTATATTGAGACAGTGCGGCAGGTGACCCACCTGTTTGTCCACGAAAAAGAGCAGTACAGAATGATGATCGTGATAATATTGGGGATGCTCCTTGTGGTGGGGCTGGTGACCTTCTGCATTTCCAAGCTGCTGCTGCGAAGGGTAGTGGCGCTGACGGAAACCACAAGGCGGATCGCAGAAGGAAATCTACAGGAGCGTGCCGGACAGAAAGGGCAGGACGAGATCACCCTTCTCTCGGAGAATTTCAATGTGATGGCAGATCGCCTGGAGGAGACGATATGTCATCTAAAAGAAGAATCCGACCGGAAGGAGCTGTTTGTGGGAGCGTTTTCCCATGAACTGAAAACGCCCCTCACCTCCATTATCGGGTATGCGGATCTCCTCCGGCAGCGGGAGATGGACGAGGAGCAGAGACAGCTGTGCGCCCGATATATTTTTTCTGAAGGAAAACGGCTGGAAAAGCTGTCTATGCGGCTGTTGGAGCTGATCGTGCTGAAAAATCATGTCTGCCATCCGGAGCCGGTGGATATCAGGGAGTTATTAGATCAGGCGGCAAGGATGATCCAGCCCCGGCTGACCGCGGCAAAGCTCCGGCTTGTGCAGCATGTACAGCCTGCGGTCATTGACATGGAACCGGGACTGATGGAAACGGTTTTTTTGAACCTGCTGGACAATGCCGTAAAATCCATGGAACGGGAAGGCGAGATTCTGCTTACGGGAGAATGGGCGCCGGAAGGCTACCGGGTAACGATCAGGGACTTTGGAAAGGGTATGGCCTCTGATGAGCTGCCAAAGATCATGGACGCCTTTTATATGGCGGATAAAGCCAGATCCGGAAAGAAGGGCGGCGCCGGGCTGGGACTGGCGATCTGCAGGGAGATTTTGTCGATCCATGGATTTGAGATCCATTTTGACAGCGCGCCGGGAGAAGGGACTGCCGTTACGGTGCTGATGAAGGAGAGGGGAGGGCAGGCTTGAAAAGATTCAGGAAATTCATAAAACTTGCAGGGATGTTCCTGCTTTTGTTCGCGCTGGTTTCTCTGCCGCTGCTTTATACAGAGTACCATAACAGCCATCTGCTGAATCATATCGCCCTTTCCCCGGTACAGACAGTCAGTCTGGAAAAAGAGGCGGATCAGCAGGATCAATACGATATGTGGGCGCGGCTGGAGAACATTGACCAGGCGGTGGTGATCCGGGCTGTGGAGTTTCACAACAGGGAACAGGAGACAGAGGAGGAAAAACAGAACCTTCTGCGCAGGATGGAAGAACAGCTTGCCAGCCTGCACAGGTATGGGTGCCTGCCGGAGTTGGATTTTGCCGGGGCGGGTCCATCCTTTATCTGCAGGGAAATCTATCTGGAGTCCGATGCTTATGAGGATCATACCGCAATAAACAGGGCAGATCTGTCTGTGAGTGTGTGGAATATTCTTGTGGATTATGAGGATTTTTATGTGCAGGTTTATATGGATGCAGAAACGTCCGCCCTTTATGACGTTATGCTTTTGTCCAAGGAAAAGGATTTTGTGTACCGGCAGGACAGCAGCGCAGATCAGCTGATGGAATACCTGAAGAGCTTTTCTGAACTGCCGCCGGAGAAAGAATGGAAGTTTACGGTGCAGGG
>CANQNE010000036.1 GCA_947625135.1 uncultured Lachnospiraceae bacterium
ATTGAAAACGGCCATGCCGTGGATGAAAGAATTTATGACGCTCTGCAAAAGATGCTGGCGGACGCCCGGGCAGCGGGACTGCAGCCCCTGATTTGTTCCTCCTACAGAACAGAGGAAAAGCAGCAAAAACTGTTCTCCGACAAAGTCAGCCGGTGTCTTGATGAAGGGTATTCATGGAAAGAAGCGGAGGCAGAGGCCGCAAAATGGGTGGCCCGGCCCCGCACCAGCGAGCATCAGACGGGACTTGCGGTGGACATTGTGGACGAGGATTATCAGCTGCTGGATGAAAAGCAGGAGGATACGCAGGTACAGCGCTGGCTGATCAGACACGCGCCGGAATACGGTTTCATTCTGCGCTATCCAAATGAGAAACGGGATATCACCGGCATTTATTACGAGCCGTGGCATTACCGCTATGTGGGGAAAGAACTTGCAAAAGAAATCACGGAAAAGAATCTCTGTCTGGAAGAATATCTGTCTTTGACGAAATAATAAGCGGCGGGCAAAAGTGCCCGCCGTTCATTGCTTCCTGATGAAGAGATCAGAAGATCTCGCCGATGGGAGAAGGTTCCTGCTTGCGCAGATCCTTTTTGGAAACCATTACGCCGTTTTCAAAGATCGCCTCGGCAGTTACGTTGCCCTTCTTGCGTCCGAAGGTCTGTGCCAGCCCGTCAGCCTTTTTATTTTTGAATCTGCAGCGGGATTTGATCTTATCGGAATCTACCCAGTAGGTAGTAAGCACGTCGGCGTTGTCCCCCGTATGGTTCCACTGGAACAGCGGATAACCCTGAGGAGAGTAAGCGATATATTCCCCGGTGCGCTCGCCAAGATGGAACTGCCCCCTGGACTTTATGGAGCCGTCGGGATAATAAAAGATATCGTCCCCCTCCAGCAGGAACCGCCCGTCATCGGCAATTCCGCCGGACCATTCACAGCGCAGGGTGCCGTCGTCATAATATTCATAGAATTTCTGCACATTGGACACGGAAGTGGCCCGGGAGCGCATCAGGACCTCGTCAGGGGGAGAAGCGTCCTCATGATTCAGCAGCCATGCTTCGTTAAATTCAAAATGGAGCAGCTGATCGTTGTTGGACGTTACCAGATGGATCATGCCGTCCTCGGACTGCCTGCAGACACTGTAGCCAAGGGTGGTATTGCCGCCAAATTCTTTGGGGTTTTTCTTTTGATGCTGGGCGCCCCACATCTGGCGGAGAGTCCATGTTTTTCCGTCGTCGTCGGACCAGGCGCCATAGGATCCCCATCCCTGAACGCCTTCCGGCTTCTGTCCCTTTTTGTTCTGATAATCGCCGCACATAAACAGCCGGCCGGATTTCAGCCGGATGATACAGGGCCGCTGTCCGGAAAACTGCATGGGGAAGGGAGTTTTGAAGGTTTCCCATGTATCGCCGCCGTCCCTGGAGACTGCCGCCGGCATGTAGCCGTCGATGTCGGAATTTTTTCCGCCCATGGCCAAAAGAGAACCGTCGTTTAACTGAACGCAGGTAGAATGGCGTCCGGCCGTTCGCCCTGCGGGATTTTCCCATGTCTGCATATTGTCCCGGGTGCGCCACAGCACGGAGCCCGGTTCGTTGGCGGCGTCCGCCGCTACATAGAAAGTACCGTCCTTGTCACGGATGCAGGAATTGATGGGCTGCCGTACCACACGTTCCGCTTTGTCCCTGAAAAAGGGAAAATGTACGGTACTCCAGGTTTCCCCGTTGTCTGTGGAGTAAACATACTGGAAGGGGAAGGAATTCTCTAACATCTGCCATCCCCAGAAGTGATAAATGGTACCGTCCACATCGGTAAACATACTGGGGGCGTGGTCGTTGACACCTGCCGGGTTCATCCAGATATCCGGCATTTCCCACTGGTCGCAGCCTTTGCGCAGCCTTGCTCCCGCCAGACCAACCTGGGCGTCATATTCCTTATAGGAGGAATAAATGCTGAACAGAAGGTCTCCGTTGGGACAGACGGTGAGTGCCGGCGAGTGGTGATGATTGCGGAACACCGGATTTAATCCGGCGGCCACGATATGCTCGTTGGGCGCATTGTCCGGCGGAGTAGGGAAAATGTGTCGTTTCCTGAAATAAGGCCTGCTGGCGTCCGGCGCCGCGGAAAGATCCGGCGCAAGCTGATGAACATTCATGCAGAACTGGTTATCAGGGTGCCTGCCGTCTGTGACAGGCATGGAACCACATGCCACACGGAAGCCGATGATGTGCCGTCCAAAGGAGTTGTTGACATCCTCATGGTAGTGGCGGTAATTGGGAGGCAGGGAGTTGCGCCACCACAGGTCCAGACAATGCTCGTTGTAGCGGCCGGGGTTGTCCAGATAACCGCCCCGGATCACCTTGCAGAGACCGGTGTCCGGTCCTGCGGGATCCTCCTGGTCCAGATCACTGTATGTATCATACCAGTCAAAACACCATTCCCGAATGTGACTGTCACACATTCTGTCAATATTCAATTCGGTAGATTTCCGCGCGGCTGCTTCCCATTCCGCTTCCGTGGGAAGGCGGTAAAGAAAGCCTTCCTTTGCGGAGAGCCATTTGCAGAATTCAGCGGCGTCATACCAGCTGACGCCAAGAACATAACCCCTGTAATTGGTAGTATCGGATCCGCGCTGATAAACCTCCTGATAAAACTGTTCGAACAGTTCCTGCTTTACCGGCTCATCGGCGATAAAGTACCGTTTTGTCAGCGTGCATTTATGAGAGGGCAGAGCGTCGGGATGCTGCTCCAGATCGCCGCCGCCCCGGCGGTAATCGTGGGGCTCCACGGGCACCATGCGCATACCTGCGGAGTTCACAAATTCCTGATCCGTGTCAATAATGGGGAATGTTCCCCAGTCAAATTCATGACATTCCCAGATGCCATTCTTGATTTTTTCACTCATGATTTACCATCCTCCTTTAACATAAAATCCAAAAACTGGAAAAACATCCTCCGGGTCTGCGCAGGATCACTGCCTGCTGCCGCCTGGCTCCCTCGGCTGTTCTGTCCCGCCGGTCTTGCGGAATCCAAACAGCTTCATATAGGAAAACAGGCACAAGATCAGGCCGGCCCCGATACAAAGGGGCCCCATCGCCTGTAATATGTAAAGCCCTGAGTCGAACGTGATATAGGAGGGCACATGAAAAACATTCTCATAGATGCTACAGATTCCGGATACGCCAAAGGACAAAAGAATATATAGCGAGCTGAACAAAAAGGTTTGTCCGTCAGACAGAGTTCCCTTATGGCAGATCACCATGATCAGCGCAAGAACAGCGATGTAATCGATCAGGATCAAAACATCAAACGGAGACTTTAATGAAAGAGACAGTCCCCAAAAAACAAAAAACAGACCGACGATCCCTGCTGCCCAGAACAGTCCTTTTTTACTGGATGTAGTTGTCATCGTATTTCTCCCTCTTATAAGATTTACCGGTTCTGGATCTTCCTTCCATATTCAAAGGCGGCCGCAAGGCTTCCGGTGGAAGCGATCCCCTTGTAGGCGATATCAAAAGCGGTGCCGTGATCCACGGAAGTACGCACTACCTTCAAACCGAGAGTCACGTTTACGCCGCCCTCAAAATCCAAGAGCTTCATGGGGATATGTCCCTGATCGTGGTACATGCAGACCACCGCGTCAAATTCCCCTTTGTAAGCCCGCAAAAATACGGTGTCGGGAGGGATAGCCCCGAATGTCAGGATCCCCTCGGCGTTAGCAGCTTCCACGGCGGGGTTGATCTCTTCGATCTCCTGACGGCCGAAAGCACCGCCCTCTCCCGCGTGAGCATTCAGACCGGCTACGGCGATCTTCGGGTTTTTCTTAAACCTGGCCAGCGCATTGCCGGTCAGACGGATGACATTCAGGATCCGGTCTTTTTTACAGTTCTTTATAGACTGTTCCATGGAAACATGGGTGCTGACATGCGTAACGGTCAGTTTGTCAGAGGCCAGCATCATGGTGTAATTGGTCTGGCCGCAGATCCCGGCGATCAGTTCTGTATGTCCGGTAAAATCCGGATCGGAGAGCCGGATCGCCTCTTTATTGACCGGAAGTGTCACAAGCGCAGAAAATTTATTGTCCAGCGCCATGCGGGAAGCTTCCGCTACGTATTCTCTGGAGGCTGCAGCCACAGCTTTGTCAATTTGTCCGGGGGTGATATCCTCCGCCTTTAAAATGCCCAGATCATAAATATTCAGGGCATCCTGTTCTGTGTCGTTTAAGGATGCCATTTTATGCAGGGGAACAGACAGCCCCAGCACATTGGCGCAATGGGCCAGTACCGCGTAATCGCCTACCACGGCATAACGCTCGCTGTTCAATTCGCCTTTCAAATAGGCGTTTAAAATGATTTCGGGACCGACGCCGTTGCCGTCGCCCATGGTTACTGCTAACATATCAGATCCTCCTTTGATTGATAAAATATTGTTCGATCACCGGTATCACATCCGGTTGTCCGAAACCGCCGGATTTCGATACAAGGGTTCTTGTTTTCCCGCGGTAATAAAAGGTACAGAGAGGCACGCCGCTGCAGATCTCCCCCCAGGCCGAAACCTTGCGGCAGGAGAGCTTCTTCAGAATGGCGGCCACCATATCCCCGCCGAACACGGCCAGCGTTTCAAGGCCGGTTTCTTCTATGATTGATTGTACCAAAGATGCGGTCAGGTTTGCAACTGTTTCGTGAAATCTCAGACTGTCCATCCGCCCCTGTTCTGAGTCTTTGGCTCTGTAGAGATGCTCGCCGGAAAGGGCGGTGGCAAGCACGACCGAACGGCCATGGGAAAGACAGCTGCAGGCTTCTGTGAAAATATCCTGCGGGGAGTTTTCCGGATCAGCGCCTTCCTGAAAGCACCGGCTGATCGCTGCGGAGAGAGACAGAACGGGATAACCAAGGGATTGCGCAGCGGCAAGCTGCGCCATGGTTTTGTCATTGACGCTTCCGCTGACAAACAGAACAGGGCCATTTGACGCCGGAGGCGCAGAGGCAGCAGTGCGGAAGGGGATATGCCGGTGAAAGGTCCGGGCAAAGCCCGCGCAGCCTGCGGTCAGCCCGTAGAGCCTGCAGTCAGCCAGCTTTTCACCGATGGTTTCGATCTGGGCTTCTGTCTCGCAGTCAAACAGGTATACGTCAGCGGATCTTTCAGCTGACAGACTGTCAAAATCCTGAATATGAGAAGTGGGTACGATACGGCATGTAAAATGGGTATCGGAAGTAGACAAAATTTCAGGTATACGGCTTTTCAGCGCGGGAGTGCGGGGATCATGCCGGAATATAGAATTTTCCAACAATTCACCCTCAATATAGCAGATCCCGTTTCGGGTGACCCGGTTCATGGCAGGCAGCGCCGGAACAAAGGCCAAAGGGCCGCCCAGTACGTCGAGAGCTGCCTGAAAGGACGGTCCCACGTTGCCCCGCAGCGCGGAGTCTGTCTTGATGTAGACATAGCAGCCCGGAATCGCATATTTTTCTAAAAAAGATCTTATGCAATTATACGCGTCCAATGCAGATAAATGGCGGGTTTCCATGTTTACGGACAGTACCTCGCAATCCTCGGTGAGCCAGTTTTCCCCGGCATTTGGGGAAACCGCTACCGTGGTAGGGATATTCCGCAGGGAAAGTTGCACACCAGAATCCATGGCGCCGGTAAAATCGTCGGCTAAAATCAACAATTTCATGAATGTTCTCCCTTGAGTGATCATAATAAATTGCAAAATGTGCGATATTGTCCGTGTATGGGGACAAATAAATTTCTACATGTAAAATTATGCAATAAAAACAGAAGATAGTGCAAGCACTTTTATCAGCATGAGATAAAATTACATGTATAACAGATTTTTTTACATGTGTTTTTTTTGTGAAAAATGATAAAATTATCTAGAATTATTATTGGCTCATTGTATGTTTTGCAGAGAAAGATTTATGCAGGGATGCAAATAGGAGTAAAAGGGAGGTTTGAGTGTGAAATGAAATTGGAAGGAATAATTTCTGCAATGCTGACCCCATTGAATGTGGATGAGAGTATCAATGAGCAGGAATTGCGCAATCAGGTGAACAGGCAGATCAATGCCGGCGTGGCCGCTGTTTTCTGTCTTGGAACCAACGGCGAATTCTATGCTTTTAATATGGAAGAAAAGAAGCAGATCATCGACATTGTGATGGACGAGGCAAAGGGCAGGGTGCCGATCTTGGCAGGAACGGGATGTGTGACTACCCGGGAAACCATTCATCTGACTAATTATGCCAAGGAAAAGGGCGTCACGGCGGTTTCCGTGATCTCCCCGTATTTTGCCGGCGCAACGCAGGAAGGATTGTATGCCCATTTCAGCCAGGTCGCCTCGGCCTGTGAGATTCCGGTGATCATGTACAATATCCCGGCGCGGACAGGGGTGAATATCTCTTATCAGACGGTGAAGCGGCTGGCCTCACATCCTTATATTGTAGGGATCAAGGACAGCAGCGGCAACTTTGACAATACCCTTCGCTACATAGAAGAGACGCCGGATGATTTTATCGTGCTGTGCGGCAACGATTCCCTGATCCTGTGGACGCTGCTTGCAGGCGGCAACGGCGGGATCTCAGGTGTGACCAACATCTATCCCGAACACATGGTAAGTATTTACAAGCTGTTTAAAGCAGGAGACATGGCGGGCGCAAAGAAGGCGCAGGACGATATCCGGTGCATCCGGGACTGCTTCGCCGGCTACAATCCCAATTCCGTGGTGAAGAAAGCCACAGCGCTGCTGGGATATCCGGTAGGGCCGGCCAGGGCGCCCTTCGACATTGACGATCCGGCGCTGGAGGAGAAGTTAAAGAAAGCCTTCGTCCGGTTTGAACAGCTGCGGGGAGGTGCATAATGAGCGACATTTATTCGATTAAATTTCCAAGGAAGGTTTTTTCCGGCGACGGCAGTCTTTCGGAGCTTCAGACGATTATCCGGGACGTGAAAGCGTCTTCCGTCTGTCTGATGACGGACGAGGGCATTTTCGGATGCGGACTTCTGGATGGGCCCCTTTCTTATATAGAAGAAACCGGAATAAAACCTATGGTGATCCACGATATTCCCAGAGAGCCCAGCGCTTATGCGGTGCAGGATTATTATAAGAGGCTTTCCGGCGAAAAGACGGATCTGATCGTGGCTGTGGGCGGCGGCAGTGTGATCGATATGGCGAAGATCCTGTCGGTGGCATTGACAAACGAGGATCTCATCGAAGACCTGCGCAGGCCCAACGCCATCACGAAGCCTTCCGTTCCCATGGTGGCGGTTCCCACCACATCCGGTACCGGCGCAGAGGCCACCGCCAATGCCATCTTCCTGTACCCGGAGGAGGATCTGAAGGTAGGGATCATCAGCGAATACATGATCCCGGATTATGTGATCCTGGATGTTTCCATGACATGCAAGCTCCCTCCGGCGTTGACCGCATCCACTGGTGTGGATGCCCTGTGTCACGCAATGGAGTCTTACATCTCCATACTGAGCAATCCGTTTTGCAAAATGTTGTCGCTGGAAGCCATCCGCCTGATCTGCGGAAGTATCGAGACCGCATACAATGACGGCGGCAACCGGCAGGCGCGGGAGGATATGCAGCTGGGCGCCTTTTACGCGGGGCTTTGCCTGACCACTTCCTCTACCGTGGCCGTACATGCGTTATCTTATCCTCTTGGCGGGAAATATCATATTCCTCACGGTGTTTCCAACGCGATCCTGCTTCCTTATGTTATGCGGGAAAATCTGGAATGTTGCCGGGAGGCTTATACAGAATTTGCACCACTTATGCTTTCCAATGCAGAGCAGATACCGAAAGCCCAATGGCCGCAGGCAGTCGTTGATTATCTGTTCTCATTGATGAGAACCCTCGGGATCCCGGATTCCCTCAGGGAATTTGGAGTACATCCGGAAGATTTGGATTATCTGACAGACAATGCCGTAAAGGTGGAAAGGCTGCTGCTCAAGAATCCGAAGAAGCTGTCTAAAGAGGATATAAAAGGGATCTATCAGCAATTGCTGCAAAACTAAATTGAGAGGAGAAAGGTGAAGAATGAAAAAGAAGAGAATTATGGCACTCGTACTGTCCGTTTGTATGTTAGCCACATCCGGAACAGTATGGGCATCCGACACCGATACCGGAGAAGATGTAAATCCGATATCAGTGACTTCTGAAACAGGCCCCGTTGCCGATACTTCGAATGAAGATGCGGATACGGCGACAACCGGGACAGCGGATGTGGACACCACCGTGACGTCCCAGACAGGCCCTGCGGATGAAGAAGAGAGCAGTTCCGACGTTCTCAATCTGGAAACAGTCAGCTATTATGACGTTCTGGAAGAATACGATCGGGAAGGCTACAAGCCTGTGGGCGAGGATACTCAGATCCAGCTCAAAGTCGAGGATGCAAAGAGCAACAAGGCGCTCAACTTTATCAGAAAAGATGACGTCAGAGGAATCGACTTTTCAGAAGACGCAGGCTGCGAATATGTGGAATGGACATTTGATGTAGAGAAGGAAGGTCTCTATGAGATCTATGCGAACATCTACAATGTAGCAAGCTACGGTATGACCATTCAGAGACGTATTCTTGTTGACGGGGAAACCCCCTTTGATGAGGCTAACACCGTTTATTTCTACCGTCGGTTTGAAGAGGACGGCAAGGTAACGAAAAATGCGATTCAGGATGAGGTATGGCCGAAGAATAAAGAGATAGAGCTTTGGCAGGAGCAGCCCCTTCTCGACTACAAGGGCTATTTTGAAGATCCCCTGCAGTTCTACTTCTCAAAAGGACAACATACGCTGCGTTTTGAATACATTGATCAGGCGATCCTTCTCGGTGATGTGACACTGAAGGGCGCTACCGAGTATCCCGATTATGCAGATGTGTATGCTGACTATGTTTCGCAGGAATACGAGGCCGCGGATGTAGATCCGGTGAAGTTTGAAGCAGAAGACACTTCCTGGAGAAACAATTCCACCATTAAACGTGACAGCGATAATGACCCGATGACTTCTCCTTCATCGGCAGTGAACCGTCTCCTGAATATCATGGGCGGCTCCCGCTGGAGCGAGGGAAACCAGAGTATTACATGGGATTTTGAGATTCCGGCTGACGGCCTTTACACCATCAATATGCGGGCGCTGCAGAACTTCAGCGCAGGTATGCCTTCCGTGCGTCAGATCGAGATCGACGGCCAGATTCCTTTCAAAGAGCTGAAGGCTTACCAGTTTGAATATAAAGAAGGCTGGTCCGCTTATACGCTGGAAAGCGATATGGATGCGCCTCTGGAATTCTATTTTACCGAAGGCAAACATTCCATTACCATGACGGTTAAGTCGGGCATGCTTTATGAAGTTATCCGAATGACAAATGACATTATCGCAGACGTATCCGATATTTACTTGAAGATCACGAAGATCACCACCACAAGCCCGGATACGAACTACGAGTACGAACTTGCAAAGACACTGCCGGAGCTGGCAGGCAAGAGCGGCGAATTTGCAGTCGTTGCAAAACAGTTGGAGAACTGTGCGGATATCATGGCGGATATGTCCAACATGACTACCGACACAGAGAGCAGCTACCGTGAGATCTCTGACACCATGCTCCAGTACGCAGACGATCCCGATCTGGTTACACAGGATATCGGCGAGCTGGAAAATGCGCAGACAAATCTCGGTACATATATCACATCCATGGGTGAGATGCCTCTCACCATTGACTATTTCAGCATCAACCCTGTGGGGACAGAGTTTACGGTACAGAAGTCCGGTTTCTTCCAGAAGCTGTGGGGCTCCGTACAGAACTTCCTTGCATCCTTCACAAAGGATTACGACGCAGTCGGCAGCATTTACTCAGACGAAGGCGCTGACAGAAGCATTGATGTCTGGATGGCCCGTGGTACTGAGTGGGGCGAGGTTTTGAAGGATCTGGCCGATGAAGCCTTCACAAAGGATTCTCATATCGGCGTAAACTTAAATATCCTGCCGTCCGGTCAGTTGAACGCCGGTAACGTATCTGCGCTGATGCTGGCCATCACTTCCGGCACGGCTCCGGATGCCGCCATCGGCGTAAGCTCCACAGACCCTGTAGAGTTTGCGTTCCGTGATGCGGTTGCGGATCTGACCCAGTACGAGGACTTTGAAGAATTCAGCAAGCAGTTCTATGAGACCATGTTTATTCCTTATAAATATACGAAAGACGGACATGAGGGAATATATGGCATCCCGGAGACGATGGACTTCACGGTTATGATGTACAGAACCGATATCATGAAGCAGCTGGGACTGGAAGTACCCAGAACATGGGACGACTTGTTCCATACCGTACTCCCGATCCTGTTTGAGAACAACATGAGCTTCTCCTTCCCGGTAGATACCACGGCATCTTCCAACTCACCTTCCTCCCTGAAAGGTATGACCATGTTCCTGATTCAGCAGGGCGGCAGCTACTACTCAGAGGACGGTATGTACAGCGGATTGGATACTCCTGAAGCGTACAACGCATTCAAGCAGTGGACGGATCTGTATACCAGCTATGGTCTGGATGCTGAGAGTTCCTTCTTCCAGCGTTTCAGAACAGGTACGCTTCCCATCGGTATCGGCGCTTATGCTTCCTATATGCAGGTGCTGACACAGGCTCCTGAGCTGTACGGCAGATGGGCGATCGCACCGATGATCGGTACCGGCACCGGTGAATACGATGAAAACGGTGAAGAGATCGTTGATAACCGTGTGGGTGGTGTTTCCCTGACAGCCTGCCAGGTAATGAACGCATCTGAGAAAAAGGATGATGCCTGGGAGTTCATTAAGTGGTGGATGGATCAGGAAACACAGATTCAGTTCGGTCAGGAGATCGAAGCTACTATGGGTATTACAGCCCGTTGGAACTCAGCTAATGTAAACGCATTTGACTCGCTTCCTTGGGATCAGGGCGATCTGGCGATCATCAAAGAGCAGATGTCAAAGGCGGAAGAGCAGCCCATCGTTCTGGGCGGTTACTTCACAACGCGTCACCTTGTTAATGCCTGGAACCGCGTATATCTGAGCAACGAGAACCCCAGAGATGCTCTGGAGGAGGCTGTAAAGGATATCAATAAAGAAATTCGTACAAAGCACGAAGAGTACGGATTTGTATATGAAGATTAAGGAGGGGCGTATGAGTAAAACTGCAAAGACAACACAAGTTAGCGGTGTTTACCAAAAACCGGTAGAGTCCAAAGTACATCGGTTCTTCCGTGAAAACAAGACCGGCTGGCTGTTCTTGGGCCCTTTCATGATTTTGTTTTTGGTATTTACCATCGCACCTGTATTCGTTGCTATGGGTCTGAGTTTTACCGACTACAACATGATTCAGACGCCGAATTTTACAGGTGTTACAAACTACAGGCTGTTACTCCTTGAGGATGACGTCTTCATCATCGCACTGGAAAACACACTGGTGTTTGCATGTATCATCGGCCCTGCCGGATACATCATGTCCTTTGTAATGGCATGGTTCATCAGTTTGTGTAAGAGAGGCCGCGGCGCACTGGCGCTTTGCTTCTACGCGCCGTCCCTTACCTCCGGTGTCGCGATGTCCGTTATCTGGCTGGTTATTTTCGCAGGCGACAGATACGGATATCTGAATCACGCATTGATACAGATCGGACTTATATCGGATCCGATCCTATGGTGTAAGGATTCCCGATACATACTACCTGTTATCGTTATTATCTCGGCCTGGATGAGTATGGGTACCGGTTTCCTGGTATTCCTCGCAGGTCTCCAGGGCATCGACCCCGAGCTTTACGAGGCAGGCCGGGTGGATGGTATCAGAAATCCGCTGCAGCAGTTGTTCTACATCACATTGCCATTGATGAAACCGCAGCTGCTGTTCGGCGCGATCAACTCCATTGTTAGTTCGCTGGCTGTATTTGATGTGGCTACGGCAGTTGCCGGCTTCCCCAGCCCCAACTATTCGGCCCACACCATTGTTGCACACTTGTATGATTACGCGTTCACGAGATTCCAGATGGGCTACGCATCTGCGGTTGCAATGTTCCTGTTCATCTTTACATTTACGCTGAGCCGTATTTGTATGAAGATCTTCAGATCAGACGACTGAGAAGGGAGGGTGAAGAATGAGTAAAAAGAAAGAAAGAAAAGTAAAAATCAAAAACGGAAAAGTAAAAAAGCGCATTAAGATTTCCAGGATCATTGTGCTGGTTCTGGTAGGATGTCTGGTAGCGTTCTGCGCGTTCCCGTTGATCGCCCTGATCTGTCGTGCGTTCATGCCTCTGGATGAGTTGTATGTATTCCCTCCGAGAATTTTCGTACGCCGTCCTACGCTGCAGAATTATAAGGATCTGCTTACATCCTTAAGTTCCTCAACGGTGCCGTTTTCACGATACATTTTCAACAGTTTGTGGGTGACCGTTGTAACGGTATTCTGTACCATTATTGTTTGTAGTATGGGCGCTTACGGTATGGTTAAGCACAAACCCATCGGCGCGGCATTGATCTTTACCATCGTTGTTGCGGCTCTGGGCTTCTCCGGACACGTAACCAAGATCCCCAGCTACATGATCGTAAGCGGCGTTGGACTGATGGACTCCTACGCAGCGCTGATCGTTCCCTCAGTGGCTACGGCTTACAACTTCTTCCTGATGAAGCAGTTCTGTGAACAGCTGCCGGATTCTCTTCTGGAGGCGGCCCGGATCGACGGGGCCAAGGAAATGCGTATTTTCTGGACCATCGTGATGCCGCTGCTGAAGCCCGCATGGAGTACCCTGTGCGTGCTGACCTTCATTTCCAGCTGGAATGATTCCTTCTCCCCGCTGGTTTACATCCACAGTGATGCCATGAAGACATTGCCTCTGGCAATTCAGACGATTTCCGGTGGTGCAGGCGTGGTTGCCCGTTCTGGTACGCCAGCGGCTGCAGCGCTCCTGACAACAGCGCCGACCATCATTATTTACCTGATTATGAAGGGCCAGGTATTGCAGACAATGGCTTATTCAGGTATCAAGAGTTAAGGAGGGGCGGATAAATGAAGAAGAAAATGAAAAATATTCTGATTATCACCCTGGCCTTGGTGATGTCCCTGACAATGTGCCTGCCGGCGCTTGCGGAGACGACGAACTTTATCATGGATACGGACGGCGAGATGCTTCCGATCCCGGAAACCTATTCCGTGGAAAAATCCATCAAGAACCTGGGAGCTGCCGGCGCCTTGTCAAAGGCTGAAGATATTTTTTACAAGGACGGCTATCTCTATGTTGCGGATACAGGCAACAACCGTGTATTAAAGATGACCACCGACGGCGAGGTAAAACTGATCATCACCTCCGGCGGCGGCGTTGATCTAAACGGTCCTAAGGGCGTGTTTGTTGATGACGAGGGCAAGATCTGGATCGCCGACACCGGCAATCTGAGGATCGTCATTATCGACAAAAACGGCAAGGATTACGACGTATTTGAAAAACCCGATTCTGAGGTTCTCGGCCCGGATGTTACCTTCGACGTTGAGAAGATCTGTGTAAACAGCATGGGTTATATTTACGCGCTGAAGGGTCCCAACATGATGAGAATGAACTCCAAGAATGAGTTCCTCGGCTATATGGGTTCCACAAACGTAGGATTCAGCCTGACAAGATTCCTCATCCGTACCTTCGGTACGAAGGAGCAGCAGGAAAGAACGGAAAAGCTGCAGCCTACCGCATACAACAATTTCTGTATCGGCCCTGACGGCAACATCTATGGTGTGCTTGCCGAGGGTACCAGCGGACAGATCAGACGTCTGAATTCCGTTGGCGAGAATACATATCCGGAGAATTCTTACGGTTTTATGCTCTATACACAGGGCTCTCTGTATCCTACAGAGCCTACCTTCAGAGATATTACCGTGGATGAGAACGGCATCGTAACTGTGCTTGACAGAAACACAGGCCTGCTTTATCAGTATGATACAGAGGGCAACCTGCTGACTACCTTTGGCGGCAAGGGAAGCAGAAAAGGTACCTTTGATGTACCGACCAGTCTTGTTGTGGACGAAGAGGGCCAGCTGTACGTACTGGACAACAATGCCAACAACATTCAGGTGTTTGCACCCACCAGTTTTATCAATCTGGTACACGAAGCCATCACCCTGCAGGCAGGCGGCTTCTATGATGATGCACAGGAGTATTGGCAGCAGGTGCTTGACATCGATTCCAACTATGCGCTGGCACATAAAGCTATCGGCAAGCTCCTTTATAAACAGGAGAATTATAAGGAATCTATGAGACATTACAAACTGGCAAATGATACGACCGGTTATTCCGACAGCTTCAGTGAGAACCGTCACAATATCATGAGAGATTATTTCTTCCTCATTATTGTGATCATTGTGGCTATCATCGTAGTCATTGGCAAGTTGTTTGTGACGATCAAGCGCCGGGCCGATAAATGGGCATTCAATATTGAGATGAGAGGAGATATGGACAGATGAAAGCGTTAAAATTAGCAGCGATCACGATTTTTCACCCTATCGTCGCGTTTAACTACATCAAGAAAGACAGAACCAAATTCAATTATCTTCCGATCATCGTTATACTGGTGCTGATGATACTGACTAAGATTTTTTCTATGTATTTCACCCATTATCCGCTGGCAACGGTTAATCTGAGAAATGCAAATCTGGTTCTGGAATGTCTGGTTATGATCGTTCCCATTCTCACATGGGTAGTTGCTTCTTATGCAATGACAACGATCATGAGCGGCGAGGTTATGTTCAGAGAATGTCTGATGGCATGCTGTTATTCACTGATTCCCTTTATCGTGATTAACGTTCCCATGACGATCATTTCCAACGTGCTGGACGCAAATCAGGTAGGCTATGTAAATACGATCAACAATTTTGCTCTGCTGTTCGTACTGCTCCTCCTGTTTGTGAACCTGAAGGAAATGAATCACTATAGTATGTTTAAGACCATCGGCGTAATTCTGCTTGCCCTGTTCACGATGATCCTGATCTGGGCAACCATTGCACTTGTTGCTGCATTGAGTATGAGATTCATCACATTCATTCAGGATGTTGTAAATGAGATTTCATACAAACTGATGAGTTAGGATAGGAGGGAGGAAAAAATGAAAAGAAAACTGATTACATTTGGCCTTGCCCTGTTCATGATGACATGTTTTATCGGATGTGGTGACAAGAAGGCGCAAAAAACCGAGCAGCCTTCCCAGCAGACGGAGGATAAGAAGACAGAAAAGATCAATCTGCAGTTTGACAGCGAAGGTTTTGCACCGGTGAGTACGGTGAGCAGTGAGAAATTTGAACTGTATATAAATGAAAAGGGATCCGCTATCCGAGTGAAAGACAAGGAAACCGGCTCTGTCTGGGATTCCGCTACAACCGCAGAAGGCTTTGACATGGAACAGATCAGCGCCAACTGGCAGAAAAAAATGGAGTCTCCGTTTGAGCTGTACTATACAGATCTGGAAAACGGACACGGCGCAGTTATCAACCTGACGTTGCTGGAGATGGATTATACCCATGAATTCTACGGAATTGAGAATGGTGTCCGCGTAGTATACGACATGTCAAATCCGGGCATCGTCCTTGCAGTGGACTATATGATCGACGATCAGGGACTGCGGGTTGAGATCCCTACAAATGCCATCGAGGAAAAGGGAAGATATTCTCTGGCAAGACTGAAGCTGCTCCCTTATCTGGCAGACGCGACCGATGATTCAGAAGGATATTATTTCTATCCCGACGGCAGCGGCGCGATTATGGAATTCAAAGATTCCTCTCACTATAAAGAGAGCGAGCTGACCCTTCCTCTGTACGGCGATCTGACAAGCTACAAGAATACGCTGGATGTACTGGCGGAGAAGAGCAGCGAGGTATTGCTTCCCGTATTCGGCGCAAGCCTTCCTGACAGAGGATTCCTCGCCATCATCGAAGAGGGCGCGGAGACCGCTTCCGTAAAGGTTACCCCTGCTACAGAGGTGATCGGGATCAACAGTATTTCCTGTGAGTTCGTGTTCCGCCGTTCCTTCACGGATATGCGCGGTTCCGAGCAGGGCTTCCTTACCTTTGATGACGACATTATCCCGGGAACGAGGGCGGTTTCATACCGGCTCTTTGACAAAGGCGGGATCACCTATGTGGATATGGCAAAGGAATACAGAAGCTATCTGGTTGATGAACTGGGCATGACCAGCAAGGTAGAAAAGGACAGCAACATTGCCCTGTCACTGGATCTGTTCATGGGCATCAAGGAGAAGGGACTTCTCTTTGATGAGTTCAAGACAGTGACTACCTTCGATCAGGCGCAGAAAATTCTGGAAGAGCTGGAAGACAACGGCGTTGATACCGTGGAACTGCAGCTGAGAGGCTGGACAAAGAACGGTTACTTTACAGATCCGGCAATGTTCCCGCCCAGCTCCAAGGTAGGCGGCAAGTCCGGTCTGAAAGATCTGACTGCTTACGCGAAGGATAAGGATATTGAAGTTTCTCTGGAGGCAAACTTCCTTGAGGCACGTGCGGAATCCGGCGGCTTCAATAAGAGAGATGACGTTGTTTACCTTGGCAACAATTCCATTTTTGAGAATTATGATGAGACATTATTCCTGATGACGCCGAAGGCAGCCAGCAGCAATCTGGATGACTTCATTAAGGAAGCAAAGGACTATAATATCAACGGCATCAGCTTCTATTCACTGGGTCAGTATCTGTTCTACAATTACAACACCAGCAATCCGACAACGCAGGCGGAATGTGTGGATATATGGCAGGAGATGCTGAAGAAGTCTCAGGACAACTTTGGCAAGTCCATTGCACAGGGCGGTAACAGCTATGTGATTCCTGTTGCAGATAAGATCACGGATCTTCCTTATGAGGATTCCGGTTATCAGCTGACCACAAAGGGCGTACCCTTCTATCAGATCGCAGTACACGGTCTGGTGAGCTATACAGGCAAAGCCGGCAACCTTTCCAGTGATATGGAAAAAGAAAAACTGAAATGGGCTGAATATGGATATAATCCTTACTTTGAGCTGACTTACAGCGGCTCCGAAGATCTGATGTATACCGATTACAGCACATTGTTCTCTTCTACATACAGCGATTGGATCGACGATGCAAGCGAGATTTATGCTGAGTTCAATAAGGACTTCAAGGATATATGGGCGGCACAGATCGATGATCATGAAGAGATTCAGGACGATGTATTTAAGGTGACCTATGACAACGGCAAGATCGTATATGTAAACTACAACGATGAAAAGGTTACGGTTGACGGCGTTAGTATTGAAGCAAAAGATTATACTGTAAAGTAAAGGAGGGGTGTGAATATGGCTGAGAATCAAAAAGCAACAACGAAGGCAAAAGAACCAAAGGCGAAAAAAACAAGAAAGCCGATGAAGATTAAAACCCGTAGAAGTCTGGAAGGTCTCATGTTTGTAACCCCCTGGCTCATTGGTGCGGCGGTATTCTTCGTGTTCCCGCTGCTCACATCCATTCGTCTGAGTTTTAGTGAACTGACCTCCATGAAAGGTTTCCAGATGAAATGGAACGGTATAGATAACTACAAATACCTGTTTGAGAGAAGTACCACTTATATTCCCAACTTCCTGACGGAGGTAAAGGATACGCTGATCGATACGCCGATCACGCTGGTATTCTCCCTGATCATCGCAATGCTGGTGAACAGAGACATCAAGGGCCGCGGATTTTTCCGTACCGTATTCTTCCTCCCGGTTCTGCTTGGTACAGGTTACGTTATGGAAGTGCTGCTGAGTTCAGAAATGAACGGCGTGATCTCTATCCCCAGCGGACTGCTTCAGGCTATCGGCGCAAGTTTTGCAGAACTGGTAACGGGCTTCCTAAGCCGGATCACCACGGTACTCTGGAAATCCGGTGTGCAGATCATCCTGTTTCTGGCTGGTCTGCAGGGTATTTCCGCTTCCCTGTATGAAGCATCAAGAGTTGACGGCGCGACAGAGTGGGAAAATTTCTGGAAGATCACACTTCCCCTTGTTTCTCCCATCATCCTGCTGAACTTTGTTTATACCATGATCGATTCCTTCACGGATTCCGGCAATGCAATCATGTCGGATATTGAGCATTGTTTCAATAACGGTGCCCTGGCAAGAGGTGCGTCGATGGGTTGGTTCTACTTCGCGTTTACATTTATTGTCTGCATCGTCGTTTTGGCTGTGATGTCAAGACTGACGTTCAATCAGGGAGAGAGGTGATAGAATGGAAAAGGCAGCAGATAGAGCGGCGCAAAAAGCAGCTGAGAAGGCCGCAAAAAAGGCAGCGAAGCATGTTAGCGTGCAGAACAGATTTACAAAGAAGCATGTGCGTAGATTTATCGTATCGATCTTCTTATACCTGGTACTGTTTGACTTGGCATTTGTATTCCTGTATCCGTTCATCACAATGATCATTGACTCTCTGAAGTCGGACGCGGACCTTGTCAACATTACTGTAAAATGGATTCCTTCCTCTTTGGAATGGGGCAACTATCAAGTAGCATTCAAGGGACTTGACTATTTCAAGATTACGGATTCCTTCCCGTTTGTAGGTGGTTTCCTGATGAACTCCCTGCTGGTGACGGCGATCGCTACCATCGGCCACACATTTGTATGTGCGTTTATCGGCTATGGCTTCGCCAGATACAAATTCCCCGGGAAAACCGTATTCTTCGGATGCGTAATCCTTTCTATGCTGGTACCTACACAGGTTTTGATTTTCCCGCTGTACATTATGTTCTCCGGATGGGGCTGGCTGAATACATACCTGCCTCTGCTGGTTCCCTGTTTCTTCGGCTTTGGCTTGAGAGGCGGTTTCTACATCTTCCTGTTCCGACAGTTCTTTATGGGACTGCCGTACGAAATGGAAGAGGCAGCGCGTATCGACGGTTGTGGAGCTTTGAAGACATTCTTCAAGATCATGCTCCCCATGTCCCGTTCTTCAATCCTTGTGTGTACCGTACTTTCCATCGTATGGCACTGGAATGATTACTTTGAGCCTTCAATTTACCTGACAAGAAGACCGGATCTGGCGCTTTTGCCCAGCCGTCTTCCCGCTATGTACGCTGCGTTGAATCAGGTTGCAAGCGAGGCTGAAAATGTTTCGCTCAACAGCAATGTAGTGGTGAATCAGGCGATCTGTATGGCGTCTACATTCCTGGTAATATTACCTTTGCTGATCGCATATATGTTTGTACAGAAACAGTTCATGGAAGGCGTAGAGCGTTCCGGTCTGACAGGTATGTGATATCTGAGCGGCAAACGCAGATCCCGAAAGGAGGCAGGGAGGCTGTTTACAGGCCTCCTGCTTCCTGCAGGATCATACATTTGCGCATAAAGGAACGTATTGCAACCGTGAGTTGAAAAATTTGCGAAAAATCTTCAAAAGAAGATGCAAAAACTGATAATCTGTGCTAAACTGGATGTACAGGTAATACTAAAATAATATGAAAGGAAGGTAAAATATGAAAAAGAAACTTATTTCCCTCGCTCTGATCGCAGCGATGGCAGTGACCATGTTTGCCGGATGTAACGGCGGCAGCGGCGGCGGTGACGGCGTTGCGACCGATCCCGATGCAAAGAAGTTTGAATGGGGGGACACAGAGAAAAAGCCTGTTACATGGTGGCTCATGGGCGGCGATGAAACTTATAAGCAGAACTATTGGACAGAGATGAAGGGTCTCAAGGCCATTCAGGAATCTCTGGGTATCGATATTGAGTTTCAGGTAGCAACCGGTTATGAAGCATATCTCCCTATGATGGCTGCAGAGAACTATCCTGATGTGATTACTGCAATGAATCTGGAGCAGTATCCCGGACGTATGGGCGGCCTGTTTGATAACGGCATATCAATCGACCTGACTCCTTACATGGAGAAATATATGCCCAACTTCTCACAGATCGTGAAAGACTATCCCAACATTTCACGTGACCTGAAACTGGACGGCGGCGAGTATACGTTTGTAAGTACACTTTACGATATTGAGGATGAGGATGACCGTGCTGCTTCTTCTCTCTATGGTCTTGCGATCCGTCAGGACTGGCTGGATGCAGTAGGCAAAGATGTGCCCACCAATATGAATGAGTGGTATGACGTGCTGAAGGCCTTCAAGAACGGCGACCCCAACAGTAACGGACAGAGAGATGAAGAGCCTGTATGTATGGCTTCTTCAGGCTGGAAATATTTCCTGACTGCTTATGGCATTGACGATGATCCCATCGTGCAGGAAGACGGTACGGTAGTTTACGGTTTCATGACCGATAATTACAAGCAGTTCCTGACAGAAATGAATAAATGGCAGACTGATGAACTGATCTATAACATGTTTGAGCAGACTTCACTGGAAAAACGTGAAGAGCGTGTAACAAATAACTTTGCCGGCGCATGGAAGGCAGATGCAGATCACTTTGACAACACGATCAAGGATTCTTATCTGTCAAGACTGCAGGAGCGCGCTCCTTCCGCAAAGTTTACAGCTGTTCCCTGGCCGAAGACTGCTGACGGACATCAGTACTGCTTCTCAGATATCAATACTTTCCCCAGAGACACTACCATCATCACAAGTAATGCAGTAAAGGACGGTACAGATGAAGCAGCGGCTTATCTTATCGACTACATGCTTTCTCCTAACGGATCTAATTATGTGACATGGGGTATCGAGGGCGAAAGCTATGAAGTAGAGGATGACGGCACCAAGGTTCTGGCGGAAGGCATGACAGATACAGTAAGCTTTGAAGGTGCGGATATTCCTGCATTCAATACCTATGCAGATCCTACTACAGTAAATCTTCCTTCTTTCGGAACGATCGCAGAGTATGTACTTTCTCAGAAGCCTGATACTTATGTAGAAGCGGTGAAGACATGGGCACAGGGCGATACTTCCTATAAGATGCCTGCAGCTTGCCAGCTCAGTGTAGAGCAGGAGTCTCAGGTTGAGGATATTACTACAGAAATGAAGAACTATGTAACAAGACAGCGCCAGAGATTTATCACAGGCAAAGAGCCGATGTCAAACTATGATTCTTATGTAAGTCAGGTTGAAAGACTGGGCGGAACAGAATATGCACAGATTTGGCAGGCAGCTTATGATTCATGGCAGGCAAGATAAATTGAAGCTTCAATTGTGTTAAGCCGACACATGATGATGATCCCGGTCAGCAAACAGGCTGACCGGGATTTTTGAATATTGAGTGAGGTAGAATGTATGAGTGATATACAGAAGGATTTGACGGCAGTTGATTATTCTACAAACCGTTTTTTAGAAAAAATTTATGAGGATTCCCGCCCGAAGGAAAACCTGCGGGATTGTCTCACAGAGGAAATGGAATCCTGCAGAGAGAGACTGCTGCATGATTTAGAAAATTGTCTGTGCATCCGTAGGATGGATTCGGCTTACGGATGCCAGTTAACCTATAAAAAAGAAACAACATTTCAGGAGTTTGACGTTGACATTCACAAGTATACCCTGTCTGCCATCTCCGACATGCCTTTTCCCGTCTACGTGCTGGAGCCTGAAAAGCCAAATGGCATGCAGGTGCTTTACTGCCACGGCCATGACGATCTTGGGATCATGGGCGCGCTTTTGGAGCGCCATGATAAGATCCGCTATCACAAGAATCTGCCGATTCTGCTTGCAAAAGCAGGCTTTACAGTTGTGGCGCCGGAGTTTGCTGGCTTCGGTGAAAGCGATTACCTGAATTTTCCTGAGGGAAAGCGTCCAAAAGGGGGATGTATGGCCCATACGGCGTATCTGACTATGGCCGGATACAGCATTGCCGGCCTTCGGGTGCTGCAGGCCCTTAAAACACTGGATTTTATGGACGCAACAGGGCTTGGGGGAACGATCTACGGCTTCGGCGTGTCTGGCGGCGGTATGATCTGCCAGTATTTAGGCGTACTGGACCAGCGGGTGAAGGGCATGGCGATCTCCAGTTATGTCAGCCCTTTCCGGACCAGCGTTCTTCATCAGGAGCATTGTGTGGATAATTATACGCCGGGTATTCTGCAGGTAGGAGAGAGTCATGAGATCCTGGCGGCTTTTGCGCCCCGGCCGTTGCTCACCATTAACGGCGCTTATGACCGGGCATTTCCGGTGGCCGGCAGCAATCAGGCGTTTCCTTTTCTGGAGGCTGTTTACAAACGGACAGGGGGAGACTATACCGGCATTATCTTTCAGGGAAAGCATGAGATCGATCA
>CANQNE010000037.1 GCA_947625135.1 uncultured Lachnospiraceae bacterium
CCGGTTCCGGTTTCTCTGCCTCCGCCGGTTTTTCCTGCCGGGAATCGTCCGCCGGTTCAGTCTCATCCTGCTCTGTTTCCGATTCCTCCGGCATTGAGGTCAACACCTCTTCCATGGCTTCCTTCACCGCTTCCACGGAAATTTCGTCGATCTCCTCCACGTCGGCAACCTGTACCTCCGCTTCTTCCTCATAGACCTGCATGACTTCCTTGATCTCGTCGCTGTCAATGGTCTTCGTCGGCTCACTCACCGGCTCTTCCTTTTCAGCCTGCCCAGGAGCGCTCTGCTCCTCCGTCAATGTCTGCAAAACCTCTTCCTTGATCTCGCTGACAAGCTCTTCCCGCGCGCCTTCCGCAGACTGGCTCATAGCGGCAGCCTGCATCTTCACATATTCCACCTGCGCCGCCAGATCTCTCGCCTCTGTGCGCACTTCCTCCACAACTTTTACTTCCTCTTTGATCTCGCTCTCTTTGTCGTTGATCATAGAGTATAAAAACGTCACTTCATTATGATGCTTATTTACTTCCTGAATCACATTCTCGGAACACTGCCGGATCTTCTCCTGCTGATCTGCGGCAAACACCTGCAGATTCTGTCTCGCCTCGTCTGAGATGCCGTTGGTCTCCTCCTGGGTCTGCCTCACATAGGCTTCCATCTCTTCCCGGGCCTGTCTGGAAAATGCCTCCAGCTGCTCTTTCGCCTCGTTGACCACTACCTCGATCTCTCTGCGGGCCTCGTCCACATAAGCCTGAAGCCCCTCGTAAGCGGCATGGTCGATTTTTGCCTGCGCCTTCTGCGCCTGCTTTTCAAACACCTGATTCATCTCAGCTTTGAGCATTTCTTTCTGCTGCTCGATATCTTTATCTTCTTCCTTGCCGAAAAGTCCGGAAAATATAAAGCTTGCGACAACAACCACAACACCAATTATTATTAACGCGATCTGTATCGGTTCCATAGCAGCCCCCTTCAAAATTATCACTTCTATTTTTTAATTCTGTTCAGAATCGGAAATTATCCCTATTTTGAGCAAATTATAGCACAAAATTTCATGTTTGCAAGTATTTTTTCCAAATTTTTCATCATTTTTAGCCATTATTTTGCCCTAAAAGCAATATTTCTGTAAGTTTTTTCTGTTTTTCTATGGAAAAATCATCCAGCACAAATTTATATTTTTTGTCCTCTTCCTGCTCCTTTTCAGGGGCGATTCTTCCCCCAAAACGCATCTGCCATATTGTGACTGCCGCAGCTTTCATGCCTGCCTGCATACATTCCGGGGACAAGGTCTGCCCGTCGGCCAGTTCAAAAATAATTTCCTTCGCAGAAATGATTTCTGCTATGGCTTCCAGATGTATTTCCCCGTTCTTTCCGAGAAAAAGAGGGATTTCCTGTTTGCAGCAAACAACCGGTTCTTCATATACCGGCGTCCGGTACAGCCCCGTCTTCAGCTCTATCTCCATAATATGCCGGTTCTCGCTTTTATAGCGCCCGATTACCTCCCCGGTAGTATCGTAACATTCACCGCAGACAATAAACCGGCACCAGCCCTGCATATACAGCGGCGGCAGCCGCAGCTCTCCATCCTCCACAGGCATAGACAATTTTAAACGGGTCTCCGTCAGCACTTCCACCACTTCACAGGCTTCCCCGTCAAAATACGCCGGGGAGCCCTCCGGGATCTTTTCCTTCAGCATGCTTTTTCCCTCTCCCTGATTTCTTTTTACAACGGACGAACAGGGCTGCCGCAAAATGCCCCGGCGGACTTTTGCGGCAACCCTGTTACCTTACGTTCTTTTAATGCGCTTTCTTTTTGACCTTTTTCAGCTCATCAAATACCACGTCGTTCAGTACGCGGATATATGTACCTTTCATACCGGAAGAACGGGATTCTATCACTCCCGCGCTTTCAAATTTGCGCAGCGCATTTACGATCACCGATCGGGTAATACCCACCCGGTCTGCGATCTTGCTTGCCACCAGAATCCCTTCGTTGCCGTCCAGCTCTTCAAAAATATGGGTAATTGCTTCCAGTTCCGAAAAAGAAAGGGTGCTGATAGCAGATTTTACAATATGGATCTTCCGCTCTTCCTCTGCGTTTTCTTCATTGACAGAACGCATCATTTCCAGACCCACTACCGTGGTAGCATACTCGCTGAGAATGATATCGTCGATGGTATACTGCTGCCCGTGATTATATAAAAACAGCGTTCCAAGGCGTTCCCCCGCGATATCTATGGGTGTGATGATCGCCTGATACCTGTTGACGTTTTCCGTCTCAAATCCCAATGTTTCCAGATTGACGTTTTCCTTTGTTGACAGGATACCCAGCAGACGCTCATTCAGCGCGCTGTCGATAAATCCCCCCACCTTATCCAGGATCAGTTCCGTGATTTCAGGAACGCTGTCGCAGAGTCCTACGCCCAGCACCTTTCCTTTCTTACTGATCACCAGAATATTTGAATTCAGAATCTCCGTCAATACGGAACAGATATCATTAAAAACAACCTTTGATGAATTGTTGTTATGAAGTAGCTTGTTTATCTTTCTGGTTTTATCCAATAACTGTACGCTCATGCTGCCTCCTCCTTCTCCACACCGATAGAAAACCTATTTTGGAATTTTAACACAATTCATTTTAAAAATCAATATTTTTTATTTATTTCTCTTTTTTTTCTGAATTCGCAGTCACATATCCACACTGGCTGTTGCTGCACACCAACTTGCCGCCTTTGATCAGCAGCGCCCCATTGCAGTTCGGGCAAAGCTGTCCCGAAGGCCGCTGCCATGTCATAAAATCACAGGCGGGATTATCTTCACAGCCAAAGTATTTTCTGCCTTTTTTGGTCTTTCTCAGAACGACATCTTTTCCACACTTGGGACATTTCACGCCGATCTTTTCCAGATACGGTTTGGTGTTTCTACATTCCGGGAAACCGGGACATGCCAGAAACCGGCCGTGCGGGCCATATTTGATCACCATCATCCGTCCACATTCCTCACATGGAACATCCGTCTCCTCGTCGGCGATCTCTACCTTTTCCAGTTTTTCCTCCGCCTCCTGTACAGCGGCGTCCAGATCCGGATAGAAATTGGCGATCACAGTCTTCCAGTCCACCGTTCCCTCTTCGATCTTATCCAGCAGCGCTTCCATATTGGCAGTAAACTCTGTGTCGACCACCGTGGAAAACGCTTCCTTCATCATGGCGTTCACTGCCTCTCCCAGCTCTGTGACATAAAGATTTTTGCCCTCCTTTGCCACATATCGGCGGGCAATAATGGTGGTGATGGTGGGAGCATAAGTGCTTGGACGGCCGATCCCCAGTTCCTCCAGTGCCCGGACAAGCGATGCCTCCGTATAATGCGCGGGGGGCTGGGTAAAATGCTGCTTCGCATCCAGATCATGGAGCACAAATTCCATTCCCTTTTGGATGTTTCCAAGAGGGATCTTCTCTTCTTTCTCTTCATCCGGCTCTGTGTAAACAGATTTAAAACCGTCAAATACCAGTTTTGACGTGGAAACGGTAAACCGGTACTCACCCGCATCAATTTTCACGCCGATGGTTTCGTATTTTGCATCGCTCATCCGGCTGGCCGCAAATCGCCGCCAGATCAGCTGGTACAGGCGAAACTGATCCCTTGTGAGGGACTCCTTTAAAGAAGCCGGCGTGCGCCTGATGTCCGTAGGGCGGATGGCTTCATGGGCGTCCTGGATCCGTTTGCCGGCGGCACTGCTCCTGCGCTCTGCGGGTACATATTCTTTTCCGTAATGTTCGCTGATATAATCTTTTGCCGCGTTTAACGCTTCCTCGGAAACCCGGGTGGAATCGGTACGCAGATAGGTGATCACGCCTACCGTCCCGTTTCCTTTGATATCAACGCCCTCATAGAGCTGCTGGGCAATACGCATGGTTTTCTGCGTGGCAAAGTTCAGCTGCCTGGACGCCTCCTGCTGCAGCGTACTGGTGGTAAAAGGTACAGGCGGCTTCATGGTGCGGCCGCTGGTTTTCACATCCGACACCCGATAGGTCTTGCCCTTCAGCGCCGCCAGTATCGTATCCATCTGGCTTCTGGAGGATATGGTGATCTTTCTGGCGCCTTTTCCGTAGAATTTTGCCGTCAGGGTGCGCCTGCCTCCCTCGGGAACAAGCAGCGCGTCCAGAGACCAGAATTCCTCCGGAACAAACTCGTTGATCTCCTCTTCCCGATCGCATATAATTCGCAATGCCACAGACTGCACCCGCCCGGCGCTGAGCCCTCTTTTGATCTTTTTCCACAAGAGGGGACTGATCCGGTAGCCTACCATACGATCCAGCACCCGTCTCGCCTGCTGGGCGTCCACAAGATCCATGTTGATCTCCCGGGCGTTTTTGATGGATTCCTTCACCGCATTTTTGGTGATCTCGTTAAAGGTGATCCGATATACTTTCTTATCTTCCAGCTTCAGCGCCTGATACAGATGCCAGGAGATGGCTTCTCCCTCCCGGTCCGGGTCCGTTGCAAGATAGATTTTGTCCGCTTTTTTCACATATTTGCGAAGCTCTGAAAGAAGCTGTCCCTTTCCTCGGATCGTAATATATTTCGGTTCATAATTATGTTCGATGTCAATGCCCAGCTGACTCTTGGGCAAGTCCCGCACATGTCCGTTTGAAGCGGCGACCTCATAGTTGGAACCTAAAAATTTCTTAATGGTTTTTACTTTCGCAGGTGATTCTACAATCACAAGATTCTTTGCCATAGACATACCCCTTATCAAGGCAGAGGAGACCCTGTAATGCTGTAATGGGCTCTCTCCGTCTCTGCAATATAACCTTTTAACTGTAATGAAAGCAGCATGGAAAGCGTTTGGGAGACCGTAAGTCCCGACGCTTCCACAATCTCATCAAGTCCTTTCGGTTGCAAATCGAGACAACTATACACCAATTTTTCTTCTGTTGCAAGAGAAATTTTTTCTCTATTCAAAATCTTCTCGCTTTTTGGACAAAATAATCCCAATTCTTTTTTTAGTTCCTCCACGGAAAATGCAATTCCGGCGCCCTGTCCGATGAGGCGGTTGCAGCCCCGGCTGTTTGCGTCCCAGACCCGTCCCGGAACCGCATAAACATCCCGTCCCTGCTCCAGCGCCTGATCCGCAGTGATCAAAGAACCGCTTTTCTCCTTTGCCTCCACCACCAGCACCAGATCGGCCAACCCGCTGATGATCCGGTTGCGCATGGGAAAATGCTGCTTCAGGGAAGGCGTGCCCGGAGGATATTCCGACAGCAGCCCTCCCTTTCTTTGTATGTCCATATAAAGCTGAATATGCCCTCTCGGATAGCAGATATCCACACCGTTTCCAAGCACCCCGAAGGTGACGCCTCCTTTATCCAGCGCCCCCTGATGGGCATAGCCGTCTATGCCCCACGCAAGCCCGCTGATGATCTGCACCCCCTGCCCGGCCAGCTCTCCGGAAAAATACAGGGCCATCTCCCTGCCGTAACTGCTACATTCTCTGGCGCCTACCACAGCCACGGAAGGCGCGTCCGCGTCCGGCAGTTTCCCCTTGTAAAAAAGCGCGTCCGGTCTGTCCGGCAGCGCTTTTAATCTTGCCGGAAAAGCCGGATCCTCCTCCGTTACAAAACCGATCTGCTTTTCCGCAAGCAGCGCATACTGCTCCAGATCCCACGCCTTTCTGTTCTCTATGATCTTCTCCACAAGCTTTTCCGTTATGCCTTTTCCCTGTCCGGGCAGTCTGCGCAGCGCCTGCTCCGGCTGCTCATAGACTGCCCGGGCGCACCCGAATGTCTCCCGCAGCATCCGCCGTTTCTTGGGCCCGACGCCTTCTTTGTAAAGCTGCTGCAGCCAGTATTCATATTTCAATCCTTTTCCTTCTTTCCCTGCGTCCCGTCAGACCCGTCTTATGACCAGTATTTTTTGTCAATGCTGCGGTAACCGATGGCCTCCGCAATGTGCGCCCTTTGAATATGCGCCTCCCCTTCCAGATCCGCGATGGTGCGGGCCACCCGGATGATCCGGTGACAGGCGCGGACACTGAGGTTCAGCTTTTCAAAGGCGTTCTGCAGAACCTGTTCCTCTGCAGGCCCAAGAGGGCAGAAGGTTCTGATGACCTTTGCGGGCAGTTCGGAATTAAAGTGCCACGGCATATCCTGATAGCGCCGTTTCTGGCGCAAAATGGCCTCCTCCACCCGTTTTCGCATCACCGCGGAGGATGTCCCCGCCCCGCCTTTTGCAAGCTGGCTGTAAGCCACAGGCGGGGTTTCTACGCACAGATCCATCCGATCCAACAGAGGCTGGCTGATGCGGCCCAGATAGGCGTTGATCTCCCTCATAGAGCAGGTGCATTTATTGCGGTCCGGATAATATCCGCATTTGCAGGGATTCATGGCCGCCACCAGCATAAAATTCGCCGGGTAGCGGTAGGTTCCTCCTGTCCTTGCGATCACGACCTCCTTATCCTCCAGCGGCTGCCGCAGAAGATCCAGCGTCCGCATCTGAAACTCCGTCAGCTCGTCCAGAAACAGCACCCCTCTCTCTGCAAGGCTCACTTCTCCCGGCCTCGGATTCCTTCCGCCGCCGATCAGCGCCGCAGCTGTGATGGTGTGATGGGGCGTGCGAAAGGGCCGCTTCAGGATCAGGGGCTGTTCCGGGGGCAGCAGCCCCGCCACGCTGTAAATCCGGGAAATTTCCAGGCTTTCCTCCAGCGTCAGCCGGGGCAGGATCGTGGGGATCCTTCGGGCGATCAGGGTTTTCCCGGCCCCCGGCGGGCCGATGAGAAGCAGATTGTGAAATCCCGCTGCGGCAATCTCCGCGCCCCGTTTCACCACCTCCTGCCCGGCCACCTCGGAAAAATCCTCCGAAAAGGCCCCGTTCTCCGGGTTCATGGACATCTCCTCCAAAAAAGGCGCATCCGGCAGGCCGGCAGCCTCCCTCTGGTCCCGGTCACGCGCTCTTTTTGCCGCCCGATCCTCCCCCTTCAGGATCTTTACCGCACCGGTGAGATCTCTGGCGCCAATACAGACGATCCCCTTTACAAGTCCGCCCTCTTTGACATTCTCCGCCGGCAGAATACAACGCCGGACGCCTGCTTTTTGCGCTGCCATGACAATAGGCAGAATACCCCGCACCGGCTGCAGACAGCCGTTTAAGCCCAGTTCGCCGATCATCAGCGTGTGCTGCAGCGCCTGTGCCGGCACCAGCCCCATAGCGCTTAAAACAGCGGCTGCAATGGGCAGGTCAAAGGCCGCTCCCTCCTTCCGTACATCCGCCGGAGACAGATTGACGGTGATCCGCTTTGGCGGCAGAGGCATCCCGCTGTTGCGCAGGGCAGTGCGCACCCGCTCCTTTGCCTCCTTTACCTCGCAGGCCAGAAATCCCACCATATCAAAGACCGGCATGCCGTCGCTGACATCCGCCTCCACATGGATCATTTTGCAGGAAAGGCCGATCATGGTGGCGGAAAGTACATGTTGATACAACGCTGCTTCCTCCTTTACAAATGAACGCGGAGCTTCCTGCAGCCAAAAAATAACACAGAGCAACAGAGGGTTTCCCGCTTCTGTATGTTCTGTGTTATCTTTCGTGCATAAGAAAGTTGCCGTGTTTTTATCTTATTGTTTATATATTATCTCATTTTGTTCATTTTGTAAAGGTGGATTTTTCATTTTATGTAGTTTCTTCCACGGCAGGCATCTCCGGGGAAGACAGATGCTTTTCGATCCGCCGGATCACAAAGAAATACGCGCCCATGGTGAACACCCCCGCCGCAAACCATGCCGCCGGATCACAGAAACAGGCAACCGTGTAGCTTAACGTACGCATTGCCACCGCCGCGCAGATCCAGCGGGCAATCAGCTCCACCACGCCGCCCATCATGGGCAGAAAGCCATAGCCGCAGCCCTGCATGGTATTCCGGAAGGTGAAGATCACGCTGAGTGGAACATAAAAGCAGCTGCAGATCGTAATATAGCGTCTTGCAAAATACATGATCTGACTCATGTCCGCAGAAGCATCAAAGAATAACTTCATAAACAGGGGCAGTCCCAGAATGGAGAGCAGCGCCGCGCCGACGGCATACACGATATCTATCATCACCGCGCAGCGTACCCCTCTTCGGATCCGGTCGGATCTTCTGGCGCCATAGTTCTGGCCGGAATATGTGGCCATCGTCTGGCCGATGGCAATGGCGCCCTGCATCAGCAAACTGGTGATCTTTCCCGCCGCGGAATAAGCTGCCACCGCCGTTGCGCCAAACAGATTCACGGCGGCCTGCATCACCACTGTACCGGAACCGGTAATGCCGAACTGCAGCGCCATGGGAACGCCCACAGCCAGCTGCCGCCTTGTATATTCCCCATTGAACCGGAACTGTTTTAATCCGGGCTTCAACAACGGCTCCTTTTTCAGAATATAAACCAGACAGAGCAGCGCCGACATGCCCTGAGAAATCACCGTTGCCCATGCGGCCCCTGCCACCTCCATCTTCAGTACCCGAATGAAAACAAGATCCAGCACGATATTCAGACAGGCCGAAAAGATCAGCGCCACCAGCGGGATCCTGCTGTTGCCGATGGCCCGCAGGCATGCCGCAAAATAATTATAGGCAATGCTGCATATAATTCCCCCGCAGATAATGGAAATATAATCATAGGCATACTGATAGATTTCCTCCGGGGTATTCATCAGCCCCAGAATACTTCTCATAAAAAAGAGGGAGAAAAAGGTCATGATCACTGCGACACCCAGAGACAGTAAAATACCGTTTGCCACACTGCCTTTTGTCCCTTCCCTGCTGCCCTCGCCGAATTTCTGTGAGGTCAGCACCGTAAAACCGGTACACATACCTGTAGACAGGCCCAGCACTACAAACATCAGCGTGCCCGTGGAGCCCACCGCCGCCAGCGCATGTTCTCCCACAAACCGGCCCACGATCATACTGTCTACCGTATTGTAAATCTGCTGAAAAAGGTTGCCGATAAACAGGGGGATCGTAAATTTAAGAATGATCGACAACGGTTTCCCCTGTGTCATATTTTGCTGCATATTCTATCTTAATCTCCATTCCGGAGCGTTTACGCGACGGGGCGACGCGAACCTTCAGTTCGCGTCTGCCATCAGAGCTATTTGTGACGCCCCGGCACAAATAGCCATGTGAAAAATCAGCACATCAGTGTGATTTTTCATACTACTCCTTCTTACGCCGGAAGGCTTGTCCCGGCTCCAATCCTGTTTTAATCGGGTACAAGGACATCCTCCGGGATCCGGCTGGCATCAAACCGGAAATGTCCCGTGATCTCCATTTTGGTTCGCTTCAGATAATCCTCTTCCCGATTCTTTTGTCCCATATTGTGGATAATATAAGGCCGGCCCTCCTTGCTGCGCCGGTCGGAAACAATACCGATATGCTGTCTTTCGTCCCCGAACAGCACCAGATCTCCCGGCTGCCATTCCGCTATGTCATTGGGATCAAGAGAAAGAGAAACGCAGTAGGTCTCAAAAAACGTCCGCAGGGTTTTCACTCTCCGAAAATCAATGTTGGGGTCCGGCGTTTCCACACTGGGATAAGCATCAAGCCTTGCGGCAATGTCCCGGTCTACCATGTCCTTCAGGCTGTAGCCGGCAGCCTGAAACCCATGCCAGATCACATCGGTGCATACGCCTTCTCCCTCCGGCGGATATCCTCCGTCATAGTAGCCGTCCCTGTACACCGGTTTCTTTTCCTGATCCGCTCTGGCGCCCAGCATGATATCCGTATAATCGTCAATGCCGTCCTGATCAAAATCTACGGAGCTTTTCACCGTTTCCACCTGAAAGTCCTCCGCCTTCTTATAAGTATCCTGATCCTTTCCGTTTTGCTGCCACGGCATTTTTCCAAGCCGCCATGCCAAAATAAAAAACAGGGCAGCCGCCGCTGCCAGCAAAAACGTCAGGATCCCTATCACGGTTCTTTTTCTGCGTTTCATCACTGCCCCCTCATTGATCACAATTCCGAAGCCCGAAAAACACCAAATCCGCTTCCGGGAAATGTGTCCGGCGCAAGCCTGTACGTTAAGAGCAATATACCACATATCCGAAATTCCGTCACTACTTTTTTTTCACAGCCGTAATGACCTTACATTTCTTCTTTGAATGAGTCCCGCAGCTTTTCCAGCGCCCTTTTTTCAATACGGCTTACATAGCTGCGGCTGATGCCCAGCTTTGCGCCGATCTCCCGCTGGGTCACTTCCTTCCCGCCGCCAAGGCCATAACGCATGATCACGATCTCCCGCTCCCGGGGCGTCAACACCTGACGCACCAGCGCCGCCACGCGCCTGCAGTCCATGGCCGTCTGCATGGTTTCCACCGGATCCTCGTCAATGCTCTCCATCACGTCAATGAGATTGATGACGTTTCCCTCCTTGTCATTGCCGATGGGCTCATAGAGGGAGGTTTCCTTTGCCAGCTTCCGCCGGCTGCGGAACAGCATCAGCAGCTCGTTCTCAATACATCTGGCCGCATAAGTAGCCAGCTTTCCCTTTTCCGCGTCAAAGGTCGTCACCGCTTTGATCAGTCCGATGGTGCCGATAGAGATCAGATCCTCCGTCTCCTCTTCCATACCCTGATATTTTTTTACAATGTGCGCCACCAGACGGAGATTACGCTCGATCAGCACATTTCTGGCTTCCAGGTCGCCCTCTTTGTACCTTTTTAGATAAAACTGCTCCTCCTCCGGAGACAAGGGTTGTGAAAATGTTTTCAAAAAAAGCACCCCAAAGCTCATTTCTATATTCTATGAGACTTTGAGGTTGTTCGTGCTTTTCCTACAAAATTTTGATTCTTTTCTGCGCTTCCGATGCCGGCGGCAGCATCCCGGTTACTGGTGAAAGCAGCCGCCGCCGATAAATTCCCTGAGAATAGAATTGATGGGTACACTTTCACTGCTGACTCCCACAAAATAATCCAGAAACTTCAAAAGGCGCTTTGCTTCCATGTACTCCGGTTCCTCCTTGGAAATGGAAAACAATGCCGGCTCCGCATATTGCTTAAGCACCGCCAGTTCATAGATCAGCGCCGAGTTGAACATCACATCCGCTTCCTCCTGATAGGGGAAGATATTTTTTTCCTCTCCCCGCCGCACAGACGCCCATCGGGCAATGGTGGCCCTTGCATTGGTGCCCCTTGTCCTGGCGTCCCGCACCATCCGGCGGATCAGCCGTCCGTCTGTTGTGGGGATCCGGTTATGCTCATCCACGTTCAAAGTGGTAAGCGCGCTGATATAGATCTTGAATTTATTTTCCTTGGGCAGATATCTGGTCAGCTCCTCATTCAGGCAGTGAATCCCTTCGATCACCAGAATATCCTTCTCTCCGATCTGAAGATTGTTTTCTTCCTTATATTCCCGTTTGCCCGTCACAAAATTATAGGTGGGCAGCTGTACCCGTTCTCCCGCCAGCAGATCCAGCATATCTTTGTTAAACAGCCGCACGTCGATTGCCTCCAGACATTCGAAATCATGCTGGCCGTAAGCGTCCAGAGGCGTTTTGTCCCGATCCACAAAATAATCGTCCACCGGAATGGGATGGGGCTTTAATCCCAGTGTTTTCAGCTGTACCGACAGCCTGTGGGAAAAGGTCGTCTTTCCCGATGAGGAGGGGCCGGCGATCAGCACCACCCGCTTCTCCTTCTGCTCATAGATCATCCGGGCAATATCGGCGATCTCCTTTTCCTGCAGCGCCTCCTGCACCAGCACCAGCTCATGGATATTTTCTTTTGTGATCTTGTCGTTTAAGGCGCCCACCGTGTCGATCCCCAGCATATCGCCCCATTTTGTGGACCGCTGGTTCACAGCAAACAGCTTCTCATAGGGATGAAAGGGCGCGGGTTCTCTGGGATTGTCTTTGCTGGTCAGCTGCAGCACGAAACCGTCCTTATATTGATGCAGGGCAAAATATTTCAGGTAGCCTGTGGAAGCCACCATATACCCATAATAGTAATCCTCAAATCCGCCTATACTGTATATGTTTACCTTGGAGCCCCTGCGGTAATGGAACAGCCTCACCTTATCCATCATGCCATGCTCTCTGAACAGCCTGATCGCCTCGTCGGTACCCACAGAACGCTTCATAATGGGAATATCCTCCTGACAGAGCCGGCGCATCCTTTCCTCTACCTGCTCCAAAAACTCTATGGTAGGCCCCTGCTCTCCTTTCATGGTGCAGTAAAGCCCCTCCTGCATGGAAAATTCCACCCGCACGCGATCCACCCGTTCTTTGCCTGCCACATCATAGACCGCCTTCAGCATCAGAAGGGTCATGCTGCGCTCATAAGCCTTTTTTCCGGCCTGCTCCGCCGTGGTGATCATCTCCAGCTGACAATTCTTCCTGCACCGCTTGTGAAGCTCCCGCAGCTTTCCGTCTGCGATCACAAGCACAATATCATTTTCATAACGCGGCTGAAAATCCGCCGTGATCTCCCGATAAGACACGCCCGCCGGGTATTCGTATATTTTTCCGTTTACCGTTACCTGCACAGTATCTGCATCCATTCTGCCACCTCATTTTCCAATCCGCCGTTCCTTACAGAATCCGAAACACTTCCCGCTGTTCCGCCATCAGGCAGTCCAGTCCGGGAAATTCCCCGGCAAACCAGTTTTTCATGAATCCGGAGAACAGTTTTTCCGTTCCGTAATGTCCCGCATCGATGATACAAAGCCCCTGCTCCTTTGCGTCCAGCGCCTCATGGTGTCCCATATCCCCGGTGATCAGCACATCCGCCTGTTTTTCAAGGGCGTAAGGGATCATGCTTTTTCCGCTGCCGGAGCTGACGGCGGCTATCTCTACCTGCCTGCCCGTCTCTCCGCTGACAAGTACATAAGGCAGCTCCAGCGTTTTTTTCACAAAAGCGCCGCAGGCCTCCAGCGTCATACTTTCCGGAAGCCGCCCTACTCTGCCGATCCCCTGCTTTTCTTTGATCACAGAAGGACTCTGCCCGGAGGGCGCGACCTCCATCAGCACCTGCTGCTCCAGCAGTCCCAGCATCCCCGCCAGCTTCTCCGCCATCCCCATCACATCAAAATTGGTGTGCATGGCGTAACAGGCGATCTTATGCTCCGCCAGTTTCAGGATCTTCCTGCCGGTAAAATCCCTGTCCGTTATCTGCTTCACCCCTCGAAAGATCATGGGATGATGGGTCACCAGCAGCTGTACGCCGGCTCTGATGGCCTGATCCACCACTTCCTCCGTGGCGTCAAGGGCAGTCATGACCCGGTTGACCTCCCGGTCAGGGCTTCCCACCAGAAGTCCTACATTATCCCATTCCTCCGCATAGACAGGGGGAAAGCACTGTTCTATCTTCTCTATGATATGCCTGCAAAGCATCTAAAACAACCTCCTTGCCTCGTCGATGAGCCCGATCCGCGCCTGTATCTGCGCCCTGCGTCTTTCGGTCCTCTCATTGTCCGCAGAGGACAGCTTTTCCAGAATCTCTCCGCACTGCCGCTTTTCCCGCTCCAGAAACTCCAAAAGCTCCGGCTCCCGCCGTTTCAGGAGCAGCGGCCCGAATTCCCGCTGCAGCGGCGTAAGCGCGTAAGGATTTCCCGGCGTCACCCGCATCATAAAATAATATTTGCCGTCCTCCCGAAGGATCTCCTCCTGCTGCATCTCAAAGCCTGCCTGCGCCAGAAATGCCCTCGTTTCTCCGATCTCTGACTGAGGCTGCAGGATCAGCTCCTTTGCCTGTTTTGCCACCTCCGGCTTTGCTGCCAGTATCCGGTTCATCAGAGGCCCGCCCATTCCCGCTATGAGAATGGTATCCGCCTCATCACAGGCAAGCATCTCCAGCCCGTCAGACAGCCTGGTTTCTATGTACTCGGAAAGTCCCGCTTCTTCAATGTGCGCCGCGGCACGCTGCAGAGGCCCTTTTCTCACATCCATCGCAATGGCGGAGGCAATCACGCCCTCCTGTCTGAGAAAAATGGGAATATAGGCATGATCCGTCCCGATATCAGCCAGTGTGTTCCCCGCCGTGACCATGGACGCCAGCATACGCATACGTCTGGAAAGCTGCAATTTCCTTATCCTCCCCTGTCAGTCCAGATAATCCTTCAGCTTGCGGCTCCTGCTTGGATGGCGCAGCTTGCGCAGCGCTTTCGCCTCGATCTGACGAATACGCTCACGGGTCACGTTGAATTCTTTTCCTACTTCCTCCAGAGTACGGGCCCGGCCGTCGTCCAGGCCAAACCGCAGACGGAGTACCTTACGCTCCCGGTCCGTCAGCGTATCCAGCACCTCTACCAGCTGCTCCTTCAAAAGGGTGAATGCCGCCGCGTCCGCAGGCACCGGTACGTTGTCATCCTGAATAAAATCTCCCAGATGACTGTCCTCCTCCTCGCCGATGGGGGTTTCCAGTGAAACAGGCTCCTGAGAGATCTTCAGGATCTCCCGCACCCGATCCTCGGGAAGCCCCATTTCCTCCGCGATCTCTTCCGGCGTGGGCCCCCGGCCCAGCTCCTGCAAAAGCTGTCTTGATACACGGATCAGCTTGTTGATGGTCTCCACCATGTGTACCGGGATCCGGATCGTCCTCGCCTGATCGGCAATGGCCCTGGTGATGGCCTGACGAATCCACCATGTGGCGTAGGTACTGAACTTATATCCTTTCCGGTAGTCAAATTTTTCCACCGCCTTAATCAGTCCCAGATTTCCTTCCTGAATCAGATCCAAAAAGAGCATACCGCGGCCTACATAGCGCTTTGCAATGCTGACGACAAGGCGCAGGTTCGCTTCCGCGAGACGTTTTTTCGCCTCCTCGTCGCCTTCCTCCATTCGCATGGCCAGCTCGATTTCCTCCTCGGCCGTAAGCAGCGGCACCTTGCCGATTTCTTTTAAATACATACGCACAGGATCTTCAATGCTGATGCCGTCCGGCACAGACAGGTCGATCTTGTTCATATCTACGTCTTCTTCATTCTCATCGAAAAGAAGATCCTCTTCGTCGTCTACCTCCTGAGTATCCGTAATCCTCAGTACGTCAATGTTGTTGGCCTCCAGATAATCCAGAATCTTTTCCATCTGATCCGCATCCAACTCCATGTCGTGAAAGAAATCACTGATCTCATGGTATTCGAGAATATTTTTTTTCTTTTTTGCCATTTCAAGCAATTCTTTTAATTTTTCGGTGAGTTTCATCATGGTTTCGTCCATTGTTTTACATCCTTCCATTTTGTATTTAAAAGAGCGTTCCTACAGACTGCCCTAATCCAGGGAAATATTCATCTTTCTCAGTTTATCAAGGGCCTGCCGCTTCTTGATCAACGCCTGCATGACATTCATATCGGCAAGATTCATTTGCTCTTTTTCTTTTTCAAAGCGATGTGCCTTTACTTTATAGATGATCTCTGACAGCGCCTTTTCCTGTTCTTCTTTTGATACGCCCTCCTGCAGCCGGGTGTTGAACAGCGATGCCGCCCGACGCTGCTCCTCTTCCTCCTGAAAATGGCTGATGATCCTTGCCGGCTGCAGATCATTCTGCTCATACTGTTCATACAGCAGACGTACTACTTCCTGATACATAGGATCTGTAAAATCCTCCGGGGAGAGGATCTCTCTCACCCTGGAAAAGAGCCCGGGCTTTTCGATGAGCCATGTGATCAGCAGCCGCTGGGCCTGCAGGATCCCTTCGTCCTTCTCTCTCGCAGCCGGCGTGGGTCTTGGCTTTGACACAGGCGCCGCGCCGCCGCGGCGGATGCCCTCTGCCCTGACCAGCCGGCTCAGCTCCTGTACGCCGATATGCAGCATTCCGGCCGCCGCCTCTGTATAGTTTTGCCGCTCAAGGCTTTCCGTAAACCTTAAAAGTTTGTCGGCTACCGCTTTGTGAAATTCTGTCTTCTGCCGGGGATCCGTCATATCATAATCCCCCTGCAGCACTTTGATCTCAAACAGGAAGCTGTTGGAGGCAGCCGAAAGACGTTTCTCAAATTCTTCCGCGCCCAGATTCTGCATAAATTCATCCGGGTCCTTGTAAGGGGACAGGTCCACCACTCTGGAGGCCAGCCCCGCTTCGTCCAGTATGGGAATGGCCCGCAGCGCCGCCTTCACACCCGCCTGGTCGCTGTCATAAATCAACAGCGCCTCTTTTGCATATCGTTTCACAAGACTGGCGTGGCCGGAAGTAAAGGCAGTGCCCAGACTTGCCACAGCGTTGGTAAACCCCGCCTGGTGCATGGCGATCACATCCATATAGCCTTCACAGAGTATGATTCCCTTTTTCCGGGAGGTTCTTGCAAAATTCATGCCATAAAGATTGCGGCTTTTATCAAAAATCTTCGTCTCCGGGGAATTTAAGTATTTTGGTCTGGCATCCCCCATCACTCTGCCGCCGAATCCCACCACCCGGTGGTTGACATCCATGATGGGAAACATGACCCTGTTAAAAAACCGGTCCGAGGGCCCTCGTTTTTCATCCATGATGATCAGGCCGGAGTCGGCCAGCAGCTGATCGGAATAGCCGAGATCCTTCAGGTGCCGGTACAGCCCGCTGCTGTACTTCCCCGTATATCCCAGCCCGAAGCTGTGAATGATCTCCCCGGACAGGCCTCTGCCGACGAGATAATCCATGGCCTGCCTGCCCTCCTGGGAGCGCAGCTTTTTATAATAATATTTCGCCGCTTCCTTCTGTATTTCCAGCAGCTTTGCTTTTTCATCCGCATTTCTGCGCTGCTCTTTTGTATATTCCTGCTGGGGCAGTTCCATTCCCACCCGCTCCGCAAGGAACTTCAGCGCCTCCGAAAAGGAGTAATTTTCATATTTCATAATGAATGTGATCACATTGCCGCCCTCGCCGCAGCCAAAGCAGTAATACATCTGCTTGCTGCCGGAAACGGAAAAGGACGGCGACTTTTCATTATGGAACGGGCAGAGTCCGAAATGGGAACTGCCCTGCTTTTTCAGCCGGACATAGCCCCCGATCACATCCACGATATCATTTCTCGACCGGACCTCCTCGATCAGATCCTCCGGATAATACATGACATTCTCCTTTCATACTGTCCTCAACCCTGAAGTGTTCACAGGACGGGACGCCGCAGACAGGTGATACCCTTTCCTGCGTCACTCCGTGATTTTTCACATTATACCCGCCACGCCTTCGGAACATACAGTTCCTCAAACTTTGCAATGGCGTACTGATCCGTCATGCCCGCTATGTAATCGCAGACCACCCGCTGGGGATCCTCATCCTGCTCCCGGATCAGCTGGATATATTCCTCCGGCATTTCCTCCGGATTACTGATATAATGCGCAAAGAGAACCTGCAGCATGTGCTGCGCTTTTTCTTCCTCTCCCTTTGCCAGCGGATTCCGATAAACATGCTCATACATAAATTTCCGCAGTCCCTGCATGGCCTGATACATTTCCGGCGTCATGGATATCTCCGGCTTGTCCTGACTGTTGCTGACAATATTATGGATCATATTGTCCAGGCGCTCCCGCAGGGAATTGCCCAGAACATCCGTAAATTCTTTGGGAATATCCGATTCCCTCAGCACCTGTCCCCGGATCGCGTCGTCAATATCATGGTTGATATAGGCGATCTTATCGGACAAGCGCACAATCTGCCCCTCCAGCGTATGGGGATGTCCCGAAGTCTGGTGGTTCAAAATGCCGTCCCGTACTTCCCACGTAAGGTTCAGCCCCTGTCCCTTTTTCTCCAGCTTCTCCACCACCCGCACGCTCTGGATATGATGCTCAAATCCCAGACTGCACACTTCGTTCAGCGCTTTTTCCCCGGAATGTCCGAAGGGCGTGTGACCCAGATCGTGGCCCAAAGCGATGGCCTCTACCAGATCTTCATTCAGACGCAGCGCCTTCGCGATGGTGCGGGCATTCTGGGACACCTCCAGCGTATGGGTGAGCCGGGTGCGGTAATGATCCCCCGCCGGCGCGAGAAACACCTGCGTTTTCTGCTTTAACCGCCTGAAGGATTTGGAGTGGAGGATCCGGTCCCGGTCACGCTGATATACCGGGCGGATATCACACTGCTCTTCCTCTGTGTCCCTTCCTCTGGAACTGTCGCTGAAGGCGGCGTAAGGACTCAGGTAAGCATGCTCCCACTCTTCTGTTTTCTCACGAATTGTCAAAATGTCCACCTCTTTTGCATTTCTCACAGCAAAATCTGCTCTTACTATAATATATTCTACAAAGAACCCGTATTTCCTTTCTATATTGAAAAAAGTATGTGTAAAATTTACCCTGTTCGGGCATAAATATTGATATATTCCAAAATCTGCTTTTTCAGAACGCAGGATTTTTGAAACAGGAGGCATCATGAAACGATACGAACCCATTGAAAATACAGAAACACTCGCAAACGCCCTACAGGAAATCCGGGAAGCGCAAAAGCTGTTTTCCTGCTATACCCAGGAGCAGACGGACGCCATCTTTCTTGCCGCCGCCACCGCCGCGGCCAAAATGCGTATTCCCCTTGCCAGACAGGCAGTGGAGGAAACAGGCATGGGCGTCATGGAGGACAAGGTCATCAAGAATCACTATGCCTCCGAATACATTTATCATAAATACCAGCGCACCCAAACCTGCGGTGTTCTGGAGGAGGACCCTTCTCTGGGCACCAGAAAGATCCTGGAACCGGCAGGCGTGATCACCGGCGTGATCCCCGTCACCAATCCCACCTCCACCGCAATTTTCAAAACCCTGCTTGCGCTGAAAACAAGAAACGCCATTCTGCTCAGCCCCCATCCCCGGGCCAGAGCCTGCACCATTGCCGCCGCACAAATCGTGCTGGAGGCCGCTGTGGAGGCCGGGGCGCCGGAGGGCATCATCCGCTGGATCGACAAGCCGAATCTGGAACTGACCGACATGGCCATGAAGGAATGTGACCTGATCCTTGCCACCGGAGGCCCCGGCATGGTAAAGGCCGCTTATTCCTCCGGCAAGCCCGCCATTGGCGTTGGGGCCGGGAACACCCCCGCCGTCATTGAACGCTCCGCGGATATTCTGTCTGCAGTCAGCTCCATCATTCACTCCAAAACCTTTGATAACGGAATGATCTGCGCCTCGGAGCAGTCGGTGATCGTGGCTGATTCCATTTATAAAAAAGTAAAAGAGGAATTCAAAGCAAGAGGCTGCTATTTTCTGAACAGGGAAGAGACGGAACAGGTGCGCAGGATCATCCTCATCAACGGCGCCCTCAACCCTCAGATCGTGGGGCAGTCCGCCCGTACTGTCGCCGGCTTGGCGGGCATCTCTGTGGAGCCCGGCGTAAAACTGCTGATAGGCGAAGTGGAACGGGTGGATCCGGGAGAAGCGTTCGCCCACGAAAAGCTGTCCCCGATCCTTGCCATGTACCGGGCCAAAAATTTCAGGGACGCCCTCGGCAAAGCGGCCCGCCTGATCGAAGGCGGCGGGTACGGCCATACGGCTTCCCTCTATATCAACACTGCCAAAGAGCCGGAAAAACTCAGCCGTTTTGCATCGGCAATGAAGGCATGCCGCATCCTCATCAACACGCCCTCCTCTCATGGAGGTATCGGAGATCTCTATAATTTTAATCTGGAACCCTCGCTGACTTTGGGCTGCGGTTCATGGGGCGGCAACTCCGTGTCGGAAAATGTGGGCGTCAGACATCTGCTGAATGTGAAAATTGTTGCGGAAAGGAGAGAAAATATGCTTTGGTTCCGGACACCCCAAAAAATATACCAGAAGCGGGGCTGCCTGCCTGCGGCGCTGGAAGAACTGCAGACGGTTCTGGGCCGGAAGCGGGTCTTTCTGGTCACAGACTCTTTTCTGTACCACAACGGCTATGCTGACATGGTTACTGACCGGCTGAATCAGATGGGCATTTCTCACACCGTCTTTTTTGATGTGGAAGCAGATCCCGGTCTTGCCACGGCCACCGCAGGCGCAAAGGCTATGGAAAGCTTCCGGCCGGACTGCATCATTGCCCTTGGGGGCGGTTCCGCCATTGACGCAGCAAAGATCATGTGGCTGCTCTACGAACATCCGGATGCAGACTTCGGGAACATGTCCATGACCTTTCTGGACATCCGGAAGCGGATCTATCCCTTCCCGAAAATGGGCGAAAAGGCCTTCTTTATCGCCATTCCCACATCCGCAGGCACCGGTTCCGAAGTTACGCCCTTCGCCGTCATCACCAACGAGGAGGAAGGGGTGAAATATCCTCTGACAGATTATGCGCTGATGCCGGATATGGCCATCGTAGATCCGGATCTGATGATGACTATGCCCCAAAGCCTCACCGCCGCCTCCGGCATCGACGCCATGACCCACGGGCTGGAAGCGTACGCCTCTATGCTGGCCACAGACTATACGGACGCCCTTGCACTGGCGGCATTAAAGTCCATCTTCACCTATCTGCCCCGGGCTTATAAACTGGGGGAGAAGGATTCCGAGGCGAGAGAAAAAATGGCCAATGCCTCCACCATGGCAGGCATGGCCTTTGCCAACGCGTTTCTCGGGATCTGTCATTCCATGGCGCACAAGCTTGGCGCCTTTCACCACCTTCCCCACGGCGTGGCAAACGCGCTTCTGATCACCCACGTCATGCGCTACAACGCCAGTGAGGCACCGGAAAAAATGGGAACCTTTCCACAATATGCCTATCCCCATACCCTGTCACGTTACGGGGAAATTGCAGACGCCCTCTCTCTGAAGGGCAAAAACGACTGGGAAAAATTAGAAAAACTGATTGAAAAGATTGAAAAATTAAAAAAACATGTGGGGATCAAAGAAACTATCGCAGACTACGGAATCACGGAAGAAGCGTTTCTCGCCACTCTGGACAGGATGACAGAACTGGCCTTCAACGACCAGTGTACCGGCGCCAATCCCCGCTATCCCCTGATCGCGGAGCTGAAGCAGATCTATCTGGACGCTTATTACGGCGATAAACAAACCGGACACAGGAAAAAACAGGCCGATGCGCCGGCATAGAAAGCGGGAAAACCCTCCCTGCTTTTTGCCTTCGCGATCCGATCTTCATCCAGCTGCTTCACACATCCGGCACTTTTCATGGCTGCCGCACTTTTTCTTTTATATATTTCCTTATGGTGTTCAGCACCTTTTTCTTGTGGCCGCTCCATTTTGGCGCCAAAAGCAGCCGCTTGTCGCCGTCACCCGTCATGCGGTGAATCACCATTTTTTCCGGCAGGAGCGCAATACAGTCAGCCACAAGGGCGGCATACTCCTCCAGTTCCATCACCGGCACCTTTCCTGCCCGGTACTCCTCCGCCAGATCCGTGCCCTCCAGCACATGGAGAAGCTGCAGCTTGACGCCCTGTACGCCGGAGCCGCCCACATACGCTACCGTTTCCTTCATCTGCTCCTTTGTCTCTCCCGGAAGCCCTAAGATAATATGGACGATCACTTCGATCCCCCGTTCCCGCAGCTGTGCCACCGCCTGATCGTACACCGGCAGATCATATCCGCGCCGGATGTACGCCGCAGTTGCCTCATGGATCGTCTGCAGTCCCAGTTCCACCCAGACCGGTTTGATCCGGTTCAGCTCCTCCAGAAGCGACAGCACATCCTCGCCTAAGCAATCCGGTCTGGTGGCAATAGAAATGGCAACTACATCCTCTTGTGTAATTGCCTCCATAAAAATGCGCCGCAGATAAGATACAGGCCCATAGGTGTTGGTAAACGCCTGAAAATACGCAATATACTTACAGGTGCCCGCTTTGGCGGCCACCTGTTTTTTTGCATTTTGCAGCTGACGGCAGATTTCTCCCTCCGGA
>CANQNE010000038.1 GCA_947625135.1 uncultured Lachnospiraceae bacterium
CGGCTGCAGGAGATGTTTCAGGACTGCGGTGTAGCGATATGGGATTGTGAGTTTGTGTAGGAACAAAAGGAGCAGAGGACATGGGTCTGAAGGAATTGCTGGCAAAGAATGCAGTGAAACTGGAGCTTACGGGACTGTGACAGTTGAGCAGTAAGAACGTGGCGGTGGTGTTGAGAAAAGACGGCAGCATGTGAGAAGAGAAAAATTGTTCAAGGGAGAAAATTGCCGAAATGAATAATATTGAAAAAATACGCATCGCCATGCTCGGGCATAAACGTATTCCTTCGTGCGAAGGCGGTATTGAGGTTGTAGTTGAAGAACTCAGTACGAGAATGGTTTCTATGGGGCATAGTGTTGTATGTTATAACCGCCGTGGGCATCATGTCAGCGGGAAAGAGTATGATAGCGAGAGGCTCACAGAATACAAAGGCGTGCGTCTTAAAAGTGTTTTTACAATAAATAAAAAAGGATTATCTGCAATGACCTCATCGCTTTCAGCAACGATTTGCGCAGCATTTGGAAGATATGACATAGTTCATTTTCACGCTGAAGGCCCCTCATTCATGTGCTGGTTGCCGAAAATTTTCGGTAAGAGAGTGATAGTGACAATTCATGGTCTTGATCACCACCGAGCCAAGTGGGGGCGTTTTGCCAGGTGGTATATAATGCAGGGAGAAAAAAAGGCTGTCAAATATGCAGATAATATAATAGTTTTAAGCCGCAGTATCCAGAAGTATTTTAAGGATACTTATAATCGAGATACGGTGTATGTGCCCAATGGCGTAAATCCTGCCGTGAAATGCTCTGCCGCGCAGATAATTGAAAAATGGGGGTTAGAAAAGGATAGTTATATTTTATATCTCGGAAGAATTGTCCCTGAGAAGGGAATTCACTATTTGATAAAAGCATTTAAAGATATAAAAACTGGCAAAAAACTTGTGATAGCAGGTGGAAGTTCAGATACAAATGGATATATAAAAGAACTCAAAGTACTTGCAAAGGGTGACGACAGGATAGTTTTTACAGGCTTTGTACAGGGAAAGATCAAACAGGAGCTTTACAGCAATGCTTATCTTTATTGCCTCCCGAGCGATCTGGAAGGTATGCCGCTGAGTCTTCTTGAAGCTATGAGTTACGGTAACTGTTGCGTGGTGTCTAATATTTCCGAATGTACAGAGGTTGTGGAAAACAAAGCTCTTTTTTTCCGTAAGGGCGATGTAAAAAACTTGCAGGAAACAATTCAGAAACTTTGTGAAGATTTTCTTAAAGTGCAAAGGTATAAAGATCAAGCTGCCGATTTCATTTCCAGAAAGTATAGTTGGGATGAAGTAGTGAGTAAGACGCTACAAATATATAGAGATAAGGATTATTCATATAAGGAGCAGGTAATATGCAGAAAAAATTGAATGGTACAGTAATAGTTACTTATCGCTGTAATGCCCGTTGCACTATGTGCAACCGGTATAAAGCACCGTCTAAACCGGAAGAAGAAATCACAATTGAAACGATTCGCAAATTACCGCACATGTATTTTACAAATATTACTGGTGGAGAACCATTCATTCGCACTGATTTAAAGGACATTGTCCGTGAACTTTATAAGAAATCTGATCGTATTGTTATCAGCACAAATGGCTTTTTTACTGAACGCATTGTGGACTTGGCAAAGGAATTTCCCCAGGTTGGTATTCGTATTAGTATCGAAGGATTAGAGCAAACAAACAATGAGATTCGGGGTCTTCAGAACGGCTATCAGCGAGGGTATCAGACACTAAAGAAACTGCGGGAGATGGGCATGAGAGACATAGGGTTTGGCATGACCGTTCAGGACAAAAATGCTCCTGATCTCGTTCCGCTATATGACATTTCGAATGAAATGGGCATGGAATTTGCCACAGCAAGCCTTCATAATAGCTTCTATTTTGTGGAAGCAAAAAATATTATTCATGATCGTCCGATGGTGGCAAAGAATTTTGAGGCGCTTATCAATAAATTGCTGAAAAGCAGAAGTCCTAAGAAGTGGTTTCGTGCTTATTTTAATCATGGTCTGATTAACTATATCTATGGTCAGCCACGTCTGCTTCCATGTGATATGAGCTTTGATACTTTCTTTATTGATCCTTATGGCGATGTGATGCCATGCAATGGAACAGAGGACAAAGAAGTCATGGGTAATCTTAACAGGCAGACGTGGGAGGAACTCTGGAACAGCCCGGAAGCCGAGAAGGTACGGGAAAAAGTCCGTCACTGTGATCGTCAATGCTGGATGATTGGATCCGTTTCACCAGCAATTCATAAATACATTTGGAAACCGGCATGGTGGGTGATTAGGCATAAAGCAAAGTTTTGGACGAAAAAGAAATATTCAATGTATGAAAATCGGATTGTGCGGGATTTTCGAGATGGAAAAGTCATGAAGGAAGAACTGGACGCCTGTTCGACATGCAAACTGAATGTTATAGTCCACGACGGGATAAACCTCATACAGGAATAGCCGAAGAAAAATAATCTTCAATTTAATTATTTACAGAACTAAAAGTTGGAAAACAGGTGTTACTAAAAAATATTGATTGAGATCCATGGTAAAAATGGAGAGTTACATTTGTTTTTGTTAAATATAGATAAGCTTATGAGCATGAAAATGAACTGAAGAAATTTTGTATAAAAGATGGGGTGGTCCGCAACTAGTTGCCAGGAGGTAAAGTAAAATGCAGATTATATCAATAAAGTAAAAGGTAGATTAGATGAGACCTATTATCAGATAAACGGAGACGGAAGGATGAAAAATAAAAAACCCATTATTTGTATATTGTCGCAACAGCATTTCTCACATAAGCATGTCTCTCGGGATTGTATCAATGCGTTTGAAGAAGCTCTGTTGAGAAATCAAGAGGCAGAATTTGAAAGAGTTTATGTTTCAGAATTTATTTTTAAGGTTAATCGAAAAATAAAAAAGAATCTATTATCAGATTGGAAAATAATTCGGAATGTCAGAAGACAAAAACCAGATTATCTGTTTGTCATTGCAATGTCAGTCAATGATTTATACTATCTTGCCGGAACATTAAATAAAATAAATATTCCTAAAATAGCATATTGTTTTGATACATGGGAAGCGACAATGGATAAATGGAAAGCTGCGGTTACAACAGCAGGTGTTGAATATGTTTTGTGTGCATACAAAAGATCCGTGGAAAAGTTTAAAGGATTTGTAAAGAAATCATCTTTTGTACCACAGGCAATGAATGAAAAAATCTTTTTCCCGAAATCTGTTGAGAAAAATCGGCTTTTTATGCAAATGGGAAGAAAGAATAAAAAATTGCATGAGTATGTTTTGAAATATATGCAAGAGAATAATTTGCCAGAGTCAGAGTATGTCTTTGAACGTGTTCCTGGAGAAATCATTTTCCCTGAGTTTGAAGAACTTGCTACAGAAATGTGTAAATCATGGTTTTTTATTTGCGCACCCAGAAATTTAGATGAACAAAAATTTACAGGTGATATTTCAGAAGTGACAGCACGCTATTATGAGGGGATGGCATGTAAAACCTTAATTGTTGGATTTAAACCGCAGGACACATTTGACGAGTTGTTTCCAAATGAAAATGCAATGATAGAAATCACAGATTATAAAAGTTTTTCTAAAGCGGTCAATTACTTTTTAAACAATAAGAAAGAATATGAAAGAATAGTGAATGAAAATTATTGTTTTTTAATAGAAAACCATACATGGGATCATAGGGCTAATGATGTGGTACAGTTCATTAGAAATTTGGGGATATAACATAATAACAGAAAAATGGAGAAGTACTTAGATGAATGAAAATATAAAAATTATAGTAGTGACTCATAAGAATTATACAATGCCAAAAGATTCAATGTATATTCCCGTTTGCGTGGGAGAGGGAAAGCAGGAATTAAGGAGAAAGTTTTATTCAGATGATACAGGAGAGAATATTTCTGAAAAAAATAGTCAGTATTCAGAACTGACAGCGCTTTATTGGGCGTGGAAAAATTTATCATGTTCATATTTAGGGATCGCGCATTATCGAAGATACCTGACAAAAAGAAGGCGGGCCCGTTCTTTAGAGGATATTTTATCAGCGGAAGAAGCATTGGAATTATTAAGAAGGTATGACGTGCTGGTTCCCAAAAAGAATTGGTACCCTGAAACAATAAGTAAACATTTTATTTACTGCAAAAAAGATGTACAGGTAGTTCATTCTCATTACCTTGAGATTGTACGGGATACAATACAAAAGCAATTTCCGGATTATGTCAGACAGTATGATGCTGTTTTAAAGGGACATAGGGCACATATGTACAATATGTTTGTCATGAAAAAAGAGGATTTGGATCAATATTGTAAATGGTTATTTTCGATTCTCTTTACAGTAGAAAAAGAAATAAAAGGTACATTTTCAGATCAGCGTATTATGGGTGGGCTAAGTGAATTCATGTTAGATACATGGTTGTTAACAAATAAAAAGAAAATTAAAGAATTATATTTATTTCAAACAGAAATGAGTTTTACAAAACACCTGATAAGAGCAATTAAAAAAAGATTCTTTGGAGTGGTTGGTTGATAGCCGATAAGCAGCTCAAAATGATATGGGATTTCTGAGAAGGGTGTTTCGGATAAATGCAAAATTCAATTAAGATTGATGATAATACTATACAAAGTGAAGTACATCCCAAGCTGTTATCCTTATTAAAACAGTTTGATAAAATTTGTACGGATAATCAGATAAAGTATTCGCTACATGGTGGGACATTGCTGGGAGCAGTAAGAGAAAAAGGATTTATTCAATGGGATGATGATGCAGATATTGCAATGACTTGTGAAGAATACAAGAAGTTAGTTGCGGTGATGAATAATAGTACTCTTCAGATGCAGATCACTGAATATCCGGCTGTACAAATTTTTGACCCGGTAATAAAAGAGGGATGGATCGATATATTTATATATTCAAATATAACATCGGTTCCATTTTTTCGAAAGATCAAATTATTGTGTCTGGATATTTGTTCGGCCATGTTAAGAACTCGTGAGACAATCAATTTGAGCGAGTTTAAGAAGTACAGTAAGAAGAAAGTTATTTGTTATAAGATAATTTATTATGTGGGGAAAATATTTCCCATGAAGTTTAAGAGGCAATTATACCGATTTGTTGCAGATCATTTATCAACTGGGAAAAAGAATCTTATACATCGTGCGAATGACAATTATGTTGGCAGAAGAATAGCAATACCCGTGACCTGGATGGAAAAATATGAGCGAATAAAGTTTGAAGACACCAGTTTGATGACCAGTTCATCATATCATAATATTCTTGTATCTTCGTATGGACAGGATTATATGATACCGATTCAACCAACAGAGCATGCTATTCATGTTCATAGAACAGAAAATAATCTTTTAAGCAAAAAAATTATTTCGTAAAGAGTACAGCGCAAAGTGGAAGCTTGAAGATGAATTATATTATCCGGTAAATGATGCGAAGAATGAAAAAGATATTTTCTAAATTGAAAAAGCGAGGTGTTGTTTGTGAACATAGCAGTCATCTTTGCGGGAGGTTCCGGACATCGAATGTGTACGAAGGATAAACCGAAACAGTTTCTAATGATCCATGGGAAACCGATTATTGTACATACCATAGAGAATTTTGAACGTCATCCTCAGATTAACGGAATCATAGTGGTATGTATCGAGAAATATATTCCGTATATGGAAGAATTAAAATATCGTTATCGTCTGGAGAAGATTAAAAGCATTGTTCCGGGGGGAAAAACAGGACAGCTTTCAATATATAACGGTCTGACTGCAGCAGAAAAGTTGTATAAAGAGTCCGGAACGATTGTTCTAATACATGATGGGGTTCGTCCGTTGATTACTGAGGAAGAAATTAGTGCAAATATTGCCAGTGTGAAGGAAAACGGATCAGCAGTGACCTGCTCTAGAACAAAGGAAACATTTGTAGTGATTGACAAAAAAGGAAATGTAAGCGAGGTGCCGGACAGGTCAAGCTCCTTTGTGGCAAAAGCCCCGCAAAGTTTTTATCTTTCAGACATTCTTGCGATACAGCGGAAAGCAATTTCAGAAGGAAAAACGGATATCATTGATTCCTGTACGTTAATGAGAAATTATGGATATACATTATCAGTAGTTGAAGGCTCTTATGAAAATATTAAGATTACGACCCCGGAAGATTTCTATATGTTTCGTGCTTTGTATGATGCAAGGGAGAACAGGCAGTTAAATGAAATATAGATTAGGAGAAAACAGATGGATAAATTCAATTATTTAATACGGGACACATTTACAGAGGACATGGAATTTATTTGTGATTCGGAATATATTCCTTGGGGAGAATTATGCGGCAAGACAATCCTGATAACGGGTGCAACGGGGTTGATAGGTCATACATTGGTGAATTCACTTTTATATGCTGGGCAGAAGAAAAATTTAAATCTGACCGTGTTGGCACTGGTGCGGAATGAGGAGAAGGCGCGTCAAAGATTTTCCTCATGGATTCAGAATGGAAGCTGCCTTAAGCTCATTGTCGGGAATGTGGAGAAGATTCCCGAAATAGAAGGAAACATAGATTATATTGTTCATGGAGCAAGTCAGACAGCAAGCAAGGCATATATAGAGCAGCCTGTGGAAACAATTCAAACTGCACTGGACGGCACGAGAAATATATTGGAACTGGCAAAGAAAAAGTGTGTGGCAGGTGTCGTATATTTGTCCAGCATGGAAGTATATGGACATCCTAAAAAAGGGAAAAAAGTGAAAGAGAGCCATATAGGAAATTTATCACCGCTTGATTTGCGCAACAGCTATCCCATTAGTAAGATACAATGCGAGAGCCTTTGCTGTGCTTATGCTGCTGAATATGGAGTTCCTGTGAGGTCCTTACGTTTAACACAGACATTTGGTCCGGGGGTGAATTATAATGATGGCCGGGTATTTGCAGAATTCGGACGTTGTTTGGCGGAGAAAAAGGATATTGTTTTAAGGACAAAAGGGGAAACAGAGCGAAGCTACCTTTATACGGCCGATGCAGTGACCGCAATACTTACTGTATTGTTGAAAGGAGAGTCTGGGAAGGCATACAATGCAGCGAATGAGGAGACATATTGTTCAATTGCGCAGATGGCGCGAGAGGTGGCAAAAATGGGCGGGATTCAGGTGCGCTTTGAGCTGCAGGAAGAAAAGAAATTGGGATATCCAAAAACACTGTATATGGATCTGGACACAAGTTTCATAAGATCACTTGGTTGGCAGCCGGGGGGGGGTATAAATTTGAAGCAAATGTATAAAAGAATGATAGAAGGAATGATAATGTGCTAAAAAAGAAAGAGACTAATTTGATGCAGCCTTATGGTATTGTGAATCAGTGGATACGAACTCTGGGAAAACGTATGGTTGGGTATGTCATGTATTTATTATATCACAGAAAGGCACTGGAGAATAAGGTTGTTTTCTCAAATTTCAGTGGAAAATGTTATGGGGACAGTCCGAAATATATTTCGGAAAGGCTACATGAAATGATGCCGAACGTGTCGATTGTCTGGTTACAGAACGAGAATTATCAGTGGGATGCGCCATGTTATGTGAAAAAAGTAAAGTGGCGTTCAAAAGAAATGTTCCGAGAATTAATGACAGCAAAGGTGTGGATCAATAGTCACACTTTTCCGGTATGGGCAAAGAAGAGAAAGGATCAATATTACCTTAATACATGGCACGGGAGTTTTACGTTAAAAAAATTGGAGGGGGATGCCGAAGACAAATTTGATTATATGTATCGGGTAAATTATCGCTATAATTCCTCAATAGTAGATACATATATTTCAAATTCAAGATGGCTTTCTGATATTTTTCGCAGAGCGTTTGGTTATAGAGGAAAGATTGTTGAATGTGGATATCCGCGCAGTGATGTGTTTTTCAGAGATCGAATGCCATATTTAAATAAGGTAAAGAAAACGTTTGGATTGGATGATCAGACGCAGATTCTTTTGTATGCGCCGACATTTCGGAACACAGCGGATGCCCAGTGGCTTTCACTGGATTTTATTAAACTTCGGAAAGCGTTGGAGAAATATAGTAGTCAAAAGTGGGCAATTCTGGTGAGACTACATCCGGTAATGAAGCATCTTAACGGTGAATTTCTTGGAAATAAAGAAGGAATTGCTGATGCTACGACTTACCCGGATATTCAGGAGCTGGTAATGGCAAGTGATTTGCTGGTGTCCGATTATTCAAGTGTTTTATTTGACATGGCATTAGCCGGGCGGCCAGGTTTAATTTATGCTAGCGATATAGATGAATATATTAATGAGAGAGGTTTCTATTTTGATCTCAGAGACTTACCGTTTCCTGTTGCGGATTCGACAGAGAGGCTGATAGATAATATCGTATCTTTTGATCGGGTTAAATATCGTACAAATCTGGATAATTTTATGGAAAAGATAGGGGTAAAGGAGAATGGAAATGCGACAGATTATTGTGTCAATTTAATATGTGAGCAATTAAAAATATATCAGAATGACAAAAGCAAATAGGGAAAGGATACATTTATGCCAAAGATTAGTATCATTGTACCATTATATAATGCGGAACAGTTTTTAGATAAATGTATTAACAGTATCCTGGATCAGTCTTTTAAAGATTTTGAATGTATATTAGTTAATGATGGCTCGACTGACCAGAGTGAAAGGATTTGTAAAAAATATGAAAAGGAAGATTTGCGGATTCGGTATATTGTAAAAGAAAATGGAGGAGTTTCTACTGCACGCAATGCAGGTTTGGATGCAGCTTTGGGGGAATTCGTGAATTTTGTGGATGCAGATGATTGGCTAGATAAACAATATTTGGATGTGCTGCTCCACACCCAGGAGAAACAAGATGCGGATTTAACAATCTGTGAATTCAGTAACATAAAAGAAAAAGGGAAAAGTGAACAAAGAAGTGTCTTTCCAGAAGATTTTTTTATGGTTAATGGAGAAGCCTATGAAATTGTATTGGAGAAAATCCTTTGGAATCATAGAAAGCAAAGATTGAGTGTGCCATATTGCAAGTTATACCGACGCAGGATTATTGAGCATTTCCATATACGCTTTAGTGAGAAGGTGCCTTTAGGGGAAGACACACTTTTTAATCTTACTTATTTGCAGTATATAAAGCGGTTCAGTTATTTGCATAAATCTCTTTATAATCGGCTAATTCATACAGAATCCGCAATAAATAAATTTCACCCGGATATTTTTGATAATATGGGTAATTTCTATCAAGAATATTCTGAATTGAAAACAAAATATGCCTGGTCCAGCAAAGCTGAAATTCATTTTGTGATGCAGGGATTGATTGCTAATATTATAAGATTCTATTTTGCTCAGGATGACTATAAAAAGTCAGGACATGAGATGAATAGAGAATATTATGAGTTTTTAAATCAGCCGTTGATTCGTAAGTTGTGGAAGGAAGTTCATCTATCAGATTGTGCAGACTGGAAAGAGTTTATCAATGTTTTTTGTGTAAAAACACATTTATTTCATTTACTTGTAAGATTGTATAAATGTAGAAAATAAGAACGAGCAGAACGTTAGTGTTATCGATTACAGGTGGAATATTGAAGAGTGCATAATAAATTGGAAATCAAATTTAGTTGGATAGAGAAAGAAGAATAAATAAATTTGTAATTAATGAGAAAATTCATAAAAGTATTCCTTGATTTGAAAAAGTGATGGGAGTGAAAGAATGAAAGTTATTCATATTGAGTCTGGTTTGGGAAATCAAATGTTAGATTATTGTGAGTATCTGGCGATACGTTCTATCCAGCCCAATGAACAATGTTATATTGAGACATTGTTGTTTGATATTCCAGAGTGCAATGATGTGTATTGCCAGTGGTATGGTTATGAGTTAGAGCGTATTTTTGGTATTTCTGTTCCAAATATCAGTGAATATTTTTCAGAGGAACAATGGAAACGTATTCATCAGAATTTACGTGAAAGTCGGTTTTGGGAAAAAAATTGGAACTGGCCTGTCTATATTTGCGAAGCATTTAAATCGGAAGGTCTTCTGCTTAAGAATCTGAGAGGGGATTTTGAGAAAAAACACTATTCGTCAGATTTTATTTTCCGATTAAAGCAAACATCAGCATACTCCAATATGCGTCGATTATATAAGACATTATGTTCGGATAAGTACTTAAAGAGTGATACAGATATGCTTTTTTATCCTGGAACAGAAGATGCTCTGATGGGACACAGGTTAACATTTAAGAGGCGGGGAAATCAAATTGAAAAATTAGAACCGGAAATAAGACGTTCTTTTCAATTTCCAGAGTTTACGGATAGTAAAAATAAAGAATTGTCCAGTTTTTTAAAAAATCATGAAACAGTTGCTATTCACGCCAGACGGGGGGATATGCTGAAATGGAATGGAAAGTATTATAAAAACGGATACTTTGGCAGAGCTGTCAGGTTTATAAAGCGTCGGATAGAACGACCAATCTTTATCTTTTTTTGTGATCCGGGAAGTATAGAGTACTGTAAACAGAATTTAGATCATTTTGCATTGAATAAACAGGATCATATAATTTATGTAGATTGGAATTGCGGGCTGGAAAGCTATCGGGATATGCAGCTGATGAGTTTATGTAAGCATAATATAATAACAAATAGCAGTTTTGGCTGGTGGGGAGCATTTTTGAATCAAAATCCAAATAAGATATCGATATCTCCGGAGATTGAAATAAATACGACTCATCATTTCTAGAGCGCTATAAGAGGTTTAAAGGATAAAAGGATGTCATTTACAGCTCAGAAGCCGAAAGCATTGTCCGAGAAATGGGACGGATATTATGAATATTAAAATAAAACCGCACATAATAGCTTTATTTATTGTGTTCTCAATGTGTGCCAACTATTATTTTTTGATAGATAACGAGACCAACATTTTAGGAATTCAGGCATCGCAGCTGGCGGTGGGTATTGCGTTATTTTGGGGAATGTTTGTTTGGGCAAAGATGATAAAAAGACCAAATAAAAGGTTTCTATATGATAAACTGATTCTGATTTTCCCTATATTTGCATTCCTTAGTGCTTATCAGGCTAACAGATTGTACGGACAAAGCGTATTTATGGGCTTTTTTGGACAATATTTTAATATTTCATGGGCCTTATTGTATTATTTGCTTAGTAAGTATCTTTATTACGGCGAGGTTACGGTTGATGATTTAAAGAAATTAGTAAAAGTGATCGGAACCATAGAACTGATTGTTTATATCAGTCAGTATTTTTTAACTGATATAGTGCGTTTTACTTATGCTAATGAGGGGATGAGATATGGCGATGTCCGATTCTATTACTCAACTGCATTATTGGATCTTTTGCTGTTTATGGAGTTTGATAATATATTAAAAGATGGGAAGAAATTATTTTCCCCGGATAAGATTATTTCTGTGATTTATATTGTGGCCATTCTTTTTGATACTATGGTGGTACAAAAATATCGGTTAACTTCAATTGGATTGATAATATGTCTTGGTATGGGCGTTATCATTGTGAAAAAGTCAATCGGGAAAAAATCAACATATTTTCTGTTAGCCATCATAGCTGGACTTATTTTACTTAACACAACACTTGTACAGGATGTTTTAAATGAAATTCTCCATGGACAAACTTATACGGGGAGAGCAAGTACAATGAGCATTAGGAAAGTGGGACGTGCCTTATATATTGATACATTTATAAAGCATCCTTTTCTTGGTGGAGGGTTTCCTCGCTCGGATTATGCCGCCGCTGCTGAATTTAGCGGATTAAATTCACGGATTTATTTATCTGATAATGGCTTTTTTGGATTGCTTTTCATATATGGAGGAACAGGAATTGTCTGGTTGGCATGTTTATGGGCTAGAATGATAAAATCCGGATGGACAATATTTAAAAAGAAAGGGCTTTTGACATATATACTATATCCATTATATTTTTTGATTACGGGAATCAATGAGGCACATTGGTACTGGCAGGATGGTTTTATGGTTTTGGTGCTTTTTTTGGTGATTCAGCAGAATGAATGGGTTGGCTGTCTCAGTCTAAAAGCAAATACTAAAAAATAAGTTCTATACAAGAAATTATATGGAATATTTATACTGAATAAAGATCAGGGAATGGGTGTGTTATTATGAGGCAGAAAAAGTCCATCAAGGACAATATGATAATGAACATAATATTGACTGCTTCAAATTTTATTTTCCCTTTGATTACATACAGTTATGTAGCCAGAATGCTGGGAGCGGATGGAACAGGAAAAGTGGCCTTGGTCAACTCCATATTATCGTATTTTTCATATATTGCTGTTTTAGGTATTCCTGCCTATGGCTTGCGTGAGTGCGCAAAGGTTCGAGATGATAAGGAAGCCTTATCCCAAATTGTTATAGAACTGCTTATTATAAATTTGATATCTACCTTGGTTGCTTATTTGCTGTTAGCGGTTGCAATAGTATTGGTTGACGAACTAAATATGCGGCGTCAATTATTCTTGGTTATGTGCCCTCAAATACTGTTGAAAGCAATTGGATTGGAATGGGTATATCAGGCTCTTGAAGAATATCGGTATATCACTATTCGATCACTTATTTTCAAAATAATTTCAGTTGTTCTTATTTTTTTACTGATTCGATCTGAGGATGATTATATTTGGTATGGTTTTTTGTCAGTTTTCACCACATCTGCCAGTTATCTGTGTAATTTTATACATATACATAAAATTATTTCTATTAAAAGCAATTTTCACCTTCGATTTAAGCAACATTTAAAGCCGATTTTTACAATGTTTGCGGCATCCATTATCATAACAATTTATGCAAATTTTGATGTTACAATGATAGGCTTTATAAGCTCTGATCGGGAAGTGGGGTTATATAATGCAGCACTCAAAATCAAAGGCATTGTTCTTTCGGTTTCGACGGCTGTGACATCTGTATTGATTCCGAGAATCACATACTATTTGGGGCAAAAAGATAGTGCAAGAACACAAAAAACAGTGACAGAGTCCCTGCGTACTTCTATGATTCTGGCATTGCCAATTGCAATATTTATATTTATATTTTCGGAAAATATTTTAAGATTTGTCTGTGGCAATAAATATACAAATGCAGTAAGTACATTGCAAGTATTAATGCTTTGTATTATTCCTCTTATTCTTACGAACCTGTTTGGAAATCAACTTTTAATCCCAATGGGGCTTGAAAAACGATATTCGCAGAGCGTTTTTGTGGGTATGTGGATCAATTTGTTGCTAAATTTTATATTGATTCCTAAATTCGGATCTTATGGTGCTGCGATTGGGACATTAGTCACAGAATGGTGGAATGTTTTCTGGATGAGCGGTGGTGTTAAAGATTTCCGACTTATGCTAATGAAAAATATTAAATGGTGGAAGTACATTTTTTCGCTTGCGCTGGGGGCTGTATTCAGTCGCCTACTCAATATAAAGTTGGGGCAAGTTCATGTTTTCTTTCAGCTTGTTTTTTGCGCAATCGTTTTTTTTGGCGTATATTATGCGCTTCTTTTAGTATTAAAAGAGCCCTTAATAATGAGACAAGCGTCAAATTGCATTAAAATGTTAAAAGGACGAAGAAATACTGGAATATAAGATATGATGTATTTGATTTCTGAAGCAGAATCTGAGGATTAGTTACTGCAAACAGAATGAAATCCAACGGAGCGAGCATAGTGAAGGTTGCTGAAGGATATCGACGCCAGATATGTAGGGCTTTTGAAGTTTATAAGGAAAGGGTTAAGCCGGATCCTGAAGATGATGGAGGAGGCCCATGAGAAGTATTGGGACAAACCGTGGCAGCAATCCGGGAAGATCGTGCAGAAAGCATACATGACAGATCTGCTGAACGCGCTGATCGAGGCAGGAGAAGCGGTGAGAGCGGAGAAGTTCCAGAACGGCTGGATTGAATTTGACACCAACGAGGATTATGAGAATGCCTGCGAGTGGGTAAAGGATGGGAGTATCCGGCAGGTTATTAAGCTGTAAACAAGATAAGGGGCAATTTGATCACATGAGCAGAGTATTGGTTTTAAACATGGGCATGAAAAGCATCCGAAGCATTATTTTCGATGAAAGCGGTGAAAAACTGGACTCCTACGCATTGCCGCTGACAACGCAGTTAAATGAAGAGCAGGTAATGCAGGATCCAAATGAATGGTGGGAGAAAGCCCGGATAGTAGTGAGGGCTTCCCTGAAAAACAGAATCGGGCAGCCGATAGATTATATCACAATTACGGCGTCCTCTTCCTGCCTTGTCTATGTGGACAATTCAGGAAATGCGCTGGACAGATGTATTATGGTGTCCGATAAAAGAGCCCGGGCAGAGGCGGAAGAGATCCGGCAGTGTCCCGCTTTTTCGAAAGTTTTGGAAAAAACAGGGCTGGAGATGGATGCCTGTCTGATGCTGCCGAAAATATTGTGGGTGAAAAACCATCAGCCGGACAAGTTTGCAAAAACAGCAAAGTTCCTGTCGCCCAATGATTTTTTGATCTGGAAGATCACCGGACACTATGTTACAGACAGTATGAATGCCCAGAAATATCATTATGATCTGAAGGAAAACGATTATCCGAAAGAATTGCTTCAAAGTCTGGGAATACCCAGGGAGAAACTGCCGGAGGTGCAGGAACCCGGCACGCTGATCGGGGAGATCAGCAGACAGGCAGCAGAGGAACTGGGAATCTGTGGCAAAGCAAAGGTTGTCATAAGTACTTATGACGCAATATGTTCTTTCTTTGGAAGCGGGGCGTCCAGGGAAGGAGAAGCAAGCGACGCTTCCGGAACAGTAACTGCATTTCGGGCCTATACGGAAAAAACAAATCTGAAACAGACGCGTAAAGTGTATACGCAGCCATTTTCAAACCTGAAAATGAAAATTGTGGGAGGCTCCAATAATTTAGGCGGCGGCTTGATTGAGTGGGTGAAACAGTGCTACTACCTGAAAGAACAATATCCGTATGAAGTTATGGAAAAAGAAGCGGGTGAGGTAATGCCAGGGGCAGGCGGGCTGGTTTTTCTGCCATATTTGTTGGGAGAGCGAGCGCCTATCTGGGACAACAATGCCAGAGGCGTATTCTTTGGATTAGAGAGAACCCACACAAGAAAGGATATGACCCGGGCAGTATTTGAAAGTACGGGATTTATTGATCTGGATATGATTCGGGCCATTGAAGAGACCGGAGTAGAAATTGGAACGATCAAGCTGTCCGGGGGATTGGCAAGGAATTTGCTGGTTGCGCAGATCAAAGCAGATATAACGGGAAGAGTGGTGGAAATCCTAGAGGATTTTGAAACCACAGCTATTGGTGCCGCCATGTTGGCGTTGACAGCCCAGGGCGTGTGTGCGGATATGAAAGAAGCGGCAGGCCGTTTTGTGAAAGTGAGAATGAGCATCAATCCGAATGAACGAAAAAATCGAAATTATCAGCAGATCTATAAACTGTATCAGGAAAGCTATCGAAAGATGAAAGGGTTATTTGAAGAACGGATGGAGATGCTGGATCGGATTTACAGCACAAGAGAAATTGCAATTGAGAACCTATGAGAAACGGAGAAAAGAATGAAAGCATTTACTTTGACTGTGCCCACAAGAATTTACTTTGGAACCAATCAATTGGGAGAAACACTGGAAAAGCTGTCCGGGGAAATCCCCCGCAGGATTATGCTGGTTACTGGCGGGAGATCTGCGGATCAGTACGGATATGCCCAGCAGGTCATAGACTGCCTGGGACCGAAAAAAGAAGTGATGCGCTGGAATGAGATCAGCGCCAACCCCAAAACCGGAGAAATCAACAGGGCAATTAAAAAAGGCAGGCAGGAAGAAGTAAAGCTGATAATCGGTTTAGGAGGAGGCAGCGCTCTGGATGGAGCAAAAGCCATTGCGGCCGGGATTGGAATGAAAAAAAACGCGGAAGATTTTCTGGAAAGTGGAATCACGCCAGATGAAAACACCCTGCCTGTTATAGCCATTCCCACTACGGCAGGAACGGGAAGCGAGCTAAGCAAAGGCGCTATCATCAGTGATCCTATCAGACAAATCAAAACCGGAATCCGTGGGGAAGCGCTGTATCCGAAAGCTGCCATTGTAGATCCGGCTTTGACAATGTCTGCTCCGATGAAAATTACAATGGAGACCGGGTTTGACGTTATGGCGCACGGGATAGAGAGTCTGATCTCTGTACAATCTTCTCCGTTTACTGAGATGCTGTCAAGGGAAGCGATTTGTGAAGTCGCAAAAAATCTGAAACGATTACATAAGGATCTAACCGACCTTGAGGCAAGGGAAACCATGAGCTATTACAGTATGCTGATGGGGATCAACCTGGGAAATGCCAGTACAGCGCTGCCCCACCGGCTGCAGTATCCGGTAGGGGCTCTGACAGATACCAGTCACGGAGCAGGATTGCTGGCGTTGTATCCTGCATGGCTAAAGCATGGCTATCGCCATTCCCGGGAAAAATTTAAGATGATCGCTTCGTTGATTGCGGGGGAAGAAAAACAGGCGGAAGAAATAACCGAGGTGTTTAACCGTTTTGTCTGTGAACTGGAACTGAACCGAAGTTTAAAAGAGTTTGGCTTGGAAGAGAAAGAAGAAACGGTGAAAAAACTTACAGAGGCAGTGACAGGCAATCTGAAAAATGATCCGGCGTCTATGGACAAAGAAATTGTAAGAAAGATATACGAGGATTCATTTTAGGGGAGGGAAAAAGATGCAGGCAATCATTATGGCAGCAGGAAAGGGAAGCAGAATCAGCCGGTTGACCAATGAAAACCCAAAATCCTTTTTAGAGGTGCGTGGAAAAAAGCTGATTGAGTACAATATAGCGGTTTTGAAAAAACTGGGCGTAAAAGAAATCGTTGTAGTGACGGGCTACCGTGAAGAAGCATTCCGGGAGCTGTTGGGAGATCGGAAAGATATCCGATATATATATAATCCGTTTTATGAGTTTGTCAATGTGATCGGATCTTTTTATATGGGACAGGAAGCGCTGAAAGAAGATTTTTTTTATCTGCATGCGGATACGCTGGCAGACGTTACCATATTTGAGGATTTGATAAAAGCAAAGGGAGACATTGTGCTGCCTTATGATCCAAAACCCTGTGACAGCGAGGCTATGAAGCTGAGAAGTGAAAATCACAGAGTAGTGGAGATCAACAAGACAATGCGAAATGAGAGCGCGGACGGGGAATTTATCGGAATTGCAAAGATATCGAAGTCTGTGTTGAGTCAGCTGAAAGAAAAGACAATTGACGTATTGAAAGAAAAACGGTATGGAGAGTATTTTGAAGCAGCGTTGCAAAAGATTATGGATGAGGGGAAATATGATGTGACGGCAATGTCGATTGGAGATCGGTTTTGGGCAGAGATAGATTTTGAAGAAGACTATAACCGGGCGAAAAAGGAGATTAGCGATAGCCTGCTCGAAATCGCTTATACAAGTTAATTAGATTGGTTTTTCCTTTTATTTATTTTTCACACAAAACATAGCAAGCCTCAACAGATTTTCTATTGACGAACCAGAATAATAGGTATATACTATGACTAATCTGGAATCAAAATCGAAATCTGTCGTTTTTGCGGAGGGTTCTATGAATTATATTACAAGGAGTATTGAAAATCGATTACACGAAGCAGAGAAAGCATTTAAGGCCATTTTGCTGACGGGGGCTCGTCAGACGGGAAAGTCAACAGTGTTGAAAGAGATTTTCCGGGATAAAAAGTATGTGACTTTTGACGATCCATTTATTGAAGAACAGGCAAGGGACAGCACGGAAATGTTCCTGTTCCTGAATCAGCCGCCGGTCATTTTTGATGAGATCCAGCGGGTGCCTGAGCTGTTCAGACATATTAAAATCCGGTGTGATGAGAGCAGCGAACGGGGGCTGTATTGTTTGTCGGGTTCACAGCCATTCAGGCTTATGCAGAATGTCTCAGAGTCTTTGTCCGGAAGAGTATGTATTATTGAATTGTCTGCGTTGTCCCTTCGGGAAATTCAGGGCATTTCTTTTGACAGGCCGTTTCTTCCCACCATGGAGTATGTGTTGGAACGTCAGAAAACAGTCAGAAAGCCGGACAATATCTGGGAGATCATACACAGGGGCGGTTATCCGGAGCTGTATCAGAATCCGTATATGGACTGGCAGTCGTTTTATGCCAGTTATGTAAAAACCTATCTGGAAAGGGATGTGCGGGATCTGTCGGTAGTACACGACCTGGACAGTTTCCGGCGATTTATGATTGCCGTGGCGGCCCGGACCGGACAAATGGTGAATTATTCTAATATTGCAGATGAGATTTCCAAAGATGTAGGAACTGTGAAAAACTGGATGTCGATTTTGGAAGCGTCTGGAATCGTGTACCTTTTGGAACCCTATACGCCGGCAGTGCTGAAAAAGGCGATCAAAACGCCAAAAGTATATTTCCGGGACACGGGACTTGCCGCCTATCTGACAAGATGGCTGACGCCGGAAACACTTGCAATGGGAGCTATGAGCGGCGCTATATTTGAGACATTTGTAATCTCTGAAATTCTGAAATCTTATTCAAACAGGGGAATTGATTACCGATATTGTGTCTCCTATTATCGCGGCAGGGATAAAAAGAAAATAAAGAAGGATGGTCAGGAGACGGCGGTTGAAAGTGAGATTGACTTTATTATAGAAGAAAACGGAGTACTGTATCCGATTGAGATCAAGAAGAATACTTCTCAGAGCGCTGATGCGGCAAGTGCATTTCCGATTCTCGACAAGGTTCCGGAAAAGAAAAGGGGAATGGGGGCCGTAATCTGTATGTGCCCCGAACCGGGGAAGCTTCGCGATAATATATTGGAATTGCCAGTATGGTATATTTGAATCCGTTTTTCTCATTTTATTCACATGGAGTAAAAACCGACAATGGTTCAGCGGCTCTTTTCGAGCCGCTTTTTGATTGATTTGAGAAGCTCTCCAGAAAAATGATCATGGAACTATTGGAAAATTGTATATAATTGCGAGACTTAATTTCGCAACGCGGTAATTGGCACGACAAATACGCCGTCCGGACGCTGATAGGCAGCGTTGGACAGACCGCATATAACGCACAGTGTTCTGGGCGGCACGCCGCCGTCTTTTTTAATTTCATCCCGTAACCGGATCAGTCCTGCAGCAGCCTTATCAACCTGATTGGCCCCCAGTTTGATTTCAAAGGCGCACCAGGAGCCGTCGGCCAGCTCGACTACAGCATCAATTTCCCGATTGCTGTAATCCTGATAGTGATATAAATGGGCGTCAAAGGACTCGGCGTAAATTTTCAGATCCCGCTCGCATAGCGATTCAAAAAGAAAACCCAGTGTCTGCAAATCGCCCATGAGTATCTGGGGCGTTGCCTTTAACAGAGCGCAGGCCAGAGAAGGATCGGAAAGACGACGTTTTTCCGCCTGCTTTATGCGGACAGAAGACCGTATATTTGAAGAAAAAGGAGGCAGGTTATCAGTGAGAAACAGCCGTGAAAACACATCCAGATAATTTGAGACGGTTTCCGGATGGATATCCGCATCATCAACGGCAAGGACATCCTGCCGCAGTTTTCTGTTTGCGGCAGTAGTACATTCATTTCTCGCAAGAGAGCGAAGCAGCAGTTCCATTTTGTGGACATCACGTTTGATGCCGTCGATCCGATAAATATCATCGTTGATGACAGCTGTGAGATACTGTCGGGGGAGGAGGATTGCCTGCTCCAGAGGAGCGTCTATATTTGCAGGCCACCCGCCCCGCAAAATATAATCAATTAGCTGTTCCAGTCTGATTTCTCCAGTCATGGCAGGCGTGATCTTTCCCGCGCACAGTTCTTCCAGAGAGACAGCGCCGCAGGAACCGCCGGATTCAAAAAGAGACATGGGGCGCATGCGAAGCCTTCCGATCCGGCCAGCGCCGCTGTGCAGGATGCCCTTGTGATTGGGGGTTGCGGAGCCGGTTAAGATGAATTGTCCTTTTTGCGCAGTCTGATCTACCTGATGACGCACCGCATCCCAGATAGGCGGAACTTCCTGCCATTCGTCAATCAGTCTGGGCGTTTCCCCATCCAAAATAAGCGCCGGGCTAAGTTCTGCAAGCTGCCGGTTTTGAAAATTGCCGGATGGATCGCCGATGAAGATCTCACTTTTACTATGGGCGGAAGAGGTCCATGTTTTTCCGCACCACTTGGGCCCTTCTATGCAAACAGCGCCGAATGCAGCCAGATATTGGTCTACTTTTTTGTCAATAATACGGGGACGATAATTTTCACGTTTCATAAAATCTATACCTCCATAGCTATAGTATGCCACAATCGATGAAATTTATCAACTACAACCGGTCATATTTATAAATTTAAACCGTTTAAATTTATAAATTATAACCGGTTATTTTTTGTACCATATAATATTTGCTCAATTAAGATTTTGGGAAAAAAGATCTGCTTCTATTATTATAGACCTGTCTGTTTGCACCAATGCTCTTTGTAATCGGATCCGACAAGCCGCCCGGTATTTTATAATGGCGTCGGGTGAATAAGATGTTTTTATTTAACATTTTCTTGATGCTTTTCGACACATATAATAACGTTTCATACAAAAACGGCCCTTTTTGGGCCGTTTTTTGATTGGTTTTTTAGGAACTAAAAATAAATGGGGTGAAGGATAGAGAAATTTCTATCCTTTATTTTTAGTCAGGGAATCTGTGGACGGCAAAAGAAAATGAGGAAGGGCAAGAGCGTTCCTCAGAAGAATGTCTGCGGGATGGAGGAAACAATGAAAGAATCACAGGAGCAGTTGTTTCTGGCCCAGAGTTACGACAACGCATGGGAAGAATACAACTACGTATTGAA
>CANQNE010000039.1 GCA_947625135.1 uncultured Lachnospiraceae bacterium
CCTCTTAGAGTAAAAGTTCCGAAAAATTACGATGGGTATCTGAAACAGGTTTTTGGTAAAAACTGGGCTGATTATGAGCCGCCGGCAGAGAAAAGGAAAAAATCTCATCTGACCGGATATGGCACAAAGTAGCCGGTGTATAAAACGGAGGTTTTCGGAATGGTATGTTTTGTGGTACTGCATTATATGGTCGAAAAGGAAACGGCGGTATGTGTGGAGAGACTGTTGGCGCTTTCACAGCCAAAAAGGATCGTGATCGTAGATAACGCATCTCCCAATGGTTCCGGGAAAAGACTGCAGCAGCGCTATTCCGGACAGAAAGAGGTCATAGTCTTATTAAACGAAAAAAATCTGGGATATGCGGGCGGAAACAATGTGGGCTGCGCGTATGCAAAGGAGAAGTATGATCCGGATTATTACGTAGTCATGAACAACGACGTGGAAATCGTTCAGGGTGATTTTATATCAAAAATAGAAGAAATAGGAGAACGGGAAAATTTTGACGTCCTTGGCCCGGATATTTATTCAACATCCAATAAGGTTCATCAAAGTCCCAAAAGCCTGTCTAATATGACAATAGAAAAGGCGGCCCGGCTGAAAAAACAGTACGAAGCAAAAAGAAAGAGTAAGATCATCGTGCCTCTGCGGTGCGGGCTGAAGCAGATTCGGCTGTTAAAGTTGTTTTATGAGAGAAAAAAACACTGGAGGATCCATTGGGACAGGAAATATGCAAATGTGCCGCTGCAGGGCTCCTGTCTGATTTTTTCCAGAGCGTTTATGAAGAAAAGAGCGCAGGCATTTTTCCCCGGCACATTTTTTTATTTTGAATCGGAGATTCTGGATTATGAATGTCAAAAGGCGGGGATGAAAGTACTGTATGATCCGTCTTTGCAGGTGCGTCATCATCAGAATGTGTCAACAGATGCCACATATAAACATACTTTGGAAAGAGTACATTTTATGAATGAGCAGAATTATCAGTCAATTTCCGCTTTTTTAGACTTTTATGGATAAAGGTTTTATGATGTTTACAAATATGCCGGGGAAATCTTTCTTTGTCCGCCCCCCTATCTAAGCCTTCTTTCCACTGCCCCACTACCTCACAAATCCCTCGAAAGTCAGAAAAATTTTAATCCGTCACGAAAAAAGTTCACCGACAAGCCAAATTTCTCGTCTGGGGGTATTTACATTGATAAAGGATTTGGTGTAAAATAAATCATACAAAAACAGATTTGGTATTCAAAATTTTACAAAAAAGAAATGTCTAAAAATGTAAATCAACACCAAAGGAGGGCGCACAATGAATCCATCAACAGGTAACGGCGATTTCCTCACTTTTCAACGCCAAACTCTCGACAAATCGCCGCAGGATGTCCGGGCGTACTGGACGCCGGAGCGAAAGAAGGCGGCGATCCCCGCAAACAGAGCTGGCACGGGAGTGAATGTGCCAGATGAATCTGACGCGCCATCGCAGGATGGCTCTAACGCTGCTCCGACAACCGATCCCAAGCAGGCAGATATGAGTAAAATGCCGTTCATCACGGGCGGCAAGCTGTTTTTCACCCTGGACGGTGTGGATTACGTCGCAAGTGGAAATATTTTCATGAAAAACAACCTGCTTCTGACGGCTGCCCATTGTGTGCAGGACGACAACACAGGTCATCTCGCCGAGAACTTCGTGTTCGAGCGCTGTTATACAGGCGAGCTGTCCACGGAGGACTTCACCTTCCGAACTGTCGCACTCAAAGAGAACTGGTACACGGAAAAAGACAACAAATGGGACTATGCCATCGCCATTCTGAACCGGGATTCCACAGTTGAAAAACCGCTGCAATACCGGATCGAGAACCTTCTCGGCAGAACCGTGACGGCTTCGGGCTACCCCACGGATATTTTTGACGGAGCGCAGATGATGTACATAAGCGGAACGGTCAGCGAGCGAGCCGACTCTTGGATGATCCGCGGTGGTAAGCTTGCAAACGGTGCTTCCGGCGGCGCGTGGGTATTGGAGGACGGTGAAACGGTTGTGGGACTAAATTCCTTTGGTGGAACTACCGCGAAAGGCGGAGCCTACATGGGCTCGCCCAAATTCGACGCGGAATTTGACAAGTTATATAACTACGTCCTGACACTCATATAACCAATCACAAAGGAGGAAGGCAGATGAACAACAACCCAAACGGCGGGCGGTTTACGCCGATGCAGCTTGGCAGCATTGATAATTCACCTCATGACATCCGTGCCTACTGGACGCCCGAACGAAAGAAAGCGGCAACCCCGGTCATAGGCGGTGCGCCTATCTCACAGGGAATGCCCAGCGCGGACAATGCTCCGCCACCTCCGCCGCCAACCGATCCGGCACAGGCGAACCTCGCCGAAATGCCATTCACCACAGGCGGGAAGCTGTTCTATTCCATGAACGGAAAGGACTTCGTTGCCAGCGGCAACATTTTTATGAAAAACAATATGCTTCTCACGGCGGCGCATTGTATTCAAGACAAGGATTCCGGCAGTATCGGAGAGAACTATGTCTTTGAACTTGATTATACGGGCGAACTTTCGTCCGAGGATTTCACCTTCAAAACCGTGGCTTTGCGCGAAAACTGGTATCAGACCAAGAACGAGAAATACGACTACGCCATCGCGATTCTGGACAAGCCGTCAAAAATCGCCACGCCTCTGCGCTACACTACCGACACCAAAATTCGGGACAAGCAGATCACCTTGATGGGTTATCCCACCGCCTACTTCGACGGAGCGCAGATGATGTTTGTCAAAGGACTTGTTGTCCCGATCTACGGGCATTGGGCGATGTTTGGCAGCAAGATGGGCGCGGGCGCTTCGGGCGGCGCGTGGGTATTGGACGACAACGTGACGGCTGTCGGACTGAACGCCTACGTTTCCGTTTCCGGAAAGGAAATCCTTTATTCCGGTTCGCCGCTGTTTGATGCGGAATTTGATAGTCTGTATCAATACGCGCTGACATTGATGTGATAGGAGGCAGAACTATGAACACGTTACGTTATTTGAAACTCCAAAACGACGGGGCATTTGTCGCCCAAATTGTGATCGAATACAGAGAGCGTCATACTGACGGGCAGGGGAACGTCAGCTTTGCCGGTGAGTGGAAAAGCTGGTATACGCCCGGATATCGGGACATTTTACAGTATGCCGAGCGGTCGGTCGACCTCGCGAAGGATTCCAACATTCCGAACGGCTCTCAGGTGCGTCTGCATGTTTATGTTGCGGCAGGATACAGCAATCCCTCCGTCCAACAGTACATCTACGACGAGAATAGCGGCGCGCAGGCGGTGTACGAGATCAGCGGCACAACGCTGAATAATTATCTGAAGCTTGTTTCTTACGGTTAAAAAAGCGTCATACGCCACAAAGCCTGCCGGATATCCTGTTATAGGATTTCGGAGGTATTATGGCGAAGAAGAATATCGTGTCTATGTCAAGGTTCCTTCACTTTTTCAACCTGTTGAAAGAATGTACGATTTTCTGTATAATGATATTGGTGTAAAAAGTCTTGTGAGCGGCCTTTTATTGGAGAAAAGGGACACGCCCACAATAAGGCAGGGCTTTTGACACCCGAACCGTACAATCGGAGCAGGGAGGAAATCGGGATGAAGATCAGAAAAGCAGAAGAGAAGGATCTGGCACAGCTGCTTGCCATCTATAATTATGAGGTAGAGCACAGCACCTCCACATTTGATCTGACGCCAAAAACCATGGAGCAGCAGCGGTGTTGGCTGCATGCGCACAATAAAGAAAATCATCCGCTGATCGTTGCGGAGGAGAAAGGACGTATTCTGGGGTATGCTTCTCTGTCGCCTTACCGGGAAAAAGAAGCATACCGTGCTACAGTGGAATTGTCCGTTTATGTAGATCATCATTTTCGAAGAAAGGGCGTGGCCGGAGCGCTGATGGAAGAGATTTTGAGAGAGGCGGCGGAGGATTCCGGAACCGAAACCGTTGTGTCGGTGATCACTTCCGGCAATGAGGTGAGCATCCGGCTGCATGAAAAATACGGTTTTATTTTCTGTGGCACCATCCCCAATGTTGGAAAAAAGTTCGGAAAGAAGTTAAGCATTGACAATTATTGCCTTCCGGTTTGACAGGACTTTCCTTTTTCTGATTTTTATGGTATACTTATTGGACATCAGCGGTTCAATCAGTATACCTTTATTATTGAGCAAGCATAAAAAGGGAGGGGCCTCATGGAGCCGAATTTTACCCATCTGCATGTGCATACGGAATACAGTCTGTTGGACGGGTCCAATAAGATTGAAGAATGTATCGCCCGGGTGAAGGAGCTTGGGATGGACAGCGTAGCCATCACAGATCACGGCGTGATGTACGGTGTGATCGACTTTTACCGGGCGGCGAAAAGCGCCGGGATCCGGCCTATTATCGGCTGCGAAGTCTATGTGGCGCCCAATTCCCGATTTGACCGTGAGACATCAGGCGGGGAGGACCGGTATTTTCATCTGGTGCTTCTCGCAGAAAACAATACAGGTTATCAGAATCTGATGAAGATCGTGTCCATCGGATTTACGGAGGGCTATTATTATCGGCCCCGGGTGGACAAGGAGATTCTGCGGCAGTACCATCAGGGGATCATCGCCCTGTCCGCCTGTCTGGCAGGAGAGGTGCCCCGGTATCTGGTGCGCGGGTTTTATGAGGAGGCCAAACAGATTGCCTGCTCCTATCAGGAAATTTTTGGAGAAGGCAATTATTTTCTGGAACTGCAGGATCACGGCATTGCGGAGCAGCAGACAGTCAATCAGCAGCTGGTGCGGATGAGCGGGGAGACCGGTATACCGCTGGTGGCTACCAACGATGTACATTACACTTACCGGGAGGATGAAAAGCCTCACGATATCCTGCTCTGTATTCAGACCGGCAAAAAACTGCAGGACGAAAACAGGATGCGTTATGAAGGCGGCCAGTATTACATCAAATCTCCGCAGGAGATGGCGGCTTTGTTTCCGTATGCGCTGGAGGCGCTGGAAAATACCCACAAGATCGCGGAACGATGTCAGGTGGAGATCGAGTTTGGCGTGCGTAAGCTCCCGCAGTTTGACACGCCGGCGCCCTTTACCTCTCAGGAGTATCTCCGGCATTTGTGTGAGGAGGGGCTTGTCAGAAGGTATGGGGAGCAGGCCGGACAGCACCGGGAACGGCTGGAATATGAGCTGGACACCATTTCCGGTATGGGCTTTGTGGACTATTTTCTGATTGTATGGGATTTTATCCGCTATGCGAAGGAGCATGACATTATGGTAGGACCGGGCCGGGGTTCCGCTGCCGGCAGCATTGTTTCATACTGCCTTGGGATCACGGACATTGAGCCTACCCGGTACGGACTGCTGTTTGAGCGTTTTTTGAATCCGGAGCGGGTTTCCATGCCGGATATTGATATAGATTTCTGCTTTGAACGGAGGCAGGAAGTCATTGATTACGTGGTGGAAAAATACGGAAAGGAGCGGGTTGCCCAGATCGTCACCTTTGGAACGATGGCGGCGAAAGCGGTGATCCGGGATGTGGGCAGGGTCATGGATCTGCCTTATTCCTTTGTGGATTCCATTGCAAAGATGATCCCAAGAGATCTGGGTATTACCATCACCAGAGCGCTGGAGATGAATCCGGATCTGAAGAAGCTATACAACGAGGATGAGACGGTGCGGGATCTCATTGATATGTCCCTGCGGCTGGAGGGACTGCCTCGCCATGCGTCCATGCACGCGGCAGGCGTGGTGATCAGCCAGAAGGCCATTGATGAATATGTACCCCTCTCAAGGGGCAGCGACGGTTCCATCACCACCCAGTTTACCATGACTACATTAGAGGAACTGGGACTGCTGAAAATGGACTTTCTCGGGCTGCGGACGCTGACGGTGATCCAGAATGCCATGGAGTTTGTCCGGAAAAGCCATGGCGTTTCTCTGGATATGAACAAAATCGATTACAATGATCAGAAGGTGCTGGGGCTGATCGGAAGCGGCAGGACGGAGGGCGTGTTCCAGCTGGAAAGTCCGGGCATGAAGCAGTTCATGAAGGAACTGCAGCCCCACGATCTGGAAGATATCATCGCCGGTATCGCGCTGTACCGGCCGGGCCCGATGGATTTTATCCCTCAGTATGTAGAGGGCAAGAATAACAGCGCCCATATAGAATATGACTGTCCCCAGCTGGAGCCGATCCTGCAGGCCACCTACGGCTGTATCGTTTATCAGGAGCAGGTGATGCAGATCGTTCGGGAGCTGGGCGGCTATACGCTGGGCCGAAGCGACCTTCTGCGCCGTGCCATGTCCAAGAAAAAAGGGGATGTGATGAAACGGGAGCGGCAGAATTTTGTTTACGGCAACAAGGAAGAAGGGATCTGCGGCTGTATCGGAAACGGCATTGATGAAGCCACGGCCAATAAGATCTATGACGAAATGCTGGATTTTGCCAAGTACGCGTTCAATAAATCCCATGCGGCGGCTTATGCGGTGGTGTCCTACCAGACTGCGTACCTGAAATACTATTACCCTGTGGAATTTATGGCGGCGCTGATGACCTCTGTCATCGATAATGCCTCAAAGGTTTCCGCTTATATCCTCAACTGCCGGCAAATGGGGATCGAGATCCTGCCGCCGGATGTCAACAGCGGCATGGCCTCTTTTAGCGTATATGAGGGAAAGATCCGGTATGCGCTGGCCGCGATCAAGAGTATCGGCCGCCCGGTGATCGAGGCGCTTGTGGAGGAGCGGGAGGCTCACGGCGTGTTCACGTCCTTCAGTGATTTTATTGCCAGAATGTATGAAAAAGGCCTGAACAAGCGGGTGATTGAACATCTCATTCTTGCCGGGGCCTTTGACGGGTCATGGGGTACCAGAAAGCAGCTGATGAGCGTATATGTGAAGATCATGGACAGCCAGCATCAGGAGCAGAAACGCGCCATCGCGGGCCAGATGTCGCTGTTTGATCTGGCGAAGGAGGAAGATAAAAAGGATTTTGAGATCGCCATGCCCGATGTGGGCGAATATGACAAGCAGACGCTGCTCTCCTTTGAAAAAGAGGTGCTGGGCGTGTATGTCAGCGGACATCCGCTGGAGGATGATGTGGAAAAAATGCGCCGGATGACTTCTGCGGTCAGTACAGATTTTGCGCTGGACGAGGAGCAGGGAACGGTCAATGTCACAGACCAGAGTACGGTCGTGATTGGAGGCATGATCACGCAGAAATCCATTAAATATACAAAAAATGACAAGCAGATGGCGTATATCACACTGGAGGATCTGGTGGGATCCGTAGAGGTGATCGTATTTCCGGGAGATTATGAGAAGAACCGGGCCATGCTGAATGTGGATGACAAAGTATTTATCCGGGGCAGGGTAAAGGTTGAGGAGGATCGGGATGCAAAGCTGATGCTGGAGACTGTGATCCCTTTTGACCAGACGATTCGGGAGCTGTGGATCCAGTTTCCCACAGTGGAGGATTATGTGGAGCGGGAGCCTGCGCTGCAGAATATCCTTCGGGAGTCCGACGGCAGCCAGCAGGTGAAGATCTATATTTCTTCCACAAAGCAGATCAAAGTATTGCCCTCCAACTGGAATATCAGCATTGATCAGCCCCTTCTGGAGCGGCTATATGTAAAATTTGGCGCCGGGAATGTAAAAGTTGTGGAAAAGAGTATTGAAAATAGAAAGAAAACGTATTAAAATAGAAAAAATTATTTCTCACAGCAATGTACGAAAGGTGTGATGACAGGTATGACAAAGCAGGCAGAACAGATTCAGACAATTGGCGTTATGACAAGCGGCGGCGACGCCCCGGGAATGAATGCGGCCATTCGTGCGGTTGTGCGTACCGCTCTGAGCAAGGGGAGAAAGGTAAAAGGAATCAAGCAGGGTTATCAGGGCCTGATGAATGAGAAGATCATAGATATGGGCGGCTCCGATGTGTCAGATACCATCCAGAGAGGCGGTACGATCTTAGGCACCGCACGCTGTCAGGAAATGCGCACGGAGGAGGGCCAGAAGCGGGCGGCGGAGATCTGCCGCAAGCACGGGATTGACGGACTGGTCGTGATCGGCGGAGACGGTTCTTATGCAGGCGCCCAGAAGCTGGCTGGTCTTGGCATCAATACCATTGGGCTTCCGGGCACCATTGATCTGGACATCGCCTGTACGGAGTATACCATTGGATTCGATACGGCGGTGAACACGGCAATGGAAGCCATCGACAAGGTACGTGATACGTCTACCTCCCATGAACGCTGCAGTATCATTGAGGTAATGGGCAGGAGCGCAGGCTATATCGCCCTGTGGTGCGGTATCGCCAACGGCGCCGAGGATATCCTGCTCCCGGAAAAATACGATTATGACGAGCAGCGGCTCATTGACAATATCATCAGGAACAGGAAAAAAGGCAAGAAGCACCATATCATCATCAACGCAGAGGGAATCGGCCACTCCACCAGTATGGCCCGACGGATCGAGGCCGCCACAGGGGTGGAGACGAGAGCCACCATTCTTGGACACATGCAGCGGGGCGGTAGCCCTACCTGCCGGGATCGTTTTATTGCCTCCATTATGGGCGCTTATGCGGTGGATCTGCTCTGCGAAGGCAAGTCAAAGCGGGTAGTCGCCTATCGAGACGGAGAGCTTACTGACTATGATATTGACGAGGCGCTTGCAATGCAGAAGAATATCAACGAATACGAATTTGAAGTAGCAGGGATGTTGTCGAGATAAATGATTACCAGTACAAGCAACCAAAAAATCAAACAGATTGTTCAGCTCCAGAAAAAATCCGCGTTGCGGAGAGAGTTGGACGTTTATATCACAGAAGGCAGAAAAATGTTTTCAGAGGCGGCACCTGAGCAGATCGCTCAGGTGTACGTCTCTGAAAGTTTTTTGGCCCGTCAGGAACAGCGCGCGCTGGTGCAGGAAAAATGCCGGGCGGTGCAGAAAGGATGTCCGCAGATTCCATGGGAGGTTGTCAGCGACCATGTGATGGAAGCAATGTCCGACACCATGACGCCCCAGGGCATTTTGTGCGTTATGCGCAGGCAGCATGCCCGGCTGGAGGACATGCTTTCCTCAGAGACGCCGCGGCTTCTGCTTCTGGAGGATCTGCGGGATCCCGGAAATCTGGGGACGATTCTCCGGACGGGAGAAGGCGCAGGCATTTCCGGGGTGCTGCTTACGCGGGGCTGCGTGGATATCTATAACCCAAAAACCATTCGCTCCACAATGGGATCTCTGTACCGGGTTCCCTTCCTGTACATGGAGGATGTGGATCAGGTACTGGCGGTGCTGCGCAGCCGCAGACTGCCTGTTTATGCGGCAGCTCTGGCAGAGAGCGTCAGTTATACGGAGCTTTCCTATCGAGGGGGCTGTGTGTTTATGATCGGCAACGAGGCAAACGGCCTCAGCCGTGAGCTGACTGCCAAAGCAGACCGGACGGTGCGGATTCCCATGGAGGGAAAGGTAGAATCCCTTAACGCGGCAGTGGCCGCATCAATTTTGATGTATGAAGCCTATCGGCAGCAGTGTCAAAAGAGCCCGGAAAATTAAGGGGTTGACAACATAATTTAATTTTGATACAATACCTCCGTAACTTATTTAATATATTTGTAACATTTGTCATAAAAAAGTATAAAGTATACCATACTGTATACGACAGCCTGATAACCGCAGGCTTTATGATGAGATGTTCAGGAGGTTTAGTATGAAACGCAGAAACGTAACCGCATTGGCCGGCAGTCTGATCGTAGTGCTGATGGCAACGACATTTGCTTACGCAGGACTTTCCGCTGATGCAGCGTATGAGAAACAGGAGACAGTTTCCGGGAATTTAATGACCGCAGCTGTCGGCAACGAAGGAGACGCAGCGAATCTGACGGACACGCATTTTGCCGGTATTGCCGCTTATATAGGCAATTTTGACGGTAATGATACAGAAAATTCAGTTTTGAAAACAGGATTTGGAAAAGGCACGGCTGCCGGGATTGCCCAGGCCGTGGAAGAACAGGCCGATCAGTCTGTTGCGGAAGCAGAACAGCGGCAGAAGGAAAAAGAGGCCGAATGGGAAGGCCGCGCCATTGCAAGCAATGTGCAGGAATATGTGTATGTCCGCAAGGAGGCCAGCGCCGACAGTGAGGCGGTGGGAAAACTGCAGCGGGGCGCAGCCGGCGATGTGATTGAAAAGGGAGAAAACTGGACGCTTCTGTCTTCCGGCGAAGTGGAAGGCTATGTGAGCAATGATTATCTTGCTTTTGGCAGCGAGGCGCTGGAAGTCGCAGAGGCGGTCTGTGATTATGTGGCGGTAGCGGAGGGCGATATGCTCAGCATCCGGGAGCAGCCTGATGAAGATGCGCAGATCCTTGCTACCGCGTATACAGGGGAGCGCTTTGATGTAGTTGAGGAGGGCAGTGACTGGGTAAAAGTGGTTTCTGCTCAATGTGTTGGTTATATGTCCAAGGCAGTAGTGAATGTAAAGCTGGATGTGGGCTTTGCAACGCCAATCGAACCGGAGCCTGAGGAGGAATCGGAAGTACAGTCGGGAGCCGCGGATGCGGATACCGGCGCATCGGACAGCGGGGAATCAGACAGCGGGAAGGAACAAAGTTCCGCCGGGGAAGCCGCGTCCGGGCAGGAGCCAAAACAGGAAGAACCCGCCGCTCAGGAGGCTGCGGACAGCACCGTTTCCAGTGGGGCCACATCCCATTCCGCCACATTTAAGGTGACGGCATACTGTTCCTGCGCTAAATGCTGCGGCAGCTACGCAAACGGATATACGGCCAGCGGCACAAGAGTGACGGCAGGAAGGACCATTGCCGTTGACAAAAATGTGATCCCTCTGGGCACTACCGTATATATTGACGGAGTACCATACGTTGCGGAGGATACCGGTGTTCATGGAAAGACCATCGATCTGTATATGGACTCTCATTCCGCAGCGCTGCAGTGGGGTGTGAAGTACTGTACAGTTACATGGTGACCAAAGCTGCCGGATGATCGGATCAACGGGCTGCATGTACAGCGGATCGCAAAAAACTGAATAAGATATTGTAAAGGGCTTTCGTAAAAGATCAGGTGCTGATCCTTTTACGAAAGCCTTTTTGACACCGGCGCCTATAAAGGGTTCCGTTCATAAAAGTCTGGCGGAAAAGCCGGGTGAAAGACTGACAGGAATCATTCTTGTAATTTGCGGTAAAATATAGTATGATAAAAAAATAGAAGCGGTCTGTAAATGAAAAGGAGGAATTGTGAATGGATCCGATTGTATGGCTGATACTTTTTATTGTGTTGATCGCAATTGAAGCCCTGACTCTGGGATTGACCACGATATGGCTTGCCGGCGGCGCGCTTGTGGCGCTGATTGCTTCTGCATTTCACGCGTCCCTTTGGCTGCAGGTGGGTCTGTTCCTTCTTGTTTCCGGTCTGCTGGTGATTTTTACCAGACCTATTGCGGCAAAATATTTTAACAGGGATCGGGTGAAAACCAATGCGGATCGTCTGGTGGGAAAGAATGCCATCGTGACGGAAACCATTGACAATCTTCAGGGCAGCGGCAGTGTGAAGGTATCCGGACAGGAGTGGACGGCCCGCTCTGACGACGAGGAGGTTACCATTGAAAAAGGCACAAAGGTAGAGGTACTGGAAGTACGGGGTGTCAGGCTGATCTGCAGAAAGGCAGCTTCAGCGGAAAAGTAAAACAGATCAAATAACAGGTGGAGAGTTCTTTGCAGCGCTCCGGAATGGAGGTTATCATGAAGATGTTGTTATGCACGGTAGATGTAGAGAATATGTTAAAGAGCAGCGGCGGCCTGATCGTGATCCTGGTTTTGATCGCGCTTGCGGTGCTGATCATTACTTCCTGCATCAAGATCGTACCTCAGGCACACGCTTATGTTGTAGAGCGTCTCGGGGGTTATCAGGGAACATGGTCGGTAGGGCTGCATTTTAAAATGCCCGTGATCGACAAGGTGGCAAAAAGAGTGAACTTAAAAGAGCAGGTTGTGGATTTTGCGCCCCAGCCGGTGATCACAAAGGATAACGTAACCATGCGGATCGACACGGTTGTATTCTTCCAGATCACGGATCCCAAGATGTATGCTTACGGTGTGGAAAATCCGATCGTGGCCATTGAAAATCTCACAGCCACCACCCTCCGTAATATTATCGGTGATCTGGAGCTGGATGAGACGCTGACTTCCAGAGAAGTGATCAATACCAAGATGCGGGCGGCCCTTGACGTGGCTACAGATCCGTGGGGGATCAAGGTCAATCGTGTAGAACTGAAAAATATTATTCCGCCGGCGGCCATTCAGGATGCCATGGAAAAGCAGATGAAGGCAGAGCGGGAGAGACGTGAGGCCATTTTGCTGGCGGAAGGTGAAAAGAAATCCGCCATCCTTGTTGCAGAAGGAAAGAAGGAATCGGCTATTCTGGATGCGGAGGCGGAGAAACAGGCTGCAATCCTTCGGGCGGAGGCACAGAAGGAGAGAATGATCAAGGAAGCGGAAGGTCAGGCTACGGCCATTCTGAAGGTACAGCAGGCAAATGCAGACGGTTTGCGGTTTATCAAAGAAGTGGGCGTGGATTCACCTGTGATCCAGCTGAAGAGTCTGGAGGCTTTTGCCAAGGCTGCGGACGGGAAGGCAACCAAGATTATTATTCCCTCTGATATCCAGGGGGCGGCAGGACTGATCAGCGCCCTTGCGGAAGTGGCGAAGGAAGTCCCGAAAGAATAAAAGTTCTGCCAAAGGGGCCGAGACGGCCCCTTTGGCTGTTTGACAGAACCTGTACGGAAGAAAGGATTTTTGAAATGGATTTAAAAGGACGGAATTTTTTGACATTGAAGGATTATACCCAGGAGGAGATCGTTTATCTGCTGGATCTGGCGGCGGAGTTAAAGCGCAAGAAGAAGGCCGGTATTCCGGTAGATACCCTGAAGGGGAAGAACGTGGCCCTGATCTTTGAGAAGACCAGTACCCGTACCAGATGTTCCTTTGAGGTGGCGGCTTACGATCTGGGTATGGGTGTGACTTATCTGGATCCCTCCGGCTCCCAGATCGGCAAGAAGGAGAGTATTGCGGATACGGCCCGGGTGCTGGGCAGAATGTATGACGGCATTGAATACCGGGGTTACGGACAGGAGATCGTGGAGGCGCTGGCGGCCCATGCGGGGGTGCCGGTGTGGAATGGTCTGACAAACGAGTATCATCCTACCCAAATGCTGGCGGATCTTTTGACCATACGGGAGCATCTTGGCCGCCTTGCAGGGGTGCGGCTTGTATATATGGGAGACGCTCGTTATAATATGGGGAATTCCCTGATGATTGCCTGCGCAAAGATGGGGCTTCATTTTACGGCCTGCGCACCGGAGGCGTATTTCCCCAATAGGCAGCTGGTAAAAGAATGTGAGGGCTATGCGGCTGCATCCGGAGGCACGATTACGCTGACAGAGGATGTAAAAGAAGCGGCTGCCGGCGCGGATGTGATCTATACCGACGTCTGGGTTTCCATGGGAGAGCCGGACGAGGTCTGGGAAGAGCGGATCAAGGCGCTGCTTCCTTATCAGGTGAATGAGCGGGTAATGGGTTATGCAGGAGAAAAGGCGCTGTTTATGCACTGTCTGCCCGCTTTCCATGATTTGAACACCACCATCGGCAGGGACATCAGCCGGAAATTTGGCATCTCTGAAATGGAAGTGACAGATCAGGTATTTGAGTCCGCTCAGTCGGTAGTGTTTGACGAGGCGGAAAACCGAATGCACACCATCAAGGCAGTGATGGCTGCCACCCTCGGCGCATAGAACAGCTTTTGAAAACGGAGGAAGCAATGTACGAATCCCGTGTAGTATTGTGCGTGTCAAACGCATACAAGCAGAAATATTATTTAAATCCGGATTTTGACGCGCTGCCCCAGGCGGTGAAGGACGAACTGAAGATTATGTGCGTGCTGTTTACAGAGGATGTGGGTGGTATTCTGACGCTTGTCTTTGAAGAGGACGGACATTTATCTCTGGAGGTCACCGCAGAGGAGTGCGACGGCTTTTTTGATGAGATCGGGAGCGGTTTAAAAATCGGAGAGATCCAGAGAACAAAGCGGGAGCTGATGGAAAATCTGGAATTATTTTACAAAGTCTTTTTTCTTGAAGAAGAAATAGAAGATTGAGTATTTTTAAGGGGAAACAGCAATATTATGTACAAGGGTCCACTGAAGATCGGAACCGTGACACTGGAAAATAACATCATACTGGCGCCAATGGCAGGGGTAACCGACCTGCCATTTCGTTTGCTCTGCAAGGAGCAGGGAGCGGGACTTGTCTGTATGGAGATGGTCAGTGCCAAGGCGATTTATTACAAGAATAAAAATACGGAGCGGCTGCTCACCATCGATCCCAGAGAAGGGCCGGTATCGCTGCAGCTGTTTGGCTCAGAGCCGGAGCTGATGGGAGAGATGGCAAAGCGAATAGAGGAAAGGCCCTTTGACATTCTGGACATCAACATGGGCTGCCCTGTGCCGAAGGTGGTAAATAACGGGGAAGGCTCCGCCCTGATGCGGGACCCCGTTCTTGCGGGGAAAATTGTGGCGGCGGTAGCAAAGGCGGTGAAAAAGCCGGTTACGGTGAAGCTGCGCCTTGGATTTGACGCCGGACATATCAACGTGCTGGAGCTTGCCAAAATCGCAGAGGATGCGGGCGCGGCGGCAGTGGCAATCCACGGAAGGACGAGGGAGCAGTATTACAGCGGAAAAGCGGATTGGGAAATGATCGCAAGGGTGAAGGAGGCGCTGGCCGTTCCGGTCATCGGAAACGGCGATATCTTCAGGCCTGAGGATGCGGGACGGATGCTGCGGGAGACCGGATGCGACGGTGTGATGATCGCCAGAGGCGCCCGGGGGAATCCATGGATCTTTGCGCAGGTGCGGGCGTATCTGGAAGAAAGCCGGAATGTGGAACCGGCGGCGCCTTCGATCCAGGAGCTGCGGGAGATGATCCTGCGCCATGCGGTCATGCAGGTGGCATGCAAAGGAGAATACACCGGCGTCCGGGAAATGCGCAAGCATGTGGCGTGGTACACGGCGGGAATTCCACATTCCGCAAGGCTCCGCAGAAAAGTAAATGAGATCTGCAGCCTAGGCGAATTGGAGGAGCTTTTGCAAAAAGAGCTGGACTGTCCCTGTGAAGGTTCCCTGAATTCCCATTGACTTAGTTGACAATGGAACGGGTTTCCAGTATAATACAATAATTATGGAACAACTTATATTGCTGAGCCAACGAATAGAAAATGAAGCAAGACCGGATCTGAAAATAAAGCCTCAGATTCGGAAAAAGCAGAATGGAGCGTAAGAAAATGGAAGGAAAAAAGAGATTACTTACTTATGAAGGACTTCGTCAGCTGGAGGAAGAAATTCAGGAGCTGAAAGTAGTCAGGAGAAAAGAAGTTGCCCAGAAAATCAAAGAGGCGCGTGAGCAGGGCGACCTGTCAGAAAACGCGGAGTACGATGCAGCCAAGGATGAGCAGCGCGACATTGAAGCACGTATTGAAGAGATCGAAAAGATCCTGAAAAATGCGGAAGTAGTAGTGGAAGACGAAGTAGAACTGGACAAGATCAATGTGGGATGCAAAGTCCGGGTATTTGATTTTGAATATGATGAGGAAGATGAATTTAAGATCGTGGGCTCTACAGAATCCAACAGCCTGAAAAAACGGATTTCCAATGAATCGCCGGTGGGCAGCGCCCTGATCGGAAAAAAAGTCGGAGACGTCGTACAGGTAGAAACATTAAGCGGAATCATAGAATTGAAAGTGTTGGAGATCCAGAGATCCAACTGACAGGAGTGAAGGGAATTGGCGGAACAGAATCAGAATCGGCAGAATCAACAAAATACGCAGGAAAGGGATATCAATCAGCTTTTGAAGGTGCGCCGGGAAAAACTGGCGGAGCTGCAGGCAAACGGGCAGGATCCTTTTCTGATCACAAAATATGATGCGACCCATCACAGCAGGGAGATCAAAGAGCAGTTTGATGCGTTGGAGGGACAGGAAGTGTCTATTGCCGGACGTATGATGTCCAAACGCGTCATGGGAAAAGCCTCTTTCTGCAATATTCAGGATCTGCAGGGAAGTATTCAGGTGTATGTGGCCAGAGATGATATCGGTGAGGACAGCTATAAGGCTTTCAAAAAAGATGATGTGGGAGATATTCTTGGCATCAAGGGCATTGTTTTCCGAACAAAGACAGGGGAGATGTCTGTCCATGCCAGCGAAGTGACTCTGCTGACAAAGAGCCTTCAGATTTTACCTGAAAAATACCATGGCCTGACGAATACGGATCTGCGTTACCGCCAGCGGTACGTGGATCTGATCATGAACGAGGAGGTAAAAGATACTTTTATCAAGCGTTCCAGGATCATCAGCGCCATTCGGAAATATCTGGACGGGCAGGGATTTATGGAGGTGGAAACCCCCATGCTGGTAGCCAATGCCGGCGGCGCGGCGGCCCGTCCTTTTGAAACCCATTTCAATGCGCTGGATGAAGATCTGAAGCTGCGCATTTCTCTGGAACTGTACCTGAAGCGTCTGATTGTAGGCGGTCTGGAAAAGGTTTATGAGATTGGCCGGGTGTTTAGAAATGAGGGGCTGGACACAAGACATAACCCGGAATTTACATTGATGGAGCTGTATCAGGCTTACACGGATTATCACGGCATGATGGATCTGACGGAGAATCTCTACCGCTATGTGGCACAGGAGGTGCTTGGCACCACGACGATCGTTTATAACGGGGTGGAGATGGATCTGGGCAAGCCCTTTGCCCGTATCACGATGGTAGATGCGGTGAAGCAGTATGCGGGCGTGGATTTTGCGGAGGTACACACGCTGGAAGAGGCCCGGGCGCTTGCAAAGGAGCATCATGTGGAGTTTGAAGAGCGCCACGGCAAGGGCGATATTCTCAATCTGTTCTTTGAAGAGTTTGCGGAGGAGCATTTGATCCAGCCTACCTTTGTGATGGATCATCCCGTGGAAATTTCTCCCCTGACAAAGAAAAAGCCGGAAAATCCTGAGTATGTGGAGCGCTTTGAGTTCTTTATGAACGGCTGGGAAATGGCAAACGCATATTCTGAGCTGAACGATCCGCTGGATCAGCGGGAGCGGTTCAAGGCGCAGGAGGAGCAGCTTGCCAAGGGTGATGAAGAAGCCAATACTACCGACGAAGATTTCCTGAATGCGCTGGAGATCGGCATGCCGCCTACAGGGGGCATCGGTTACGGCATCGACCGGATGGTGATGCTGCTGACAGACTCACAGGCAATCAGAGATGTATTGCTGTTCCCGACGATGCGCCAGGTAGATTAAGGATTTTGAAAGGACATTTTCCAGGATGGGAAATGTCCTTTTATGATATCAGATAGGTTGTTAAAAGCACTGAGAAAGATTCTTTTTGGCGCAGGATATTTTCAGAATGCAAAATCCGAAAAATATGTTATACTATAACAAAAGGATGCTGTTTGAGGAAGGAGGATGCAGCATGTGTACGGAATCTGAATTGCAGACAGTGCTTCAGGAAGTGCGCAGCGCTTCGCAGAAACTCTATGGAGATAAATTGAATAAAATTATTCTTTATGGTTCCTATGCCCGCGGTGATCAGACAGACGAATCAGATATAGATATTATGATCGTGCTGAATTGCAATGCGGATGAAGTAAAGAAGCTTCGGAGCCAGACTGCGGAAATGTCAAGTGATATATCGCTGGAGCAGGGAGTATTTTTGTCGGTTCTCCTGCGTGATAAAAAGCATTTTGAAGAAAATAAGGATTTCCTTCCTTTTTATCGAAACATCACAAGAGAGGGGATAGCGGTATATGAATGACAGTAGGAAAGACTTGTGTCTTTATCGTTTGGAAAAAGCCAAAAAGTGTCTGGAATCTGCGAAAATTTTGGCGCAGACAGAAGACTTTTGCAGCGCTGCAAACTGATCTTATTATGCAATTTTTCACAGCATCAGAAGTCTGTTGGCACTGGAAGAAGTAGATTTTACAAAACATGCTGGTGTAATGGCCTATTTTCAGAAAAACTATGTAAAATCAGGAATTAAATAGTAATAATCATGAAAGACAGGAGGTGGCGGTGATGTGTATTGTTTCAATCAATGTTCCTGAAGAAATATTGTTGGATCTTCATGAGGATGAGAACGGCTTCACTGAGTATATGAAAAGGATGCTGGCAATAGATCTGTATAAGAATAAAAAGGTGTCACTGGGATATTGTGCCAGTGTAGCAGAAATGACAAAAGAGGAATTTATACGGTTGCTTGGCATGAATGGTATCTCCATATTTTCTTTTGATTCGGAAGATGAATTTCTGGAGGAGTTAAAAAATGCGTAAAGTAGTCGTAAATACCACTCCGCTGATCGCCTTGAGTCATGTTGGAAAGCTTGATCTGTTAAAACAATTATATGGAGAGATCATGATCCCGGAAGCCGTATATAAGGAGCTATCAGTGAAAGAAGATTCTATATGTAAGAAAACGGTTGACAGGTCATTAGCTTGGATAAAGGTATGCAGTATCAGTAACCAGATGGCAAAAGCAATGTATAAAACGCAGCTTCATGATGGAGAAGTAGAGGTAATGATCCTGTCGAAAGAGATCGCAGCGGATGTGGTGATCATAGATGATGCCACAGCGAAGAAACATGCAAGATATTTGAATTTGCCGGTAACTGGTACGTTGGGAGTGCTGATAAAGTCAAAGCAGGCGGGATATATAGATGAGGTAAAGCCTTTGCTGCATTTGATGATAGAAAAGGGCATTTACATTTCACAGAGCGTTATGGAGATGTGCTTAAAACAGGTTGGAGAAGCATGAAAGGTTTGTGCCAATCTTGTGCCATTTTGTGTCAAATGATGTAGGATTTTCATAGATTTACATCTAAAAAGGCAATCGGTCTGCATCTTAAAATCAGGGAAAAACAGGCATATAAAGCTATTTGAAGAGATATATGGAAGGATGTTTTAAGTTTCCCGACGATGAAGTCACTGGACAAGTAAGATGCAGAGGCAAAAAACCGCATAATTTCAAAACTTGAATGGGCGCTTCCATTTTGGAGTCGTCCATTTTTAGAAAAGGCAAATCAAAAGATTGAAGTTTTTGATAGTAGTGGAGGAACAACTTATGAGTTTAGAGGAACTGCGAGCCGATTGCGCCATAAAGCAAAAAAAAGGGCTGCACATCATTATAGCATCTGTAATTATCTGGATATTGGTTTTATGTGTTCATCTTACATCGTTACCGGTATTAACGAAAAATTTGTTTACATTTTGCTGCACCGCCCCATTACTGCCGATATCCTTTTTTATTTCAAAACTTTTAAAAATTGATTTTCAGAATAAAGGGAATCCATTGACAACGTTGGGAGTGCTTTTTTCGGTCAATCAGATTCTATACTTACTTATTGCAATGTGGATCTATCCGACCGTGCCTGAAAAAAATGCTGATGGTAATTGCAATCATTTTCGGAGCGCACCTAATGCCATATAGCTGGTTATATAAATCTAAAAGTTATTTTGCACTTTCAATCATAATACCTGTTGTTGCTTTGGCAGTTGGATTGAAGTTTGAGCCATATATTCTTGCAATCGTAATGATAGGTTTTGAAATATTATTCAGTATTCTTCTCACATACGAAGTGAAGCAGATAAAAGAATAAGTTTGGTTTGTCGTGTGATATATGAACAAAACATTGCAGAGAGAAATTCTTTGCAATGTTTTTTGTGCTTAAAACATGGGAATCAGTATATTGTAAGAGATTAAATTTTTTGATTTGGAGACTTGAGTTGTGATCAATATTTTGCATACTATTCATTTGAATTTGATGTAATTGAGAAAGTTGCCTTGCTTTCTAAAGAAAAGCCGGATACTCAAAATGATATAGATTTAAAAATAAAAAAATTAATTATAGAATTGATTGCCCACATTAAATTATAAATTTCTGCTTGCCTGTTATAGAAAATGGTGGTATTATAATTGAAACATAATTTTTATAATGATACGAATATAAACAAAATGAAGGCGGATGAAGGATAATCAAGAGTTATCTATTACACATTAATGAGGTGAAATATA
>CANQNE010000040.1 GCA_947625135.1 uncultured Lachnospiraceae bacterium
GACAGTACGCCCACGATCAGCCGGCCCAGGCGGGCCGCCTTTTTGATGATCGCTATATGCCCGCTGTGAAGGATGTCTGTGGAAAAACACATGTATACCGTTCTGCTCTCCAATTCCTTTACCTTTGCGGACACCACCGCCAGATCCTCCGGTGTATCTACCTCTCCGCAGAGCAGTTCCTTCACATCCACCGGATACAGTTCACATTGATCCGTAACTTCGTTCAGCGCTTTCTCCGCGTAACACCCCGTCTGATCGGTCTCACAGAATTTACATATTTTATCCAGCCAAATCTTCCAGTCATCATGATTTAATTTATACAGTGGTTGCGCGGCCACCGCGTCATTGAAAAATTCAATCCCCACCTTTGTGATCTTCCCGTCTTTGATAACTGCCTTGAAATCCTTTTCGGGAAGGGGCACAAGGCTGCTGATCGCCATACAGCTTGTCCCACTTTCTAAGATGCGATCCAAAACCTCATTTTCAAAGACCAGATCCCCGTGCATCAGCAGGATATCGTCGTTCAGGCAGTCCTTCGCACAGTATATTGAATAAATGTAGTTAGTCTCCTGATAATCGGGATTCTTTACAAATGTGATATGAACCGGCAGATCCAGACTTTGGCAGTAATTGATCAGAACGCTGTCAAACTTTCCCGTGGTGATCACTGCCTCCGTGATCCCCGCATCACATATCTGCCTCAGCTGACGGCTAAGGATTGTTTCCCTGTTTGATATCTCTGTCATACATTTCGGATGCTCCGATGTCAGGACACCCATGCGGCTGCCCGTGCCGGAGTTTAAAATGAGTGCTTTCATGGTCAGATCCTTTCAGTTATAAATTCTTTATTCAGGCTTGGTGTTATCACATCAGTCATCCAAAGAATATTCGCTTCAGCCATATATTTTCTTACTTTTTTAAGTTGCTTTTCCATATTCCTACCTCTTTTGGCGTTCTTTCGTTTTCCAAAACAGCATCAAATATATTCGACAAACCGTTCATGATTTTCTTTTCATAATCACATATTTTCAAAAGACTCTCACTCGTTATTGGCAGCAACAGCAATGTATGAAGCGCCGTGGCATAATGTGTTGCAATCAAGTTTAAAAGCAATGAAAGATTCTCATTTTTCCCGGCCCCTTGCACCTCATAAAAATTGCATAATTTCTTATATATAGACAAAGTCTCATCCAAATGCTTAACGCGAGAATCACGGCTTACACTCTGCCCGTTTCTTTCCAAACGATAACAATATCCTAGGAACGAAAAATACTCAATTGTTTGTTCAAATGCGAAAGAAACTGTAAAATGAATTCTACCGCTCGATTTCATGCTATGTAATCTACACATGAATTATATTTGAGCAACAACAAAGTTGAATATTTATTTTAAAATGCCTGAGATACTTAAATCATGTTACACTTAGTTCTCTGTATTTCAATTGGTTTTATTACTTTTTAATAATCTTAATGAGTGCTTATATCTTTTGTCCTCAGGCGGCAATTGCATATAATCACCATATATTGCTTTGAGTATTTCCTCTGATTTATCTGGAATTCTTACTTTAATAGTATCAAACAAGCACATTCTTCCATTTCCATAGTAATCTATTGAAAATTCGGTTTTCCATTTATATTCACTCATAAAATTGACAGTTTTATGCGTTTTCATGGGATTTACCGATTTCATACACTTATCCATTCTTTCAAGAGCAGACATACTATTAATTACTTTTTCAAAATGAAATAGTTGACATAATTTAATTGCAAATCTTTCATACCACGGACGATTTTCTCTTCCTGTTACAAGGTAATGATCTAAATCAGACCACATTAAACACATCTTGTGAAAAAGTAAATTATATTTGTGAAAAAAATGTCTGCCAGGGTTTTGCGGCATGCCATCAATGACAAATACATCAATCCATACGTTGACAATATCACCTAATTTTCTAAATGATGTTTCTACATATTTTTCTGAATTACATATCTGTGTTATGTAATCCTTATAGCCGTTAGTAAGCTTAAAGTTGGATATAATATAAGGCGGTCTTATTTCCTTTGATGCTATTTCAAGAAATTTTTCAAAATCACTTCTGAACATTCCTACATCAATATCGTCATCCCAAGGAATCATTCCTTGATGCCTTATTGCACCAAGCAAAGAACCCTCAATTAAAAAATATTTCAAGGAATGTTTATCACATATCCTTATAAATTCTTTAAGAATTCCTTTTTCAATATCTTGTATTTCTTCTATGTCTTTGAAATAGTTGTTATTCATATTCTCATTCCCACAGTAAATTATTATATAAATTGGACAGATAATCACTCCGTTTATACAATCAAAGAGCCTCAAAATACTTAGCAAAGCAAAATTTCCTTATAACGCTTTTCAATGCCTTGTTTTTTCTATTTGCAACAAGATTCTGCTGTTAATGCCTGCCTCTAAAGCAGCCACAGCAAATATCAAAACGCAACAAAAAACAAGGGGTTCCCTAATGCACCTCCTGTTGCCAAAGCTCCAATTGGATATAGTAAATCCATGTGAGAATTAATAATTAGCAATACTGCCCTAGTTGGACTTTCTTCGTCATTATTTATAGTATTTTTTTATGATAGGAACAATTGATTTTGCATCTTTCCAATATCTTTTTGCCAATCGTTTTGGATCTTGTGTAATCCTAAAAAGCCACTCTAAGCCAGCTTCGGACATCCATTTTGGGGCCCGTTTCACGGTTCCTGCCTCAAAATCTATAGTTGCTCCAATTGAGATACTCAATGGCACGTTATATTCTTCTAAATGATGATAAATAAATTTTTCGCCTTTTGGTGAACCTAACGATACAGCTAAAATGTCTGGTTTTGCTTCCAACACCATTTTTTTCATAACTGACAATTCGTTAATATTTTTTTCAAATCCAATCGGCGGAGAATATGTACCTACGAACCTTACCCCCGGATACTTCTTTTTTATGTTTTCTGCAGCCTTTCCAGCTACTCCATCGGCAGCGCCCATAATAAAAATGGTATAACCTTTTTTGGCAGACAATTCACATATTTTCGGAAACAAATCAGAACCCGATATTTTTTCCTTTATTGGCTTTTTCAGTAGTCTAGATATCCAAATCAATGGCTTGCCATCTGCAACAATCAGATCTGCATTCTGATAAACTTCAGCAAATTCATTATCTTTCTCCAAAATAACAATATGATCCAGATTTGGTGTGACAACGTAAGATTTCTTTTTATTTTGTATCAACTGATCAACAGCCTGTATTACTTCATTCATTGTCAAATTATCTATTTGGGTATTAAGAAAATCTATCCGAGCCATACCTTATACCAGCCTTATTTTTTATATTCGTTAAACATCTCTTTCAACGCATCAAATACAGAATATTCTGGTTTCCATCCCAACTCTTTTGTAATTAAACTATGATCACAACAGATGATTGGCTGATCCGACGGTCTGATTCGGCTCGGATCAACTTCTATTGTTATTTTCTGATTGCTCAGATGAATAATATATTGAAGTATTTTATCTAAGCGATGTGCTTTTCCTGAGCCTATGTTATAAATTTTTTCACTATTATCGCTCTCAACAATCATCCTATAAGCCCTGACAATATCTTTTACATGACTAAAGTCTCTTTGAACTGCAAGATTCCCAACCTGTATCTTCCCTGCCTTTCCAGACTTATCAATCTCTGCCACCTGTTTACACCAGCTAGAAAGCACAAAAGAATCCTTCTGCCCAACACCTGTATGATTAAAGGATCTTGCATAATAAATCTTCATGCCATACTGCTTTTTATATAATTTTGCAAAGTATTCTTGCGCTATTTTTGAAATACCGTAAGGATTATTTGCATCTAATTCGCACCCCTCATCAATTACGTTGTCTGTCTTAGCATATTCTTCACTGGATCCGACAAACATGATTTTTGCTTTACAGTTCGTCTTCTTTGCTGCTTCCAGAATATTCAAAGCCCCAACAACATTTACAGAAATGGTCATCTGCGGAATTTTCCACGATATACCAACACTACTAACTGCCGCAAGATTTATAATAATTGCTGGATTAACCTCTGCTATTAACTCTTCTACAGAAGAAAAATTTAATAAATCGGCATTTTTAAAACATACCGTTTTGGGAAGCATAGAATTCTTTACTTTATCACTTCCATAAACTTCATAACCATGATCTAGAAATTCCCTTGAAATATAACTTCCTACAAATCCCCCTACGCCAAAGATAAGTACCTTTTTCATATGCCTCTGACCAATCCTTAAGACTCTTCTACAAAAAACTCTTATGCACTATGCTCGCTGCTTTTAATTATTTATTTTAATGTTGCTTCTTTCTTCGCAAGCTGAAGATCATGTTCAGCCATAATTTCACAAAGTTCTTCATAGCTTGTCTTTTGAGGATTCCATCCAAGTTTGTTTTTTGCCTTTGTTGGATCTCCCAAAAGGTTTACAACATCTGTAGGTCTATACCATTTTGGATTTACACAAACAACCATTTTTCCTGTTTTTTTGTCATACCCTTTTTCTTCTATTCCTTTACCCTTCCACTCAAGCTCAATTCCATCGTGAGCAAAAGCCCGGGTTGTAAATTCACGAACAGAATGCTGTACACCTGTTGCAATCACATAATCATCCGGTTCTTTCTGTTGAAGAATTAACCACATACACTCCACATAGTCTTTTGCATAACCCCAATCTCTAAGAGAATCTAAATTGCCAAGTTCGAGGTGGTTCTGAAGACCGCAGGCAATACGCCCAGCTGCAAGCGTAATTTTCTTGGTAACAAAGTTATCTCCACGCCGTTCAGACTCGTGATTAAATAAAATCCCGTTACAGGCAAAAACCCCATATGCTTCTCTATATTGTCTAATCATCCAAAAACCATACTGTTTTGCAACTGCATAAGGACTATAGGGATGGAAGGGAGTTTCTTCATTTTGAGGAACTTCTTCGACATTTCCATAAAGTTCTGAAGTGGATGCCTGATACACCCTACAGGTCTTATCCAGTCCAGCAGAATGAACTGCCTCAAGAATGCGCAAAACGCCAATTGCATCTACATCACCTGTATATTCAGCTGCATCAAAAGAAACCTGCACATGACTTTGTGCTGCAAGATTATAAATTTCATTTGGTTTTACGGAAAGAATAATTCTAAAAATACTGGATGAATCAGAAAGATCACCCTCATGTATAATTAGCCTATCCAAAATATGGTCAATCCTTGACGTCGTAGAGACTGAAGATCGACGTATGATTCCGTGAACCTCATATCCTTTTTCCAGTAAAAGTTCTGCCAAATAAGATCCATCTTGACCGGTAATACCTGTAATTAATGCCTTTCTCATTATGTTTCCTTCTTCCATGTAGGATGTTTCTCACATATGTTTATCAATTAAATTCCATACAATCCTGTCGTAAATTTTTGGAGGATAGTTTTCTGACACAATAACAAAATCTACACCTCATTATTTTCCTTTTTCCAAAATTACAAACCAAACTTGATTTCCCGTTTCCGCAAAAAAGTTCTCATAAATTTGCAAAAATTTGTACTAAAAATAAAGGATAGACATTAGAAGCACACAAAATATTTTGAACCTGTTGATTACAAACGCCTTTTCAGGCGCCTCATACAAGATACACTTTTTTTCGGTATGCGTCAAGGCACATCTTGTATTTTTTTCAAAAAATCTGTGATGCTTTAAAAATCTACTGTCATTATACCCTGTTAACCTCAAAGAAACAATAACATCTTGCAAATTTCGTATGGAAATTGGAGGCGTTTCTGCCTCTTTTCACCACAGGCACGCCCTTTTTTTACCGGTTGTGCCATGATACTGCCTTAAATCGCGCCTTCATTTTTCAATACGACCTTTACGGTCCTTAACAGGATCTTGATATCCATACCAATATTCCATTCATTTATGTACCGGGTATCAAGCGCCACTACCTCTTCAAAATCCGTAATATTGCTCCGGCCGCTTACCTGCCACAATCCTGTCAGCCCCGGCTTGATCGCCAGACGCTTCCTGTGGTGCAGGTCGTAGCGTTCCCACTCGTCCACTGTGGGGGGCCTTGTCCCCACCAGACTCATATCTCCCTTCAGTACATTAAAGAACTGCGGGAACTCGTCCAGGGAAAACTTTCTGATAAAATGGCCGATTCCCTTGATGATACGCGGGTCGTCCTTCATCTTGAACATCATCCCGTCCTCGTTATTATTCTCCTTCATCAGCTCCTGCTTCCGCTCTTCCGCATCCAGATACATGCTGCGGAATTTGTAGATCTTGAACGGCTTTCCGTTCTTGCCCACTCTGGTCTGGGAGAAGAAGATCGGGCCCGGTGACTTCACATAAATAAATGGCGCGATAAATATGAACAAGATCAGCGTCATCAGGCTGCCCACGATACCGCCGATAATATCCAGTGTGCGCTTCATAAACAGCTGTTTGGTAGACACCAGCCTTGCGGTGGAGGTCAGCACCTCCATGCCAGCGATCCGTTCTACAAACTGCTGCCTGCTGTACAGGCTTTCCAGATTGCCAAGCAGCCGATGCGTAGTCACGCCCATCTTATCGCAGCTCTCAAAAAGCGCTTCTAATTCCTGGGAATTCTGCATCTCTTTGGATATGCCTACCAAAACGCCGTCTACCCAGTTTGCCCGGATAAATTCCAGCATATCGTCTGCGGAGGCTACCACAGGAACATTGAGTATCTGCTGGCCCCGCATATCTGTATCCAGAACCACAACGCCGATGATCCGAATACTTTCATAATTATTATTGGCAATATGCCGCAAGATTCGTTTGATCCACGCTTCTGTGGCAACCAGCAGGATCGCCCGTTTTCCTTTGTCGCTTTTTAAATTCAGGTAGTGTTTCCAGCCTACCCGTACAAAATAGGCTGAAAATAATAAAAGGATGCCCATAGTGACCATGGTCGTCCGTGAAAAGATCTCTCCCTCCCCGATGATATACAGGCAAAAGGACAATAGCAGAATGATCTCCAGCGTATGCTCCAGCACCGCTATGAATTCCTGATACAATCCCCGGCGCAGGATTCCCTTATAGCTTTCTCCAAAGAAAACCACCAGTACGTGGAGGAATGTCATCATAATTGCGGCATTTCGGTAAACCGACACTTCGTATGGGTTCTGGAGAAATCCGTGTCTTGCCCAGTATGCAATCAAAAAGGAAAGCTGTATACATATTAAATCTAAAATAATAAAATCAGCGTGCTTCAGCCACCCGCTGGACTTCTTCTTGTACATCGCATCCCATTCCTTATATGGTTTTCCCTTTGTGTAGGACGGGTTCCGCCGCTTTCTGAGATTTTCACCAAAGGCGGCAGAACTTCATCCCACTGTTATATAACCAAAACGAACCAGCTACTTCATTGGCATCGGCCTTCAGCGCTTACTGTCTCTTGCTGCCTGCAGTAAACATATCAGCACAATGCCGGTCAATACGCCGATCACATAGGTAAAAAGATAAAACAAAACAGTCAATGGAATCTTCCCTTCCTTTTATTATATATATTATGCGGGACAACTACTGTCCATATATATAATATTGTCTGTTTTTTATCTTTTCATCCCTCTTACAGGATACGAATCGGCTTTATCCAAGGCGTCCTCCCTTCATGCTCACGGGACGCCTCCTAACATATCCGCTCTTTCATAAACATAAAAAATGTCGGAGGTTTTTACCCCCCCCCGACATTTTTTGCGCTTAGTAACCTTGCGGACCTCATACGCTGTATGTGGCTTGTTTTATTTTCTAATCATTATACCACATGCGCAAATAATGTCAAGACTCGACACCAATATTTTTGAACAATGTCATTTTAACGCAATTTGTCTTAAATAGCAACCGATAATCCGAAAAATACGGCGGGAATTTACGGTTTTTTTTCTTCTATCTGCCAAAGATCCGCGGCGCAAAGGAAGGAGGAATATAACCCTTTACGCGGATCCCCTCGGCCAGATAGGCTTCCTCCAGCAATTCTCCATGATTGCGGATCAGCTGTATTTTCGCCGCTTCGCCGTAGGAAAATACTCTTTCCACATAAATCCGGCTTTTCCGGATCTGATCTTCCAGCTCCTGCAGAAGTGCGGGCAACCCCTGCCCGCTCCTGGCGGAAATCCACAATGTCTTTTCGGCACGCAGATCCCTTATAGTGTGCCTTTTGTCAACCAGATCTTGCTTGTTAAACAGCGTCACTACCGGCTTGTCCATAACCCCCAGCTGATCCAGCGTCTCATACACCGTATGAATATGGCTGTCTACATCGGGGCTGGAGGCGTCCGCCACATGCAGGATCAGATCTGCGTATTTCGCCTCCTCCAACGTACTTTTAAATGCCTGGATCAAATGATGGGGCAGCTTGCGGATAAATCCCACTGTATCCGTCAGAAGGATCTGCTGCCCGCCGGGCAGCGTCAGGCTCCGGGTAGTAGGGTCCAGCGTTGCGAAAAGCTGATCCTCCTCCAGCACACCCGCATGCGTCAGCGTATTCAGAAGGGTAGACTTCCCCGCATTGGTGTAGCCTACGATCGCGGCCACAAAGGCATGATTTTTGCTGCGTTGGCTGCGGGTGACCTCCCGGTGGCGCACCACATCCTGAAGCTCCTGCTTCAGTCTGCTGATCCGCTCCCTGATCAGCCGGCGGTCTGTCTCCAGCTTTTTTTCACCCGGTCCTCTGGTGCCAATCCCGCCGCCCAGTCTGGACAGGCTGCGGCCCAGTCCCGTGAGTCTTGCGGCCCGGTCTCGCAACTGGGCAAGTTCCACCTGCAGCTTTCCTTCTCTTGTGGATGCCCGGGCGGCAAAGATATCCAAAATCACAAGCGTGCGGTCCATCACCTTCACGTCCAGCTCTTCCTCCAGATTCCGAAGCTGCGCCGGAGAAAGTTCATCGTCACATACAATGCCGGAGGCTTCTGTTTCCCACAGAAGTTCCCTGATCTCTTCTATTTTTCCTTTCCCTACATAGGTGCCGGGATGGAGCTGCGTCCGATTCTGGATCACCATGCCCGCAGGTTCTCCCCCTGCGGTCTTTACCAGCTCCGCCAGTTCCCGAAGAGATCCTTCCGTATCGTCGCTTTCCTGCAGGCATACGCCCACCAGAACGACTTTTTCTTTTTCCTGTTCTGTTTGATATGCGTTCATACTTTTGACACCCTCATCTGGTCAGCAAAAATTCATATTCCTTCTTTGCCGCCTCATCCTGGGGATATTGTTCCACATAAGCCTGCATCTTATTACGGGCAGTCTCATAATCCTGCATATATTCATAGCACACTGCCTGCTGGTAAAGAAGCTGCTGCAGCATATCGGTGTCGCCCTGACGGATCCCTTCTTCCAGTATTTGCAGAGCGCCTTCGTAATCCCCGTTCTCTATCCGGCACTTGCCGATCTGCAGATGCAGCAGGGAGCTTTCCGGCTGCTTTTCAAGAGCCCTCTCGTAACAGGCTTCCGCTTCCTCATAGGCTCCGTCAGCTTCTGCCGCCCTTCCGGCATATTCACAGGCGTTCTGATCCCCCAGCTCCTCCGCCTTCAGAAAATGGTCCTTCGCCTCTGGATATTGTTCCAGCATCAGGCAGGCCATGCCCGCGCCGTAAAAAAGCCGGGAATCCTTTTGATCCTCATTCATCTGTCCCTTATAAATATACAGCGCCTTTTCATATTCTCCCGCGCCCATCAGCGCTTCCCCGCGGTACAGAAGGGCGTCCCGTTTATTCACGCCGTCATACCACGCGTCTTCTTCCCACGCCTGTTCAAAGGAGGCGGCCGCCGCCTCATAATCCTTCTCCTCCAGCTGGGCAAGCCCCTTGTCCATGGCCTCCTCTGCTTTTCCGCAGCCTGCCAGACAAAAAAGCGTCCCTGCCGTCAGCAGGATCTGCAAAACTATTTTACGCAGCTTCATTGATCTGTTCCTCTTTCACTGTTCAGATTTTCTTCTCTCTATCCGAAACACCTGTCAGGTTCCCCTCAGTTCTCCCCGGTGTTTCATTTCCCGTTTATTCGTTATTATCATATCCTATTTCCCTGCAAATGGCAAACGCTTTTCTCTCTTTCGGAAAGTTTACTCACATTTTTGTTCACTCCGGCAAACTGTCCTCCACGCACAGCGCCCCGTACCCCACAACGGGATTGGGGTACTGTTCCGCGAAGGGCAGCTGCCGCGCCCCCTTCTGCAGATACGCCTTCACCTTTTCCCCGTACAGATAGGGGTCGTTTCCACGGGTAATGCCCCATTCCATCAACAAAGCCGCGCTGCCTGTGACGAAAGGCGCCGCCATGGAGGTGCCGGAAAAAGAACCGTACCCGTTCCCCGGCGTCGGGGCAATGATATCCACGCCCGGTGCTGCCAGATCCGGTTTTCCCAGCGCGAAGCTCCCCCGTCCTGAAAAATCTGCCAGCGTATTTCTGCGGCTGTCGTATGCGGAGACGGTGATCGTCCGCCGGGCGGTGGACGGGATCGTCAGCGTCAGTGTTTCACTGGGCCGCAAAAACCGGGTTCCGGCGTTCAGTATCCTTCCTCCCGGCAGCCACAGATCCACCTTGCCCTTCACGATCCGACGGGCGGTAAAGACAAACCGCCACTCTCCCGGATCCACATAATCCTCCACAGGCAGGAAATCCACAAAAATTTCCTGATTGACGCTATATGGCCCCGGCTCTCCCACAAACAGAAGCAGCTCCGTATTGCCCATCCGCACCCGGTAAGCCCCCGATCCGGCCACAGGCACCTGATAAGCTGCTCCGGAGGGGTGGATCACAGACAACAAAATGGTGTCCACATACTGTTTCCAGATCTGTACATTCAGTCCCGGCTCCAGCTCCGCCACTGCCAGCTGCACCGTCTCCTGCTGCTCTTCCTGAATGGTAAATCCCGTATGTCCCGCAACCGCTCCCTCGTTTCCGGAGCCTGTCACGATCACGCTTTTCCAGTAATTGGACAGATCGTCCAGAAAAAGCTCTGTCAGGGAGGTGGCGTCGTGTGGCCCGTAAGAATTGCCGAAGCTCAAATTCACTGCAACGGGCATCCGCCATGCCAGTGCCTGCCGCACCGCAAAATCTACTCCCTGCATCAGCTGGGTGGTTCTGGGAAAGCCCTGCGGGTCCGGCGTTCCCAGCTTCACCGCGAGAATGGGGCTTTCCGGGGCAACGCCTCTGTTTCTGCCCTGTGAGTTGGCGCCGTTTCCGGCCGCAATGCCAAGCACTGCCGTGCCGTGTCCGCTTCTGTCCTCCCCCGGGACAAATCCGCCAGGGCCCGGCGCAATCCCCCCAAAGGCCCTTCCCGTTTCGGAAATTCCTCCCCTGCGCAAAATCCCGTTGATCTCCCCTTCCGTATACACTCTTCCTAGGGAAACGTCCGTGATGGTGCCTTCCTCCTGCCCGACAGCTTCTCCTGAATTTTCCATAGAAGGATCCATGTCTTCCCGGGCCGGCGCCGTCTGATCCCACAGCGCCCGGATCCTGGTAGTTCCGTCCGGATTCTGAAAATCCCGATTGAAAATATCCACGCCGGAATCGATCACCGCCACCAAAACCCCTGTCCCAAAAAGAGAAAGAGGCTCTCTTTGCACCGGCAGCAGGCAAGACGCTGCGCGCCCCTGCTGGGTGGCAAAAAAGAGCCTCTTCGGCTTTTCGATATATTCAATTTCCGGCAGCGCCGCAAAAGCGTCGATCCGGCTTTCTAAGATCCAGACAATGGCATATTCGTTCAGAAGGTAGGAGACCCGTTGGGCCAAAGCAGCGGCCCGGGAAAAATCCCCGGAATACTTTACGATCAGCTCCCACTGGTTTTCTTCCGGAAAATAGCCCTCCTCCAGCACCAGCGAGCGCGCCCGCTCCTCCGGCGTCGCCTGCAGACTCAGGTTCAGCAGATTTTCGATTTTCTGATCATCCATAAGGTACCAACCTGTTGCTTTTCTTATATTCTATTCGCCGGTTCCTTCCCTGTATAACCAAAACTGCTTCTGCTGTTTTCTATGCTTCAAACATCCAGTCCAGCATATCCAGCGTATCTCCCGCAAGTCCCGCATGCCGGGCATTCAGCTTCACGCCGGCCGGTACCACGCCCACAAACGCATAGGCGCCGGTGCCCAGATAAATCCGGTGTTTCCCCTTCTCATACCGGAAAGCATGGACATTGATCACGGGACATCCGTCCACCTTAATGGCATCGCCAAACACCACGGAAAGGCCGCCTCTGTCGTCTGCATGAGTGTTGGTTTCCAGATCCGGCACCTTCAGCCATGGATTGTTTTTCCCTTTTGTACGGAAATAACCGATCAGCACCTGCACATCCTCGGGAAACTCCAGCGTCAGGGGCTCCCCTTTCTCTGCGGCTTCCCCCTTGTGCATCCGAATACCGGTCAGGCCCTTCACCTCCGGGGCGCAGTTCTGGATCGCGCAGTTCACGTCGCTGAACACAGACTGTCCCTTCTCAATGGTATACTTTTCATACCCTTCCGTGAGAATCGTATATTCTGCGCCGGGCAGCGGCTGTATTGACGCGATATCCTCTGTTTCCTCCCTGGGAAAGATTCCCCGCTGCATTTCAGCCAGATGCTTTGCGAAATTCGCATATTCTTCCTCATATTTCGGCAGGCACTGGCTCCAGTGACAGTAAGCCTCCCCGTCAGGGAAAGGAATCTTCCGCTGAGGCGTCTGCATACTGTTTGCATACAGGTAGGTTTCCTTTGTCAGCGCCGTCAGTTTCCGGTAATACCGGAGGCTTTCCTCCATCAGCCGCCGGGCTTTTTCAAGGATCTCAAGATCTCCTGTGAGATCCTCGTTCATGGTCGCCTTATAGCGGAGGATCTCCATGGCCGCCTCCACCTTCCTGCCATAAAAACAGCTCATCAGATAAACGGCCTCGATATCCGTCACATAATACTGAAATTCCCGCAGGTTTTTGGTTACGTACTTTTCTGCGGCGGCAATACTGTCCTTTGCCTTCTTTCCGAAGCGGCACACAGCTTCCGTCATATCATAGGGAGTCTCTCCAAAATGCGGTTCCCCCGCAGACTCTCTCTGCATATACTCATCCGGCGTCTCACCGGGAGTGGACGCGGATTTCCAAAGTTCAATATTCGGGCGCTCCTTCTTCACATGGGTGAACTGGGGCATAGTCATACCCAGACTTAATGTCTGCCGGTTGCCCTCGGTAATTCCCACCCGGCGCAGAATCCGGGGCGCACATTCTCCCATGCTCTCCAGCGCATCCAGAATTTTTTCTCCGCCCTCGTAAGCGCAGCCGAAATGTCTGCAATATACGGAGATCCAATACTGCCGTTCTTCCTTTTCGTCCCGGTTGGGGTTCCAGGCATAACGGAACCATGTGTGATACCACATCCAGTCCCGCTCCACCGCCTTAAGCCTTGGCGCGGCCTTGTCCGCGGAATAGGGCCAGTCCCAATAGAACAGCGGGTACAGGTGCAGGCCGCTTCCGCCCAGACGCTCCATACCTGCCTGCATACACTTCTGTATGAAGCCCGGCGCGCCATACCGGAAAGGCTCCAGATTAGCCAGCACATGGATATTCATAATGTGGGGCTGCCCGTGGGAGCTCAGATCCAAATGTATCTGCTGCCATTCGCCTGCAGGTACATACGTAGTCAGGCTTTCTCCGTTGTATTTCCACATGGTATACAGATTGTGGTATGTCTTCATGGCTTCCCGGAGAATGGTATCGGCGTCACAATCATGGGCCCGCAGGATCAGAGGCGGTTCTTCTTTCAGTCCCGCCTGGGCGATCCCCTCTTTCACAGCCGGAAGGATCGTCTGTAAAAACCAGTCCGTCTTATTCTGCTGCCCCCGCAGCGCTTCACCGAGGCAGACCATCAGACCGATATTGGGGAAGGACTTGATAAATTCCACGATGGATTTGTAGGTATAATCCGCCGCCAGCGGATGAATATCCGTCTGCAGAAGCTCCAGATCATGGGCGACCGCAAAAGGATAGGGAATATGGATATTATAAAATTTCAGCACGGTCCAGATTCCCCGGCGGTTGCACTCATTTGTCAGCCATGTAAAGGTTTCCCGGTTCTTCTCATATTCCTCCTCCGTCACCTCCAGCGCCTCCGGATAATCGGGGAGCTTCACCAGAGAGGAAAACGGGTGCCCGCTCCAGATATACAGCACATTACAGCGCTCCCGCACCATCATATCCAGAAATTCCGTCCACAGCTCCCGGTCATAAAACCACGGGAAGCGTCCGGGGGTGATGGGATATTCGTAAGTATTGCGGGGCGGTTCGATCTTTGTCAGCTGCAGTCCCACAACAGGGCCGCGCAGCTTGTACACCGGCGCATCTCCGTAATACAGCTCTATGGGCAGCTCTCCCTCCTGTTCGATCCGCTGGGCAAGCTCCATACAGCCGTAAAGGGCGCCGGTATCGCTTCCTCCAATCACCAAAAACACCCTGCGGGGAAGGGTGTGGATATAAAATCCCTCTCCTTCCGGCGCATGGGTGTGATACAACAACTCTCCTGTCTGCTCTTTCGTCCGGATCAGCCGGGAAGCATTTCTGTCTCCCACATATATCGCGGGGCCGTCAAACTGCCGGAGATCCTCCGCGGCGGACGCCTCCGCCGCTGTCTCCACGCAGTATCCGGCCTGCTCCAGACTTTTCTTCAGGTAATCCATGCCGAATTCAATTCTCACATTTTCAGTCTCAGGCAGGATCATATATATTTTCTGCATACAAATCTCCATTTCAAATTTCTGCGCTATATTTTCGGCGTTTCTTCTGTTTCTCTTACAGGGTGACGCCCTGCTTAAAGATCGCCATATCATGGAAGCCCGCTTCCTCTGCCTTCACCTTCCGGCCGGAGGCCACCTCCAGCACAAAGGCAAACAGCTCTGCCGCCAGTTCTTCCATAGGCGTATCTTCCACCAGCTTGCCTGCGTTAAAGTCGATCCAGTTTGTCTTCTTATTGCACAGGGCCGAGTTGCTGGAAATCTTCACGGTAGGCACCGGGGAGGCAAAAGGCGTTCCCCTTCCCGTAGTAAACAGGACGATATGAGCGCCGGACGCCGCCAGAGCGGTAGAGGCAACCAGATCGTTGCCGGGCGCGCTGAGCAGGTTCAGTCCTTTTGTCTGCACGGACTCCCCGTAAGAAAGCACACCCTTTACAAGCGCGCTGCCGGATTTCTGGGTACAGCCCAGCGACTTATCCTCCAGCGTGCTGATCCCGCCCTTTTTATTTCCGGGAGAAGGATTCTCATAGATCGTCTGATTATGACTGGTAAAATAGTTTTTAAAATCATTGATCAGATCCACTGTCTTGTGAAACAGCTCCTCATTGGCGCAGCGATCCATCAAAAGCGTCTCAGCGCCGAACATCTCCGGCACTTCTGTGAGGATCGTGGTGCCGCCCTTTGAGATCAGTATATCGGAAAAAGCGCCCACAGTGGGGTTGGCGGTGATGCCGGAAAGGCCGTCGGAGCCGCCGCACTTCATGCCCACGATCAGATTGGCCGCATCAACAGGCTGCCGTTTGAATTTCCCTGCGTACTCCGCCAGCTCCGAAAGAAGGGCAAGGCCATCCGCCATCTCATCCTCGGATTCCTGACACACAAGAAAACGCACCCGGTTTTTATCATAATCACCCATGTGCTTTTTGATCTCTTCGATATTGCTGTTCTCGCAGCCCAGCCCCAGCACAAGGACGCCGCCGGCGTTGGGATGGTTGATCAGATTGGCAAGGATCTGCCTTGTGTTTTCCTGATCGTCCCCCATCTGAGAGCAACCGTAGGGGTGGGGAAATGCCGCCACCTCCTCCACCGTGCCTGTGGCTAAATGGGACGCGGCCTTTGCCAGAGCGGTGGCAATGGAATTGACGCAGCCCACAGTAGGGATGATCCACAGCTCATTGCGCACGCCCACCTTGCCGTCCGGACGCTGAAAGCCCATAAAATAAGCGGGCTCGGTAGGGGGAACATCCTCCCCTGTGGGATGATAGCTGTAGGTCAGCAGATCTCCCAGCGCCGTCTTGATATTATGTACATGAAGCCAGCCGCCCTTTTGCACCGCCTCTCTGGTATTGCCGATACGGAATCCGTACTTGATCACGTCCTGCCCCGGTTCCATATCACAGAGGGCAAATTTGTGTCCCTGGGGAATGTCTTCCCCAAGGATCACGGTATTGTCTCCCACCTGACAGGGGGTTCCTTTTGTCAGAGGCTTTAAGGCCACCGCCACATTGTCTTTGGGGTTGATCTTAATAAAATCCTGCATAATACTCTCCATTCTGCGGTATCAATCATTGACGATGGTTTCCAGCGCTTTTCTCATGCCCTGATCATGGATCAGCTCCAGCCCCTCGGCCACCTTCTGAACAAGATCGCTGATCTTCGTCAGATCCTCCCCGAAGAATTTCTCATTGGAAAGGAACGCCGCCGCAAACTCTTTCTCCGGCTTTGTGCAGTTCTCCGCAAAAAATGCAAGCACATCCTCATCGTCCATCACCTTGTATTCCTGATCGCCCCTGTGGCCGATCAGCGCGCCGTCGCGAATTTCCGTGCCGCTGTAGAACGCCATCAGCGCAGACAGGGAAAAGGTCAGGTGTCTGGGAAGGCTGCCCGTCTTTTCCACATAACCCTTCAGAGAAGGCAGGCAGCGGGCTCTCCATTTGGAAACAGAGTTCAGAGAAATGGAAAGCAGCGCATGCTTCACGTAAGGATTCTCAAAACGTTCGATCACCGCGTTGGCAAACTCCTTCAGCTCACTCTCGGGAAGAGTCAGAGTGGGGATCACCTCGTCAAAGATCGTGTTCATCATAAATTTGCGCACTGTCTCATCATTCATGGACTCCAGCACAATGTCGTTGCCCGCCAGATAAGAGGCAAGGACAAAGGAGGTGTGCGCGCCGTTTAGGATGCGCACCTTTCTTTGCTTATAAGGCTTCTGATCGTCTGTAAAGATCACGGGCAGTCCCGCTTTGTCAAGAGGGAACTCCGCGGAGAAATCCCGCTCCATCTCAATTACCCAGAGGGCGAACAGCTCGCTTGTGTCCAGCAGATTATCCCTGTAGCCAAGCTGCTCCCATACCTGCTCCGCCTCGTCCCTGGGATATCCGGTCACAATACGGTCCACCAGCGTGCTTCCGAAAATACAGGCGTCCAGCACCCATTGCCTGAATGCTTCGCCCAATCCCCACAGATCGATGAACTGAAGCACACATTTCTTCAGGGCGGGGCCGTTGTTGTCGATCAGCTCTACCGGCAGCATGATCAGGCCCTTGTCCAGTGCGCCGTTAAAATGCGTATAGCGGGCATGGAGGAACTTTGTCAGCTTGCCGGGGAAAGTCCTGGGAGGATTGTTCTCAAACTTGTCCGTCTCGTCAAATACAATGCCGGCCTCGGTAGTATTGGATACCACAAAACGCAGGGTGTCCAGTTTCGCGTATTCCATGTACCGGTCATACTCCTCAACGGCGGCAACTGCGTCCGCAACGCTTGTGATTACCCGGTTCACCACCTTGGCTTCGTTATTTTCCTTTCCTCTCATGGACAGGGTGTACTGGCAGTCCTGCTCATGGAAAAAGTCCAGATTGCCGAATTCGATAGGCTTCACGATCACGATATTGCCGTCGAACACGCCCTTCTCATTGGCGATATCGATCATGTAATCCACGAAGGCACGTAAAAATCCGCCTTCACCGAACTGCAGAACCTTGATAGGCCGCTCCACCGGGTTTGTCATACTTTTGTTTAAAAGTTCCATGTTTTTCCTCTCCTTTACCTTATGTT
>CANQNE010000041.1 GCA_947625135.1 uncultured Lachnospiraceae bacterium
TATGATACACTGGAGGAAGTGATCGGCATCCGCCCGTCAAAAGGCTCTCTGGCAGAGTACGGCGTTACGTATCGCCAGGTGGAGCTTTTGGAGGACGGCAGCTTTGACTATGAAGGGATCCGGGCTGCCATTAACGAGAAGACAAAGCTGGTGACGATCCAGCGTTCCAAAGGCTATCAGACAAGACCCAGCTTTTCCGTTGCACAGATCGGGGAGCTGATCGCGTTTGTCAAAAGTATACGCAGTGATGTGATCTGTATGGTGGATAACTGTTATGGCGAATTTGTAGAGATGATAGAGCCCACGGATGTAGGCGCGGATCTGTGCGTGGGTTCTCTTATTAAAAATCCCGGCGGCGGTCTGGCCCCTGTGGGCGGCTATATCGTGGGAAAAGAGGAGTACGTGGAACAGGCGGCTTACCGGCTTACCTCCCCCGGACTGGGCAAAGAAGTAGGCGCAAGTCTGGGTATTCTGAACAGCTTTTATCAGGGATTGTTTCTGGCGCCCACAGTGGTGGGCGGCGCGTTAAAGGGCGCCATCTTTGCCGCCAATATTTATGAGAGGCTGGGTTTTTCAGTGGTTCCTGACAAGGATGAGCCCCGTCATGATATCATACAGGCGGTGACGCTGGGAACGCCGGAGGCGGTGATCGCCTTCTGCAAAGGGATTCAGGCAGCCGCTCCCGTAGACAGCTATGTGGATCCGGAGCCATGGGCCATGCCGGGGTATGACAGTGACGTGATCATGGCTGCTGGGGCATTTGTACAGGGCTCCTCCATTGAACTCAGCGCGGACGCGCCCATCAAGCCGCCTTATGCGGTGTATTTTCAGGGAGGCCTTACATGGCAGCACGCAAAGCTGGGCATTTTGCAGTCTCTGCAGAAGCTGACCGACAGTGGGATCGTCTCTAAAGAGGCGATAAGAAAGGCGTTGTAAGATGAATTATTGTTATAGTAAAGGGCATTTGCGGCAGGTTTCCGACAAAGAGAAGGACTCACAGGAGGGACTGAAGATTCAGGTCATCAGCTCGGAAGAGTACGGGCGGCAGTTTCAGGGAAAATTGCATTACCGGCTGCTGACAGGCAGTATGGGGCATACCCAGCACTGCCGGGCAGATATGATGAAGGACTGTATCACGGGCAGCTTGTACTGCCCCAATAAGAAAAATCTGCTGCAAAACGACGAGGCTTTTGGATTTTATCTGGATACGGACCAGATGATCTTCATTGATGATCATGGAGTAGTGCCGCCGATCCTGAAGGCGCTTGCCAAAGATCAGGCGCCGGAGGAGCCGGATGTTTTTTACTTTTTCTTTGAGTTTTTAGAATTTCTCATAAAAGACGATATATTTTTCCTGCAGGAGTACGAAAAAAAGCTGGCGGAGATGGAGGATTCCGTCTATGAAAAACGGATGGAAGATGTGACACAGCACATGATGCTGTGTCGCCGGGAGCTTCTGAATCTGTCCGCGTATTATCATCAGTTGATGAATGTGGGGGAGATTTTGTCGGAAAATGTCAACGAAATGCTGACAGAACAGGAGACAAGACTGTTCACCATTTTTGCGGGAAGGGTGTCCGGCCTTTATGAGAGCGCGCAGATACTGCGTGAGTTTGCTATGCAGCTGCGGGAGTTGTATCAGGCTCAGATCGATATCCGGCAAAATAAGATTATGCAGTTTCTCACCGTAGTCACCACAGTGTTTATGCCGCTGACCCTTATAACGGGTTGGTATGGCATGAACTTTGTGAATATGCCGGAGCTTGGGTGGGATAAAAGCTATTTTGTAGTGATCGCTGTCAGCATCCTGATTATTTTGCTGGAATTCTGGTATTTCCGGTGGAAGAAGTGGTTTTGATCCGGCAGCATGGAATCTGTCAGCCCCGGTTCTTAACGGCGCCGATAAGACTGAAGAGTATAAAGAGGATCAGATTGGCAATGACGATGGTGGCTCCTGCCGGAGTGTTGAATTGGTAGGAGACGAGGATTCCGCCCAAAAAGCAGAAAACGGAGATCAGCGCAGAGAGGATGACAACGCTCTGGAACCGTTTACATATCCGCATGGCGGTGAGGGAGGGAAAGATGATCAGGCTGGAGATCAGCAGCGCGCCTACCATGCGCATGCCCAGCACGATAGTGATTGCGGTAAGAAAAGCGATCATGATATTATAAAGGCCAGCTTTGGTACCGGTGGCTTTCGCAAAATTTTCATCAAAGGTAACCGCAAACAGCTTGTGGTAAAAGCAGAGATAGAGAATAAGTACAATGAGGCAGAGAATGACCGAGAGCAGGAGATCCTGTCTGCTGATGGCAAGAATACTGCCGAATAAATAATTCATCACATCGGTGTTCATGCCGGAAGTGAGAGATACCGTCATAACGCCGATAGCAAGAGAACCGGAGGAGATGACTGCAATAGCAGCGTCTCCTTTTATTTTGCTGCTCTCGCTGATGCGGAGCAGGAAAAATGCGGCGATGACCACCACGGGGATAGCCACCTGCAAAGGCGCGGCGTTCATGGCAGAGGCAATGGCAAGGGCGCCGAAGCCTACATGGGACAGACCGTCGCCGATCATGGAATACCGTTTCAGAACAAGGATGACGCCGAGCAGGGACGCGCAAAGGGCGATGAGGATTCCCGCCAGCAGAGAGCGGCTGAGAAAACTGTAGGAAAATAATGTACGCAGTAATTCAATCATACCTGACCTCCAAGAAACAATTTGCCGGGTTCGCTTTCCAGATAGCGCTCCGTAGTGCCGAAAAACAGGGGCGTATGATCCAGATGGAGAATATGGCTTGCGTGGGAGACGGCGCTTTTGATATCGTGGGAAACCATGATGATAGCAATGTGATCCTCATGGTTGATGGTCTGCATCAGATCATAAAGCTCCAGCGTTACAAGGGGATCCAGTCCTGTTGCAGGCTCATCCAGAAGCAGCAGCTTCTTTGTGGCACACAGCGCACGGGCAAGAAGCACCCGCTGGCGTTGTCCGCCGGACAGCTCCCGGTAGCACCGGGAAGACAGATCCAAAATCCCCATCCGTTCCATATTTTTGCGGGCAGCGGCCTTCTCACTCCGGTTGTAAAAGGGGCGCAGGCCGCAGCGGTTCAGACAGCCGGAAAGCACCACTTCATAGACGGAGGCGGGAAAATCCTGCTGCTGGACAGTCTGTTGGGGAAGATAGCCGATCTGATCGCCTGTCAGACCGTCTCCGAAGACAATCGTTCCGGCACTGGGCTGTTTCAGCCCCAGCAGTCCCTTGATCAGGGTGCTTTTTCCGGAGCCGTTTTCCCCTACGATACACAGATAATCCCCCTGTTCAATGGAAAAGGTAATATTGGCTGCTACAGTTTTGCCTTCGTAAGCGAGAGAAACGTTCTCGCAGCGCATCAGTGACATAGGATTGCCTCCCGGTTTTTATGATCTGCCTTCAGTATAACAAAAGAAACGCCGTTCAACAAGGAAAAAGTCCAAAATCGGGAGAGATGGCGGGAAATCTGCTTGTTTTTCCTATATGATGAATGTATAATGGAACAAAATAGAAAGTATTTTCTGGCGCAGAACAAGTGAAAGACGAGATGACTGACGAAGGACAGGAGGCGTTTATGACAGAGATAGATCAGAGCAAGATCCGCAATTTTTGTATTATTGCCCATATCGATCACGGGAAGTCTACACTTGCGGATCGTATTATAGAGATGACGGGACTGCTTACCAGCCGGGAAATGCAGTCACAGGTATTGGACAATATGGATCTGGAACGGGAGCGGGGCATTACCATCAAAGCCCAGACCGTACGGGTTATTTATAAGGCAAAGGACGGGCAGGAATATATTTTTAACCTGATCGACACGCCGGGACATGTGGATTTTAACTATGAGGTTTCCAGAAGCCTTGCGGCCTGCGACGGCGCTGTGCTGGTGGTGGATGCTGCCCAGGGAATTGAGGCGCAGACGCTTGCCAATGTCTATCTGGCCCTTGACCATGATCTGGACGTGCTGCCGGTGATCAATAAGATCGATCTGCCCAGCGCGGATCCGGACAGGGTCGCCCATGAGATCGAGGACGTGATCGGTATCGAGGCGATGGACGCGCCCCGTATTTCCGCAAAATCCGGCCTCAACGTGGAGGAAGTGCTGGAACAGATCGTGACGCGGATCCCGGCTCCCGAAGGAGACCCGAAGGCGCCGCTGCAGGCGTTGATTTTCGATTCCGTCTATGATTCTTACAAGGGCGTGATCGTATTCTGCCGGATCATGAACGGAACGGTGCGCCGCGGAACGCCGGTGAGGATGATGGCCACAGGAGCTGAAGCGGAAGTAGTGGAGGTGGGCTATTTTGGCGCAGGGCAGTTTATTCCCTGCGAGGAACTTTCTGCGGGAATGGTGGGCTATCTTACCGCCAGCCTGAAAAATGTCAGGGACACCCGGGTAGGAGATACGGTGACAAACAGGGACAAGCCCTGCCAAAATCCGCTGCCCGGCTATAAAAAAGTAAATTCCATGGTGTACTGCGGCATGTACCCCGCCGACGGCGCAAAATATCCGGATCTGCGTGATGCGCTGGAAAAGCTGCAGCTGAACGACGCGGCACTGCAGTATGAGCCGGAGACGTCCGTAGCCCTTGGGTTCGGGTTCCGATGCGGATTTCTGGGTCTTCTCCATCTGGAGATCGTGCAGGAACGGCTGGAGCGGGAGTATAATCTAGATCTGGTGACGACGGCTCCCAGCGTGATTTACAAAGTCTATAAGACAAACGGGGAGTGCATTGAGCTGACGAACCCTACCAACCTGCCGGACCCCTCGGAGATCCAGTATATGGAAGAACCCATTGTCAATGCAGAGATCATGGTGACAACAGAGTTTATCGGTGCCATTATGGATCTGTGTCAGGAGCGGAGAGGCACCTATATCAGTATGGAATATATGGAGGAAACCAGGGCGCTGCTTCGATATGAGCTGCCCTTAAATGAGATCATCTATGACTTTTTCGACGCCCTGAAATCCCGTTCCAGAGGCTATGCTTCCTTTGATTATGAGATGAAGGGCTATCGGGAGGCCCAACTGGTGAAGCTGGATATTTTGATCAATAAGGAAGAGGTGGACGCCCTTTCCTTTATCGTTCACGCGGATTCTGCTTATGACAGAGGCAGAAGAATGTGTGAGAAGCTAAAGCAGGAAATCCCCCGGCATTTGTTTGAGATTCCTATTCAGGCCGCCATCGGCAGCAAGGTAATTGCCAGAGAGACGGTAAAGGCAATGCGCAAAGACGTGCTTGCCAAATGCTATGGCGGGGATATCACCCGGAAGAAAAAGCTGCTGGAGAAGCAAAAAGAAGGAAAGAAGCGGATGCGGCAGGTGGGCAATGTAGAGATACCTCAGAAGGCCTTTATGAGCGTGCTGAAACTGGATGACGACTGACAGCAAAGAAGGGATTGCCATGAAAAAACCGATATCCCTGTATCTTCACATTCCTTTTTGCGTACAAAAATGTCTGTACTGTGATTTTCTTTCGTTTCCCGCCGGCGAGGAGATAAAAGACCGGTATTTGCAGGCGCTTATCCGGGAGATCATGGAGTCTGCGGGCCGGGCGAAGGACCGGCAGGTGGTGTCTGTATTTCTCGGAGGAGGAACGCCTTCGATCCTCACTGCAGGGCAGACGGAAGAGCTGCTTGGGGCAGTGCGGGAAAGCTACCGGATCAAATCTGGCGCGGAGATCACCATAGAAGCCAATCCCGGCACAGTCACAAAGGAAAAACTGGACTGTTACAGGCGGGCAGGGATCAACCGGATCAGCTTTGGCCTGCAGTCAGCCCGGGATGAAGAGCTGCGGCTGCTGGGAAGGATCCACACATACAGGGAATTTCTGGAGAGCTTCCGGCTGGCGGAAAAAGCCGGTTTTGACAATATCAATGTGGACTTGATCTGCGCGCTGCCGATGCAGACGCTGGAATCATGGATGGAAACGCTGAAAAAGACCGCCGCTTTAAAGCCGGCTCATATTTCCGCATACAGTCTTATCATTGAAGAGGGGACGCCTTTTTATGACCGGTATCATCAGGAGGACGTTCTGAGAGCGGCGGGAGAAAGAACCGGCACGCTTCCGGGAGAGGAGACGGAGCGGGAAATGTACAGACAGACGGTGCGGTTTCTGGAAGCGGAGGGTTACCGTCATTATGAGATATCCAATTACGGAATACCGGGCAGGGAGAGCATACACAATATCGGCTATTGGACCCGGCGGGAATATCTGGGGTTCGGGCTGGGAGCGGCTTCTCTGCTGAGGGAGTGCCGCTGGAAAAATACAGAAGATCTGTCCCGGTATCTTCAAAGATTTTCCGGGGAAGCTCCCGGAGAAGAGGCCTGCCATGATGTGCGGGAGGAATTGGATCGGCTTACCGGGGAAGACTGTATGGAGGAAATGATGTTTCTCGGGCTCCGCATGATGGAAGGCGTCAGTAAAAAACGGTTTCTGCGGGAAACGGGAGTGCCGGTCAGACAGGTATACGGACAGGTGATCGATCTGCTGAAAGCGCAGAAGCTGATGGAGGAGGACGGAGAGTTCCTTCGTCTGACACCCCGCGGGATCGACCTGAGTAATTATTGTATGGGACAATTCCTGCTCTGAGCAGAGAAAGAAGCAAAAGTAGGAGAGATTGGCGTGAAGATCGAAATGGAGAATGGATGGAAAAGAATAAAAAAGGCGGGGATCCTGATCCTTGCGGCGATGATGATGCTCCTTGCGATAGGCTGCAGTGCAAAGGGAAAAAAGATGAAAGACGATCCTGCGTCGGGGCAGGCTACAGAGGAATCTACAGAGGAGCCGACGGAAGAACCAACCGAAGAACCGGAGCTTTCCCTTTTGGAGACAGTGGAAAAAGCCATAGAGGAAGAGGACAGCCGGACGCTGTATCAGACGCTGCGTTACTGGGATGCGGTTTCCGGAGAATCCGGAAGATTTTCCATTGAGATGATCAATTGTTTTTTGGAGGATATAGATGGCAGCCCCAAAAAGATCCGGCAGTTTATGGATATTGTGGAGGACGAGTTTTATGAGGAAGATAAAGAGCAGATCTCTCTTCCGGCAGTGTATATTATCGTCACCTCCGACACGGATCAGACCAGACTTTCCGTGCCTGTATTCGGCGATCTGACGATCACGGACGCGTCGGTAAAGGGACAGAAGCTGGGGCCCATGCTGCCCGTCCACTATGAGATCAAAGCATCCAACCCTAAATGGAAAGAGGAAAAGACAGAGACCATTGACATATCCCTGCAGTCCCTTACAGAGAATGAAGAAGGCCTGACAAAAGAGCAGGAAAAGGAGCGGCGGCACACCTACTATGTGAATTTTCAGGGAAATCCTGAGGCAGGGGCTGAACCTACAGGCGCTCCATCGGCTAAGACAGGCCGGATCGTCGCCATCGATGCAGGCCATCAGGCAAGGGCAAACAATGAGCAGGAGCCTGTGGGACCGGGGGCAAGTGAGACAAAGCCCAAAGTCGCTTCCGGTACGGAGGGAAGTGTCAGCGGCATGGCGGAATATGAGCTGACCCTGATCGTTTCCAAAAAGCTGAAGGCAGTTCTGGAACGGCGGGGTTATCAGGTAGTGATGATCCGGGAAACCAACGATGTCAATATCAGCAACCGGGAGCGGGCGGAAATCGCCAATACATCCGGCGCGCAGGTGTTCGTCCGGATTCATGCGGATTCCTCGGAGAGCGCACAGCCAAGCGGCGCCAGTACCCTCTATCCCGGTGAGAATAATCCTTATGTGAGCAATCTGAGCAGTGACAGCCGCAGGCTGTCGGAGGCAATTGTGAATCATCTGAGCAGCAGTACCGGGTTCCGGAACAGAGGGGCGGTAGTGCGGGACGACATGAGCGGCATCAACTGGTGTACCATACCTGTCTCTATTGTGGAAATGGGATTTATGAGCAATCCGGAGGATGATGCCAGAATGGCTTCGGAAGAATATCAGGACAAGATCGCTGAGGGGATCGCGGACGGCATTGATGAATATTTTGGCCGATAGGATGATCTGAAAGGGAAGACAGGCCGACATGATGGAGAGAATGAAAAAAGACGAAAAGACCAGGACCATTCTGAGCATGATCCTGGCACCGCTCATATATCTTTTGGCGGGGCGGCTTGTGAGCTTCACCGCCGTCCTTATACTCTATGCCAGATCTGCGGCGGAAGGTGTGAGTCTGAATGACCGGTATTTGCAGGTCATGGATACGGTTTATCAGATGAATGTGCCGCTGACGGCGGCCGCTATTCTGGTGACGCTGCCCATTGTTTATTTTGCATTTTATGAAAAGGAAAAAACCTATAGGGTGCGCAAACTTCAGCTTATATGGGTGATCCCGTTGGGTGCGGCGCTCTGTCTCAGCGTCAATCTGCTGATCAGCTATTCGGGTATTTCCAGATATTCTGATGGTTATGAACAGTTAGCCAGGACGATCTATCAGGGCCGGATACTTACTGAACTGGTCTGTTTGGCTCTGCTGCCGGGAATTTTGGAAGAACTGATCTACCGGGGTGTGATGTATAAGGGCTTTAGAAAATTTTTTCAGCCTCTGTGGGCAAATTTGTTTTCCTCTCTGATCTTTGGCGCCGTACACATGAATTTGGTTCAGTTTTTGTACGCAGGGATCCTTGGCGTTATTTTCGCATGGGTTTATGAGCGGTATCAAAATATATGGGCTCCTATTTTAACCCATGTTTCTGCCAACGCTTTTTCAGTGCTGATCATGGAGTGGCAGCCCCTGCAAAAGGCGCTGAATCATTTGCTGAAAAGCATAATGTTCCTGCCGGTTCTGCTGCTTGTCTGCGCCGGGCTTGTGTACGGGATTCAAAAAAAGGTGCATCCCCGCAGATGCGGAGAATATGAGGATACGGGCATACATGGAAGAGTCTGATCTGACATCAGATACGGAAAAAATAGGGCTGCAGCTAAATCGCTGCAGCCGTCAGAACAGTGACGATCGTTTGAAAATTCATACCGTGGGATGCCTTTACCAGCACCACATCGCCTGCCTGTAGAAAGGCAGGTATTTTTTTTGCCAGTTCTTCGGTGGTATCAAAGGAATGGATGGAGGTGAAGCCCTGATCGGCGGCGCCTTTTGCCAGCACTTTGGCGAGTGTTCCCGCAGTCAGGAGCAGATCCACATCCTTCTCGGCCAGATAAGCGCCTGTTTCGTAGTGGAGCCGCTTTTCCTCTGCCCCCAGTTCAAACATATCGCCCAGCACACATACTTTCCGCCCTTTGGCGCTGCTTAAAATGTCAATGGCGCCTTTCATGGAAACGGGATTTGCGTTGTAGCAATCATCAATAACGGTCAGATTACTTAAGCGAAGAACGTTTTCTCTGCCTATGACCGGCTTTAACGCCCGGATGCCCCGGTCGATCTGATCGTCGGTAAGGCCGAGGCTTTTGCCGATCAATGCCCCTGCAAGGGCGTTGTATACGGTGTGGCGCCCGGGAAGGGGGATGTGCGTGGAAATCCGGCTGCCGTTTACCTGAAGCGTACAGGTAATCCCGGATAGTCCCAGATCATGGATCTGTTCTGCATAAGCCTCACAGGAATGTGACAGACCGAAAAAGTGCGGCGTGATCCCGTTGATCTCCCTGAGCTTTGCCAGCTTGTCGTCATCTCCGTTTAAAAAGATCATGCCATCCCGGTTCATATATTCAAAAATTTCAGATTTGGCTTTTAAAATACCGTCTCTGGAGCCTAAAAATTCCAGATGGCACTGGCCGATATTGGTCATCACCACGATGTCCGGCCTTGCTATTTTGGAAAGCACCCGCATTTCGCCAAATTCGCTGATGCCCATCTCCAGTACGGCGATCTGATGTTCTTCCCGCAGTCGGAAAATGGTAAGGGGAAGCCCGATGGCGTTATTGTGGTTGCCCGACGTTTTCAGCACCCGGAAATTCTGTTCCAGAACAGAGGCGATCATTTCTTTGGTGCTGGTCTTGCCTACGCTGCCGGTAATACCGATGACCTTTATATCCAGAGAACGGCGATAAAATTCCGCCAGCTCCTTCAATGCCTCCAGACTGGAGTCTACCTGAATATAGGGATGGGTTTCCTCAGGCAGTTCCTTCTGGGAAATACAGCAGAGCCCTCCCTTTTCGTAAATGTCGGAAATATAATCATGACCGTCGCTGCGTTCCCCGCATATCGCAATGAACAGCGCGCCCTCTGTGACCTTGCGGCTGTCAATGGTCACGTCGGAGATTTCCCGGGAAAGATAAGCGCTTTCTCCATGGTATGTGCCGTGACAGGCCTTGGCGATATTTTCCAGTGTGAGATTTTTCATGGGATAGTTTCCTTTCCGGTATTATGCTCATTTTTTCATGGATACGTCGATCAGCTTCTGGCAGAGCGCGGGATAATCATAACCGATCACCGCCGCTTCCTGAGGGAGCAGGCTGGTGGGCGTCATGCCCGGCAGCGTGTTGGCCTCCAGACAGTAGATCTGTCCGTCGTCGCCGAGGATGAAATCAATGCGTGCGTAAGCCTCTAATTTCAGCGCCTTGTAGGCCCGCTCCGCATAGCGCTGCATCTGTTCTGTCAGTTCAGGTGAAAGCTCTGCGGGACAGGTTTCTATCGTCAGGCCCGCCTGATATTTGTTCTTGTAATCATACATGCCGTTTAAGGGAGTGATCTCGATGACAGGAAGAGCTTTGCCCTCGATCAGGCCAACGGAAAATTCCCGGCCTTTTATGTATTCCTCGATCATCAGTTCATCCTCATAGCTGAAACCATTTTCCAGGGCAGCTGCATATTCTTCCTCCGTTGTGGCCTTTGACATACCGATGCTGGAACCGCCGCAGCAGGGCTTTACGATGCAGGGCAGGGAAAGGCCCAGATCTTCTGGATTCTTTTTATTTTTATTCTTATGAATGGCTGTGCCTTTTGGCGTGGGCACACCGTTGTGGAGAAAAATGTCTTTTGAAATGCCCTTGTGCATGGCGACAGCGCTCCCAAGGCAGCCGGTGCCGGTGTAGGAAATCTCAAGCAGATCGAAAACAGCCTGAATCTTGCCGTTTTCGCCGTTCTCTCCATGGAGGGCCATAAAGACGATATCTGCTGCCTTGCATAGCTTCAACACATTAGGGCCAAAAAAGCCGTCGTTTCCGGGGCGCTCTGTTTTCAGCAGCGTATTCAGATCCGGGGCGGTTTCTGTCACCGCATTTTTGTTCAGATCGGCATTTCCTTCTGCGGCAAAATAGGCTTCCGGTTCTATCTGCCCGGAAATGCCCAGATATACGTCCAGCAGGCAGGCACAATGACCCAGTGAGCGGAGCGCCTTGCAGATACCGGTTCCTGAGCTTAATGATACATCTCTTTCGGTGCTGGTGCCGCCAGCCAATACGATAATATTCATATTCTTCTCCATTCCGGAGCGTGCGCGGGATGGAACGGTGCAGAGCCGGTACATTTTCAGGTACTGTCGGCGCCGCCGTCAGGATGACCCGGGACGCTCCTTCACAAATATTATATTGTGTTTTATAGTATACCAACTAAAAAGTTTTGTCAATCAAGGGAAAATTGATATAAGAAAAACTTTCGTTGTATCAAAAGGAATTTTATGTTATATTATAAATAGCAATATTTTTGTTTTACATATTGAGAGGAGGATTTTAAATGGCAAAATTTTGTACCCGGTGCGGCAGACCGCTGGCAGATGGTGAGGTTTGCAACTGCGTGGCGGAAAAAGCAGCGCAGAATGAGATGAGTCAGCAGGCTGCGCCCCAGATGGAGGAAACGGCGTCCCAGCCGAATGTAGCGCAGCAGAGCGCGCCTCAGCAGAACTTCCAGCAGGAAGCGCCTCAGCAGAACTTCCAGCAGAGCGCACCTCAGCCGAATTTCCAGCAGGGAGAACCTCAGCAGAACTTTCAGCAGAGCGCACCTCAGCAGAACTTCCAGCAAGGAGGACCCCAGCCGAATTTCCAGCAGGGAGGGCCTCAGCAGAACTTCCAGCAAGGCGCGCCGGAACAGCAGGGCATGACGAAAGAGGCGGAGTGGTTCAATAAGAAAAAAGACGCCTTTGTCACCAATACCAAAAACGTATTTTCTCAGATTCTTCCCATGCTGAAAAGTCCTACGGAAGCAGCCAGAAATCTGGGCGGAGGAAACAGCGGCGCCGTTGGAATGGAGCTGATCATCATCAAAGCAGTGATCAGCCTGATCGCAGGCCTGATTATGATGGCCCAGCTCAACAGTAATCTGGGCGGTTATATAGAGCTGCCATGGTTTCGCGTGATCCTGTTGATATTGATCAGCACGATCGCTATGGATTGTCTGGAGGCGGCGGTATTGAAGATCAGCACCGGACTGTTCAATGGCAGAACGACTTTCCACGGTATGTTTATTGCTGTAGGAGAGCGTGCGCTGTTTGATATTATCATACTGGTGATTGTTTTCATCGGAAACATGATCTCCTTCACGCTGGGGATAATTTTGCTGTTGATCGGTTCTGTTTGTCTGATAACGGTGGAATTCAATGCTTATTCTGCCATTGTTCAGGTTCCCAAGGACAGAAAAGTATATATTTTCCTGATCGCGAAGGCAGTGGTGATGATCGTTATGTTTTTGATCTTCTATTTCATTTTTAAGGGAATCATCAGTGATATAATTTCTGACGCTGCCGGCGGCCTGCTCAATTTCTTAATGTAATCTATTGGATTGATATGGCGCGGTAAAATAAAATATGCGTTCTGTATCAGAAACTCTTTTGCCTGTGGCGTGTTCGAAATGAAAACTCGAACCGCCGCAGGCATATTTTTTATTATTTATTATCAAGGGGATAAGTTTTTTACTTGACGCAGTTTGAAATTATGCTATAATACAAAAATAACAGACAAAGGCTGTGAAGGCGCCGGAAGCGCCGCGGCTTGAGGCCGTGGACAGGATCCGGAAGTAGGTGCATGTTTTCTTTCAGAGAGAGGGGGCCGTCGGCTGTGAACCTCCTTAAGTTCGGACATACGCTGAATTTCTCGCCGGAGCCTCATTCCTGAACGGCAGTAGGGAATGACGGAGCTGCCCGTTACGCAGTAAGAGTGCCTGTATGCACAGGAAGCAGGGTGGTACCGCGGAAGATCATTCGTCCCTATTTTAGATAGTGGACGTTTTTTTATGTCACAGGAAATTTCTGCGTACTTCCTATAACATAAAGCCCTGCCGGGGAAATACGAAAATGTAAAAGAAATTTATAGAAAGGAGTTCAGAACATGAACGACAAGCTGAAAGCCATTCGTGAACAGGCGATGGCAGAGATCAAAAATGCCGGGGCGCTGGAAAAACTGAACGATGTCCGGGTGAAATTTTTGGGCAAAAAGGGAGAGCTGACAACCGTACTCAAGTCTATGAAGGATGTGGCTCCGGAGGATCGCCCGAAGGTGGGACAGATGGTCAATGAGACCAGACAGGCTATCGAGGCGTTTCTGGAGGAGACAAAGGCCTCTCTTGCAAAGCAGGCCAGAGAGTTGAAATTAAAGGCGGAGGTCATTGATGTGACCCTTCCCGCAAAGAAGAATAAAGTGGGCCACCGTCATCCCAATATGATTGCGCTGGAAGAGGTAGAACGGATTTTTATCGGTATGGGTTATGAGGTTGTGGAAGGACCCGAGGTAGAATATGATTACTATAATTTTGAGGCGCTGAACATTCCTGCGAACCATCCCGCAAAGGATGAGCAGGACACCTTCTACATCAACAATGAGATCGTGCTTCGTACCCAGACATCCCCTGTGCAGGTGCGTGTTATGGAGCAGGGAAAGCTGCCCATCCGCATGATCGCGCCCGGCAGGGTATTCCGAAGCGACGAAGTGGATGCTACCCACAGTCCCAGTTTCCATCAGATCGAAGGTCTGGTGATCGACAAAAACATTACCTTTGCAGATCTGAAGGGTACGCTTGCGGAATTTGCAAGACAGCTGTTCGGGCCGGAGACAAAGGTAAAATTCCGTCCCCATCATTTTCCGTTTACAGAGCCCAGCGCAGAGGTGGATGTGACTTGCTTTAAGTGCGGCGGAAAGGGATGCCGGTTCTGTAAGGGCAGCGGCTGGATCGAGATTCTGGGCTGCGGTATGGTGCATCCCCGCGTGCTGAAGATGAGCGGGATCGATCCCGAGGAGTATTCAGGCTTTGCCTTCGGTGTGGGGCTGGAGCGTATCGCGCTGCTGAAATATGAGATCGACGACATGCGTCTGTTGTATGAGAACGATGATCGTTTCCTGAGACAATTCTAAAAGGAGGAGACAAGAGGATGAACACTTCATTATCATGGATAAAAGCGTATGTGCCGGATCTGGACGTCACTGCGCAGGAATATTTTGACGCAATGACTCTCTCCGGGACAAAGGTAGAGGGCTATGAAAAACTGGATGCGGATCTGTCCGGAATCGTGATCGGGCAGATTGAAAAGATCGAAAAGCATCCCGACGCCGACAAGCTGATCGTATGTCAGGTCAATGTAGGCGCAAAAGAACTGCTCCAGATCGTCACCGGCGCCCCCAATGTAAAAGAGGGAGACAAGGTTCCGGTAGTGCTGGACGGCGGCCGGGTGGCGGGAGGCCACGACGGCAGGAAAACTCCCGGCGGCGTTCGGATCAAAAAAGGAAAGCTGCGGGGTGTGGAGAGCGCCGGCATGATGTGTTCTATTGAAGAGCTGGGCTCCACAAAGGAGATGTTCCCTGAAGCTCCCGAATACGGCATCTATATTTTTGACAAGGATGCCGTTGTGGGCGAGGATGCGGTGAAAGCCCTTGGGCTTGACGATGTGATCTTTGAACATGAAATCACCTCCAACAGGGTAGACTGCTTCAGCGT
>CANQNE010000042.1 GCA_947625135.1 uncultured Lachnospiraceae bacterium
CCTATTAGTGAGAGGGTCATTTTTATTTCATTTCAAAATCTAAAATTCCCTTTCATTGCACCTTGACAACTAGAAGGCTGGCAGAAGTACCATGAGAACGGGGAGTAACGGTACTGGGTGCTTTTTTCATTGTAATGAGTAGTATCTTAGCAAATGAAGAGGCATATACTGTTACTGATAAATTTGTTTACAAAATATCAGTGAATTTCTTGTTATTTCTATTGATGTTTGGGAAGCATCCTGCTATACTGAATGTGTGGAGGTGAGAATTGTGGCAAATGTAACAGGCGCTATCAGAGATACCATTTCCATTTCGTTATTCAACAGAGGTCAGGCCGGAAAAATATTTGAGGAAGTCAAGCAGTCCGGTGCAAAAGTGGTAATGAAAAACAATGCCGCCGAATGTGTTCTGCTTTCCCCGGATGAATATATTCGACTGATGGACGAAGTGAACGATGCAAGGCTGATGGCTATTGCAGCGCAGAGAATGGAAAAGTTTGACCCCATGAATACTGTTTCGGGAGACGAGCTTTATTCTGAACTTGGTATCACAAAGGAAGACCTCGATAGCTGCGGCGAGGTGGAAATCGAATGAAATGGAAGCTGAAATATCTGCCGGAGGCAGCAAAAGATTTCAAAAACCTTGCCGGGAATCAGCGAATCATCGTGGCAAAAGCGATTGACAAAGTGCTTGAAAATCCGCTTCCCATGAAGGAAGGCGGCTACGGAAAACCGCTGGGAAACAAACACGGGAACGACCTGTCTGGTCTTTTGAAAATCAAACTTCGTGGGGCGGGAATCCGTGTTGTTTACAAGCTGATTCGAACAGAGTCTGAAATGTTGGTTGTTGTGATCGGTGTGAGAGCCGATGATGAAGTCTATGAAATCGCTGAAAGGCGCATCCAAAAGAACAAACTCTGAGTGAAATCTCAGGCGGCAAGCAAGAATTGCAAGAAGGAACAAATACAGGAAGGAAGCCTTCAATTACTGAATGAAGAGATTGGATGATACAGGAAAAATGAACAGAAAAAGAAGGACGATATTCATACAATGCCTCTTGTGCGCAGCTTTGGCATGTTTAATGGTCGGCTGCTCCGGGAAAAAAGACGATGGCGCAAAAGAAAAGATCAAGCCGGTGAAGGAGACGGAACAGGCGGCGGAACAGACCAAAGCGCCGGTTTCCTCTGAAGACGCCGGGGTAGCGGAACAGACCGGCACGCCGGAGGAAGCCGCTGAGCAGACGGCCGCACCCACAGAAAATGATTTTGAAGATCAGCAGGCGGCATCCGAAGCGCCCGAAGAGGAGATCAGTGCTTCCAATGGCCGGCTGGTGGTGATAGACGCAGGACATCAGATGCACGGAAACAGTGAAAAGGAACCGGTGGGGCCGGGCTCCGATGAGAAGAAGGCGAAAGTCGCCTCGGGGACAGCCGGCGAAGCCAGCGGCCTTGCGGAGTATGAACTGACCCTGATGGTGGCCTTAAAGCTGCAGACCTGTCTGGAAGAACGGGGTTATGATGTAAAGATGATCCGCACCACAAATGATGTCAATATCAGTAATGCGGAACGGGCGGAAATTGCCAATGAAGCCGGGGCGGACGCATTTATCAGGATCCATGCCAACGGTTCTGACGACCGTTCGGTCCACGGCGCTCTGACAATCTGCCAGACGCCGTACAATCCTTACAATGGGAATCTGTATGACAGCTGCAGAAAACTGTCAGATTGCGTACTGGATGAGCTTGTCAACAGTACGGGCTTTGCAAAACAAAGCGTTTGGGAGACTGATACCATGAGCGGGATAAACTGGTGTCAGGTACCGGTTACGATCGTGGAAATGGGCTTTATGACAAATGCGGAGGAAGACCTGCGGATGGCGACAGAAGAATGTCAGGAGCAGATTGCTCAGGGAATCGCCAATGGAATTGATCTGTTTTTTCGGGAATAACATAATCACTTACAAAACAGCGTATGCAATGGGAGATCATTGCTGCGCTGTTTTTTCAGCCAAAATTTGCAGGAGATGGGAAGGACGGGCAGGCTGCCCGTCGTGCTGACAATTTAAATATAGACAACAGTAGGCGAGTTTGATAAAATATACTATATTGATATAGATTATCGGAAACGCGGGCGGGGAGAAGGAGACAAATTGACAGTGGATAAACATACACTTACGCCGGGCGCGATCAAGATCCGCGGCGCGAAAGTACACAATTTAAAAAATATAGATGTGGATATACCCTTGAATCAGATTGTGGGAATCGCCGGGGTATCCGGATCTGGGAAATCCTCCCTTGCGCTGGGTGTGCTTTATGCCGAAGGGTCAAGAAGATATCTGGAAGCCCTCTCCACTTATACCCGGAGAAGAATGACCCAGGCCATGAAGGCGCAGGTAGACGAGGTGCGGTATATTCCGGCGGCGCTGGCGCTGCATCAGCGGCCGGGGATCCCGGGGATCCGCAGTACCTTTGGAACGTTGACGGAGCTGCTGAACAGCCTGCGGCTGATGTTTTCCCGGCTCGCAAACCACAGATGCCCCAACGGACATTATCTGGAGCCCACACTGGACGTAGCCGCGGAAAGAGAGATAATATGCCCGGTATGCGGGGAGATTGTACGGCCGCCCGGCGCAGAAGCGCTGGCCTTTAACAGTCAGGGCGCCTGTCCTGCCTGCGGTGGAACGGGGATCGTGCGCACTGTTGACAGATCCACGCTTGTGCCGGACGAATCCCTCTCCATTGACGAAGGAGCGGTGGCGCCGTGGAATTCGCTGATGTGGTCGCTGATGACGGACGTCTGCCGCGCGATGGGCGTGCGCACGGACGTTCCATTTTCAGAATTGACAGAAAAAGAAAAGGATATCGTTTATAACGGCCCGGCGGAGAAAAAGCATATTTTTTATAAAGCAAAGAAGACAAACGAAGCGGGCGAACTGGATTTCACCTACTTCAACGCTGTATATACGGTGGAAAACGCCCTTTCAAAAGTAAAAGATGAAAAAGGCATGAAACGGGTGGAAAAGTTCCTGAAGCAGGAGGTATGCCCTGCCTGCGGAGGGACAAGATTATCGGAGGCTGCCCGGGCGCCCCGTCTTCGGGAAATTTCGCTGGATCAGGCATGTGAAAAGACATTGGCAGAGCTGATCCAATGGGTGGAGGGCGTCCCCGGTTCCCTTCCTGAAAAAATGCGGCCTATGGCGGAGAGTATTTGTGAGTCCTTCCAGAGTACGGCCAAAAGGCTGGTGGATTTGGGGCTTTCTTACCTGTCTCTTGACCGGGCGGCATCCACCCTCTCTACAGGAGAACGGCAGAGGACACAGCTTGCAAGGGCGGTCCGCAACAGGACGACCGGTGTGTTGTATGTGCTGGATGAACCGTCCATCGGACTGCATCCCGCCAATATTCAGGGACTGGCCGGAGTAATGCGGGATCTCGTGGGAGACGGCAATACGGTGGTGCTGGTAGATCATGACACCATGGTCTTGTCTCAGGCAGACTGGATCATTGAGCTGGGCCCGGAGGCAGGCGCCGGCGGAGGGACTGTAGTGGCACAGGGAAAGATCCCGGATATCGCAGAGGATCCGCGGTCTATGATCGGCCCGTTTCTTTCTCCAGACAGCACTGTCAGGATAAGGGAGACCCTCCGGCCGGAAACAATATTTGATCTTGGCAGGATCGCCATGTCTGCCGCGCAGATTCATACGGTGCAGCCGCTGCAGGTAAGTTTTCCAAAAGGACGGCTGTCCGTTGTCACAGGCGTTTCCGGCTCCGGGAAGACCACGATGGTACTGGAAAGCCTGATTCCGGCCCTGCAGGCCGGCATTGCCGGGCGAAAGCTGCCGGATCATGTCCGGAAGGTGCAGGATGGGGGAATTCGGCAGGTCAAATTGATCGACGCGACGCCGATCGGTATCAATATCCGTTCCACGGTAGCCACATACGCCAACGTGCATGACGAGCTGCGCAAGATCTATGCCAGAACAGAGGCTGCAAAAGAAAAGGGTTATAAGGCGGGGGATTTTTCATACAATACAGGGAAACTGCGATGTCCCACCTGCGACGGAACCGGTACAATCAGCCTTGATGTACAGTTCCTGCCGGATGTGGATATTCCCTGCCCGGATTGCAGAGGTTCCCGGTATGACAGGCGGGCGTTTGAAATCCTGCGGAGGAAGAAGGATGGAACGGCCTGTTCCCTGCCGGAGCTGATGGCCATGAGTGTGGATGAGGCCCTTGCGGTGTGCGAAGATCTGAAGCTGGTGCGCAGCCGCCTGCAGGCGCTCCATGACGTGGGTCTGGGATATCTGACACTGGGAGAAGAGACGCCCGGGCTGTCCGGCGGAGAAGCGCAGCGGTTAAAGCTTGCCAGTGAGATGGGAAAGGGGCAGGCGGATGCGCTGTTTGTATTTGATGAACCTACCATCGGACTCCATCCTCTGGATGTGAAAATACTGCTTCAGGTATTTCAGAACCTGATCGACCAGGGGGCGACCGTGATCGTGATCGAACACGATCTGGATCTGATCCGGAATGGAGATTATATTGTGGATATGGGCCCCGGCGGTGGTAAAGAGGGCGGACGGATCGTGGCGGCAGGAACGCCGGAGGATCTGAAAGCGAACAGTCAGAGCATCACCGGAAGCTTTCTTTGACAAAAGGAGAAAACACGAGTTTTGCGGGAAAGGAAAAGCTGTATGAGGCGAACTGCCTATTTGACAAGAGGTGAATAGATTGAAAAAGAAAATCAACAGGATGATCCGGCCGGTACTTTTCGCGGCAAGCGCGCTTTTGCTGGGAGGCTGCGCTTTTTTCCCAAAGGAGGAAGAACTGGTAAAGACGCCGATCATTGAAGCCTATCAGCAGGAGGAATTCCGTATGGCGGAGGTGAAGCGGGGCGTACTGAAGCATTATGAGACGATGGATGCCATCGTGCAGACGGTGGGTGAAAAAAGTCTTTCCTTCCCCTTTGACAATATGGCTTATGAGGGGATTTATGTAAAAACCGGCGATACGGTGAAAAAGGATCAGCTTCTGGCGAAGATCAATCCGGGAAGGCTGAAAAGTCAGGTGGGAGATTCTTCCCAGCTGGAGCTGCGGGCGCCCTTCGACGGGGTGGTGGTGTACGCCAGAGAGCTGGAGCCGGGAGAAAAGTCCGTCAGCCGTCAGATCGTGCTGATCCTGAACGAGAGCGATACTTTTGTAGTCAGCGTATTTACGCCTTATTGGAAAATGTTTGAGACTGGGAAAAACTACATGTTCCATTATGCCGGCGAAGACTATCAGATCACCGCCGTGGATCCGGAGGATGTGGGGCTGGAGCCCATCACGCGGCCGGAAGCCGAGGGAGAGCCGTCCCGGTTGTATTTTACAGTACATGCGCCGGGGCTGCTGCTGCAGTCCAGCCAGACAGGCACGGTGACAATTTTGCTGGAGGAGAAAGAGGATGCCTTATACATTCCGGCTCACGCCATCAATCTCATCAACGACGAGCAGATTGTTTATGTGGAGGACGCAAACGGGATCCGCACCACCAAAAAGGTGAAGACCGGGATGGAGGCCAACGATAATGTAGAGATTCTGGAGGGCCTGTCCGAAGGAGACAAGGTCATTCTGGAGTAAAGGAGGCAGTATGAAGAGAAGAGTGAAAACAGGGCTTTACAGGATAACCGGCCTGCTTCTTGGCATATTGCTCCTTGGCGTTTGTACAGGATGTGGGAAAAAGGCGCCGGAGCTTCTGGAGCCGATCGGTTCAGGCGAGAATCTGGTGACGGTGCTCCGGGGGGAAATGTATAACACCATCGTGTCGCAAACGACGGTGATCCCTAAGGTGGAGTATGTGACTATGAACGGACAGGGGATCGTGTCAGGACTCCCCGTGACGCTGGGAGATCATGTAAACGAGGGGGACGTTCTGGTAGAACTGGACGGCAAAGGCGTCTCCGAGCAGGCGGAGAGCGTGGATGAGCAGATCGCCCGGCTTTCTTCCGACAACGCGTATCTGAATCAGCTTACCCAGGTTCAGATCGATGTGCTGAAGGCGGAACTTGCCCAGCTGCAGGCAAACGGCGGAACTGCGGAAGAGATACAAGAGAAGCAGGAGGAGCTTGCAGACCAGCAGGACCGGCTGTACAATGATCAGATCAAGCAGGATAAGGAGCTTGCCCAGCTGCAGATGCAGAAAATGGAAGGCGTAGTCAGCGGTGCGCCGCTGGTGTCTCCCTGCGATGGCACGGTGATCGCCATGCGGGCGGGAAATATCGGGGATACCCTTGAGAGCGGCGTGGCTGCGGCGGTAGCCGTGGACGGCTCCAAAGAGCTGAAGGGAGAATTTCTGGAAGAAGAGGTACTCAACGAGGCTCATGAATATTATGCGCTGATCAACGGAAAGCGTTATGAGATCACACCCTCCCCGTACAGCCAGAGCGAGTTGAGCTGGATCCATTTGTTTGAGGGAACCCCTTACGGCACCTATTATCTCAACGAAGGAGAGGACGCCGACTATGGGGAGATGGCCATGGTGGTGGTCATCACAGACTATAAAGAGGATGTGCTGTACATTCCCGACAATGCGCTGTACAGCGATGTGGATTCCTACTATGTATATGTACAGAACGAGAACGGGGAACGGGAGCGACGGGATATAGAGATCGGCTTTGAGTGGAACAATGCGGTGGAGATCACAAAAGGCCTTGAGGAAGGGGAGGTGCTTTATGCGAAGTAAAAATACGGCAAAAGCATTATGGGCAGCGGTTTCCCTTTCCCTTCTGTTCCTGTCCGGCTGCGGCAGTGATGAAACATTGATCGAAGAATCGCTGGTAGATGTGGAGGAACAGAATGTGGGTACTTCCACAGCGGAATACGGGAATCTGGAGGCGGAGAGAACCCTCAGCGGCACCCTGTATTATCCCATCCGCACGGAACTGACCAGCCCTGTCAGCGGCTGCGCCATGAAGGAGATCGCTGTGAAGCAGAACGACCATGTAAAAGCGGGAGATCTGATCGCCAGTCTGGAGCCGGTGTCAGAGGATCAGCGCAGCGAGAAGCAGCGTCAGATCGAGCAGAAAAAGGCGGAGATCGAAAAAGTGCGGAATTACACCAATCAGCAGATTGCTTCTTATCAGCAGACCATGAGCGCCAGCTCCGATCCCAATGAGCGCCAGATCTGCCAGCTGAAAATACAGGAACAGCAGATGATTCTGGATCACATGGAGACGGAATACGCGGACGATATCGCAACGCTGGAAGCGGAAATGCAGCAGATCCAGTCGGTAGAAAGTGTGGAGGGGATCTACGCGCCATACGACGGCGTGATCAGCAATGTTTATCAGATACCGGAGGGAACCGTCCTCACAGAGGGCCGGGTTATTGTGGAAATGTATTCGGAGGAGACGGTGCTGGTACAGGCCAAAAATCCCGGAGATATCCGTTATGGCCAGACGGTGCAGGTGTTCGGCGGCGTGGGAGACATGCGCACGGAATACAAGGGAACCGTGGTGGGTGCGGACAATCCGCTGGAAGACTCCCTGAAAAATGACTGGCTCTACATTCGTCTGGAGGAGGAGTTTGATCCTCAGGCGCTGGTTAATATTGAGATCAAGGCCACCGGTTATCAGGTGGAAAACGTGTTGGTGGTAAAGGCCGCCGCCGTCTTTACGCAGAAGGAACAGCAGTATGTGTACCTCCTTGAGGACGGAGAGCTGAAGCGCCGGCATGTGATCGTCGGAGGAAGCGACGGAACCAATACATGGATTTTGCAGGGGCTTTCCGAGGGCGACGTGGTTTCCATACAGTAAGGGGAAGGGGAGAAAAAATGCTTGATTTTGTCATTCAAAAAATGTTGAATCGCAAATGGATCGTGCTGTGCCTTCTTGTAGGTAATATTCTCCTTGTAGGCATCGCCTGCTGCAATCCCATGTACATGGATGCAGTGCAGCAGAAGACCCTGAACCGGAACATGAGCAACTATATCATAGAGAAAAACCGTTATCCCGGTACCATCAGTCTCAGCGCCCAGCTGAAGATCAACGGGGATAAAAATACGGCGGAGCAGTTTACGGCGGCGAGAGACGCCGTGAAGACCATGCAGAAGGAGCTGCCGGTTCCGGCGGTAATGGAGATCTATCATTACTGTATTCCCAAGATGGAGGCGCAGACCGATTATACCTACAACGGCGAGCAGGTGCGAAAAAAGCTGACCGTGGGATATCTGCAGGATCTGAAGGATCATGTAAAGATGGTGTCCGGAGAGTTTTACCGGGACGAAGCGGGAGAGGACGGCGTGATCGACGCCATCATCAGCCAGAAGGGACTGGTATCTCAGAAGCTGCTGGTAGGCGAGACGCTGACCTTTATGGAGCTGCGGGACAAGAAGGGAGATCCGCTGCGCGTCCGTATCTGCGGCGTGTTTGAAAACAGTGAGGATGAGGATCTGTTCTGGGTGAACAGTCCAAGCAGCTTTACCTCTGAGATTTTGATCTCAGAAAAAATATTTAATGATAATTTTGTCAACTATGAAGATCCCGCATACGAAATGCGGGGAACCTTTTATCTGCTTCTGGACTATGAGCAGATCAGAGGGGCCAATGTAGAAACACTGCTCTCCCGGACGAAGGAGTATGTGAACGAGTATTCTCAGATTTCCTCCGTGACGTTCCGCTCTCTGTACCAGAACCTGCTGGAAGAGCATCAGACAATGGTGCGCCGGGTGGTGTCTACCCTTCGGATTCTGCAGGTGCCGATCCTGGTATTGCTTGCGGCCTTTATCTTTATGGTTTCCAGACAGATTCTGGAAATTGAGAAAAATGATATCGCCATTTTGAAGAGCAGGGGCGCCAGTAAAAAGCAGCTGATCATCAGCTATCTGATACAGGGCAGTATTCTGGCGGGCATCGGCTTTGTGCTGGGAATCCCCCTTGCCATATTTTTGTGTCAGATGTTCGGGTCGGCCAACTCATTTCTCGGTTTTGTACAGCGCAGCGCGCTGCACATTCGGATCACTCCCGGCGTGTTGCTCTATGGACTGGCGGCGGTGGTGCTTTCTGTGATCGCCATGACTATGCCGGTATTTAAATATGCGGATCTGACGATCGTGGAGCATAAACAGAAGCAGAGCGACAAGAAAAAGAAGGTCTGGTGGCAGAAGTATTTTCTGGATGTGCTGCTGCTGGCAGTGTCACTTTACGGGCTGTACTCCTTCCATAATCAGCAGGAGCTGCTGGTGCAGCGTGTGACGGAGGGCGGCGCGCTGGATCCGCTGCTGTACCTGTCCTCGTCGCTGTTCATCATCGGCGCGGGACTGCTTGCGCTGCGGATCATCCCGCTGTTTTTGACCCTGATCTTTAAGCTGGGGAAGAAGAGATGGAATCCCTCCTGGTACGCTTCCTTTTTGCGGGTGCTGCGCACAAAGAACAAGCAGTATTTTATTATGGTATTTCTCACGCTGACCATCGCGCTGGGTATTTTCAACGCCAAATCCGCCCGTACGATCAATGAGGGGGAAGAGGAACGGATCAGTTATGCCATCGGCGCTGATGTAGTGCTGCAGGAACGCTGGAGTGATGAAGAGGAGCCGGAGGAAGGATCAGAGACTTTTGAGGACGAAGAGGATCCGGATGAGGAAAATCAGGGCGAAGAAGGTACGGACGGCGAAGGAGGAGCGCAGCAGGAAGAGGCCGAACCGGAACAGATCAGCGCAGACGACTACACAGAGCCGGATATTGAAAAGTATTCATCTATTGAAAACGTAGTAGGGGTGACAAAGGTATATACCACCAATGATGCCACTATTTCCGTGGAATCAACAGTAGATGCGGAAGAAAAAAAGGAAGTGCCCGGCGGGGATAAGAAAAAACAGAATGAAAACAGAGAACAGGAGGGATGGGGACAACAGCAGATCATGAGCCAGAATATCCAGCTTATGGGTATCCAGACCAAGGGCTTCGGTGAGACGGCATGGTTTAACGAGGAGCTGCTGCCCACCCACTGGTACTATTATCTGAACGCGATCTCCCAGAATGCTTCGGCCGTTCTGGTATCGTCCAACTTCCGGGATGAGCTGGGATATCAGCTGGGAGACGAGCTGACCTACCGGACGGTGACGGGACAGAGTGTAAAAGGCATGATCTTCGGTTTTGTAGATTACTGGCCCACCTATCAGCCCACGGAGACGGAGACGGCGGACGACGGAACCAAGACCGTCAAGAACCGGTATCTGGTGGTGGCAAATCTCCAGAAGCTGCAGAATGTGGACGGCGTGCTGCCCTATCAGGTGTGGCTGCGCGTGGACGGCTCCACACAGCCCATCTATGATTTTATCGGCGATAAGGAGATCAAGCTGGTGAGCTTTTCTGACCGGCAGGCGGATCTGATCGATATGAAAAACGAACCGATCATTCAGGGCACCAACGGGATCCTCACAGTAGGCTTTATTGTAGTGCTGCTCCTCTGCGGCGTAGGGTTTCTGATCTACTGGATCATCTCTATCCAGTCCAGAGCGCTGCAGTTCGGTATTTTCCGGGCCATGGGCATGACTATGCGGGAGCTGATGGTGATGCTGATCGGTGAGCAGCTGTTTATTACCCTGCCCGCTGTTCTGATGGGCACGGGCATAGGGCTTCTGGCATCAAAGCTGTACATTCCGCTGATCCAGATCGCCTACCAGACTGCGCAGTCGCCGCTGCCCTCTCAGGTGGAATCCGCGGGCTCGGATATAGTGAAAATGTTTATTGTGGTACTCGTTGTTGTAGGCGTGTGCATGGCGGCGCTTGGCTGGCTGATCTCCAAGATTAAGATCTCCCAGGCGCTGAAGCTCGGCGAAGATTAAGAGCGGGAGGAACAAAACGATGGAAAAACAAGAACAGATCATGATGGAAGCCCGCAAGATCAGCCGATGTTTTCCCGTGGCCCAGGGGGAGGACTTCTATGCGCTGAAAGACGTAAGTCTGCAGATCCCTGAAAAGAAGCTGACGATTCTGCGGGGACGTTCCGGCTCGGGCAAGACAACGCTGATGAATATTTTAGGCGCGCTGGATAAGCCGACCGATGGGCAGATCTTTTTTGACGGGCAGGATATTACCGGATGGGAAGAGGACGCCTGCGGCCTGATGCGCCGGAAAAAAGTAGGTTTCGTGTTCCAGTCGGTGGCGCTGATCCCCATGATGACCGCTTATGAGAATGTGGAGTATGCCTTGCGACTGTCCGGCTATGAAGGAGACAGGAAAGAACGGGTGGAGGAGTGCCTGCGCATGGTAGGGCTGTCGGCCCGGATGAACCACATGCCGGAGGAACTGTCCGGCGGCGAGCAGCAGCGGGTGGCTATCGCCAGAGCCATCGCCCACAAGCCGAGGGTGATCTTTGCGGATGAGCCCACAGCGGAGCTGGATTCCGGCACGGGCCTTCAGGTGGTAAAGATTTTCCAGAAGCTGGTGCAGGAGGAAGAGGCCACGGTAGTGATGACTACCCACGACGTAGGCTTTATGGAAGTTGGAGATAAAGTATTTGAGCTGGAGGACGGTGAGATTATCAGTGAACGGTGAAATGCAGCAGGAACAAAAAACGCCTTTGATTATCTGCGATAATCTGGTAAAGATCTATAAGACCAAAGATATTGAGGTCATGGCGCTGCAGGGGCTGGATATCACCATCGAGGAAGGCGAACTGATGGCGATTGTGGGCAACAGCGGAAGCGGAAAGTCCACCTTCCTGAACATGATCGGCGGACTGGATCGGCCTACGGCGGGACGGCTGTATGTGGACGGGAAAAACCTGTTCACCCTCAGCGAGGAAGAACTGGTGACTTACAAAAAAAATACAGTGGGATTTGTCTGGCAGAACAATGCCCGCAATCTTCTCCCCTATCTGACGGCGAGACAGAATGTGGAGCTGCCCATGATCCTGGACGAGGCAAAGAACCGCAGTGAGCGCGCCATGGAGCTTTTGAAGCTGGTGGGGCTGGTGGAAAAAAAGGACAGTAAGCTCAGTCAGCTGTCCGGCGGCGAGCAGCAGCGGGTAGCCATTGCCATTGCGCTGGCCAACCGGCCCAAGATCCTGCTGGCGGATGAGCCTACCGGCTCGGTGGACGCAAAGACCGGCAGCGCCATACTGGATGTATTCCGAAAAGTCAATAATGAAATGGGTGTGACGGTGATCATTGTCACCCATGACCTGACACTGGCGAACCGGGTGAACCGGGTAGTCTCCATCCGAGACGGAAAGACCAGCAGCGAAATGATCCGGCGGATCAGTTATCTGGAAGAGCTGGAGCAGGTCACCGCCTTCAGCGATATGACGGAGGAAGAGCAGCGGCAGGCCATGCAGCATGAGGAGTATGCAGTGCTGGATCGCTCCGGACGGGTGCATATCCCCAAAGAAATGCTGGAGCAGATCGGCGTAAAGGGCAATCGGATCCGCATGGAAGTGCAGAACGGGAAAATCCTGATCAGTCCCGAAGAAAACAGAAAGGAAGGAGAATGACAATGCGTTATGAAATCAAAGGAGAGACGCTTCCGGTCGTAGTATGTTATCTGGAAAGCGGCGAAAAGATGATCACAGAAAGAGGCTCCATGAGCTGGATGACCCCCAACATGCTTATGGAGACCAGCTCCAACGGAGGAATGTCCGTGGATATTCAGACGGTGTCAGGATTGAAGAATAAAGTATTCGGCGGCGAGGGATTCTTTAATACCATCGTCACCGGGCCCGGACACGTATGGCTGCAGACCATGCCTATTTCCGGCGTGGCTGCGGCGATCAGCCGGTTTATTCCCAGCAGAAATTAAGATCCGGCAGCAGTTTCTCCAAAAGGGAAGCAGGTACATACAGGTCGCCCCTGCCCGTCATCAGATCGATGTGGGGCTTATTGGCGCCGTGGAAATCAGAGCCGCCGCTGACTGCAAGTTGAAAGTCAGCGGCGAGTTTTTTCATATTTTCTTCGTCTCCACTTTCGTTGCGGGAATAAATGGCCTCCAGTCCGTCAAGGCCGCAGGCCTTCAAAAGCGCCGTCAGCTCCCACAGCTTTGCAGGGGACAGACGGTACAAGAGAGGATGCGCCAGCACCGCCCTGCCGCCGGCGTGGTGGATCCATTGGATCGCCTGCTGGGGTGCGAGACGTTTCCGGGGAATATAATAAGGGGCGTTCATCCCCACATACTGGTCAAAGCCCTGCTCAATGGAGCTGACATAGCCCTTCTGCATCAGGTGCTTGGCAATGTGGGAACGGGTGATGACAGCGCCGGGAAATTCCTCTGTCAGCGCCTCCATGGAAATATCAAACCCGTTTTCAGCCAGCAGCGCTGCCATCTGCTGGTTCCGCACCGTGCGGGAAGAACGGAATTCTTCCAGATGGGACAGCAGCTCCGGATCTTCGTGGTCGATGTTCAGACCGAGTATATGGATATCCCGTCCTTCATATTCGCAGGACAGCTCAATGCCGGGGATCAGGCGGACAGCGCTGTCTTTCGCGGCCTGCAGCGCTTCCGGAATACCGTTTACGGTGTCGTGATCCGTGAGCGCAAAAGCAAAAAGTCCTTTTTCTTCAGCGTAACGTACAAGCTCCGAAGGGCTGAACGTGCCGTCGGAAGCAAGAGAATGTACATGCAGATCGATTTGTTTCATGTGTCAGACCTCATTTCTTACAGTCAGATTTTTCAGTCAAAATAAAGTCGCCCGGTGAAGACACCGGTTCCCCGTAAAATGAAATTACGGCGGGAAATCTGTTTCTATTTTACCCCGGGCTTCTGCAAAATGCAACTGGTTAAAAATAATCAATTAAAATGATTAAATTTAATCATTCCTAAAAGCTGTATTTCGTGGTAACATCGTAAGCACACATGAAGATCATAACATGGAGGATTGAACATGAAGAATTACGACAAATACGAAAGAGCTTACTTTATGCCCCCGGTCTGTACCTATGACTGGGTGAAAAAGGATTATATCGATACTCCCCCCATCTGGTGTTCGGTAGATCTGCGGGACGGCAATCAGGCGCTGGTGGAACCCATGGGTCTGGAGGAAAAACTGAAATTTTTTGAACTGCTTGTACGGATCGGCTTTAAGGAGATCGAGGTAGGATTTCCCGCGGCCTCCGAAACAGAATACAATTTTGCGAGAGCGTTGATCGAGCGGGATATGATCCCGGAGGACGTGACTATTCAGGTACTGACACAGGCCAGAGATCATATTATCCGCCGAACCTTTGAGGCCATTCAGGGTGCGCCCCGGGCGGTGATCCATCTGTACAATTCCACTTCTGTGGCACAGAGAGAGCAGGTGTTCAAAAAGTCCAAAGAGGAAATCAAGAAGATCGCCGTGGACGGCGCCGTGCTTTTGCAGCAGCTGGCATCAGAGACGGAGGGGAACTTCTCTTTCCAGTACAGCCCGGAGAGCTTTCCCGGTACGGAAGTAGACTATGCGGTGGAGGTGTGCAACGCGGTGCTGGATGTGTGGCAGCCCAAACCCTCCAACAAGGTGATCATCAATATCCCTGCAACGGTGGAAAATGCCATGCCCCATGTGTTTGCCACACAGGTGGAATACGTGAGCAAGAACCTGAAATACCGGGATGCGGTAACCCTTTGCCTTCATCCCCACAATGACCGGGGCTGCGGCGTCTGCGACGCGGAGCTTGGGATTCTGGCAGGCGCGGAGCGGATCGAGGGCACGCTGTTTGGCAACGGCGAGCGCACCGGCAATGTAGATATCATCACCCTTGCCATGAATATGTTTTCACAGGGCGTGGATCCCGG
>CANQNE010000043.1 GCA_947625135.1 uncultured Lachnospiraceae bacterium
TGGCCAATTTTTTAAAGTTGTTCATTAGCATAGCAATAAAACTGGTGGCATGTGGATAAAACTACGGAAACTCAAGGTACCGGATATGTTGACTTGATGACAGAATAATAGTATAATAAAAAAGTTGACATAATGTCAGAATATGCTGCGATCGCTTCTTTTCTGTGGCAGAAGCAGAATTGCGAAAACACGGAAACTATGCGAGAACAGGAAAAAAAGTCTATTGTAACATTCAGCCGGTATGTTTGTGGCGATCGAAACAGTAAAAATGAGAGGAGAAGAAAAAATGAAACGAGATTTAGGTGTTGTTCCAGCTGTTTACCCGATGCCCGTATTGATGGTAGCAGCCTACGATGAGGAGGAAAAAGTCAATGTCATGAACGTGGCATGGGGGCAGATCTGCGATGAGGATAAGATCATCCTCTTTATTGGGGAAGGAAAGAAAACATGGCTGAATATCAAAGCCAGCAAAGCGTTTACAGTTTCCATCGCGGATGAGGCCCACATGGATGTGGCCGACTTTTTCGGGATCGCATCCGGGAATAAGATCGATGATAAGTTCCAGCGCACCAACTATCATGCCGTTAAAAGCGACAAGGTTCATGCGCCGATCATCGAAGAATTTCCGGTGGCAATGGAATGTGAACTCCTTGAATTCCTTGACACCAAGTATGTGTCCGGTATTGTGGGAAAGATTGTCAACGTGAAAGCGGAAGAATCTGTTTTATCCGAAAACGGCAAGGTGGATCCCAAAAGGCTTCACGCGCTGATGTTCGACCAATTCCAGAACGGTTATTATACGACGGGAGAAGAGGTCGGGAAAGCATGGAATGCCGGCCTTCAGATATTACGCGGTTAATCCCGCCCGCTGTTTTAGAATGGAACGGAGCGGCGGCGAAACTCAGGAGGAACGATCATGGCAAATGACAGTGTGTGGGGGCTTGACCCGTGCAAGAAAGAAAAAGTGCAGGAGCATTGCGGCGAATGTGATGATCTTCCCTATGGTATGCTGGAGGAAGGGGCGTCCGTTGAAAATCCGGAAAGAATCGATCATTTCAGGAAAATGAAATTCAGAGCCATGAGAAGGGGCAGGCAGCAGCTTACCAAAGAGGAGTGTGAGAAAGTCCTGAAGAGGAATACCGCTGGAGTTCTTGCAGTTCTGGGGGACGGAGGCTATCCTTATGCCGTTCCGCTCAGCTATGTTTATTATCATGATAAGATATATTTTCACTGTGCAAAAAGCGGACATAAACTGGACGCCATACGAAACTGCAGCAAGGTTTCATTTTGTGTGACCGATCAGGATGTGGTTGTTCCGGAGGAATATACCACCCGTTTTTGCAGCGTGATCTTATTTGGAAAGGCGCAGATCCTTGAGGACGAGAAAGAAATCCGGGAATCCATTGAAAGGCTGGCGCTGAAATATGCGCCGGACGACAGTGAGGCCAACCGGCAGAAGATGATCGAAAAGGAGTACGGCGTTTTGTGTATGGTGAAGATCGACATAGAATATATGAGCGGAAAAAAGGCAAAGGAGCTGATCCAGAAATAAAAACAACGGTTATCATGAAAAGATGATCGAGTCAAACCGTTGAACAAGAAAACGTGACGGCGGGCGCCATAGCCTGCTGGCGTTCAAGGGGAGATTCGGATGTCAGATTGACATTTTGTTTTAATAATGATAAATTGATAATAGGTTATGGGTCACACAGAAAAAGTACAAAGGAAAGGAAATAGCGTTTTTGCTATTAGGAGACTATGTTTTGTAGAAATTGTGGAAAAAAAATCAATGATGAAGCAAAGTTTTGCCCTTTTTGCGGGACAGTGGTACAGCAGATGCAGCAGCCGGGCGGCGATGTGAATGCAGAATATTACGCGGGTGCAAACGAAGGCGGGGATGTGAATGCAGAATATTATGCGGGTGCAAACGAAGGCGGCAATGTGAATGCAGAATATTATGCGGGTGCAAACGAAGGCGGCAATGTGAATGCAGAGTATTACGCGGGAGCAAATGAAGGCGGCGATGTGAATGCAGAATATTACACGGGCACAGGTGATTTTGCGGAACCGCAGTTTGAACCGGTCGGGCAAAAAAAGCCCGGGAAAAAGAAGATCATCGGGCTTGCCGCAGGCATTGTGGCTGTTTTGCTGTTGATAATAGGGGCGTTTAATTTTAATCGCATTTACGGCGCTGTGATCCGTACCTTTGGATCTCCCAAGAGTTATTTTGAATATGTGGAACTGAAAGAGTTTGAAAAATATGTGGACATGGGCGCGGATTATTATGGCTCAATGCTTCTTGACAATCTGAAAGATGACCGGTCGATCCAGTCTAAAGTCAGTTTTCAGTTCAGCGACAGTGCCCTTGATCTCATAGAGGATCTGGGTCTGGATGGAGAAGACCTTGCATGGTTAAATGAGGTATCTCTGAATTTTGATTACAATATGTTTCAGGACAGGGCGGAATTTCAGACAGGCCTGACTGTTTCCGACGAGGAGATTCCTGCGGTGGGGAGCATGATTGATTTTGCTGCCGGGGAAATGTTTCTTTCCTTACCGGAGCTGACAGATAAAGTGATCAGAAGTGAAAGCGCCATGGAGGAAATGCTGGAGGATTACGGCGAAGGATACGACATTTCGGAGAAACCGTTCCAAAAAATCCTGGCGGTGAAGGAAAGCCTGCCTTCCAAGAGTACTGTTCAGAAGCTGCTCAAAAAGTACGTGGAAATTATTATTAAAAATGTGAAAGATATTTCCAGGCAGGACAGTACCGTGAGTGTGGAGGGCATAACCCAGAAGTGCACAGAACTGAAAGCGGAGATTTCTGAGAAGGAATTTTTCGCCATTGAAGAGGCGGTTCTGACCGCCATGAAGAATGACCGCGAGATCAGATCCATTGTGGAATCTCTGCAGAATCAGGCGGAGGATATGGAATTATCCGGGGCGGATGAAGATGCCTACGAAGTGCTGCTTGAATGGATCGACAACAGTCTGGAGGCAGTGGAATACTACAAAGAGGACGCTTCGGAAGAGGAGGTTTTGCGTGTCGTAAGTTATGTAGACAACAGCCATGAAGTGATCGGATGGGAACTTGGCATTGAGGGGGATGTGCCCCTGCGCTATGTGACCGCCCATGATGGAAAGCAGTTTGCCACGGAGATGCAATGGCAGGATGAGCTGATCATTACCGGCACGGGAACAGAAAACGGCTATAAGAGAAGCGGTGTTTTTAACGTGAGTGCAGAAGACGCGGATCTATGGGAGCTGACGGTAGAGGATTTTGACAGCGAGAAGCTGGAAAAAGGCTATCTGGACGGGACGTTTCGGATCAAGCCGGGCAGGGATCTTTTTTCCACGACAGGCTTGGATGAGGAACTATTTTCTTCCACTATATCGCTTCCGGATCTTGCTGTTGAATTAAAATGCGAGACGTCAAAGAAAAACAATAGTTTTACAGTAGCTGTCTTAAATAATGATGAAAATTTTGCCGGCTTCAAACTGGATCTGGCGTTATCTGACGGAAAAGCGATCACAAAACCGGAGGGTGATGTGATAGACGGGGACAACAGTGAGGAAATGCAGGAGTTTGTGGAATCTCTGGATTATGACAAAGTGCTGCGCAAGCTGGAGGACGCAGGGGTTCCGGAAAGTCTCACGGGATTGTTGGAATCCGTTTTGGAGTTTGGGGATTACAGCAGTGACGATTATGATTATGATGATTACAGCCTGGATGATTATGATTTCGGCTGGTGATCATCTGAAATATTGATTTCGCCTGTCAGTCAGGAACGATGGGGCGCAGGCGAAGGAGGATTGCAGCATAGATATGATTTGGCGCTGATTACTGCAGATCAGCGCCAAATTTGCATCACGAGGTTTCGCACATGAAGATAGAGATACAGGACATTACAAAAAGATATCAGAAAAAAGAAGTGTTGAAAGGCGTTCATCTGTCTGCGGAGAGCGGGCAGTGTATTGGGATCCTGGGCAGCAACGGCAGCGGCAAATCCACGCTGCTGTCGATTTTGGCCGGAATACAGAAATGTGACTGCGGCGCTTTCTTATATGACGGGAATGATTTGTTTCACTATCCGAGGCAGCGTGCCCGGCTGGTCGGTTATGTGCCCCAGGGTACGCCGCTGATCGAAGAGCTGCACGCGCTGGACAACCTGTCTCTGTGGTATGACGCCCCGGCGCTGAAAAAGGAGCTGGAGGACGGATTTCTTGCGATGCTGGGGATCGCTGATTTTTTGAAAACGCCTGTATCTAAAATGTCAGGCGGCATGAAAAAAAGACTGTCCATTGGCTGCGCAGTTGCAAAACATCCGCCGGTTCTTTTATTGGACGAGCCCATGTCCGCGTTGGACATTGCATGTAAATATACGATTTTGGATTATCTGAAAGCGTATAAGGCAAAAGGAGGCGTCGTGCTTCTGGCGACCCATGATGTGTTGGAAATGGAACTGTGCGACAAGTGGTATATCATGAAAAATGGTGTGCTGGTTCCCTTTGTTTATGATGGAAAGATTGAAACAGTGGTAAAGAATTTGTGATATGAAAAAATATTTTTTTATTCAATTAAAGCGTACGATAAAAATGTTCCCTTATGTTTTGGCGATAACCCTTATCCTTTTCGGGGGATTGGCGGTCATATTCCTTGGGTTTCTTCAATACCAGAGCGGCAGGGAAGAAAATACAAAATTTAAAGTGGGGATCGTAGGCGAAGCCGACGACAGGTACATGGATTTTGGCCTTGACGCGCTGAAGACATTTGACGAGACAAGATTTTCTATGGAATTGGAAAAGCTGGAGGAGGATGAAGCGCAAAAGGCGCTGAAGCAGGGAAAGATCACCGCGTATCTGGTGTTTCCGGAGGGATTTTCCGAAGCGGCTCTGCGGGGAGAGGTAAAATCGATCCGCTTGATAACGGGTGTGGGAGCCAGTAATCTGATCATGATTTTTAAGGAGGAGATTGCAAGAGCGGTCACAAAGATCGTGTCGGAAGCCCAGAAAGGGGTTTATGGGGTACAGGCGGCGTTGGATTCAAACGGTTATGAAGAGCTTTCCAATCAATATCTGAACAAGATGAATGTGGAATATATTGATTTTGTGATGAACCGTTCAGAATTGTATGAGATAAAAGAACTGGGAATTTCTGATGGACTTACCTTGCCGCAATACCTGTTTTGTGGATTTTCGGTCTTTTTGCTGCTGCTCATGGGACTTCCCTATGCGATCATCCTCGTCAGAAGCGACTGGTCGCTGAACCGTATGCTGGCCTCCGCCGGAATATCCGCGGAAAAGCAGGTTCTTTGTGAGTATGGGGCGTATACTGTTGTGATGATGGCGGCCGCGGCGGGGATCATGGCGGTGCTGGCATTGACGAAAGGGAAGATAGAACAGCTTTCCCAGCTGGATATATTCGGCAGTATTTCTTCTCTTGCAGGGCATCTTGCTGTGGTCGTGGTACTGGCGGCCGCTTTTAACCTGATGCTCTTTGAACTGTCCGGAAATATCATCGGGGGGATCCTGCTGCAGTTTTTCTGCGCAGTGTTTTTGTGCTATGGATCGGGATGTTTTTATCCTGCCTATACGTTCCCTGAGAAAATACAGCAGGTATCCGGATATTTGCCTACAGGGCTGGCCCGGAGTTATCTGGCCGCCGGGATCATGGGACAAAGCAGCCTGCCGGCGCTTTTGGGAATACTGGCGTTTACTGCAGGCTTTCTCCTTATAACGGCGGGAGCGCGCAGATACAAAATAAAGGTGAGGACGGTATGATACATGAAAAGAAGATGCAGATGGCTCTGGCTTTTTAATAAACGGCTTTATAAAAAACCCGCATTTCTCCTGCTCCTTCTTTCTGTTCCCCTGCTGCTTCTGCTGCTGAACATCATCTCCCATCAGGAGAGCGGTTTTGTGCAAATTGTTCTGTGCCCTCAGGATCAGGAAAATAGTTTGGCGGCGGAAGTCTGTGATGAACTGAAAAGCAGCAGTGAACTGATTTTATTTACAGAATGTGCTTCCCCGGAGGAATCTATGGAGATGGTTCAGACAGGGCAGGCAGACGCCGCATGGATCTTTTCCGAAGGATTTGAACAGAAGATCCGGGAATTTGCAAAAATAAAGTCCCGGCGGCTGCCCACAGTGACTGTCGTTGAGCGGGAACAGACGATCCCCCTGCGCCTTTCCCATGAAAAGCTGGCGAGCGTCCTTTATGAACGATGCGCCCAGCCGTTATATTTGGATTTTGTCCGCACGAACCTTGCCCAGCTGGATGATGTGACCGATCAGGAGCTGATAGAAGACTATCAGCTGTTTGATACCAACGACAGATTATTTATCTTTGAAACAGCGGAAACTTCCTCCGGCGGGCAGGAGAAAACGCCCGGGTATCTTTTGACGCCGGTTCGGGGATTACTCAGTGTGTTGATCCTGATTGGCGGGCTGGTGGCCGCGCTGTTTTATATGCAGGAGGAAAAGAGAGGAACTTATTCATGGGTGCCTGACGCAAAAAAGCCGTTAGTATTATTTCTCAGCGAGATGATCGCCATGCTGAACCTGTGTGCCTGCGTGCTTGTGGCGCTGTATATATCCGGGCTGGGGCTTTCTCTTATAAGAGAAGGCGCGGCGCTGCTCCTGTTTGCGGTCAGCTGCAGTGTTTTTTGCATGCTGCTGCAGCAGCTTACAGGAAAAATTCAAACGCTTTGCGCGCTGATACCGCTCCTGACGGTGATCCTGATCTCCGTATGTCCGGTTTTCTTTGATTTTAAGCGTATCCGGATGCTGCAGCTGTTATTCCCGCCTGCCTATTATCTGCGTGCCGTATATAACGGCCGCTACCTGCTTTATATGGCGCTGTATACGCTGTGCCTGACGGCGCTCTTTTTTGGCGTCCGCAAGATAAAAGGCGGCGCCGGTCATAAAACATACCGTCCTTTTTGTATCTGATCTGACGGTCGGGTTCCGGAATGGCTGTCATTGGCCTGTTTTTTCAGAAGCTGTTCTATTCTGGCGATTTGTCTTTACTTTTGCTCCGGGGGATGCTATAATCAATGTTGTTTTTCAGAGAGAAAAATAAAATGGATGGTATTCTGAGTAACTCGGAAACTGTACCGGCAAATAACATCATTGTTCAGGCAGTAAAGACATCAGATCACCTCTTGGAAAAGCAGGTGACAGGATGAAGACAGGTTTTATCAGAGCAGGAAAAGCGGCTTTTCATCAGGCAGATTTTTGGCCGAAGGCAGTATTCAGGTGACCGGCTTTTACAGCCGGCGCAGAGGATCAGCACAGAAGGCGGCGCTTTGATCTTGCAAAAAACAGATTTGCCACTGCAGCGGCGTCATGGCTGCCGGGGAGGCTTTCCCGGATAGCTTGGTCATGGGCGCTTATGGGGTATTCAAGCCATCCGCTATTTCCCATCAACAGTAAGCTGACGTCTTACAGGGAATTGCCGGATGCTTTTTTTATCTGGAAGGAGACGAGACTCATCCGGCACAGGGAAGGCGCTCTTGGAATCCCCGGCGCAAAGGCGCAGCCGCTGTTAAGGATGGAAAAACAGAAAAATCCGGAACGGGATTCTTGTTTGATAGAAAATTTACTGGAAAAGGAGATCTGAAAGCATGAAGAATACAGTTGAGACCCTTATGCAGATGAAGGCGAGGGGAGAAAAGATTTCCCAGCTCACTTGTTATGATTATTCCATTGCCTGCCTGCTGGATCAGGCGGGTGTGGATTCCGTACTGGTGGGAGACAGTCTGGGCATGACGATGCAGGGATATGAGACCACGCTGCCGGTGACAATGGAGGAGATGATCCTGTATGGACGCAGCGTGGTGCGGGGCTGTAAAAATGCTTTTGTCATCATGGACATGCCCTTTATGAGTTATCAGGTGTCCGTGGAGCAGGCTGTTTCCAACGGGGGACGGCTGATTAAGGAGACGGGGGCCAACGGGGTGAAGCTGGAAGGCGGCGGCGCCGTAGTCAGTCAGATCCGGGCGCTGGTAGATTCCGGCATACCGGTATGCGCCCATATTGGCATGACGCCCCAGTCCGTCAATCTCTTTGGCGGATTTAAGGTGCAGGGAAAAGGAGAGGCCAATGCGGAACGGGTGCTGCAGGATGCACTGGCTGTGCAGGAGGCGGGCGCTTTTATGTGTGTGCTGGAATGTGTACCGCCGAAGCTGGCAGCGCTGATTACAAAAAAGACAGAGATGATCACCATCGGTATCGGCGCCGGGAAAGGCTGCGACGGGCAGGTGCTGGTATGGCAGGATATGCTTGGCATTACCGGCTTTCAGCCTAAATTTGTAAAGCAGTTCGGAGAATTTGGCAAAATGATAACGGAGGCTTTTCAGGCATACCACGGAGAAGTAAAGAGCGGCGCATTTCCGGAGGAGATCCACACTTATGGGAAAAGCGACTGTTCTGATGAGTTTTTAAAGCAGCTGGATGAAAAATACTGACAGGAAAGAGAGCGGAATGGATATGGAAAAAAATATGATGATCGCGGTGAAGATAAAAGAAGTGCGGGCACAGGTTGCCGCGTGGAAAAAGGAGGGCCTGACGGTAGGGCTTGTTCCGACGATGGGCTATCTTCACGAAGGTCATACCAGTCTGGTGGACAAGGCGGTTTCTCTGTGTGATCGGGTGGTTGCCTCTGTGTTTGTCAACCCTACCCAGTTTGGCCCGGGAGAGGATCTGGAAACCTATCCAAGAGATTTTGAACATGACTGCGCCCTGCTGGCGGCCCACGGCTGTGATCTGGTGTTTCACCCCGATGTGGCGGAAATGTATGGGGAAGAAGCGGCCACTTATGTGGAGATTCTTTCCGAAATGCCAAAGCAGCTGTGCGGAAAGACAAGGCCCATCCATTTTCGGGGCGTATGTACGGTAGTGTCCAAGCTGTTTAATATTGTGCAGCCTGATAAAGCGTTCTTTGGCCAGAAGGATGCGCAGCAGCTGGCAGTGATCAAAAAGATGGTGCAGGATCTGTCTTATGGCATAGAGATTATAGGCTGCCCCATTGTCCGGGAGCAGGACGGGCTTGCAAAATCCTCCAGAAACACGTATTTGAATCCGGAAGAACGCAAGGCGGCTCTTGTGCTGTCAAAGGCGATCTTTCTCGGCGAAAAATTGGTGTCGGAGGGAGAGAAGGACGCCGGTAAAATCCTGACGGCGATGAGAGAGCGGATCCTGCAGGAACCGCTGGCCCGCATCGATTATGTATCAGCGGTAAACGGCGTGACGATGATGCCTGTGGATAAGATTGAGGGAGAAGTGCTTGTGGCGCTTGCTGTTTATATTGGAAAAACCCGTCTCATTGACAATTTCATTGTGAAGGGGTGAGCTTTATGACCATTGAAATGCTGAAAGGGAAAATTCATCGGGCCACTGTGGTACAGGCGGAGCTGGATTATGTGGGCTCCATCACCGTGGATCAAGATCTGCTTGACATATCCGGCATATTGGAGTATGAGAAGGTGCAGGTGGTGGACATTGACAATGGCAATCGTCTGGAAACCTATACCATAGCGGGAGAACGGGGATCGGGAATGATCTGTCTGAACGGCGCTGCCGCCCGCTGTGTCAGTGTGGGAGACAAGATCATTATTATGGCTTACGGGCAAATGACGCCGGAGGAAGGTGCAAAGCATCATCCCAGAGTGGTATTTGTGGATGAACAGAATCATCCTGTGAGAGTAACTTCTTATGAGAAGCACGGGATGTTGAAGGATCTATGACGGAGGGAAACAGGCAGGGTCAAAATTGAATCCCTGACAAAAGACGCCGGAGACGCCCGGTGTAAATCTGCTGATCGTGATCTACACCCAGATCAAGGAGAAAAAGTACCGGAATAAACGGAAAAAGTGACGCGGGATGCGTCACTTAAAAAGATTTTCCACGAAACTGCGCATTTCATCATGAGAGCGCATCGTTTTTGCCCGTTGGATGATGGATTGCTGCTCAGGTTGGGAGAGTCTGGCAAATTGATTCAGGATGTCCGAATGTTGGGCCAGTTCCATTGTAAAGCCTGCGGGCAGTTCTTGATTGTCGATCATGATCATTACCTCCTGAAAGTCATGTTTAAAGAGCGTTCACTGTAAAAATCGGCCTGAGAGGGGATCAGTCCCCTCCCGGGCCGTCTTTTCTTGGCCGTGTGGATTCTGGCAAAGGTTCAACGCTTTCACCGTTCTTTCCTTCTGCAGAATCATTTTGGGCAGAATTTGTTTGGATGAGGTCCTCCTCATGATCTTCTGTTGATCTTTCACGGGTCATTCTGTACACCGTCCTTTCGGAGATAGGGTGCGCAGATTGGAAAAATATATACTGACAGGATGAAAAAATCACAGTTTGTGGAAATTGAGATTACCGGGCGAGACGTTTTGTGTATGTTTAAGGAAGAGAAGGTTCGTCAGTTGACGACAATTTTCGAAAGCGTCTCGCCCACTTTGTCATGGATCACCAGCTCCGCCATACGGTCTGCGGAAGTGGCGTCCCGATTGATCAGTACAAAATGATCTCCCTGAAAATACCGGATATATCCGGCGGCGGGATAAACGGTGAGAGAGGTCCCGGCCACGATCATTGTGTCCGCATGGGAAATTTCCATGAGGGCGCCGGAAACACATTCATCACTCAGCCCCTCCTCATAGAGTACCACATCGGGCTTGATCACGCTGCCGCAATGTTCACACCGGGGAATACCGCTGCTGTTTTTGATAAATTCCGCAGAATAGAACCGGCGGCAGGAAGTACAGTGATTGCGGAGGACAGAACCATGCAATTCAAAAACTTTGCGGCTGCCAGCCTTTTGATGGAGCCCGTCGATATTCTGGGTGACTACGGCGGACAGTTTTCCCTTTTGCTCTAATTCCGCCAGCTTAAAATGTGCGGGGTTCGGACGGGCATCCAGCGCCAGCATCTTGTCCCGGTAAAAATTGAAAAAATAGTCTGTGTGAGCATAGAAAAAAGTATGGCTCAGGATCTGCTCCGGGGGATAATCATATTTTTGATTATAAAGGCCGTCTACAGAGCGGAAATCAGGAATGCCGCTTTCTGTGGAAACCCCCGCGCCGCCGAAAAAGACGATCCGTTTGCTTTTGTCAATGATCTCCTGCAGTGTCATCATAAAATCCCCTTTCATAATCAATCATGATTCAAAATTCAGCTTTGGAGGCACATCCAGCTGGTCAGAAACATATTTGCCATTCTTCCTGCGTTGTCGTACACATTCTGTCAGCAAATATTCGATCTGCCCGTTGACCGAGCGGAAATCGTCCTCCGCCCATGCGGCGATGTCGTGATACAGTTTTTCGGAAAGCCGCAGTGGAATCTGTTTTTTCCTGTTATCTCCCATATCAGTACAGGCTGCCGGAATTTACCACAGGCTGGGCGTCGTGGTTGCCGCAGAGGACTACTAAAAGGTTGGATACCATTGCGGCTTTCCGCTCCTCATCCAAGGTTACGACCTCATTTTCATTCAGCCGCTCAAGGGCCATTTCTACCATGCCCACAGCGCCGTCCACGATCATTTTACGGGCGTCTATGATCGCGGAAGCCTGCTGTCTCTGGAGCATCACGGCAGCGATCTCCGGCGCATAAGCCAGATAGGTGATCCGGGCTTCAATGATTTCCAGACCTGCATCCAAAACTTTTTTCTGGATCTCGTCACGGATTCTGGAAGCCACGATCTCGCTGGAGCCTCTCAGGCTGCCTTCGTCTGCGATACCGTCTCCGGTGGTGTCTATATTGGGCGCCACGTCATAAGGGTACAGCCGCACGATATTGCGAAGGGCGCTGTCACACTGCAGGGACAGATATTCCTTATAATTGTCTACATTGAATACTGCCTTGGCAGTGTCCGCTACCCGCCACATAACCGCAATGCCAATCTCAACCGGGTTGCCCAGACAGTCATTGATCTTCTGACGGTTGTTGTTCAATGTCATGATCTTTAAAGAAATTTTTTTGCTGCTTAGTTCCACGCCGGAAACGGAGCTGCCGGTGAGCATGCTCATCACGGAGTTTTTGGCGTTGCCGTCCACGTCTCCGCTCTGGTTTAATTTGGTCTTTGCCGCGGGGTTTACACCTGTGGAGAAAGGATTGACAAAATAAAAGCCGTCCCCTTTCAGCGTAACCACGTATTTTCCGAAGAGCGTCAGAACAAGAGCCTCCTGGGGGCCCAGTACCTTCAGACCGCAGAAAGGAATCCATCCGATGCAGAGCCAGACAAGGCTGATGATGAGCAGAAACAGAGCCGGAGCGCCGCCTTCATCAAGGAGCAGGCAGCCAAAAATGCAGCCTGCGATGGCGACTAGGTAGAAAAGCACAGTGAGCAGCAGCGCAAGGATACCATTTTTTTTACCGGTTAAGATTTTTTCAGTCATAGAATACGACCCCCTCTGATTTGATATTATTATGATATCAATTTAATATATAAATGTCAATATCAAATTCGTTTAAATGTTTCCTGTATTGTTTCCTGCATTACTTGCTCAAAATATAAAAGAGGGCATCCCTCTAGTCATTTCAAATGACTTTTGGCCCCCTCTTTAATTATGGAGGTAACCAATTATGAAAAGAAGTAATGGTGAAGGTACAATTTATAAAAGAAAAGATGGCAGATGGTGCGGAGCGTTTTATGATGAAAGTGAAGAGTACGATTCCATGACCTAAGGCATACATTTGCTTCTTTCTTTATAGGCAGCCGCAGGATGGAGAGATCCGTTCTGCGGATTTTTGTTTGCTGTTTGCGAGAGTATTTTACAAAAATTGGTAATTGACAGAGATGTTCACAGCAAATATACTGTAACTATAGATGAAGGGAGTCAAGAAGTTGGATATTGTAAAGATCAAGGAAAGGTGCAGAGATGAGTTCATAGAGATGACATCTTATTGTCTGTTGCGTCTTCAGCAGAGAAATATCCGATATGCTGAAATTAAGGAAGCAGTCAGAAACGGAGAGATTATAGAAGAATATCCGGATGACTATCCTTATCCCAGCTGTCTGATTTTGGGATATACGAATGATAAGAAAGCACTACATATTGTCGTGGGGCTGGGAGAAACAAAACTTTGGCTGATTACCGTATATGAGCCTGATATCAATCAGTGGAGCAGTGATTATAAAAGCAGGAAGGAATGATTATCATGGAAAAATGTTTATTTTGTAAAGGTGACATGGTAGATTCTTATAGCAATTATATGGCAGATATGGATGGTCATTTTATCATCATTAAAAATGTTCCCTGTCATAAATGCAGTCAATGTGGGGAAGTTTCCTACAGCGGCGCAATCGTTTCAGAAATTGAGAAGATTGTCGAAAAGCTGAGGGATGTACTGACAGAGGTAGCAATCGTTGACTTTGCAGCATAATGAATATAAGGAAAGACCTGTTGCAGAATGAAAACTCTGTAGCAGGTTTTTTATTGTGTAATGATAGAATTTAATTGATAAAAAGTCTTCAAAATATCTTCATCAATTAAAATCCCCGTTGATGTCAAAATGCTGCAGACGCTTTTTTTCACGCCTTGCAAAAAGAACACAAAAAACCCCGAAACCGTGAAAGTTTCGGGGTTTTCTGCTATGCCGGCAACGGGAATCGAACCCGTACGGGAGATTAGTCCCGCAGGATTTTAAGTCCTGTGCGTCTGCCAGTTCCGCCACACCGGCAAAATGGGACCTACAGGGCTCGAACCTGTGACCCTCTGCTTGTAAGGCAGATGCTCTCCCAGCTGAGCTAAGATCCCAAAATAAAATAACGACCCAGATGGGACTCGAACCCACGACCTCCGCCGTGACAGGGCGGCGCTCTAACCAACTGAGCCACTGGGCCTTTTAAAAAAGAAATGGACCTTCGGGGACTCGAACCCAGGACCGACCGGTTATGAGCCGGTTGCTCTAACCAACTGAGCTAAAGGTC
>CANQNE010000044.1 GCA_947625135.1 uncultured Lachnospiraceae bacterium
TGGTTCGGAATAGTGTAGTGCTGGCGGTCTATCTCTTGTTTTCGGTTGCTTGCTTCCTTACCGTACATGAGCATTTTTTGCAGGCATGCAACCAACCTCCATCTTCATTCGTTCTATTAGTGAAAAGGAAAAAACAGGGAAGGAGGAAAGGAGTGCCTGTTTGCCGCAGGTGGTTCAGAACAGGCAAAAAGGACATCGAATGCCCCAAAGTGGATCCGTCGGAGCAAAGACGGAACGAATCAAAACGTAACTTATAGGATTACGGCTGCAAATCAGTCAGGGAATGGCGATATCAGCACATTCCGGAATAATGAAGGAGGAATTATTTTATGAAACTACTTGAGAAAATAGGGCTAAAGTTGATGAATGGGATCATTACGATATACCTTTTCGTGGCGGTCTATGTTTTTTCTGAAGGGCTTTTTTCCGGCAAGATGAACATCATGGATTATATTGTCTACATGGCAATAGCCTATGCGGTATATAAGGTGTTAAAGTCTGCTTTTGTGCAGAACATGGTTTGCCGCTTATTTAAATGGAATCCGGTAGGAGATGCCCTGAACAGGGGAACAGCGCAGTTTCAGAGGGACTATGCGGGCTGGATCCGGAGAAGGGAAGAACAGCAAAAAATAGAAAATGAGAATGCTGCGAAACGCCAGGCAGCGGAAGATGCAGCTGCTTTCCATGAATATCAGGCAAAGAGATATCAGGGAACGTATGATGGCTATCGCCATGCAAATCTGGCAAATAAATACAGGAACGATGCGAGAGGATGAGGAATCGGTCCCGTTGTGCTGGAACGGAATTGACGGATCAAATGGTTGTATCAAGTCAAAGCACAAAAAATTTAACACAACATGGCTAAAGTTTTGTATAATATAATATTATATTCATTTTGCATTTGTGGCCGCGCCGACGCGGGAATGTGCTTTTTGGCACAGCCTCTCGACGTGGAGAAGGAAGAAAGGATTGTAGGATATGATTGACAGGATCCTGAGGCGGATTATTAAAATAGCCATTGACTCAGTTCCGGTCAATGAAGAAAAAAAAGCGGAACTGCTGAGAAAATTTTTAAACCGTACAAAGGAGTAAGGAGGTTTTTATCCAATGTATTGTAGCAATTGCGGGAAAAACATCGGGGAAGGCGCAAAATACTGTATCTACTGTGGGGAGCCCACCGGTCTGAACAGGGATGATAACATGACCGTTCTGACGGCGCGGGCGCGGAATGGCAACCAGAATGCGATCGCGGCGCTGTATGAAAAAACATACGATCAGGTTTTTTATACAATAAAATCGATGATCAAAGATGAAGATGCAGTATTTGATATTTTGCAGGATTCCTACATAAAAGCATTCTCCCATCTGGACAGTTTTCAGGGAGACGCAAAGTTTTTGCCGTGGATCCGACAGATTGCCGCAAATACAGCGCGGGACTGGCTGAAAAAGAAAAGACCGCTGCTGTTCACGGAGCTCAATACGGAAGAAACATCGGATATCTCTATTGAAGAACAGTTTGAAGATAAACGTACAGAAGCGATACCGGAACAGTTGATTGACCAAAAGGAAACCATACGTCTCGTTCGGGAGATCATTGACGATCTGTCGGAAGATCAGCGGGCAGTGATCGGTATGTACTATTATGAAGAGCTTTCTGTGAAGGAGATTGCCGCTGCCATTGGCGCCACGGAGAGTGCCATCAAGAGCAGGTTGATGTACGGGCGGAAAAAGATTGAAAATAAAATCAGGGAATTGGAGAAACAAGGCACAAAGCTTTATGGCCTTGCGCCAATCCCGTTCCTGCTGCTGTTGTTCCGCAGCAGAGACGCCTATGCCGCGGAGAGGTCAAGTCAGCCGGTTCTTCAAAATATTCTGGAGAATGTGGGGAACTCCGGTGCAGCCTCTGCAGGCATAGCTTCCGCAGGGAAAACTGCCTCCGCCGTTTCCAGAACGGCAGCAGCGCTGGGAGGAATCGGTACCGCAAAGGCGGCACTGATTGGTCTGGCAGCCGTAGCCGTTATAGGAGCGGGCATTGGAGGGATCCTGCACCATAACCAATCATCCCGAAAAAATGATTCGGTGCCTGCACTGCCTGCCGTTTCATCTTCTGCGCCGGTAATGCCGTCATCTGATACGTCTGCCGTCAAAGCCACCCCCAGCTCTGTCCCGGCAGTGCCATCACCGGTTGACGAGGCGCTGGCGCAGTACCGTATCATCATTGGACAGGCGTCTTCCTATCAATACGATCTGTACGGAGATACGCCCACCGGAAGATACCGGTACGCATTGGTGCAGATGCAGCCGACGACGAACTCGGTACCTACACTTTTGCTCTCTCAGGAAATAGAAACATTCTATTATACGCGGGTATTTCAGTATGATTCGATAACAAAAACGGTTCACCAGCCGGAGGAAAGTCTCATGGATGGAGTCGCGTTGACGGGCGGCTATCGCAGTACCCTTGGACTGCAGGGGGATGGAAACGGACTCATGTTTACGGAATGGTCCAGCGGTACCGGCGAGGCTCATATGAGCAGAGTGATACTGAATGGAGATTCCCTTAAAACGGTCGAGCAGTGGGAAGGCAGGATAGATATGATTCCGGACGAACTGGACGAAAGAGCGATTCCGTGGCATGAGCTTTCGGATCTCAGTGCCCTGGAAGAATGGGCGCCCGGCGCAGCCAATCTTTCGCCGGAAGATTTATCCGATTCTTCGCCGACAGGTTCAGTCGCTCTTTTGCCGGCAGGTTCAGCCAGCCCGCAGATGCCTGCGGCAACACCCCATACGGAGGCGGCTGTGCCTGTGGATGGAGACCGGATCGTCCTTAGCGGAACATTCGGTGTCTACAGTTACGACGAGGTGGTGGCGCTTCAGGGGCAGCCCGATCCCAATGCCGGTCCCTGGACGGATAAAAGCAGGACATATGTACTGATCGTGCTGGACACACCACAGACGCTGGAACTGATTACCGCCTCCAATGATGGATTCCTCAGCCGTGAGGCGAAAATGATTGATATTTCCTATGCAGAAGGGATGGAGCAATATGACGGGCAGCATCTGTTTTTCAGCATAGATCCCAGCAAAACTTCCTGGCCCAGCGATGCGTCCCTTCCGCTCGGACAGCCGGCTACAAGTGATATTCATATATTGCAGTAAACAATAGCAGCGTTGCAGGCGCGTTTCGGGCGCGCTGAAGGCAGACGGATGTCTGCTGTTGTGCAAACGCTTCAGAATGGAGGTTCTCATGAAAAAGAAAATAAATAAAATCATATGTGTTGTAACAGCGCTGACCTTGAGCATCACCTTCGGCGGCGGTGCCGGAACAACGGTATTGGCCCAACAGACAGCCGTTGCCCAGGGCGTTGCGGATCCGGTGATCAATTCCACAGATGAAAATTATCTTGTTGATGAGCAAGCGGAAGCGCGTCCTTTGGGATATGAGATTGGTTTGCCGGTTAGTGAGCATATACAGATGCGGGAACAGAGTGATATGGCAATCCAGAGTATAGGACTAGAGCCGAAGATCATTGTCGGTCAGAATGTGGAATCAGGCAGCTGTGGAACAGGTGTGGTGTGGTCTTTAAATAACAGTGTACTGAAGATATCCGGAGAAGGCGAAATGGATGATTATGTTGTTGACGCCCCTGCGCCGTGGCGCAGTTTTGCCCAGAATATTAAGTCTGTTGTAATAGAAAGCGGTGTGACGAAAATCGGAGAGCAGGCATTTGAGGGATGCTGCAATATGAAAACCATTGAGATTCCTGATACAGTGACAACTTTGGGGAGCGCTGCATTTTATGGGTGCAGCGCACTGGAAAAAGTGGATATTCCAGACGCTGTTGAAGAACTTCCGTCAGGTCTGTTTGTGCAGTGTACTGCATTAAAGGAAGTTACCGCACGCGGCGTGGTTTCCATTCAGGATTATGCTTTTCAGGACGTGACATTTTCCGAATTTGAGATCGGAAGTAATACTACAACGATCAGCCCGCTGGCTTTTTACAATTCACAGATAAAAGAATTTTCCATGAAGGGGAATAACCCGGTCTATACGGTGAAAGACGGAGTCCTCTTTACAGACGATGAAAAAACGCTTTTCAGTTTTCCGTGTGCAAAAGATGTGTCATCCTATGTGATTCCCTCTTCGGTTACAAAAGTAGGTGATATGGCATTTATTACAAATTGTTGTCTGGAAGAAATCACGATTCCGAACAGCGTGACAATATTGGGTGAATCTGCATTTCAGGCATGCGATTTACTCCGGACGATTGAAATCCCGGATAGCGTGACAGAGGCAGGCGATTTCACATTTTACAGCTGTAACAGCCTGAAATCGGTCAAGTTCGGAAATGGATTACATACAACGTCTTATCAGATGTTTCGTGAATGTGGCGCGCTGGAGGATATTGATTTCGGAACTGGACTGGAAGTGCTGGGGGCCCATACATTTGCATATTGCACATCTCTCAAACAAATAAAACTGCCTGAAAATATTAAAGAAATCGAAAGCGGTACTTTTGGAGAGTGTTTTTCTCTGCAGAGTTTTCAAAGTACGGCGCTGGAAAATATACCATATCAGTGTTTTCTAAACGACAGCGCGCTTGTTAATTTAGACTTGAATGAAGGTATGAAAGATATCTCCAGATGTGCGTTTCTGGGGTGTTGGTCGCTGGAGGAGGTTACTTTGCCGGAATCCGTCGAGTATGTACATTCCTTTGCTTTTGAAACGACTACGAATCTGATACCCAAAAACAGTGAGCTGAGCGCGTTCGGAAAAAACGGACTTCGCAAGCTGGAGTTTTTGACAGTGGATGTGAGCCGGGATTATGAAAATGCGTATGCTGTATTGAAGATCGTGAATGAAGAACGGACTAAAGAAGGTTTGGCGCCTGTGATGATGAATGAATCATTGCTGGAAACGGCAATGCAGCGGGCGGGAGAAATTGCGGTTTTGTTCTCGCATACAAGACCAGACGGTTCCTCATGCTTTGATCTGAATACGCTGATGTCAGGAGAAAATATTGCTTACGGAGATATTACGCCGGAAAAGGTTATGAATTCGTGGATGAATTCTGAAGGGCACAGAGCCAATATTCTGACTGGCGGTTACACAACAATCGGAATCGGATGTGCTTACGTGAACGGCGGTTATTATTGGGTACAGTGTTTCGGCACAGGAGAGGATCAGACGGATTGTGAAAGCCCGCAGGATCGTCAGTTAGCCCAGACGGTACAGATTGCCACAGAAGAGTTTAATGAAGCGGATACAACTTATGGGATAATATTTGGTTCACCGGAAACCTATCTGTACGAATCAAAAATGATGGTGGAGAACATTTCAGCCCGGGCAGGTGAGACTATAAATGCAACGTATTATCTCAGAAATCCAGGTACCGGCATTTGGTTGCCGGTCAATCCGAATGAACTAGTCTGGGACAGTTCAAAACCTGAAGCTGCATCTGTTGAAAACGGCGTCATTACCTGCAAAGCAGATGGGGTGGCAACAATATCCGCATCCATGAAAAAAGGGTCGTATCAGGCGTCTACAATATTGATGGTCGGGGATAGCGCATCGGTGATTCCAAAGGCTTTTGGCGATGTAAACGGCAAAGACGGAGTGACGCCGGAGGACGCGTTGCTTGTCCTGCAGTCGGTTGTAAATCTGGTAAGCCTAAACCAGGCGCAGACGGTGGCGGCAGACGTAGACGGCAGAGACGGAGTGACGCCGGAGGATGCGCTGCTGATCCTGCAGAAAGTGGTGTCCCTGATTCCGAAATTCCCCGTTGAATAAGGCTGCCTGTTGCAGAGAAATTTGTGCCGGAGTATCGTTATTTTGCGATATATGTTTGACAAAAGGGGTAAAACGCGAGATAATCATTCACAGATGCAACACTGGAAATAAAAGGACAGGAGGATACAAAACGTGAAGCGGAAATTGATGATACTTGTTTGTTCATTTGCTGTGACTGCCGCATTGACAGCCTGCGGCGGAAAGAAAACAGAAACACCTGTTCCGTCGGAAGTCACGGAGGAGCCGACAGAGGAACCGGAAGAGGAGCCCACAGAGACTCCAACGCCCACGGAGGAGCCGGAGGAAACAAAAGGCGGCACTGCCGCGATTATCACAGATGAAGACCTGGAGGAAGCGGATTTGAGCGAAGGCATGATCCGTGGAGGAACAAACCAGGATGATGCGGTGATGCTCCCAATGAACACATTTTTATCAGGCGAAGCCAGAGATAAAAAGGGATTGTGGTATGCGTTCACGACAGGGTCAGACGCGTCTGCTTCTTATAAGATCACGACCGTGAACAAGTCAGGAGACGGCTATATTGGTATGTTTCTTTACGACGATATGGGAGAATGTATTTATAAGTTCGCATCGCCTAACGGTGAAATTCTTTCATGGGAAGCGATCCCTGGCTGCGCAAGAACAGTGACGCTTGATGATCTGGAGCCGAACACCGTGTACTATATCAAAATGGCGGTAACAGAACGCACCATATATAACACAGAAGAGAGGGAAGGCACGATTGATTACACGTTAATCATAAGAGATTCCGGCACAGAGAAAAGCGCATATGCAACAACGGATGCTTTGTTGGCGGCAAGGGGTGAAGCTGAGGCGTTGGAGGGCGAGATCAACCCGGGCAGGCATCAGCTGGAGTCGGCATACATTCCGACCGGTGTTAAGATTGGAGGAACTGTAAGCGATTGCGAGGGTTCGTGGTTTGCGTTTACGACCAACGGAACAAAAGGAACATATGACATTATCACGATTGATAAGAGCGTGGATACGGAGGGTTATCTCGGGATGTTCCTGATTGATGAATATGGAGAAGTCATTGGAAGAACTGGAGCAGGCAGTGACGGTGCGGCTACTACTTATTCAACAGATGAGTTGGAGCCGAACACGACCTACTACATTATGCTGACAATAACAGACCGTACCTTACATAATGTCAATATGGAAGGAACGATTGACTACACGATGCAGATCAATGCCCCGAAAGAACCGGAAGCACGGACCGCCACCATCGAAAAGACGAAAGAGCAGCAGGTGTTCCAACAGCCTTTTGAGCTGAATGAGACACAGATCATGTTTAAGCCGGAGTCGGCTGACTTTGTCGACCCCACAGCAGCAGAGACCGCGCTGAAGCCGGTAGCGGACATCATTCTTGCCCATCCGAACAATAAGATTCTGCTGGCCGGTACGACTGCGACGGATGGAGATCAGGCAAATCGTGTGAAACTGTCGGAGCGCCGGGCGGATGCCGTGAAGCAGATGCTGGTGGATAAGTTCAACGTACCGGAATCTCAGCTGCTCGTCAAGGGGCTTGGATATGCTGACGACCCGTTTGAGCGCGGCGTTGACAGAAACCCTGCCGGGGATCCGAAAGGCACATGGATCGACAGCGAAGCACCGCGTAACCGCAGGGTGATCGTTATGGATGCCGAGAGCGATATTGCGAAGCAGATACTTGGGAAATAATGCCATATCAGGCCGTCGTGGAAAATTTTCCCGGCGGCCGATTTTATATTTTCAAGTGAAAAATGAGGTGTGCAAAAATAGGAATGTCTGTGGCTGAACGGAGATCCGTCATTAACGAAAACGAAGAAGACGGAGCTCATTTTTTTGTTTTTTTTCAATAAAACAGGCGGTTTCATAATACGTCATTTGAAATATTATAACATTGACACATTTTTGAGACTGTTGCCTTATTGCGCTACCAAAATGCAAATTTATAACATTTCTCGCAGGAATGATTTGATTTTTAGACAAATAAATGGTATTATCATTACTGTTTACTGTAGGTTATATGTGCCGAATATAAACACGATGCGACTATTTTATGATGCGATCATTCATTAGAAGGAAGCTATTTTGAAAACACGATTTGATAAAAGGGTAATGATTCCCGGTGCTATTTTGTTCATAATCATTGTCATAATAATATGCTGTATTCTCACCAGATGTGGAATGGATCATGCACAAAAAGAGAAAGAGGCTATGCAGGCAGAGGTTGCAAAAGGACTTGAAGTGGTGCAAAAGCTTGAAGATGTGAAAGTGGCCGATGCGGAGGCCGCCATCGCTGCTTCAGAAGAAGAATCCCAGCGCGAAACCAATGCCAAACTGCCACTGGAGGAACGCTTTGCAGATGCAATGATCCTTGGGGATTCACATGCTGCAGGACTGCCGGATTATAATCTGCTGCCTGCCTCTAAGATTGCAGCCACAGTGGGGTGCAGCGTTGAAGAATCTGACACGCACATTGCAACCGCTATTGAAATGAATCCTTCTGTTGTCTTTTTGACATACGGGTTAAATGATCTGGGCCGTTTTGAGGATGAAACAGCATTTGCCAACGCCTACGCCGAAAGAATAAAAACACTCAGGGATGGTCTTCCAGATACAAAATTCTTTGTAACTTCTATTTTTCCCTCAACGGAAGCAGCGATTGAAAAAGAGCCTTACTTAAGCAGGTGTTGGGATTTTAATGAGGCTCTGCAAAAGATGGCCGGGGAGCTCGGCGTAACTTATATTGACTGCACGGGTGTTGTGGAAGAAAAGTATTACCGCCCGGACGGACAGCATTTTGAAGCTGAAGTTTATGAAAAATGGCTCCAGCTTCTGGCAGACTCCGCAGGGATTTAGAGAAATTTAGTGTGAAAATCACACTGTTGTGCTGATTTTTCACGCAGCTATTTGTGCCGGGGCGTTTCAAATAGCTTTGATGGCAGACGAGAGATCGTATTCACAGATTTCTCGCCGTCCCGCCGCGTAAACGCTCCGGAATGGGGATTTAATTTGTATGGAAAGAAACTTGATATGGATAAAACCGCTTTTGATCGGGTGCATCGCAGTATTTATAATCTCAATGTTCTTGACAGGACAATCTGACAGCAAAACCAGCATTTCCAAAATGGAAGCTGCATTTATAACCAGCGGTGATCTGGACGAAATGCAGAAATCAGACAATCTTACCGTAAAGAAGATATTTGGATTAAATGCTTCAGAATATGACGGAATCTTTTTTTATAAAGGCAACGGCATTATGGATGTCTGCGAGCTTCTGGTTGTGAAACTAAAAGACGACGGTCAGGCTGATGACGTTGAACAGGCGATCCGGGATAGGCTGGACGGGCAGATACAAAACTTCACCAATTATGGCACGGATCAGATTGACCTGTTAAAATCTTCTGAGATAAAGATTGTAGGCAATTACTGTTTCTATGCTGTTTCACAAAAAGCATCCAAGCTTACAAAAATATTTTCAGATCATCTTTAATCAGGCATTACACACTCTTTAAAGGAGCCTCGGGACATGGTATTTAGCAGTCTTGTATTTTTATTTGCATTTCTTCCGGTTACACTGGCAGTGTACTATCTGGCGCCGGATCGGATAAAAAATCCGATTCTTTTGCTGGCCAGTCTGATTTTTTATGCCTGGGGCGAACCGGTCTATATCATTTTGATGATCCTCAGTATTCTGTTTAATTATTTCATGGGTCGTGATATTGATTTCAACAGGGATAATAAAAACAAAAAACGGGCGAGTCTGGTGCTGACAGTAGTTGTGAACCTGTTAATTTTAGGATTTTTTAAATATTATGCTTTTTTCATCGATACGGTCAACAGTATGCTGCATTTGAAAATTCCTTACCGGGAGCTTGCGCTTCCCATCGGTATTTCATTTTATACCTTTCAGACACTGTCCTATATCATAGATGTTTACCGCGGCAGGGTGGAAGTGCAAAAAAACATTCTGCATTTTGGCCTTTACGTTTGCCTGTTTCCGCAGCTGATCGCCGGACCGATCGTAAAATATGTGGACGTGGCGGATCAGATAGAACACCGCTCTATGAATTTGAACAAGTTTGGTTCCGGCATGATATATTTTGTCAGGGGCTTGGGAAAGAAGGTTCTGCTGGCAAACAATATAGGACTCCTCTATGACGCGGTAGCCGGTATGGAGCTTTCCAATATTTCCGTCCTGACGGCTTGGCTGGGCGCGATCGCCTACACATTCCAGATCTATTTTGATTTCAGCGGATATTCAGATATGGCCGTGGGCCTTGGAAAAATGCTGGGTTTTGATTTTCTGAAAAACTTTGACTATCCCTATATATCCAAAAGCATTACTGAATTCTGGAGACGCTGGCATATCTCTCTCAGTACATGGTTCAGAGACTATCTGTATATCCCACTTGGCGGGAACAGGGTCCGTGTTTCAAGACACATCTTCAATCTTATGGTGGTCTGGCTTCTCACCGGCCTCTGGCATGGCGCAAGCTGGAACTTTGTCGTATGGGGTCTTTACTATGGGGCGCTTCTGGTGATCGAAAAATATATTACTGGCAAGTGGCTCAAGCGGCTGCCGAATGTTTTGCAGCATGTTATCACCATGGTGATCGTAATGATCGGCTGGGTATTTTTCTTCAGTCCGGATCTTGGCTATGCTGTCAGCTATATCGGACACATGTTTGGGGCTGGCAGCGCTGGTATTGTGGGGCGGGATGCAGTGTACTACCTGCTTACAAATGCCGTGTTGCTGCTGATATGCGCCGTCGGTTCGACGCCGTATGTACATCAGATATTTTATGCGCTGACCTTAAAGCCGAAAAAGAAGCATGTTTACGGCGCGGTGGCCGTCTATGCGGTCATTTTTCTGATTTCAGTTTCTTATCTTGTCAGCGCGACGTATAATCCGTTTTTGTATTTCAGGTTTTAAGCGGGAGATTTTCCGATACTTTCCAACAAATCTGCGGGCAAAGAAGATGAGGATCACATGAGTAGAAATACACAAGATAAAAGAGGAAATACATCTATAGTACGGAAGCTGGCGGCAAAGCTGCATCTGTGTACGGCGCTTGTCATACTGTTCATGATCGTATTGCTGACCGCGGCAAATGTTTTTTCTAAAGACAGGAAAATGTCAGAAAAAGAAAACAGAAATCTTGCGGCGGCTCCGGAGGTGTCTTTGGATAGGATTGTCAGCGGACGGTTTATGGAAGACTTTGAAACGTATCTGTCTGACCAGTTTGTGTGCAGGGATCTTTGGGTATCCGCGAAAACCTTCCTGGATTCCTTCACCGGAAAAAACTATGCAAACGGCGTATATAAGGGAAAAGACGGCTATCTCATCGAGGACGCGGCGGTTCCTTCAGAGGAGCAGGTTCAGGACAATATAGCCGCCATCAATACACTGGCTGACAGCGGCGATGCAGCCGTGTATACCATGATCGTACCCAATGCGGTTTCCATCCTGCCAGACAAATTACCGGCCTTTGCGCCTGTGCGTTCACAGGAACAGGATCTTGCTTCTTTCCGAAGCAGGCTGTCGGCCAATGTACAGGATATCAATGTAGAAAAAGTCCTCTCTGCTCACAGGGATGAAGATATTTATTACCGGACAGATCATCACTGGACAACAACGGGCGCTTACTATGCTTTTACAGCGGCGGCGGCCTCTCTGGGGCTGGATGCTGACCAGATTAAATATAATATTTACAAAGTTAGCAATGACTTTAAAGGCACCATGGCTTCCGCCAGCGGGTATGCCTGCAAACCGGATACCATTGAGGTCTATGTGCCGGAAACTTCATCGGTCCAGTATGTGATCGAATATGTGGAGGAGCAGAAAAAGAGCGCGTCAGTTTATCAGTCGGCACAATTGGAGACATACGACAAATATACGTTTTTCCTCGGAGGAAATTCTCCGCTCATGAGGATCAAAACTACCAATGAAGATGGCGGACGTCTGCTGCTGGTAAAGGATTCCTATGCAAACTGCTTCTTGCCTTTTTTAATTCCATACTACAAGGAAATAGTTGTTGTGGATCCCAGATATTATTATGAAGATATCTTTACCGAAATAGAAAACGAAGAAATCACGGATATTTTGTTTTTATACAATGCGAATACTTTTTTCACCGATAATTCTATCAGCGGCGTATTTATGCAGGGCGATTGACAAGATGTTCTTTGTCCGATCTCGTCTGGTAAGACACATTCCCCAAACCGACAGTTTCCCGCTTCACTTCCAGTATTCATGCCCTCCAAATCGGAGGGCAGTTTTTTTATGGAGCCGGAAAAATCCATTTGATATTATGAGCAACGCGGGGCGGTTTGAGGGTCAGATTATGAAATATGGCATTGCTGTGGATTGTATTTGTTTGGTTGAAAACAGGGCGTTTTTTTGATATACTCAGAGAAAATTGAGATTGGGAGATGAAAGACAGTGGTTTTTAAAGAGACAACGTTTACATTAAAAGATGGACGGGAGGCGCTGCTTCGGAGTCCTTGCGAAGAGGATGCGGCGGAAATGCTCCAATTTATTGTCAAAGCGTCTGGCGAGACGGATTATTTAATGAAGTATCCGGAGGAGTGGGCAGATTTCACACTTGAACAGGAAAAGTCTTTCATTCGTGAAGACTACCTCAGTCAAAATGGGCTTATGATCGCCTGCTTTGTGGACGGCAGAATCGCCGGAAATTGCAATATTACTTTTCGGACCGGAATAAAAGACCGCCATAGAGCTTCTGTTGCGATCGCGCTTCTGCAAGAGTACTGGAACCTTGGAATTGGAACAAGAATGTTCGAGGAAATGATTCAAACAGCCAAAAAACGTGATGGCGTCCGGCAGATCGAGCTTGACTTCATCGAAGGAAACAGCAGGGCAAGAGGCCTATATGAGAAAATGGGGTTTCGCATCACAGGGGTAAAACCGGATGCGATACAAATGAAAGATGGTACTTTTGTAAATGAGTATATGATGCTGAAACGGTTGTAATCTTCAAATTCACAGGATCAAAGGGTAATCGGAGTTAACAATTTTACGGAAATGGCAGGATCCTAACATTCACCGAAAACAGCGCCACCGATAATCAGAACAGCGCCAAGTATCTGCAAAGGGGCCATTGTCTCATGCAGGATCAGCACGGACAGCAGCACCGCGGACAAAGGCTCCAGATAGCCGCATATCGCGATGGACTGCGCGGGAAAACCATCCGCTTGCGGACTGTGAGAGATTCCCCGTTGCGGCACTCTGCAGCGAGCCGTTCATGCTGCTGGAAAAAGGCGTAAAGGCTGAGATATCTGAAATATTTGAAAGGAACCGTCTGACGCCGAAGGTTCGCTTCACCACATGGGACGACTACGCCATCATGTCGATGGTGGAGAGCGGACTTGGGATCAGTATACTGCCGCAGCTTATCCTGAAAAGAGTACCCTATAAGATCATCGCGAAAGAGCTCGATGTCCCGGCATATCGCAGGATCGGGCTTGCGTTCCGGAATAAAAAAACGGTTTCACTGGCGGTCAGGCGGTTTATCGAATATTTGCAGTACCGAAAAACTTCGTAACAGAGTAGTTGGGGATTTCATTCGATGCGGTTGAAAGCAGGAACGTTTTTGATGTACTCGAATGTGAGTTTGATAAATTACTTAGAGTATAATTTTCATTGGCAAAAATAAAAAGAAGAGGCCGAAGCCCCTTCCCTATCATACAGATCTGCCTT
>CANQNE010000045.1 GCA_947625135.1 uncultured Lachnospiraceae bacterium
GCAGGATACTAAGACCGAATCGTAGGCATGAAAAAACGTGTGTGAAAAAAGTTGCCAACGAATGCTTGACAGTAACCAACCTGCCATATAAAGAATTTTCCATTTGAATTTTCCACATTTATGTCGTATAATGTCTAATAGGTATGGGTATCTGATATGGACTATTTTTCAGAAAATAAAGGAGGCCGTCAGCATTATGCCAAAGAATCTTTGTATGCTGGGAATCGACATCGGTTCCACCACGGTAAAAATCGCAATTTTGGATTCCGATCAGAAACTGCTGTTTTCTGACTATGAACGTCATTTTGCCAATATACAGGAAACACTTTCCGCCTTGCTTTCCAAGGCTTACAAACAGCTGGGTGAGCGGATGCTCTCCCCCATGATCACCGGCTCCGGCGGCCTGACGCTGGCGAAGCACCTGCAGGTTCCTTTTGTGCAGGAGGTCATCGCCGTCTCCACCGCCCTCTCCGAGTATGCGCCTCAGACGGACGTAGCCATCGAGCTTGGCGGCGAGGACGCAAAGATCATTTATTTTGAGGGAGGCAATGTAGAGCAGCGTATGAACGGCATCTGCGCCGGGGGTACCGGCTCTTTCATCGACCAGATGGCGTCCCTGCTGCAAACCGACGCCACAGGAGTGAATACCTATGCCAAAGATTATCATGTACTCTATCCCATCGCAGCCCGCTGCGGCGTGTTTGCCAAGAGCGATATCCAGCCCCTGATCAATGAGGGCGCCACGAAAGAGGATCTGTCTGCCTCTATTTTTCAGGCGGTAGTCAATCAGACCATCAGCGGCCTTGCCTGCGGTAAGCCTATCCGGGGACATGTAGCCTTTTTGGGCGGCCCTCTGCACTTTTTGACCGAATTAAAACAGGCGTTCATCCGCACGCTGAATCTGGACGACGAGCATGTGATCGCGCCGGAACATTCCCATCTGTTTGCCGCTATCGGCGCCGCTATGAATTACCGGCCGGACGTGGCGGTCTCTCTCTCGGGAATGTCCGAGAGGCTCTCCTCTGCCATCAAGATGGAGTTTGAAGTGGAGCGTATGGAACCGCTGTTTAAGGATAAACAGGAATATGCGGAATTTCAGGCCCGCCATGCTGGCCATCATGTAAGCAGCGCTCCTCTGGAGACTTATTCCGGTAACTGCTTTCTCGGCATTGACGCCGGCTCCACTACAACCAAGGTGGCTCTTGTAGGCGAAGACGGCTCACTTTTATATTCATTTTACAGCAACAACAACGGAAGTCCTCTGCTGACTACCATCAAGGCCATTCAGGAAATCTATGACAAGCTGCCCCAAAATGCGAAAATTGTCCGTTCCTGCTCCACCGGCTACGGGGAGGCGCTGATCAAATCCGCCCTGATGCTGGACGAGGGTGAGGTGGAGACTGTGTCCCACTACTATGCGGCCGCTTTCTTTAATCCTGAGGTAGACTGTATCCTGGACATCGGCGGACAGGATATGAAATGTATCAAAATCAAGAATCAGACCGTGGACAGCGTTTTGCTCAACGAGGCATGCTCCTCCGGCTGCGGTTCTTTTATCGAGACTTTTGCAAAATCTCTGAATTATACAGTGGAGGATTTTGCTGAAGCTGCCCTGTTTGCGGAGCATCCCATTGATCTTGGCACCCGCTGTACCGTATTTATGAATTCCAAGGTAAAGCAGGCGCAAAAAGAAGGCGCCAGCGTTGCGGATATTTCCGCAGGTCTTGCCTATTCTGTTATCAAAAACGCCCTGTTTAAAGTCATTAAGATCTCCGATCCAAAAGATCTTGGAAAACACGTTGTCGTACAGGGCGGCACCTTTTACAACAACGCGGTACTGCGCAGCTTTGAAAAAATTTCCGGCTGTGAATGTGTCCGTCCGGACATTGCCGGCATTATGGGCGCTTTCGGCGCGGCCCTCATTGCCAGAGAGCGGTATACGGAGGGCTGTCCCTCTACCATGCTCTCCATCGATGACATCAACGATCTGCAGTTTGAAACATCCATGGCAAGATGCAAGGGCTGTACCAACAGCTGCCTGCTGACCATCAACCGTTTTTCCGGCAACCGGAAGTTTATTTCCGGCAACCGCTGCGAGCGGGGGCTTGGACAGGAAAAGAATAAAGAGCAGCTGCCCAATCTGTTTGAATACAAGAATGAGCGTCTGTTTAACTATACTTCTCTGACAAAGGAGGAGGCCATAAGAGGCACTGTCGGTATTCCCCGGGTTTTGAATATGTATGAGAATTATCCCTTCTGGCATACGTTCTTTACGGCTCTCGGGTACCGGGTGGTCCTCTCCCCCACCTCCAACCGTAAAATTTATGAACTGGGTATTGAATCCATTCCCAGCGAATCCGAGTGTTATCCCGCCAAGCTGGCCCACGGCCATGTGAGCTGGCTGATCCGCAAAGGGATCAAATATATCTTCTACCCCTGTATTCCCTATGAGCGGGTAGAGTTTAAGGAAGCCAACAACCATTATAACTGCCCCATCGTTACCTCTTATGCAGAGAATATCAAAAATAATGTAGACGAGCTGCGAAAAGGCGATATTGTATTTGAAAATCCTTTCATGGCTTTTACCAGTCTGGAAACCATTACCGACCGCCTTGTGGAGGAATTTACGGCAAACCATGATATCCCTGCGGAAGAGATTCGGGAGGCCGCAAAAAAAGCGTGGGACGAGCAGGAGGCCGTCAGACAGGACATCCGCGACAAAGGCGAGGAAACTCTGGCCTATCTGGAACGAACCGGCAAGCGGGGCATTGTCCTTGCGGGACGCCCCTATCATGTAGACCCGGAAATCAACCACGGCATCCCGGAAATGATCAACGGCTACGGGCTGGCAGTGCTGACGGAGGACTCCATCTCCCACCTTCATCAGGTGGAGCGCCCCCTTATCGTCATGGACCAGTGGATGTACCACTCCCGTCTGTACGCCGCCGCAAACTTTGTAAAAACAAGGGAGGATCTGGATCTGATCCAGCTAAATTCCTTTGGCTGCGGACTGGACGCGGTGACTACCGATGCGGTCAGCGATATTTTGTGTAACAGCGGAAAGATCTATACAGTGCTGAAAATCGATGAGGTCAACAATCTGGGGGCCGCCCGGATCCGGATCCGTTCACTGCTCTCCGCCATACGGGTGCGTCAGGAACGCCATACGGAGCATAAGATCGTGCCCGCCAATTATGAGCGCGTGATCTTTACGAAAGAAATGCGAAAGGATTATACGATTCTCTGTCCGCAGATGTCCCCCATCCACTTTGAGCTTCTGGAGCCTGCGCTGCGCTCCTGCGGCTACAATGTAGAGGTGCTTCCCAATGACAACCGGGCTGCTGTGGACATGGGACTGAAATACGTAAACAACGACGCCTGTTTCCCCTCTCTGATGGTGGTAGGGCAGATCATGGAAGCGATCTTATCAGGGAAATACGACGTGAACAAAATCGCGGTGATCGTCACCCAGACCGGCGGCGGCTGTCGGGCTACCAACTACATCGGCTTTATACGCCGGGCGCTGGGCAAAGCGGGTTATGGACACATTCCCGTGATCTCCCTGAATCTAAGCGGACTGGAATCTAATCCGGGATTCAATTTCAAATCCTATCCGCTGATCAAAAAGGCGTTGTTCTGTCTGGTGTTCGGAGACATTTTCATGCGCGTCCTGTACCGGGTGCGGCCTTATGAAGTGACGCCGGGCTCCGCCAACGCCCTTCACGAAAAATGGGCGGCGGCCTGCAAGGCTTTTGTCTCCAGCAAGCATCCTTCCATACATAAATTCCGAAAGATGTGCGTTCAGATCATCGAAGATTTTGACCGGCTTCCCATCACAGATGAACAAAAGCCAAAGGTCGGCGTGGTGGGCGAGATTCTTGTGAAATTTCTGCCGGCGGCGAACAATTATCTGGTGGAACTGCTGGAATCAGAGGGCGCGGAAGCGGTAGTGCCGGATCTGATGGATTTCTTTATGTACTGCTTCAAAAACGCAGAATTCAAAGCAAGCCATCTTGGCACCAAAAAATCCACCGCACGCCTCTGCCGAATGGGCATCGTCGCCGTAGAATGGTTCCGCAGCGCGGCCCACAAGGCCTTTGAAAAGAGCGAACGATTTACGCCTCCTGTACATATTGACAAACTGGCAGAAATGGCATCTTCTATTGTCTCTCTCGGCAACCAGACCGGCGAAGGATGGTTCCTCACCGGAGAAATGATGGAGCTGATCCACAGCGGCGTCAATAATATTGTCTGTACGCAGCCTTTTGCCTGCCTGCCAAATCATGTGGTCGGAAAAGGCGTGATCAAAGAGCTGCGGCATCAATACCCCCTGTCCAACATCGTGGCTATCGACTACGATCCCGGAGCCAGCGAGGTAAATCAGCTGAACCGCTTAAAGCTCATGCTCTCAACCGCCCATAAAAACCTGCGGGCAAGTTAATAACCATGAAAAAAACCTGAATAGCCGCTGCGTTGTGCCTGTGCGCAAGCAGTTGACTATTCAGGTTTTTTATTTTGTAAAGCGGCCGCCGCCCGGCGCCCCTCCTCTACTCCTTTCCCATAGCGACAATATGATAATAGGCATTGGACGTTATGCGGTACACAAGCATATAAAACAGAGAAAATACCGCCACGCTGATGCCCGTAGTGATCACAAACAATCCCGGATTATTCAGATTAAAGAGGAACAATATTTTACGGATGATGGGAAATGCAAAGGCCAGATGCAGCACCGCCAAAAGCAGAGGCAGAAAGAATACCGTCAAAAGCTGAGAATTGATGCTCTCTCTGATTTCCCGCCGGGTCATACCTACCTTCTGCATAATCTCGAAACGGGACTGATCTTCATATCCTTCCGAAATCTGTTTATAATAAATGATCAGCACTGCCGCCAGAATAAATACAATGCTAAGGATAATGCCCAGATAAAAGATTCCTCCGAAAAGCCCGTAAAAATCATCCCGGTTCATTTCCCTGTTCTCCACAGAGACATTTGACAGCCTGTAGCTTTCCCGGAACGACGGATCCTGAAACGTATCTGTCAAAGCCCGCTGCAGCGCGATCTGTTCTTCCTTTTCCACCCCGGTATCAAAATTGTAAATCCACTTCAGAGAATCCGAAACTTGCGGGTTCGAGCTCTGTAATTCCTGAATAGCCTGTTCCACATCAGGCACGATCAGAACCATGCTGTCCATTACTATCATGGCCATTTCACCGTTGTCCGCAAACTTTTCGATCTTCTCTTTGATCCGAAAGGTCTTCCCGCGAAGGAAAGAAACTACGTCTCCATCATATTCAACCCGGTTCGTATACAGCAACGCTTCTCCCTCTTCCAGCGTTTTTTCTGTTCCCATCATGGCGTTATAATCAGAAAGAGGAACAAAATAAAACTGACAGATACCAGATATGACGTCTAAAGCATTTACTTTTGTCACATCCGTCTCCACGGTAATTCCTTCCAGATGCCCGACAACCAGGGCGGCCCGATAAGCGTATTCGTTTTCAGGCTTTATGCCTTGTTCTGTAAGCACAGCAGACACTCGTTCCTTCAGAAGTCCCGCGTTTTCCTCTGAAAAGCCGGAAAAATCTTCCATCCGGAAGTCCATGTTCATCTCTCGCGGATAACGGCTTTTTATGGAATTCTCCTCTCCGAAATACAGACTTGCGGAAGCGGAGATCATTACCAGCACCATTGTGGCGAGAATACAGATAGAAGCAAGTCCGGCGCCGTTTCGCTTCATGCGATAAACCATAGAAGATACCGACACAAAATGATTTGCTTTATAGTAATAGTTCTTTTTCTTCTGAAGAATCCGGCAGAATACCACGGAGCCGGAGATCATCACAAGATATGTGCCGATCATGACCATTACCACCGCCAGAAAAAATACAGCAAGGGCATATACCGGATCTTTGATGGACACCGCGATCCCGTAGGCAGCGGCTAAAATCAGAATTCCCAGCCCACCCAGGGCCCAATTTCCTTTCGGAGGCTTTTCTCCCACATTTTCACTGCGAATCAGTGAAATGGCAGTAGAAAACCGTATCTGGCGCAGTCCGTTTAGGAGCAGAAGGAGAAAAATAACCCCAAACACCTTTATCGTGGCTATGATTGCCGGCAAAGATACTGAAACATCATAATTTACATTGCCCCGGATCATATTCATCAGTCCCAGCTGGGCGAGCTTGGAGAACAAAATCCCGGCAGACAATCCTGCCCCAAGGGCAAGCAGCGCGATCATCAACGTTTCCCAGAAAATGATCCTGCCGATATTTTTCTTTCCCATACCGAGAATATTGTAAAGGCCGAATTCCTTTTTTCTCCGGCGGATCAGAAATGAATTTGTATAAAACAAAAAAATACAGGAGAAAATCGCGATCACCCAGCCTCCCATACCCAGAGCTTCTTTGACAGTTGCCGCTCCGGACAGATAGGAAATGGTATCGTCTAAAGACAGAAATACAATAATATAATACATCATCACCATTCCTACGCAAGTGAGTATATAGGGCAGGTACATCCGTTTATTTTTGCGTATGCCGCCTGCGGCAAGCCGTGGATAAAATCCTGTTTTATAGTTCTTCAATTTCCATCACCACCTGTTGCAAGTATCGTCAGCGTATCGGATATCTTCTGGTAGAACTGTTCGTTGGTATCATTGCCCCGGTAGATCTGATGAAACACTTCCCCATCCTTGATAAACAGTACCCGTCCGGCTGCGCTGGCCGCCTTTACCGAATGGGTTACCATTAAGATCGTCTGTCCCAGCCTGTTGACTTCGGAAAACAGATCCAGCAGCTCATCAGTAGATCTGGAATCCAGCGCACCGGTGGGCTCATCCGCTAAGATCAGTCTGGGCTCCGTGATCAGGGCCCTTGCAACGGCAGCCCGCTGCTTCTGGCCTCCCGAAACCTCATACGGATATTTTTTCAAAATGTCCGATATTCCCAGCTTTTCGGCAATGGGCGTCAGCCGTTTTTGCATTTCCCGGTAATTTTTCCCCGCCAGCACAAGGGGCAGATAGATATTATCCTCCAGCGTAAACGTATCCAGCAGATTGAACTCCTGAAATACAAATCCCAGATTATCCCTGCGAAAAGCCGCCACAGCGGATTCTTTAATTCTGGAAAGATCTTTTCCATCCAGCGCCACGCTGCCGCCTGTTGGTTTGTCCAGCGCCGCCAGAATATTGAGCAGCGTAGTCTTTCCGGAACCGGATTCTCCCATGATCGCCACATATTCCCCCTGCTCCACTGTAAAACTGACATTTTTCAGCGCTTCTACTTTATTTCCTCCAAAACGGGAAGAATATGTCTTTTTCAGTCTGCTGACTTCCAAAATACTCATTACCTGTCGCCTCCCTTCTAATTTCTGCCTCCATTATAGCGGAAACGGGAAATGCAGCGCCATCGAGCCGGCTTACATTTCCCGTCTGAAATCTTACAGTTTTGTAAGAAGCTATTCTTTTTTCAGCTGATACTGCGCAAGATCCAGAGAAACAGCTGTACCCTTTCCCAGCTCCGAGGCCACGTGGAGCCCGATCTCCAGCTTGTCGCAGATCCGTTTGCACAGGTATAGACCGATCCCGCTGGCCCGCTTGTCCAGCCGGCCGTTTCCACCTGTGTAGCCCTTTTCAAAAATGCGGGGAAGATCCTCCGGCGAGATCCCGATCCCTGTATCTTCGATACACAAAGTTTTTTCTCCTCTCATACAAATGCGGATACTACCCTTCCGGGTGTATTTCAGCGCATTGGACAAGATCTGTTCCACCACGAAGGAAAACCATTTTTCATCTGTGACTGCCGTTTCCTTTATGGGCTCATATACAAGCCGGATCTCCCGGTCAATGAATTCAGAAGCAAACTTTGCGATCGCCTGCTTCAAAATGCCGTCGATATCCTGCTTTCGGATCACATAGTCGCTGGAATCCGAATCCAGCCGCATAAATACCAGCGCCATCTCCACATACCCCTCAATCTGCAGCAGATCCGAGGACAGCTTTCTGGACAGAGGTGTATCTTCCCTTTGCAGCGTCAGACGCATGGAAGTGATCGGCGTTTTGATCTGATGTACCCATACCGTATAATACTCCATTATTTCATCACAGCGGGCAGTAAAGGCCGCTTCCATATCCGTCGCTGCCTTCTGTAACGCCTTCACCGCCTCCTGATAGTCCCATTCTTCGATCCCGGCCGCCTCCGGCATGTCAGAAAGCATCGCCCCGGGCAACGTCCTCATTTCTGAAAGCTGCCTATGTCTGCCCTTTACACGCTGAAAATCCACGACCAGAAAGATGGCGGCAAAAAAAGCGCAGAGCGCAAAGGGATATCCAATTGCCTTCAGGGGCAGATGATACAGAATAAAGCTGAACCCGAACACAATAAAAAAGAAAACAAGTAACAATATCATCTTTCCTCGCTGCCTGATATATGCTCCAAATAATTTCATTCTGCCTCCTCAGTGGATTAAACTGCGTTCATAATCGTCCGGCATTTCACCACCTGCTTCCGGCGCATTGTATTCATTCTATTACATATCCCACCCCAAATTTGGTGGAAATAAAATTTTCCAGTCCCGCTTCATTGAGCTTCCTCCTCAGCCGGTTGACATTGACCGTCAGTGTATTCTCATCCACAAACTGCTCCGACTTCCAAAGCCGTTCCATCAGCCGCTGCCGGCTCACAATCTTGCCTTTATTTTCCATAAGACAGAGTAAAATCCGATACTCGTTTTTGGAGAGAGGGATCTGCGTCCCATTATAAAGCAGCGTATCGTCGCCGGTGTTCAGCAGCACGCCCCGGTGGGCAAGTACGGGCACGCTGGCGGCAAAATCGTATGTCCTGCGCAGAAGCGCCTGTATTTTGGCTATAAGCACATTTCCGTCAAAAGGCTTTGCGATAAAATCATCGGCGCCCATATTCATAGCCATAATGATGTTCATATCGTCTGAGGCCGAGGAAATAAAGATGATAGGAACCTTCGAGATTTTGCGGATCTCGCTGCACCAGTGATATCCGTTAAAATATGGAAGCGCAATATCCAGCAGAATGATATGGGGCTCATATTCAATACAGTCGGTCAGCACATTTCTGAAATCCTTCACAATCAAAGAATCGATATCCCATGTCTTTGCCTGATCCCTCACTGCCTCTGCAATTCCCAGATCGTCCTCCACGATCAACAGCTTATACATCGTCCTCCTCCAGCATGTTCACACGGCGCACATGCCGTTCCGCCCCGGAGAACTCCGTATTCAAAAAGGTATCGACAATCTTCAGCGCCAGTCCCGGTCCCACTACTCTGGCTCCCATTGCCAGAATGTTGGCGTCGTTGTGAAGGCGGGTTGCCTCTGCGCTGAAACAGTCAGAGCATACCGCCGCTCGGATGCCTTTTACCTTGTTTGCCGCTATACTGATGCCGATCCCGGTGCCGCACAGGATAATGCCCCGATCACACTCCCCGGAAGCCACGGCCTTTGCCACCGCCTTTCCGTACACGGGATAGTCGCAAGGCTCCTCGCTGTAGCTGCCAAAATCCTTATATTCCAGTCCAAGCTCCTCCAGATGCTTCATAACCTCCTGTTTCAGTCCGTATGCCGCCTGATCGCTTCCAAGTCCAATCATCAACGTTCCTCCTTTTCGCTTCTATGAAAAGCTGCTGCCGGCAGATCATCTCCGGGAACAGTTCTTCCTTCTTTGTCAGTTTATTATAATAAAAAAGAAAAAAAAAGGCAAGCACAAGGGAAGAACAATCCCTTTGCCTGACCTTTTTTACTGACTGAATCTTTACATAAAAATGGGGATGCCGGCCGTTTTCAGTCCACGCTTTATCCCGCAGGCGATCATATATCCCCCTGCCACCGACAGAATATCCTTCGGCAGAAAAGGAACGCTGACACTGAGCAGGGACGGTATGAACCGGTTCCCGCTGACGATCATGTACCAGACTACACCGATGGCATGACAGCAGGCCAGTCCTGCAGCTCCGAGCAGGATCGCTGTCACGCTGGTTCTGATCCCCTTTCCTTTTCTGGCCCCAAGGCCACAGAACAGCACCATTGGAAGAAAGCCCCAGATAAATCCCGCAGTTACGCCTACCAAATGGGACAGCCCGCCCCGCAGTCCGGTGAATACCGGCACGCCTACGGCTCCAAGCAGGATATAAAGCAGACAGGAGACAAAGCCCAGCTTCCATCCCAGCAGATATCCGCACAGCGCCATGGCAAAGGTCTGCAGCGAAATGGGCACGCCTGTAGGCAAAGGGAGGGAAAGCTGTGCCAGTACTGCCATAATGGCCGTACACACCGCCGTCATTACCAGCTCCGTTGTATTCGTTTTTTTTTGTTCTTTCATCTTCACCCTTCCTTCCGATGGGATATTTTTATTTTCCGTCACTGCAGCGGCCGGATGCGGATCTCTCCGGAGGACATTGCCCGCTCTTTCCCATCCGGCCCCCGGATAATCAATCTGCCCGTCTGGTCAATATCCGTCACCGTCACGATCCGGCTGTCTGTTTCTCCATAGATCTCCACTTCTTTCCCGATCACTATGGAAAGCCTGCGATAATCCTCCATAAAGCGCTTTTGGTTCAGCTCCCGATAATATTCCATAAAAATAGTCAGGATCACCCCCACCAGCTTGCTGCGCACAGCTCCCGGACAGGTTTCTTTTCCGTAAAGGGAACCTGCAGTCCCGGCAAGTTCGGCGGGAAACCCCTCCGCCGGATCATTTACATTGATCCCGATGCCAAGCACCGCATAGGCAAGCCCCTCCGTTTCAAAGTCCATGGACGCTTCCGTGAGGATCCCGCAGATTTTTTTTCCACCGCAAAACACATCGTTGACCCACTTGATCCCGGTCTCAATGCCGGTCACCTTCCGGATTCCTTTTGCCACGGCCACTGCTGCCGCTGTGGTGATCATCAACGCCTCTGCAGGGGTATACTCCGGCCGCAGCAGAATACTGAAGTAAACGCCGGTATCCGCCGGCGAATAAAAGCTCCTGCCGCTCCGTCCTTTTCCCAGCGTCTGCCTGTCCGCCGCAATCACCAGCCCCTCCGGCGCGCCCTCCTCTCCCCGCTGTTTCAGCAGGGTGTTTGTGGAAGTCACTTCGGGATATACTTCTATCTGCAGCGCCTCTGCGCCTTTCCCCAAAAAGGCTTCGATGCTCTCCTTTGACAGCACGGCGCTCTCTTCTTCCAGACAGTACCCCTTGTTTGTAACAGCGCAGATCCTGTGGCCTTCCTCCTGCAGGCTGCGCACAGCCTTCCAGACCGCGTTGCGGCTCACCGAAATCGCAGAAGCCAGCTCACTTCCGGACAGATACCGGCCCCGGTTCTGCTCCAGCCGGCTTAACACCTCTGATTTTACACCCATACTTATTCTCACTTCCCGAAACGGGTTTTTTATGACTTTACAAATGTTAGCATAAAAAAAAATGATTGTCAACCATTTTAAAAAATTGGGTGACAATCAATCAGTTGTGTTTATGCTGCCTGCCAATATCTGCAAGCCCGTACTAACTATGCTTTCCGACTGCCTCGCAGATCAGATCGCCCGATATCGGCGTGGCGACATTCAGTCCTCCTGTTTCAGGCTTTGCTCCTTCCTGCGCCGTGTCATGATCCCTCCGATGCGTCCGGTCTCTTTGGCGGACAGCGCTTTCCAGCCTTCCCGCTCTACCTTTTCCAACAGTCCCAGTTCTCCGGCGATCTCATACTTTAACCGCTCTCTCTCCGCTTCCTCCGGTGTCAGCTGTCGTTTCTCCATACTACTCATAAACCATGACCTCCTTTTATGTAGGAGTATAGCCTTCGTGAAGCCCGTTTATACAATCATTCTGTCCCTGCCATCCCCTCGCCGGGATCACGGCGTCGCTTCCACGCTTTCCAGGGTGTCCAGATAATCGTCCAGCGCGTCAATATGCACGTTCTCCGCATCTGTACCCTGCTTGTCCTTCACCATATAATTGTAACCGGACCAGCCGATCCAGCCCACTAAAACCACACATACCACCGCTACCAGGATACGGGCAATGATCTTTTCCCGTTTCTTTTTTTTCAGCATATCTTTGCGATTTTTCTTCTCATTCTTGTACTGATCCACTTTTTTTACACTCATTGAACTCTCCATTCCGGAGCGGCCCCGTGCCGGACAAAAAACGGTCTGTCTGAAGGCCGCCGCGCGCTCCTGTGCTTATAATGTCACAATGACGCCGCCGTCTGCGGCATACAATGTACTGATACCTCCGGTATCGATTAAAATTATATCACGAAATGTTGCTCTTTTCAAGAGTGCATCACACACCATCTCCGCTCTTTTCCGGCAGTTGCAGTGAGAAATGGCAAGAATCTTTTCTTCTGTCCTCACTCCCTGAGCGATCACATAGTCCACCATTTTATCCAGCGCCTTTTTGATGCCTCGGGCCTGCGCAAGCTGGATGATCACGCCCTCTTTCGCGCTCATCACCGGCTTAATATTCAACACGGAAGCCACAATGGCCTTAATGCCCGTAAGCCTTCCGTTTTTTCGCAGATGATCCAGACTTTCCAGCACAAAGTAAGTATGAAGGCCGTCAATATACGCATTAACGGTTTTCACCACCTGTTCAAAAGACATGCCGGCATCTTCACATTCCTGAATCTTCAATGCAATGGATGTTTCCCCGATAGAAGCCGACTTGGAATTAAACACGTGGATCTTCTTATTTTTATTTTTTTCTGCTTCCTCATATAGTTTTTTTCCAAGCTGCGCGCTGTTATAAGAACCGCTCAGCTCCGCGGACAACGTAACTACATAAATATGCTCTGCTTCACAGTCATAGAACTGTCTGTATGTTTCCGGGGAAGGGCAGGCGGATCTGGGACACTCCGGACTGGCCGCCACCTTTCTCAAGAATACATCCTGCCGAAAGGTTTCATCGTCAACAAAGGTTTCTCCTTCCAGCTGCATTGTGAGAGGCGCCGAAACAAAACAGGGATTCTTTTTCATCTCCGGCGTCAGTTCTCCACAGCTGTCTACAATGATTCTATATTTCATAGCTACCTCCTTGCCAATCGTGTCGCTTTCTGACGTTTTTTTTACTTTCAAACATAGTTTTTTAAACTACTTATTATGGTAACATATTTTTCATTGATTGAAAAGACAAAAATAGAAATTTAAAAGAGGTTTTTCTTAGAGTATAATTTTCATTGGCAAAAATAAAAAGAAGAGGCCGAAGCCCCTTCCCTATCATACAGATCTGCCTTA
>CANQNE010000046.1 GCA_947625135.1 uncultured Lachnospiraceae bacterium
TCTTTAGACTCAGGTGCCGGTAAAGAGGCCTTATAGGCCGCAAAGCAAACCACCGGCTAAGCCGGTGGTTGTGATTTATGTATGAAATAATATCAAAGAAAGAGGTAACTATTCAAAGAAGTCTGTGAAATCAATGATTTGGGACTTTATATTAAATAGTAGGAAGGAGACAATTTTATGAAGTATGAAGAATTATCTAGTAAACCAGAACTAAGTCAGATTCAAGATGAGATTTTAGATTTTTGGAGAAAGGAGGATATCTTTGAAAAGTCTGTGGAAAAACAGATGGACAAGGAGGTGGTCTTTTATGATGGACCACCTTTCCCTACAGGAAAACCTCATCATGGAACCGTACTAGTGTCTTTTATCAAGGATATGATTGCAAGATATTGGACTATGCGTGGATATCGAGTTCCAAGAGTATGGGGATGGGATTGTCATGGGTTGCCGATTGAAAATCAAGCTGAAACATTATTAGAAATTACTGATAAAAATGAGATTGAAAAAAAACTTGGCATTGATAAGTTTAATGAGAAGTGTTTTGAGATTGTGTCGAAGAATAATGAGTCATGGAAGGAATATGTGGAACAGATGGCTCGATGGGTAGACTATGACGGGGCATACAAAACAATGAATGTAGATTTCATGGAAAGTGTTATGTGGGCATTTAAAGAGTGTTATGACAAAGGTTATATTTATAGAGATTATCGTGTTACACCATATTGTATGCATTGTGAAACGTCCTTATCTATTTCAGATACTCGTGAGTCGGATTCTACACGTCTAAGACAGGATCGCTGGATTATTGTAAGATTTAAGACACAAGAAGTGTTAGAAGATAAAAATGTATACCTTCTTGCTTGGACTACAACTCCATGGACGCTGCCATCTAATATGTGCTTAGCTGTGGGAATTGATTTAGAGTATGCATATGTGCAAGTTGAAGATTCTATTTATGTGGCTTGTAAAAATACAATAAAAAATTATGAAAATGTTTTTGGAAAAGAACCTAACATTGTAAAAGAATGTAAAGGGGAAGATTTGTTGGGAATGAGATATGAACCTTTATTTGATTATTTTAGAGATAAGAGTGACGATGGTGCGTTTTGTGTTGTGGCAGCTGATTATGTGGGTTCTGATGAAGGAGTAGGTATTGTACATACAGCACCTGCATTTGGAGAAGATGATTATTGGACCTGCAAAAATAATAAGATTCCGCTTGTGAATCCTGTGGATGCAAAAGGACATTTTACCTGCGAGATAAAAGATTTTTATGAACCAAATCATGAAAAAAATGTAATTGAAATGAATCCGTCAATTATTCGCTTTTTATACGAGAACAATATTGCAGTAGCAGATGGAACTATAGAACATAATTATCCACATTGCTGGAGGTGCAAAAGACCATTAATTTATAAAGCAATGGATGCATGGTATTTTAATGTTGATAAATTAAAGAGTAGATTGATTGAATTGAATGAAGATATTAATTGGATTCCAGAAACAGTAAAACATGGTCGTTTTGGAAATTGGCTTGTAAATGCAAGGGATTGGAACATTTCTAGAAATAGATATTGGAGTACTCCTATACCAATTTGGGAATGTGAAAATTGTGGCGAGCGAAGGGTGTTAGGGAGTATAGATGAGATATACGCTGCAAGTGGTGTACATTTGACAAATTTGCATAGACAGTATATGGATAAGGTTACGATTAAATGCAAATGTTGCGGAAAAACAATGCATAGAGTTCCAGAGGTTTTGGATTGTTGGTTTGAGAGTGGTTCAGTTCCATTTGCTCAAAAACACTATCCGTTCGAAAATAAAGAATGGTTTGAGTCACATTTTCCAAGTGATTTTATAGTTGAATATACCGGCCAGATTCGTTGCTGGTTTTATTATTTACACGTTTTATCTGTGGCGTTGTTTGATAAACCGGCATTTCAAAATTGTATTGTTCATGGAACTATTTTAGCAAAAGATGGGAAAAAACTGTCTAAATCATCTAAAAATTACACAGACCCAATGCAATTGATGAAAAAATATGGAACAGATGCTTTTAGATTGTACTTATATCAAACTAATGCTATGTTAATAGGCGATTTACTGTTTGATGAATCAGGAATTCAAGATGCATACCAACAGATTATATTGCCATATTGGAATGCTTGCAATTTTTATATTTCTTATGCAAACATTGATGGGTTTCGACCAGAAAAGATTGAAACTGTAGAATCGGATAATCAATTAGATAAATGGATACTTGCAAAATTATATGATACACAGCAATTAATTACAAAAAATATGGACGTATATCATGTAAACAAATATGTAGAACATATGGTTTCTTTGATTGATGGACTGACAAATTGGTATATAAGGCGTTCAAGAAGACGTTTTTGGAGTAATGGTATATCTAACGATAAATTGAATGCATACCAGACATTATATTATGTTCTTATTTGTATAACTAAATTATTTGCACCAGTGGCACCTATAATTTCAGAGAAAATGTATAAAGTTTTGACAGATGATTTTTCAGTACATCTTGCAGAGTGGCCAAAAATCCCGCAAGAATTTGAAAATTCATACTTAATAAAAAAAGTTGATATAGTTCAAAATGTAATTTCTTTAGCCCGTTCTATACGAAACAAGAATCGTGTTAAGAATCGTCAGCCATTAAGTTCTTTGAAAGTTGTTTTACAAGACCGTGTTTTAAAGGGTGCAATTGAGGACTTTACAAATACAATTGCTGATGAGTTAAACGTGAAACAAATTGAGGTTCTTGATGAGGTTGGTAATATCGCAGAAGTTGAGTATGCACCTAACTATAATGAAATTCGTAAATTGTATCCAGATAGAATAGGAGAGATTATTAAATCGATAAAAAGTGGAAAGTTTACGATGGGAGAAAATGCTGTGTTTCTGCAAATAGATAGTACAGAAGAAAAGCTTGATTCGAGTATAATTCTTACAAAATATCAAGCAAAGGATGGGCAACCGGTTGCAAGCAATCAGGGTGTTGTTGTGTCCTTAGATCTAACTATTACAGATGAACTGAAAGAAGAAGGATTTGCAAGAGATATTGTAAGAAATATACAAGATGCAAGAAAACAGATTGGCTGTGAAATAACGGATAAAATACAAATTTCATTTGATGGTGCAGTACCAGAACAGTGGATAGACTATATTTGCAGAGAGACACTTGCAACCATAGCAAATGTAGAGAATCCTGATAGCATTGTTACAGTCGAATTTGAAGAAGGGATAAATGCTAAGATTTGTATTGGCAAATTTATTTAATTTTTAATATTTAAAAGTGACACCTAAATGATATAAAAACTTTATGGGGCTGTAAAAACTCCTCTAAAGAAAAATAGCCATGGGCTTGCACCCATGGCTATTTATTGTGGTGCGCCTAATTGATAGGCGTCATTAAAACATGAAACACCCCTTTGCGGAGTGTTCAAGTTTGAATACGTTTACTTCGTAAACGGTAAATCACAAGTACCTCGACCAGCTACCAAATTTTTGAGATAATAGCCTAACCATTATAAAAAGTCCAAAAAGTTTAGAACTCAACTTTTTGGACTGGATTCAGGAGGTGGCTATGGGATCAGGAACCAGTTTAGTAGCAAAGCAGTATCGGTTGCAGCAGTGGGCTGTACAGGTAAGAGAATGCCAAAACAGACCGGCAGATATGACCGTTCAGGAATGGTGTGCCGCCCACGGATTGACAAAAGCTGATTACTATTATCGGTTGAGGCGGGTAAGGGAGGCGTGCTTGGAACAATCAGAAGTACATGAAATCGTCCCGCTTACTCCAAAAGCTGCAACATATACTGCTGATGCTAACAACAGAACATTTTCCAGAAAACAGGATTCGCTGTGTATCTCTACCGGAAACTGCTGCATTCAGGTAACACAGGATACTTCCAAAGAATTATTGTCCATGGTGTTAGGGGTAATACACAATGCTCAATGATGCAGATACGAATGCTTTTTCAAAGATATGCCTTGTAACAGGTTTATCCTCACGATATTTTTATCCTCATCTTTTTGATGGAGCATTGATTTTAGACTGTTTTTAAAATAATATAAGAATAAAAATTTATATGCGATAATGAAATCACAATAAAACTGAAAGGATGTGATTTCATGAATTACTATGAAACTGTAGACAAAGTCATGGCACTGCTGAAAGAAAAAGAGGTGTGTTTCAGTAGCCAGAAGTCACATAGGGATTGCTATGAATCCCTTGGACTTTTTATAAAACAAAGGAATGAGGTCTATTCAGATGCTATCCGTGAGAGCTGGCTTGCTGATATTAAAAATGAATTACCAAGGCAAAGGTGTGCTGTATGGGTGCAGTATGCATATCAGTTAGAGGAAATGGACGCTACAGGAACCATTTCTGACCGCAGGCTCTATCTTAACCGCTCAGGCTATGCCAAGCTGCCTGCGCTATGGAAAAAAGACCTTGATGCGTATCTTGATGATCGTAGTAGCCGTTATACAGCCCGGACATTGGAATTAACCCGCATTTATTGTTCAGAAGGATTGCTTTTTCTGGATGATATGGGGGTGCATGACATTACTGATGTCACTTATGACGTAGTCATAAAGCTGATAAGAACAAAAATGTACTGTTCTGATGATACAAAGTCCATGATACTGAATAATACTGTGCGTATGATCAGATTTTATGGCGAAAAAGGAATTTGCTCCATGAGCTACAGCCTTGTTTTCAACTGCCGGATATATCCTCATATCGGATCAGTATCTGAGTTTTCAGATGAGAACCGAATGGCTCTGAACAAGATAACGGATGTAACCATGTCAGCAGATCAATTCTATCAGTCAGTCATGCTTTTTATTGAACTTTTGAAAACGCACGGATATGTCGGGACAACCCTGAAACTTGCCAGGCATGCCCTGACTGCATTGTACCTGTTCCTGGATATGCATTTTTTCGGATTTCACCAAGATATCATGTGGATCTGGTTTACAGAAATCAGAAGAACAATGGGTCATTCATGGCTCCATTGGCGGCGGATTCTGAAATTTTATGAAGATTATTCCTTGTCGGGTGATATACATCCAGATGGGAAATACAGATATAATCCCATAATGTTTGATGAACTGCCATCATGGTGCAGGGAGGCGATAGCAGGGCTTCTTGACCAGAAAAGGCGTGAATTTCGGGATGTCGGTACAATTAAAAGTTACCGTTGTTCCTGTACGCGTTTCTGCAGATTTCTAATTGACCATGGTTATGAAAGCTTTAACCAGCTCTCACCTGCAGCCATAAAAGAGTTTTCAGGTCATGATGAGCATGCAACTTTTCATGGCCGAGCCAGCTGCTTTGTGATTGTAAGGGCGTTTCTACGCTATCTTGATGAAAAAGGATATACAGATGGCCACAGTTTGGACGCATGCCTCTTGTCAGGGACTGCCCCGCAGGATAAGATCATTGATGTGCTGTCTGACGAACAGTTACAGAGAATCCATGCATTTCGCAAAAAACACAAAGGCCCTGTAGAACTTCGTGACATTGCCATAGTTTTACTCGGATTGAGTATGGGGTTTCGGGCATGTGATATCCTGGCACTTCGTTTTCAAGATATAGACTGGAAAAACCGTCAGATTTCAATTGTCATGAAGAAAACAAAAACGCAGATTACTCTTCCGATGCCTGTTGAAGCGGGCAATGCTATATATTCATATATAACATCCGGCAGGCCAAAGGCTGATACGAAATATATTTTTGTCAGGTCAATAGCCCCATATGGTAAACTTACAGGCAAAGTATGTACAAAAGCGCTTTACCGTATTTTGCCTGAGAGAAAAGATGTAAAGGGCGGCGGTTTTCATGTAACCCGCAGGACTTTCGCCACGAATCTTTTACGGAACCATGCAGGGATTGATGATGTCATGGATGCCCTTGGGCATCGTGATCCTACAAGTGTCATGAAGTATCTGCTTCTGGATGATGAAAGAAGCAGAAAATGTGGATTATCCCTGGACAGTGCCGGGATCCTCATGAAAGGAGGCCTGGCATGAAAATCAGTGAATATCGGCTCAAAAGCTGTTTCGCACCGTACATTGAAAAGTTTATACAGGAAAAACGGGCTGCCGGTTTTATATATGAAAGCGAAGAATGGAAAATGAAACACTTTGACGCTTTCTGTATAGGGGAATCTGTTACAGAGCCATGCCTGAACAGGGAGCTTGTAAAAAAATGGGGAACTTTACGTGATGGCGAAGCCCTTGCCACATGCTCTGCCAGGATATCCGTAATACGGCAGTTTGCATTGTTTCTGGCTCCGCTGGGTATAGAAGCTTACATTTCTTCCAAGTTTTACAAAGCAGAGAAAAAGGTAGTACATATCCTGTCAGATGCTGAAATAAAAGCATTCTTTGAGGAAGTTGACAGTTATGTTCCTGCCATCAGCATAGCAGGATTTTATAGACTGGCTGCCGAGTATAAGGTGATTTTTCGGCTTATCTATTGCTGCGGTCTGCGCATTTCAGAAGCCAGGAAACTATGCTGGAAAGATGTGGATTTAAAGCAGGGAACGATCCGTATCCTGCAGTCCAAAGGACATAAAGACCGCCTGGTGTATATGGCTGAAGACCTTACGGAACTATTACAGACATATGAAAAAGTCCTGCATGATAAATATCACTGTCTTTCAAACTGGGTTTTCCCTGCAAGGGAAACAGACCGGTGTCTGAGTAATTGTACAATCGATAAAAAGTTCTGTGAATTCTGGGCTTTCACCCCATATGCAGAATGCTGCGACAAAGCCCCGACAGTACACTGCCTCAGGCATACTTTTGTAGTAAAAAGAATGGACCTGTGGATGGAAAAAGGTATTCCGCTAAAGGAAATGCTTCCCTACCTTAGCAGATATTTAGGACATCAAAGCCCGGACGAAACTTTCTATTACTCCCATCAGGTTGCCGAAGCGTTCCGTATCATCAGGGATAGCGATAAGTCTGGAAAACTTGTGATTCCGGAGGTGAAAGCTTATGAGTAGAAAAAAGCCACAGAAGAAGCTGTTTTTTTCGAAGACCTTTGACTTCCTTGAACATTACCTGCCGGAGCAGGTGCTAAAAAGCAGGAATACGGTGGAAACTTACCGGGATGCGCTGACAGTTTTCAGACAATATGTAACAGGCACACTGCATCTGTCGATGCGGTCGTTCGGATTCGAAGATTGTACACATGATTTTCTGTGGTCCTACATGGAGTTCCTGCATAAAAATGGGAATGCTGAAACTACCTGCAATAACAGGCTGGCAGCAATCAGGGCATACCTGTGGTATGTTGCGGATGGTGATATTTCTTTACAGTCAGTAGCGCTGACGGCTTCACATGTCCCCTTTCTCAAAGCGCCTAAACTGACAAGAGAACTGATATCCGAGGATGATCTTAAGGCATTGCTCTCAGCTCCTGCGGATACAAAGATTGGCCGGAGGGACCAGATGATCCTTATTTTACTTTATGATTCTGCCATCCGGGTTTCTGAATTGTTATCACTTGATGTTTCTTCTGTAAATCTGGATGCTGAAATACCTTATCTTAGAATTTACGGAAAAGGTGATAAGGAAAGGATTGTTGCTATCACAGACACAACGGTCGGCCACATAAAGAATTATCTAAAGGCTTATCATCCAGCGAGGGATCCTGACTTACCATTCATATATACAGTCATAAAAGGCCGGAAAGACAGGATGTCCGTAGGAAATGTAGAACGTATCAAAAAAAATATGCATCTAAGATACGGCCTGAACATCCCAATCTTCCGGAACACTGCTATCCGCATATGGTTCGTCGGACTCGTGCAACAAATCTGTATCAGGATGGAATTGAACTGGAGCTTATATCTAGGATACTTGGCCATGCTTCAACGGAGACAACCTGTATTTATGCGGTTCCTTCAGTGGAAATGATGCGAGGAGCAATGGAATCCGGAAATATGTCAACAGACGAGAAGCCATTATGGCCTGATGACGAAGCAGAAATGGCACGAATCTGCGGATTAAGATAAAAACGTTATCCTCATCTTTTTGAAACTCAGATAAAGAAAAATGGCTTTTATCAGAAAAGATGAGGATAAAAATATCGTGAGGATAAACAGGTTATACCGACTTAAGGCGTGGAATTGATGGCCTTTCTGCCATGATTCAGTCTTCTTATGAGTTAGATCCCCACGAAACAAATGTCCTGTTTCTGTTTTGCGGACGACGACTGGACCGCATCAAAGGGCTGCTTTGGGAAGGGGACGGATTCCTGCTTTTATACAAGCGTTTGGAAAAAGGAAAATTTCAATGGCCAAGAAATGAGCAGGAAGTTCTCAACCTGACTTTCCAGCAGTTCCGCTGGCTGATGGAGGGGCTGACTTTGTACCAGCCAAAGGCAATTCCGGCATGTAACCCCCGAAAAACTCTATAATTCTTTGTGCATTTCGCAGAAATTTTATCGGTGGATTACAAGGCATCTGTCTGTGCCTGTTTCATTTTCAAGACATGGTCTGGTGCCCTGTATCCAGCCTGACAAAAACATTTAAGAACTGTCCGGCAAAAAAAGGACATCCGGAATATATGTCCGGGAGCGGCATCTCAAAGCCTTATATCTATAGGCAAAATGCCGAAAATCTATCTCCCCCGGATTCGCATTATCCCTGGTTTCATGATATCATTCTATTAGAAATTTACGAGGAGGTCTTGTCATGGACAGGGAATACAGTGCAGAAGAATTGAATCATTTGAGCAAAGATGCCCTCATTGTTTTGTTCCTGTCCATGCAGGATCAGATGAAACAGTTAAACATAAACATGGAAAAAATACTGGAGCAGATCGCAATAGCTAACAATCATCGGTTTGGGCGTTCTACGGAAAAACGAGAAGAGTTGGAAGGACAGCTTAATTTTTCGGATATTCTGAACGAGGCAGAAAGTTATGTGGATGTCCACTATTATCCGGAACCGGATATGAAAGATGTCCTCAGGGGGGAACCCGGAGCTGAAGAAGAAAAAAGCAAAGGGCGCTAGGGAAAAAGAACTGCGTGGGCTTCCGACTAAGGTCATGCACCATGGATTACCGCTGGAAAAACTGAAAGAGCTTTTTGGGGAAAACTGGAAGGAACTCCCGGATGAAGTCTATCAGAGGCTGCATTACCAGCCTGCTGTATATACAGTGGAGGAGCATCATGTCCATGTGTATGCAGGATCAGACAATGAAACAATCGTCAAGGCAGACAGACCGGATGACCTGCTGCGGAACAGTATTGCGACACCGACGCTGGTAGCGTCCATTATGAATGCAAAATATATCAATGTCGTTCCTTTATACCGTCAGGAACAGGAATATAAAAGAAACGGGCTGCATATCCGCAGGCAGTCAATGGCAAACTGGGTAATCCGTTGTTCGGAAGATTACCTGGGGCTGCTGTATGACAGACTGCACCGGGAATTATACCAATACCATGTGCTGCAGGCCGATGAAACCCCTGTGAGGGTAGCGAAAGATGGCAGGGCAACCGGAAGCAAAAGTTTTATGTGGGTATACCGCACTGGAAAGATGTATACCGATACGCCGGTTATCCTGTATGAATTTCAAAAGACCCGCAACAGTGAGCATCCGAGGAAATTCCTGAAAGATTTCAAAGGTGTTGTGGTATGTGACGGCTATTCGGCATACCACAAGCTGGACAGAGAGCAGGATAACATTCAGTTTGCAGGATGCTGGGCACATGCCCGCAGAAAGTTTTCAGAATCACTGAAAGCGTTAAAAAACAAGGAACATGCCAAACAGACGGTATCTTATATGGCTTTGGAACAGATTGCCCTGATTTATAAACGGGATAATGAGTTATCAAAACTCAGTACAGAGGAACGGCTGGAGAAAAGAAATCTGGTAATCAGGCCTCTGGTTGAGTCTTTCTTTGAGTGGGCAAAAGAAACGTTAGACACGTTGGAAATATCTCCCAAAAGCAAAACCGCAGAGGGATTGAATTATTGTGTAAATCAGGAAAAATATCTCAAAGTATTTTTGGAAGATGGTGAGGTGCCAATGGATAACAATGCAACGGAGGGAGCCTTGCGGGGCTTTTGTATAGGGAAGCACAACTGGCGGGTGATCGACAGTATTGATGGAGCAAAAGCAAGCGCTGTCATATACAGTATTGGGGAAACAGCAAAAGCAAACGGGCTGAATCCATATGAGTATTATGAATACCTGTTAAGTGAGATTCCGAAGCATATGGAGGATAATAATCTGGAGTTTCTGGATGCACTGCTACCATGGTCACCAGCATTGCCGGAAAGATGTCATATGAAAATCGAAAATAAATAAGAGGGTGTCCCAAAAGTATGATATTTGAAATATTATATTGAAGGGATACCTTCTTTTTGGTTAGTAAATGAGATTTTACACCTTAAATTCTATGAATGACAAAAATGGCTCCGGATTATTCTACATCTCCAGTGCCATTTTTGCTATGTTGTGGGCTATGGACAGTAAGCCCCATTCGATTTTTACCTTTTCCTTTCCACGAAGAAGAAATCTCCGGAACGACCAGCAGCCTTTGATTCTTCCAAAAGTCTGCTCAATTTCCACAACTCTTTTAGAGCGAAGTTCTAGGCCTTTTTTAGAACAAAGGTTATCATTTGCCTGTTTCTTTCATTCATTCAACCGATGTGATATCTGCATGGTTCGTGGTTTTTCTGATTTCTTACACATTTCTGCCTGTGGACAATCTCTGCAATCCTCACACCGGTAATAGTCCCTGATCGTTTCATATCCTGCTTCTGTTACATATTTGCGGGTCCCCACATGCTCCATCTTTCTTCCTTCGGGACAGATGTATTCATTGTTTTCTTTATCGTATTTGAGATGTTCTGACAGATATGGATTCTCCCTGTTTTTCTTTTTCTTCTCCCAATGAAATCTGTTATATTTTACATATGCCCCCAGATCATATTCCCGTAAGAATTCATAATTCTCTTCACTGCCATATCCTGCATCGGCAACAACATTCCGCGGCAGTACCCCAAGTTTTTCTTTCAGGTGTTTTAAATGCGGGATCATTGTTTTTGTATCTGTCGGATTCGGATGGATCGTGTATCCAACAATGTAATTATTCTCTGTTCCAATCTGAATGTTGTATCCGGGTTTGAGCTGTCCGTTAAGCATGGCGTCTTCTTTCATCCGCATGAAGGTCGCATCGTGGTCCGTTTTGGAATAACTGTTTCTTCCATTAAAAACTTCCATGGACTTTTCATATCTCTGTTTTCTTGGAAGAATGTCCTTCTTAAATTCTTTTGCGGTTTTCTTCAATCCCTTATCTTCCGGATTTTCTTCCAGCTTTCTGTCTATGGTTTCCACAACGGCTTCCACCTGCTCCGCAGTGATCCGGGTGTTTTCCCCATTCTCCTCAAGATCATCATCAAGATAAATCCTGTTTTCTTCAGCAACAATCCGGTCAATCTCTTTTAAATGGCTTTTGATTTTCCCGTCCAGTTTCCTGTCATAATTATCAATGGATTTCTTCCACACAAAAGTATACTTATTGGCATTGGCTTCGATCTTTGTTCCATCCAAAAAGTAATTCTCAAGTTTTATATATTTCTTCTCAATCAGGAGTTTTACGACTTCGTAGAACACATCCTCTATGATGTCCTTCATGTTCAGGCGGAAACGGTTGATCGTCCTGAAATCAGGCTTGTTCCCTCCGGCAATCCACATGAAGTTGACATTTTCCCTGAGTGCCTTGGCAATCTGTCGGGAAGAGTATGTTTTTTGAGAGTATGAGTATATCATTACCTTCAGCATCATCTTTGGGTGATATGCAGGGCATCCGCCTTTTTTATATCTGCCGTAGAGTGAACTTAACTCCAGACTGTCCACGATTGTATTTACGACCCTTACCAGATGATTTTCCGGAATGAATTCCTCAAAAGATAGTGGTAATTGTAATTGATTCATAGTATAATCTTTAAATGTTGGCATACCTTATTATATCACATAATAAGGTGGAAATGGAGATTAGTGTGGTACTGGATGAAGTAAAAGAATTGTCAGTTGACATGAAAAAGACTGTCCCTAAAGAAAAATGACCTCAGAACTGTTTCTTTCA
>CANQNE010000047.1 GCA_947625135.1 uncultured Lachnospiraceae bacterium
CCTTCTAGTTGTCAAGGTGCAATGAAAGGGAATTTTAGATTTTGAAATGAAATAAAAATGACCCTCTCACTAATAGGCTTTTCAGAGGGTAAAAAAGAATCACTTTTTGAAAAAAAGTTTATTTTTTTAGATTTTATATGGTAATGATGCAAAGTTTTGACAAGAAGGATATCAAAAGAAAAGACTCCATGCTACACTGTTGCAAAAAACAAAGGAGATATCCAAATGAAAGACATCACAAAGTTCATAGGCATCAAAATTTTCAACCTAAAACAATTAAGCGGAAGATTGCCAGTGTAAAAGCATTCTTCCGCGTTTCCTGAGATTTCATCATCATCGCTGATTCCAGACAGCAGAACAGATTTTTCTTCATAATCTGCATTTAATTTTTAAGTTTACACACACTTTGAAACGGCCTCCCGAAAGTGCCTTATTCTGCCGTTAGTGTCCTGACAGAATCGGAAACTTCCTCTACAGCTTCTTCACTCTGAAGATATGCTTTCATCTCATCGCTGGACATAGCCGGGTAAAAATGATTCGCTGCCCTGTCACTGTATTCTTTGTGGGCAAAAACCCGCATACGCCGTTTGTCGGTATCAGTATCCGCCTGTACCTGAACAACTGCCAGAAATTCGGAGTCCGGCACGCGAAAATACGCGCTGATCGGCTTAAACGGCCCTTTGTCTGGCATATTGGCGCTCACTTCCTCATATACCTTGTCCAGCGTCATTTTAACCATCCGCTCTATGATGCGCTCCGGCTGTGGTTCCTTCCGTGGTTTGCTTTGATTATCCTCTGTATTTTTTTCTTTTTTGGTCTTTGAAAATAATTTGTTAAAAATCATAAGACAGGATCTCCTCTCAAATTTATTGCAATGTAATAAACTCCACGCATTTCCCTGATCCGGATCCCGTAAGGCCCGCCTCCGCTAGTCCTTTAATGTGTACTTGGTTCCCTCAAGTATCCCTTCTTTATTCGCATTTGCCGGAATGGAAATATAATCATTGGTCATGCTCAGATTTCCACAACCATAAAACATATAACTCATATCTGTGACATTGAAGGTGTCCCACCTGCTCACATCCACTTTTTCCAAATTTGTACAATTACAAAACATGTGGCTCAGATTCGTTACATTTACTGTGTCGAAGCCGCTGACATCCACGTCTGTCAAACTGCTGCACCCATTGAACATACACTCCATTGTTGTAACTCCTGATGTATTAAATCTTCCCACATCTGCTCTTTTTAAATTTGTGCAGTCATGAAACATTCCCTTCATCGTTGTCACGTTTTCTGTTTTAAACCCGCTGACATCCACGTCTGTCAAACTGCTGCACCCATAAAACATATAGCTCATGTCCGTTACATTTTCTGTTTCAAATCCGCCCACATTTATATATGTCAGGTTTTTGCAGTTACAAAACATTTGTCTGAATGTTGTTGCGTATTTCGTATAAAAGCTGCTTACATCCAAAGTATACAAATAGGTACAGCCATAAAACATGGAGTCGAAATATTTGGTACTTGATGTATTAAAATCATTCAGCTGCAGTATTCCCAGACTGCTGCAGTTGGCAAACATGCAGGACATATCCGTGCAACCATCTGTGATAAATGCACCGTTAAATGCAATTTCCTGCAAATTTTTATAATTCATAAATAATGTCGCACATGCCTGACTTGCATTTACACCACCTTCTCCGGCAATGTACAGCGTATAATAATCGTCCTTTTTTTCTGTCCATGCAAGAACACAGCCATCTCCTGCCGCCGATACATCCCATGCGTCTTTCGGCGCATCATCGAGGGTACTCAGTATCTCTACTCTATTTATCTCTTCCCGGTTAATCTCACTTCCAAAAACCTTTCCGCCCTCTGAAGCCGGATCGATCACGTCCGGCTTCAACAGATTATTTTTCCAATTCGTTTTTTGTGTGGGCGCCGGTGTTACTTCCGCACTTCGCGTAGGAGCCGGTGTTGCTTCCGCGCTTCGTGTGGGAGCCGGCGTTGTTTCCTGTGTTCCTGTGCCGTTTCCAAGACGAATCTTTGGCAAAACCAAATTCCACGCAATTATGCCTGCGCCTACTATCAGAACCGCCAAAATACAGCCCGCTATAATCCAGAAATTTTTTCTTTTTTTCGGTTTATTTTTTTCAACTGGAGCCACGCCGCCGCTATATGCCGGATCTTTTGTTTTCTGCTTCTTTTTCTTATTCGGCTGTACAAAATCTTGTCCATGGGACGGATTCTTTTCTTCTGATGCCTTCTGCGCTTCCGGCCTGACAGGATCATCCTCAGGATTATTTCCTGTGTTTTCTTTCTTCCCGGACATATCCGGAGGAACTGAAGCAGAATCCGAATCCGAATCATTCTCAATATCCACAAACGGAATATCCATCCCGGCTGTATCTTTGGAAGTGACTTCGCCGATCACGCCGCCGGAATCATTTACATATACCAGTTTTCCCATCAAAAGCAGATCCGCTCCGCATTTTCCGCAGCGCACCTGGCCAATCTCACTGACACTGCCGCATTTTGGACATCTCCACTTTACTGTTTTATTATCTTCCGACTGCCCGCTCATTTTGTCACCTCTGCTCGCACCTGTCTTTTATCTGTACACTATTGGTTAACTTCCACGTATGCACTTCCCCGGCAAATTCCTTTCCCGTAATGTGCTTCATCCCCCAGGGGATCACAATAATCTTTGATATATTTTTGAATCTGGGCAGGCGACGCGTCCGGATAACACATACAGAGCATTGCCGCCAACGCAGACACATGGGGCGTCGCCATAGATGTTCCGTCCAACGCCACCAGATCATCATTCAATCCGTAACTTACCACTTCATACCCCGGCGCGCTGACATCCACACAATCCCCATAATTAGAAAAATCTGCGATCTGATGATTTTGCATATAAGCGCCTACCGTAAGAACATCTTCAATATGGGCCGGGCAATGTTCAACGGTACCAATTCCGGCACCTTCATTGCCTGCTGCTGCCACTACAAGCACTCCCAACTCCAGCGCTTTTTCGATTGCTGCATCCTGACAGTCCGAATGTGGCCCGCCCAAACTCAAATTGATTACCTGGGCGCCCTCTTCCACAGCATAATACACACCCAGTGAAATGACCGAAGCAGCTCCTACGCCCTCTTCATTAAGTACGCGTACCGGCAGGATCTTAATATCCAGTCCCTGAGTGCAGTCCAAAATCGTCCCGGAAACATGAGTTCCATGTCCATCATAATCCATCTGAGCATCGGCAGAACTGTCCACCAAATCAATTCCCTCAAGTATCCTGTCCTTCGTTTCCGAGTTTGCCTTTACACCACTGTCCACAACAGCGACCACAGCCTGCCCGGATACAGATTCCCGCATCCAGGCAGCCAGCTGATCCAGCTGCATATCCATTGCACCCCATGTATAGTATTGATATCCGCTGACGTCGGAAACGTAACCATAGTTAAACATCTTTCCCTTAGCAGCTTCCGCGTCCTTCCCATCACTCTTTTCATCGATCATATTTGTGTAAGTATCCTCTTCCACGTAAGTTACTCCTTCTGTGGAACGAAGGATTTCCATGCAGCGCTTTGCTTCCTCTTCAGTCGCAAATTGAATCACGATCATACTATTCTCGCTGGCAATCACTTTATCCGCCAAAAAGTCTGAAAGATCCAGTGTTCCTTCCTTGAAATTCAGTAATAAACGGTTGCTGCTTCTTTGACCGCTGATTACCAGTTCGTCGTCATACTTGTCGATCACCGCCTGCAGCTGTTGGTTAAACTCTTCCGCGGTAGCCGGTTCTGTCAGTTCTGTGTTTTCCCCTACCTTCACTTCCCAAACTGTTTGATCCGTCGGCTTCCCCTGACCGTTTTTTTCTCCACGATACATCTGATATCCTACAACCCCGACGACGATCAGAAGAACAGCCGCAAAGACGCCTCCTCCCAGCAGAGCGCCAAATCGCCTTTTACGGCTGCGCCCTAATTGCTGCAACATCTCCTCTGCACCCGGATAACCGAGCAATGCCGCCTTTTCATACCATTCTTTCGCAATTTTTTCATTCTTTTTTACCGCCCAGCCGCTGTGAAACAACTGTCCCATTGCAAAAGCCGCGGCAGGGTATCCTTTTTGGGCTGCGCTTTCCATATTCCAGATTGCTTCCGAAACATCACTGCCACTGCTTCCCTTGGAAAGTAAAAAATCCGCCCAATAAAATTGTGCCTTTACATTTTCTTTAGCCTCTTGCCGGTACCGGGCAATGCGCTCTTCCTCCGTACATTCCGCAAACCATCCTTTTTGTTCCCAATTATACAAGTTCGCCCTCCTGTTTTCTGTCCACCACATAATAACTGGTAAATGCGCACCAGTAAAACAAAACGGACAACATTACAAAAATTATCATTCCAAGAATATCCAATCGTTCAAAGAAAATGGCTCCTATCGTCATTAAAACGGCTATCACGCCGCTTACAATGAGATCACTGACACCAACTCTGTGGTAATAGACAAAGGTAACTGCCAGCCCATATATGGCAAATACGATCAACCGCAGCAAAAACCGCAGTATATTCATACCTTCGCTTCCATAGACAAGCAGGCTGCTGTTCATAGACACTGTCTTTTCCGGTGATTCATAAGCATACTGCAAAGCCGAAAGTAATTCATTCATATCCAGTGTTCCATTTTCACTTTTTTGCAAGGTAATGTATTTTCCGCCGCTCTTATTCACAAACGCCTTCAGATTCTTCAACGAAGGCTCTTCTCCGTCTGCTTCATTTTGAATACAGATACTGTGAAGGGAAATCTGCTCGTCCAGATAACTATTTTGGATCTCATCACTGATATCCGCTTTTCCGTCTGTAAGCAGTATGACGGATTTCCTGCTTTTTAAATCCGGAAATGCAGCGAGCATATCCAATGCCTGCTGCAATGGCGCGTCAAAATCTGTGCCGCCTACCGTATCCATGGCGCGCACAAACTGTTTCAACTGGTCTTTTCCCGCATCATCCATATACATCAGAGGCGTGTAGTCCAGAACCTCACTGGCAAATAAGGTTATTTGTACCGCGTTGCCCTGATCCATACTGTCGATCAGCTGCTCCGCCGCATTGATACAGGCATCCCTGCAATCTGCCATGCTGGTAGAACCATCCATCAAAATACTGACACAACTGTTCTCTTTGACCTGCTCTGTATGCTTATCCACCCGGAGCATATAAAGAGCCTGTCCGCCTCCTCCCAAAAGCATGCCAAGTACTATCGCAAGAAGAAAAGAAATGAACCGGTGACCTCTTTTTACTACGTGGATTCCGTTCCGCCGATGGATCTGTTCCGCGATGCAGACACCGATCAGTCCAGCCAAAAGCGGTATGGTAAACACACATCCACTCCAAACGATCAGGCCGACAGTATCTTCATACGTCATTGTCTCGTACACGCCCAAACAGAGCAATATGCCTATAAGAGAACATCCGGCAGACAGTCCCAACATAAGCCAGTCAAATTTCGTTTTTTTCATGAAGGCTCCTCTTCTTTCAGCAAAGCAACTCTCCATTGCTTCAATCCCAAATACGGATTGAAACATTTCTGCAGTGCCATCCACATTCTGTCACCGGCCGCAGATACCATAAACGGATCTTCGTTTTCTCTCACTGCAGCCAATGTAGGAAACAGCGGCATCTGACACCCTTCCGGAACATAACTGTTAAAATATCCGCTGTCGTTCACTTTGTACACAGGTTTCCCCTGCTCATTCCTGCCGTTTTGCTCCAATCCCCCATACAACTGTATGGTATAGAGAAGGGGATCACACCCCGGACACGCTTCTTTGTATACTTTTCTGCAGTTTGAATATACCTGATTTCGCACACTGTCCGACAACTGTGCGTTCGCGCCCGTTCCTTTAAAATGTCCTATCTGTTCAAGATTAAAAGCCAACAATAAAACAGGTGCCTTCTGCGCCTGATGTTCTTCCGAAATACTGCTCAGAAGCTGCCTGATCTGTTGTTTCCCTGTCTCATCAGCATCATCGCCGGCTCCGTCCGCAAGAATCCATGTTGCCTGACATCCCCGCCGCAAAGGTTCCGTAACCATAGAGGGAATTCTGCAGATAAACTGCAGATCTACAGAAATCTGAGGGTTGCCCGCCGGGCTGATGCTGAATGTATAATTCTTTTCGCTCCCGTCCGTCTTTGTTTCCTGATAATCGGGCCATGTTTTCCCTTTGCCCTCCCAGAAACAATCGACCAGTTCCTTTTTTACTTCTACAATTTCCGCAATTGTTTCATTTTCTTTTGTATAATATGTAAGCTCACTGCCATTAAGCAGTTCATCCATGTTTTGTTTCAACGCGCACAGATAATCCCGCATCAGCTCTTCGGTCTCGCCTACCAAAAGGATCTTCACTGTGGCAGCCGCAGGATTTTTCCAGAGACCGATATCACTTTCTTGCTCATTAAACTCCGGCGCTGCCGCAGGCTGCGGCGTTTCGGGTTTTTGCGGGACAGATTCGGGTATCACAGTCTCCGTCTTTGCCCTTTTATTTTTTTGTTTTTTCCCCCTTTTTTTGCCCAAGGGGAATTCCCCGTCAATTTCAAAAAATCCAAAAGGCATCTTTACTCTTTTCCTCCATTATTCTCAAACAGTCTCCGAAATTCGTCCCTCATCAGCACTGTCTTTGGTCTGCGGCGGGCAGCCTGCAACGACCCGGCATAAGCCTTTACCGCATCCCACTCATCTGTACAAACTGCAAAGCGAATTTTCGCCTTTTCCCTTCCGATCTCGCTTTTCTGTTTCGTGAGCTTCTTCAGCATACTTCCCCCGGCGCTCTTTTTTTCAACTGTGTATGGCCATTCTGCAGGTATACATACATATTGCAGCCAGTCCCGAAATGCCCCCACGTCCAACTGATACCCACAGTCTCCGCCAAGAGCAAGCCATTCGAACAATCTGGACGCAAATCCCTCATAATCTCCGAGTACCGCCAGAACGATTCTTTTTATCCGCTCAGCTTCTTCCCTGTCCGCCTCTATTGCAATATTTGCCGTTCCTGTTCTGCCAGAGATCAAACCCTCCAGTCCCCGAACGCCAAACATTATTTTATCTCCCGGCATGCTGCCGTCATAAGGAGAAGCATCACAGTATTCCTGCCACAGAAAACAAAATCTGTCATACGAGAAAAAATCCCAGATCATTGGCGGCATTACCACTCCGCCTGTACCATCTGCCGGTATCAGTCTGTCTTTTTCCACATAAGCAGGGAAAAACCCTCTTCTGGATTGCGCGTAAGAGCAATACAGATAGCTGTTCATGTAAATCCCCCTGATTACAGTTTTAAATTCCTTTTGGATTTTGAATAATATAGTAACCGTCTTCTGCGTACATTCCCGTGTTTCGTTTCAGCCGCTTACGAAGGCATTCCGTTGCCTGCGTCAGCTGAGCATAGCTGAAACCACTCTGCAGGTTAGATTTAAATTGATAAAGCGAACTGTTATTGTCCAGATTAGAAAGCGCCTGCTTCAAAATATACGTGAGCGAATATGCCATAGGCTGCTCACAGAATTTGGGATGATAGCCTCTTTCATATTGGGGCAAAAACTCTGCCTCCTGATACAGAGAAACCATCTTGTTTGTCTCCGGATCATTTCGGAAGCAGACAAAATCAATCCCTCCCGCAGATAAGATGGGGGTAATGGCTATCGTACAGCTGTTCATCAGATCACGGCCGGAACGCAGATACTGCAGCAGCTCCCGATACCCGTTGCTCACCGCATCCACCAACTCCTGCATATAATCTCTGTTAAAAGCATTTAATTGCGGCGTATGCGTCAGGTGATAATACCGTTCACATTTGATAGGTACAAATAATATCATGCGATCCTTGATATCGTTTACAGTCAGACTGTTTTTGAAGAAATTTGCGATCTGCGTAGGCTTATTGTATTCTCCATGGTACTTTCCATAACCTTCATCCGTCATTTTCGCAAACAGATATGGGGTATCAATGGCAATAATGATGACCTGACATTGATGAATTAAACTTTTTATCTGCTCCTGATGGGTATCACTCAGCCATTCTCCCGGAATATCATAAATCTGGAAAGGAATTCCTTTCCCACTGTCCTGCAGACGCAATTGAAACGAATAGGATTTCATGGCGCTTGTAGGATTATCGTCTACCTCCACCCGCGTAAGGGGATTTTTAAACACATCCAGTTTCTGAGCGATGACCATCTGTGCCCGTTCAAGATCAAGCTTTGTTTGCTGGCCGACACTCAGATTCATGCCCGTACCAGACAGCAGCTTCTCAACTTCATTGCACATGGACGCCAACACCGTGGTTTTCCCACATCGTTTTCCGCCTAACATCAATATATTGATCGAATCCATACAACACCTTCCCCTTTTCAGCGGCCAATTGCCGCGATCATATCATTTAACAAGGCCAGATTCCCGTTATAAAGCGTGATCAGTTCATTCACCGCACTGTAACGCTCCTTATTCTCCTCCTGCACCTTCGTATTAAACTCCATAAAGAAATTTCCCCACACCCAGTCCATTCCTACAAATCGTTCGTCATTTTTTTCGGAATGTTGGGTGTCAATATCAATCGCAAAAGTGATACGGTCGTAAAATTCTTCCGCAGCCGCATAAAAGGTCTGATTGGGCGTGCGGTACAGATTCACCAGAGAATGGCGCAACTCATCTTCAATTACCGCCATCCGTGAGGTCAGATAATAATGCACCTCTTCTCCTGTATTTGTGTTGCTGAAATTATATTCGGGAGAAGTATAGCTTTCTGCAAAGGGATTGATACTGTAAAGCTGCCTTCGGACTTCCTGAATTACATGCTCTCTTGTATTGAATTCAAACTGATATAAAAATTGGAAAGCCTTGTAAATCTGCTTGTACTGAGGCTTATCATTGAAAACCTCTTCCGTGATATTTTTCAGCCACTTCATCATATCCGGCTCTTTTCCACCGTCTGTATCTTGTTTCTCATTCTCCGAATTTTCGGCCATAATACTCCTGAGGGCGTCATACATTGTCTTTACCAGAGAATTCTTAAAGGTGATCGTTTCTTTATCCATAATATCGTCAATGGAATTAAACTGATCCGTAATCTCATTGCGCGTATAGTTTAAGGCCGCCTCCCAAAGTCCGTAAGGCATCATGGAACCATTGGTGTCAATAACCCGCTGCAGTCTCTGGGCACTGGGCGCCATATTATCCATTTTGTTCAGGATCTCCTGTACCCGGTTCCATAAAGAACTATTAGGCCGATCTTTCTCCTCTCGCCACTCCAGTACCTTTTTTTTCAATTCTGCCGTCATGCGCTGGTATGTGTTCTGTCCGATCTGGAACGCCTTCAAGCCCGCCTGTTGTCCCGGATCGATCGGCGTCAACTGCGGAAGGCTTTCCATAAACCGCCCGCATTTCTGCATCACCTTCCGCCACTGACTGTATATCTGATCCAAAAACGCCTGGTCAATGTCATTCATATTCGTAACCAGTTTTTGCAAAAGAGGCATCATGAAATCCCTGTTTACCGCCTCTTTATCAGAGCAGTCAATAACACTGCAGTCACACACATCAAATTGTTTTGTCTTGATCTCATTTGCAAAAGAGAACACCACATTGTCATTATTTCCCTTGTGGAGATTCACTGCATAAAACAGCCATTTTTTCATATCCCGTTGTGCAAACCGATCCCGCAGCAGGTTATATAGATCCACATCCTTGTCCTGGGGAGTGGAGATCGGTTTTGTCACTACAATAGCAGCGTCGCACTCTTCATCCACAGTGTTCAGCATAGCTTCCTCGATACCAGTCTTTGTATCGCCCAAACCTACCGTATCCACCAGCACGATCCTGCCGCAGTCCGCAAAAAAGCGGCAAGTGATATCTGCCCTTGCCACGGCCAGATATTTGTAATAATACTCTACATCCGGATCTTCAGAATTTTTCCCATTATTCTGAGCCACATACTGTTTGATCAGCTCCGGTTCACTCAAGGACAGTGGCGCCCGTCCAAACAAGTCACAGAACTCATCAAAATTTTCTACGATTTTTTTCAGATGTCCCAAAGGGATTGTCTGTTTGACATTACCAGACTCCACTTTTTCGCTCAATTTTTCCAGCTGGATTTCCCCAATATCGTCAAAATGAATGGGATTGCCTCTGAGATAGGAAGGATCGATCGCCTCAATATAGGAGGAAACAATATTCACCAGATCCTGTTTTTGCCGAAAGGTAATCATCGCCGAAACAAGACCCTCCGCCATGCCGGAATCATTTCTGATCACTGACGTGGCACCGGTACAATCCGTGGTATCATAAGCAGGAATGATCTGATTATCCAGATCTCCAACAGCCTGCAGAAAACGACTCTTTCCCTGACGCGCGCGGCCCACAGTGGCAATGCTGATATAATCCCTACCAAATCGTTCAATCCCTCTGTTAATTCGTTCCCGCAGCCGTTTGATCTCTCCTCTGATACTTTGCGTATCAATCTTTCCAAAGATTGCCTTATATTCTTCCCGCAGGCTCTCATCAGAAATCATATCGACCGCCTTTTTACTGAGTCCATCCAAAGCGCTCAAACTGCTCAGCAGCGAAGTTAAATCTTCCTTTTTCTTTTTCAGATTGTCCGCTTTCTTTTTCCTATTCTCAAGAATTGTATCAATTTCATCTCTGATAGCCATTTGTCTCTCCCCTTTTCATGTTCTTTGGAATTGCTTTTTCATAAAGCAGACAATATGAAACACTTTCTGAAAGCACTTCTAACCTCTGTTTTCCCATTTTTGAATATTAAATATATTATATAATACTTGTCTTAAAAAGTCTACTCTTTGCAACAAGTTTTTCTTTTTTCATTCTCTCACAGCGCCTGCGGTAAAAGGTAAAAAACGCATTTTTAATGCCATGGCACCTTCGCATACATTGATTTTTTGTTGGCGCCATATATAAAAAGATTGTTCAGATCATTCCCGCAGTGCCGTTCTGAAACAAACGAACTTCACGCCTTTCAGTTTGCGCCGTGATCTCTTCTGGTTATTAAACAGATTTGACAAGAAAGATGTAAAAACAAAAGACTCCATGCTACACTATTGCAAAAAACAAAGGAGATATCCAAATGAAAGACATCACAAAGTTCATAGAAATGTATTTAGAATATTGTAAGATTCACAAAGAACTTAATAGCAAAACCCTAAAGGCATACCGTATTGATCTGGCACAATTTGCCGCCATAACGTCCTTCCGCTTCCCAATCACAAAAGAAACGCTGAACGATTACTTATCGATCCTGCATCAAAGTTTTCAACCTAAAACAATTAAGCGGAAGATTGCCAGTGTAAAAGCATTCTTCCGCTTTCTTGAAGATGAAGAGATCATAGAATTTAATCCCTTCACAAAAATGAATATCCGTTTCCGCGAGCCGCTGCGGTTGCCAAAGACCATTCCCACAAGTGTACTACAAAAGTTTCTTTCCATCCTCTACCATGAAAAAAGATACGCCAAAACACCGTATCAAAAACAGGTGGTCATCCGCGACATTGCTGTGATAGAACTCCTTTTTGCAACCGGTGCGCGAATTTCTGAATTATGCCATCTGAAATGGCAGGATATTGATCTGGAATCCGGAAAGGTTCTGATCTTTGGCAAAGGCTCCAGGGAGCGTGTTCTGCAGATTGGAAATCCAGACGTATTAGCAGCATTGCATAACTACCGGATATCTGTTTTTTCAGTTTCCGAAGAAGCAGCGATATCCATGACATCCGGCAGCAACTGGCTGTTTCTGAATCGCCGTCATAACCGGCTGTCAGAACAGTCCGTGCGAAATATGATCTGCAAATATGCCCATATTGCGGGGATTACAATGCACATCACGCCTCACATGTTCCGGCACTCCTTCGCCACGCTCCTGTTAGAGGCAGACGTGGACATTCGATATATCCAAAAGATGCTGGGACACAGTTCGATCAATACAACGGAGATTTACACGTATGTCTCCATGAATAAGCAGAAAGAGATCCTGACAGAGAAGCATCCGCGAAATTTGATGAAGGTGGATGAAGGATAATCAAGAGTTATCTATTACACATTAATGAGGTGAAATATA
>CANQNE010000048.1 GCA_947625135.1 uncultured Lachnospiraceae bacterium
GAAAAAATGGACACGCCCGCAAACACGATAACAAGCAGCAGGTATGATCTGCAGTAATGTGCCGCCATATAAAAATCTTTTAACAACAAGCCTTTCATTTTTTCTACCTGACTTTCTTTTTTTCTAAAAATAGCTATTTCACAGACAGGGCCCCAACGGCCCAAAAACCCCTTTATGCGCTCCCCTTAACCATAAACACAAACAGCTCCTCCAGACTCACGGGACTTGTCTCCCATCCTGCCGGCAGCATATTCCTTTTCACAAGGGCTTCCGCCCCATAGGCCGATTCCCTTTTCCCAATGACGGCCTCCGGCATCAGCCCCGCAAGCTGTTCTCCTGTACAATGGAGCATACCGTATTGCTCCAGAAGCCGGTCCTTTTCCTCGCAGAGCAGAAGCTTTCCCTTATGCAGAAAGGCAATGTAATCGCAGATCTTCTCCAGATCGCTGACAATATGGGAGGAGATCAGCACCGCATGATCCTCCTGTCTGGTAAATTCCGAAAACAGCTCTACCACCTCGTCCCGCACCACCGGATCAAGGCCGTTTGTAGCCTCGTCAAGGAGCAGCAGCTTCGGCCTGTGGGACAACGCCGCCGCAATGCCCAGCTTCATCCGCATGCCTCTGGAATATTCCTTGAATTTCCGGTCCTTCGGGATGTCCATCTTTTTCAGGAAGTCCTCATATACAGATTGCTCCCAGTTCCGATAGACGTTTTTCATGATCCGGCCGATGATCTCTGCCGTGGCAAAATCCGGGAAACCGATCTCGTCCGGCACCACGCCGATGTCCTCCTTCAGCGCTTCCATATCCGTCATGGGATCCTCCCCGAAGATCCGCACCGAACCACCGTCTTTTTTTATCATTCCCAAGATCAGTTTGATGGTGGTGCTCTTTCCCGCGCCGTTTTCCCCTACAAGGCCCATGATACAGCCTCTGGGAAGGGTCAGGCTCAGCCCGTCCAGCGTAAAATCCCCGTAAGATTTCCGCAGATCTTTGATTTCCAACGCGTTTGCATCCATAGACAAAACAACCTCCATTATGTTATTACAATTCCCGCTTCGATCCTTCTTCCCGGCGCTTGCACTTTCCTTTTGCATAAAATACATCCGGCACGCCCCGGTCCGGCTTTTTGCGCCTCACGCAGCTTCTTAATTTTCTTTCAGCATCAGCTGAAACATTTCCGTCAGATCCTCCCGGCTTAAATTGCAGGACGCGGAAAGCCCGATGATCTCCTGCATCAAAGCCTCGATCTTTTTTAAGTTTTCCTCCCGCAGAAGCTCTACATTCCTTGGGGCCACAAAGCAGCCTTTGGCTGCAATAGTGTAGATAAACCCTTCCTTTTCCAGCTCGTCGTAAGCCCGCTTGGTGGTGATGACGCTGATCCGCAGATCCTTGGCCAGATTGCGGATGGAGGGTAGCGGCTCATCCTCCTTCAAAGCGCCGCTGATGATCTGATTTTTGATCTGAGAATAGATCTGGTCGTAAATCGGCGCGCCGCTTTTATTATCGATAATAATGTTCAATTGATCCTCCGTTTCTGAAATGCCAGGACATTCCCTGTTTCTACCGTGATAGTATAGCCTGCATACAGTACACCGGCCGATGTCATCTGTATATTAACAATATATACAGATAATACAGTTTTGTCAACCCTGTTTTTGCGCAATCATTTTCCTGTTATCAAACTTTTTGCGTCACAGAAATTTCCTGTGACGCAAAAAAAGGCCGCCGCACCAGATACGGTGCGGCAGCCAGACGTTTTTTCCGTTCTTTTCTATTATTTCCCAAGGGCTTTTTTCTTGGTAACAGCCACTTCTTCATCATAACAGCTGAAGATCTCTTCCAGTTCTTTGGCATCCTGCTTTTTGGTAAACAGACTGACGACAGGTACCGCCACCAGGCCAAAGATCATGGCAAATGCGCCCGCGTTAATGGGAGACTTCAGGAACGCCGGGAAAATATCGGGTACGATCATATTCGCGATCATAATGCCCGCGCCTGAAATAAAGCTGACCCAAACAGCGATCTTGCTTGTGCCCTTCCAATACAGGCCGTACATAAACGGCGCCAGAAAAGCGCCGGCCAGTGCGCCCCATGAGATACCCATCAGCTGGGCGATGAAAGTCACGCTGGATTTATACTGGATCAATGCAAGTATCACTGATACCAATATGAAGAATACGATCAGGATCCGCGTGGTGAGCAGCTGCTTCTTCTCGTCCATATCCTTCACCACATGTCCCTTGAGCAGATCCAGCGTCAGCGTAGTACTGGATGTAAGCACCAGAGAAGAAAGGGTAGACATAGATGCAGACAGCACCAGAATCACGGTCACAGCGATCAGCAGGTCAGGCAGGGAAGAAAGCATCGCGGGGATGATCTGGTCATAACCTTTGGAAATGTCCACCTGTGCGGAGAACAGACGCCCAAAGCCCCCGAGGAAATAGCAGCCGCCTGCCACGATCACGGCAAAGGCTGTGGAAACGATCGTTCCTGTTTTGATGGCTTTCTCACTCTTGATAGCATAGAACTTCTGCACCATCTGGGGCAGGCCCCATGTGCCGAGAGAGGTAAGAATCACAACGCCCAGCAGACTTGCAGGGTCCGGCCCGAAAAAGGAATTGAAGGCGCCCACCTGCGTGGTGGTGCTCTCATCTGTCACAAGAGCCAGCTTGTTCAGTGCTTCCAGAAAACCGCCCTGACTGTGCAGCACCGCAGCAATAATCGCTACGATACCCACCAGCATGATCACTCCCTGAATGAAGTCATTGATGGCTGTAGCCATATAGCCGCCGGCGATCACATAAACGCCGGTGAGTACCGCCATTACGATGACGCACACAGAATAATCAATATCAAAGGCCATTCCGAACAACCGGGAAAGGCCGTTGTAGAGAGACGCTGTATAGGGAACCAAAAATACAAATACGATAATAGACGCCGCAATCTTCAGCGCCTTGCTGTGAAAACGCTTTGCGAAGAAATCCGGCATGGTGGCGCTGTCCAGATGCTGGGTCATCACTCTGGTCCTTCTGCCCAGCACGACCCATGCAAGAAGACTGCCCAGAAAAGCATTGCCCAGTCCGATCCATGTGGACGCGATACCGAAGCGCCATCCGAACTGTCCCGCATATCCTACAAAGATCACGGCGGAGAAATAGGAGGTGCCGTAAGCAAAGGCGGTAAGCCAGGGGCCTACTCCTCTTCCTCCCAGAACGAAGTCATTCATGTTGGTAGCGTGTTTTCTGGCATAGATCCCGACGCTCACCATCACTGCGAAAAAAATCAACAGCAACAAAATTTTAATAACCACTGTTTTCCCTCCTTATGTATATTTGGCTTTTTCGCTTTAAAGCTCTAAAGTCACTATATCATATACGCAAAAGGGCTGTCAATGATATTTTCCGGAAATTTCTTGAAATTTGTTCAAAAATCATTTGACAACGTCAAAAAGGAGTGATATTATAATTGAGCAGTTTGTTTGCGGGAATGCTGGAATTGGCAGACAGGCATGACTAAGGATCATGTGGTTGAATTACCGTGAGGGTTCAAGTCCCTTTTCCCGCATTTTGATGCAGAGCTGTTTCCCAGATCTGTATCATCCGCAAATATTGGGCAGGAATGGCGGAATTGGCAGACGCGCACGGTTCAGGTCCGTGTGATAGCAATATCATGAGGGTTCAAGTCCCTTTTCCTGCACTGAAAAAAGTGCGAATCCAGACAATAACCGTTTGGATCCGCACTTTTTTTGTACTCACGATCTTCCTCTGTCTCTCTCATCTTCAATAAGACGAAAACCCGCAGCGCCGCTGCCTCAAAAAAGACCCGATACACTGCTACCGGTCAGCGGCCGCCGTCGCAGGCCTGACCCGTTTGATGATCAGGTATGCGGCCAAAGCCAATAAACAGCCGATCACGATCCCCGCCAGCACGTCAGTAGGAAAATGCACATATAAGTATAATCTGGAAAAAGCGATCAGCGCCGCCAGAACCAGCGCCGCGATTCCCAGCTTTCTGTGATTCAGGAAAATACTCAGGGCCGCGGCAAAGCTCGCCTGAGAATGACCGGATGGAAAGGAAAAATCCTTAGGATTTCCGATCAACAGCGGCACATCTGTCCGGATCCAGCAGGGCCGGGATCTTGCCACCAGATTTTTCAGCAGAATATTTCCTACCAGCAGGGAGAACAAAAGGGCCAGAAGCACCGTAAACCCGCATCTTCTGTATTTTTTGAAAAACAGCATGGCAATGCCGGCAGCGATCCAGAGAAGCCCTCCATTGCCCAGCGCAGTGATTCCCACCACCAGCCGGTCCAAAAAAGGATTATGTATTTTTTGCAGTGCATCCAGCAGAGGAAATTCCCATCCGAAATAAAACATACGCGCCTCCTTTTCATCTTTCCGTTACGGAACAAAGCGGGCTGATCCTTTTCTGTCGTGGGAAATCCGCCGGGATTTTCCGTGACAGAAAAACAGGAAGCCAGCCCTTACAGGCTGACTTCCCGTTTATATCGGAGTGACAAGATTCGAACTTGCGGTCTCAACGTCCCTAACGTTGCGCCTTAACCAAACTGGGCCACACCCCGATTGCATCAGCACTATGTATTATACTGATTGTCCCCTGACCTGTCAAGAATTTTTTTTATTCTTTTCACCAAAAAATCCTTTCCGGGAATCGGAGGCAGCTCTTGCCAAATCTTCTTTTTCCGTGTATACTGTAAGAAATTTCCATTGTGGATCTGTTCATTTGCGCCGAAGACGTCGCAAATTTCCTGATCGCGGATACGGTTCTGCACTCTGCGTCCCATTGTCCAGACTACGTCTTCAGAATGGAGCTGTTTTTATGAAAAAACTGAAACGGATCGCCGCGCTGATCGGCGCCTGTCTGCTGATCCTCATGTACCTGCTGACGCTGGTCTTTGCCCTGATGCACCGGCCGGACTGGTTCCAGTGGTTTGAGGCTTCCATCTTCTGCACCGTCGCCGTTCCCGCAGTTTTATACGGCATGATCCTGATCTACAAAGTTTTGGGACATAAAAAGGAGGATTGACCGCGCAAACGCAGTCACATCCTCCTGTTTTTTCTGTCTTTGCCGCTGTCAACGGTATGCCACCGGCATCCAGATCCGCATCTCGTCATATTCCATATCGTCCGGCGTATCCAGCAGGTCTTCAATGGCATATACGTCATAAGTGCCATCGTCCTTTTCTCCCCTGTTGTCCCATGCAAAATAGGGGATTAGCCGCACATCCGTCTTTTTCAGCCCTGTCTGCTCCAGTGTGCGGTACAGGCTTTTCTGCACCGGCTCCTCATGGACATACATCTGTCCGGTAAGTGCCTTCACCGTTCGGCCCGCGATCTCGTAATCCACCGGCGTCCATTCCGTATGAATATCCCAGAGAAGGGCATCCAGCGTATCTACATCCGCATCCGGCGTTTCAATACAATACACAAGGGGGCCTCGCTCCACTGCCGCCTGGCTGACACATTCCTCCACAAGGGGATGGGCTGTGGTATAACGTACCGGCATATCAAAATTCACCGTCACCGTCTCCTCACCCGGCCGCATGGAAACCTCCACATAACTGCCGCTCTGTTCGCCTGTCAGTACGGTTTTTCCCGCCGCGCTTTCGATCAACCCGCTCTGCACCCAGCCGGGCACCCGGATCATCAGCCTGCAGCTGCCCTTCTTCGTCACATCTTTGCCAAAGATCACAATTTTGCCGTCATAAGGATAGCTTGTCTGCTGCACAAGGGTAAAAGCCGTATCCTGCAGTTCCAGCCTGGCCTCGCTGGCCCCGTACAATCCGAAGTAAACGGCATCCCCGGAGACCGTATAGGCATATTCCGCAGACTGGGCAATGGTCCTTGCAAGATTTGGCGGGCAGCAGTAACTCAGAATATATTTTGCCCGGCGAAGGCGCCAGATCAGGCGGTAATCCAGTTTCTTTGTCCGGCGGAGTACATTCTCATAGAAAAAATATTCCCCGTCCAGACTGACTGCCGCCAGATTCACATTGAGCATCGCCCGCTCCAGAATGTCCATATACTCTGCCTTAGGCTCGATGAGGAACATCCGGTATGCCCAGAAGACCAGCCCCAGAGAAGCGCATGTCTCGTTGTAGGCCGTTACATTCGGCAGCTGATATTCATAACCAAATGCCTGATGGATCAGATCGTGCCGGAAGAAATAGCCATAGGGGGACGCTCCGTTGTAAAGGGCGCCCACGCCTCCCGTGATATATAGCTTGGTGTCCGCCATGTTGCGCCATACCCGGTGGAGCATATCCAGATATTCCTGATCCCCTTCTTCCGCATAAAGATCCGCCACACCTGCGTACAGGTAAGTGGAGCGCACCGCATGCCCCACGATCTTTTTGTGGGATTTTAAGGGGAGCCGGTCCTGATTGTCGTCCAACCCGTTTTTGACGGAATCTCTCGCCTCAATGGCCATACGGGCCAGATCCAGATAGCGCTGTTCTCCCGTGGTGCGGTACATCTCGATCAGCCCCATATAATGGGAAGGACAGACTGCGGTCTGCACTTCATCGTTGGCCAGCGCGTCCTTATACATCTGCTCCAGATAATTCGCGGATTTCTTTGCGATATTCAAAAAGGAATCTCTCCCTGTCAGCCGGTAATAAAGGCACGCTGAAGTAAACAGATGTCCCATATTATATACTTCAAACTCGTTGATGTCTCCCATCCGTTTGCCGACCCCGGTCCGCTCGGCGATGATCTGTTTTGTTGACAGATAACCGTCGGGCTGCTGCGCTTTTCCGATCAGCTGCACATATTCCTCCAGCTGGTCAAACATGGCATCATCATTTCCGGCAGCCGCCGCATACATGGCGGATTCCATCCACTTATAAAAATCGCCGTCCCCAAACACCGTCCCGTCATGGGGCCTGTAATCCTCCGGGTCTGCGCAGATCCTGAAATTTTCCAGCACATGGCTGATCTGGGGATCCTCAAACATCTTCCGGAGATGGGGTACTGTCTTTTTATAGCATTGCTCCGCCGCATCCTTCCAAAAGCCCGGCTTCCATGTCACATCCTCATAGGAAAGCGGCGCGACCGCCGCATAAGGGGATCTTCTCGTATCCGTCAGCATTTTCATTTCTCCCTTCTATACGGAAATATACTTGGCGCAGATCTTTTTTTGTTCCTGCAAAAACGCCTGCAGCTCGTTCTCATAGGCTTCCGTATTTCCTTCCTCCCTCAGCTGCTGTAGCTTCCGGAGCCGTTTTGCCGTCTCATCCTCGGAGGCTTCTTTGACAAGTGCGTCCAGCTTTGCCCCCACGTCCGCTTCATCCTCTCCCACAAGGGTGTCGATGGGTTCGCCGCCCATCTTTACCGCCGCCAGATACTGTTCCCTTGACCTGGGATCGCTGTTTTTTTCGTAAGCCGCCGCAAAGCATTTCACCGCCTGATCATACAAAAACAGCCTGGCGTATGCAACGCCCATGTTGTGATACACGCTGCCCAGAAATTCATTGGTCTGAGGATCCCGGGTGCGCAGGTGGAGAATACTGTTATACTCCCGGATCGCCTTTGCATATTTATGATTTTCCAAAAGCCGGTCGCCAATGGATTTGAGCATCTGGGAACCGGGCTTTGTATTTTTTACATCCATATTGGTAAAGAGACTGTGCAGCTGCTCCTTACTGCAGTAATCCGTTATATCCAGAAGCAGGCTGGCAAGTTTCCGATAGGAAGCGCCGCCGGCTACATTCTGCCGCAAGACTCCCGCCAAACGGGGCTGCCCGATCTGCGTCTCGATCCACTGAAACAGCTCCTCGTTCATCAGCGTATCGTCGATCAGCGCGAAATTGTGGTATATGTAATAACACAGCTCCTCCATGGTATAAATATTCACAGAGATCCTTTTGAGAAAAAATGGCCTCTCTGCCGTCTGATATCTGCAAATACGCAAGCCGCCCATCATACCCCTCCATTTCCGCCTATATGCCGGGTAACTGCTTTGGCCGAGCCTGGGAACAGATCCCCCAGTCCCAGATCCGTCACCGTCACAGTTCCCTGCTCCGGGTTCTGAAACTCTATATCCAGCCGGATCTTTGTAGCCAGATTCGGCCGCTTCGGCAGCCAGTCCAGCGGAATCGTCTGCCGGATGCTCTTTTTTTCTTCCGCCATATCTCCAACCAGATCGATCTGGATGAGAACGCTGTCGCACTGATCCAGCAGAAATACCTGAGAAACCGACGCTTCAAACCAGCCGGTGCCCGCCCATACCAGACGGCAGTACTGCTGCTCCCGTCCGTTCCATACATACACGCCTACATGGTAATCCAGCTGCTGTTCTCCCAGATAAAACTGTCTTCTGTCATTTCTGGGGTCAGCTGGCCGCAGGCCCCGGTAGCAGGCGCCTCTCACAGGAAGATCCTCCATGCTGAACACCCGCCGGCCTCTGCAGAGAAACCGGAGGGATTCCTGCATCCAGTCCCCCTCAAATTCCTTTCCTACCAAAAACACCGAAGAAATCAGCCGCTTCTGGATAAACTGCTCCAAAAGCTGCGCAAACCGGGCATCCGTTGCTCCGTTTTTTTCTCCGAATTGAAATTCGTCAAAAACCGTCTCCGTAACAGTAAAGGGAACGCCGTGGCCGGTCTTGATCCGTCCCAGTTCCCATGAATACAGCTGTCCGCCTCTGGCGTCCAGCATCAGCACATCGTTGTTCCACAGCTCCCGTTTCTGACAGGTGACAAAATCGTAAAAGCTTTCCTTGTGATCCTGTAGGAACAGCCGCTCCCGCGGTATGGGAAGCTGCTCCATCACCTGTTTCATGTTGGCGATCAAACGCTCGGAAAGCCTCGGGAATGTAAAGGTCATCGCGTGGATCTGATCCAGATTGACAATGCGGTGCAGCAGGTTCAGGCTTCTTTTGATGAATACGGTGAGCAGCTCAACGGGCATGTAGGGCACATCCCCTACCAGCACCGGATCCTCCTTATAACAGAAAGAGATCAGATCTTCCACAAGAGCGCCGTGGCCTTCTTCGTGGGCGTTCACCGCCTCCTGTCCAAACAGCCACTGTCCGCTGTTATTCAGCCTGCACAGGCAGGTAGGGATCTGATATTTCTCCGAATCCTGCGACTGGGACAGCAGCATGGGCTGATCCATATCCGCCGTATAATAACCGATCTGTACACAGGCATCCTGAAAGCTGTAGCCTACCATCATCGCTTTTCTCTCACTCATCCCCATGGCCTCCTTCCTCTGTTACAGACATTGAAACAACCGGTCCGTGATATATGCCTGCTGTACGTAAGCTGCCGTCAGCATTTCCTGCTGTTCTTCCTTTTGTGAGGCGAGAAGCGTTTCCATACAGTCATATCGATCGCCCTTTGCCGCCCGGCGGCTGTCAGGCTCCAGAACGCCCCGCCGGGAGATCCATTCCCTGTCCTGCCGCTGCTCCGAAATATAATACTGTGCCCGATCCATGGAAAACAGCATCAGTTCCTTTACAAACACACCCGGGAAGCTCTGTTCCATCTCTTCCACTCTGAACTGCGCCTCCGCATCCTGTCCCTGAATCCGGTAATGGAGATATACCCGGTTATCCGGATGGGTATGATGCTCCAGAACGGTCTGCTCCAGAAACAGCCGCCCCGCTGTCAGGCTCTGGGGAAGCATATTGAAAAATGCAAAATATTTTCCGTCATTTAGCAGTCCCTGCAAAATCTCAGCGGCCCGTTCTTCCTGATCGCCCACCAGCTCCGGATATCGGGAAATCCCGTATAGCCACGCGATCCGGCAGGTCTCGTTCATCTGCTCGCCCTTTGCAAGCTCCTTGCGGATCCATTCATAGATCCGCTTATCTATCTGCATGTCCTTTGCCACTACTTCTCCGGCAAAATAAGTCAAAAATGCCAGCACCAGATTTTCCCTGCCTTTTGCCCGGTAATAGCTCTCAAAAATATCATACAGCCGGTCCGGCAGGAATTTTGTGAACAGTACCCGGGACAGCAGCTTTTTCGCAATCTGGTAAGTGTCCAGCCCGAACTGCTCCCCTGCCTGCCACAGGGCCTCCAGCTCCCTTGTGCCTCCGTCTCCGTGATCCAGCAGATAAGACAGCATAATCTCGTCATATTTCCCCCGGAAGAAAATTTCCCTGCACAGATTCATCAGATTTTCATCGTATACAAATTCACGGACACAGATCATTCTGCTGCACAGCCGGACCATGAGCTTGTCCGAAATATGCTCGCAGCCATAGGTAGTAATATAGGCATAGGCCTCCTCATATCTGCTCAGGATCAACAAAAGCTCGATATTCTGGCTCCGCTTTTCATCAGGCAGTTCCTGCAGCCGCACGTGCTGCAGACACCATTCCAGGGCGTCATTGTCATAGGTTTCATAAAAATGATCCAGCATCTTCTGCCACAGCCCCATGCGGAAGGCGAAGGAAAACTGCTGCTCCGCCGTCAGCTGGGCAAGGGTCATCTGCCACTGGGGATCCTTGCCGTCTGTAAGCGCCCGGCATTTGCGGAGCATGATGCCGGGATGAACGGGACAGTACCGCCCGCAGGGCTCCAAAAGCTCCTCTTTTTCAAACCACCGTTGGAACCCGCTGCGGTCTGTGATCGCCTGACGGTTCCCCTTCGCGTCCTGATAATAGACGCAGGCCTCATCCGTATAGATAGACGCCACGGCCTCTCCTCCCGTGACGGGAACGATCATTTCCTGGGTGAGAGAAGGCTCCCGCACCACTACCTTTACCGCCTTCTCAGGCAGCCCGGTGATCCTATAGGAAAAGACAAAATCCGCAATATGGAAGGCATTTTTCTGGCTGATATACTGCCGGTTCACCATATTCTGGTAAAGATAGATCAGATTGGCGTTCACCCGCCCCTTTTCCAGCTGGCGCAGCACAAAATCGATCATATCCTGATAATATGTATCGTACAGATCCGGATAGTCCTCTTTGAACTTGGTGAGATTGGCAAAAAGAAACGCTTTCTTGCGGTAATCCAGATCCTGATTGTACTGAAAATATGTCAGCACCGCCTCCGGCAGCGGCTGATCCATATTTTCCTTCATGGAATACAGATAATAATCATACAGACGGGTGATCCGCAGATTGGCCTCCACACCCTTTTCATACCATTTGAAATATTCATCCCCGATCTTATTGCCCTTGATCAGAAGCGTACAGATCGCATGGATACATTTTGTCTGGGGATTGGCTTCATAACACTGCTCCAGAAGGGAGTACATAGTCACGGAAAATTCCTTATACCGGAGGGCAAGTTCCGCGATCCGGTCCATCATTTCCTGACTCAGCAGCTGGTTGCGCTTCGCAAACACCAGCACCTGCACCTCATAATCGGACAGCTGCCCTATGAGCGCCGGATTCTGCCGGTAAAGCATACAGGCCTCAATATACAACACAGGCGTCCGCACGCCCATATTATGGATCTCTTCCATCATGCGGCACCGCTTTTTGTCGTCGGTGAGCAGCTCCTTGTCCACCATCTGCAGCACCCACAGCAGCATGCCGCTTTCCGGGTGCCGTTCGTACAGAGCCCGGATCTGCCCGCAGGCCTGCTCCAGAAAACTGTCTGAGCGGCGCAGAAGGGCGCAAAGATACAGATAATAACCATAGAGCGCCGGATTTCTCTGCAGATCATAGTGGGTATCTGCATAATCGTCCAGCTTTTTTCTGGCAAAGCTCTGTTCTCCCTCCAGCAGATACACATGCACCATTGCCATATAATAAAAATCCTTATATCTGCCTCTGGTCATCATCGGCTCCAGAAGCTCCTTCGTCTCTTTTGCCCACTTATCCAGCGGCAGCG
>CANQNE010000049.1 GCA_947625135.1 uncultured Lachnospiraceae bacterium
CCGGAGAATCTGGTGCATGTGGTGATCAATAACAGCGCCCATGAGACGGTAGGCGGGATGCCCACGGTAGCAGGAAAAATTGATCTGGTTGCCATCGCGAAAGCCTGCGGGTATGTATCTGCAGTGAGTGTGGACAGTTATGAGAAACTGGATGAGGAACTGAAGAGAGCAAAAGAGCAGAAAGGATTAGCCTTTATAGAGGCAGTATGTGGGATAGGAGCCAGAGAGGACTTGGGGAGACCGACAACAACTGCGCTGGAGAATAAAAAGAATTTTATGGCTTACTTAGGTTAACTGTTTTTTAAATTAAGTCTGCAAATAAAAATGTCAAGCAGAAACTTGTTTGCGCAGCTGTCATGTAGACGTAATAAGACTTGCCCTGCGCAGGTTGGGTGAACCTTTCTTTGTTGTAGACACGCTTTTCTGGATGTGTTTTCCAGAATCGTTCTTACCGGTTAAGCAACAAGATGGAGAATTCCTTACTGGCTGTAAAAGGTATTAACGCTATATTGCAGGAGTATACAATGATTTGCTTTATTATACTACATTACATGGTTGAAAATGAAACGGAAAATTGTGTTATTTCAATCAAAAAGAATATAAAGGAACCAAAGAAAGTCCTTATTGTGGATAATGCTTCTCCGAACGGGAGCGGACAAAGATTGCAGGAAAAATATAGTTTGGATCCGGAGGTAGAAGTTCTATTTAATAATAAGAATATAGGCTTTGCCAGAGGAAATAACAAAGGATATCAATATGTAAAAACTAAGTATTCACCGGAATTTATTGTCATACTGAATAATGACGTAGAAATTGTGGAGCAGAAATTTTCAGAAAAGATTCGTCGTATTTATGAAGAAGAAAAATTTTATGTATTAGGTCCAGATATTTATGCAACGTCTTTTGGAATACATCAGAGTCCAAAAAGGATGAAGGGCTACACATATCAAGAAGTTAAAAAACTCAATCAAAAATATAAAAAAGAGTTAAATCCCAATATTTTTTTTGAGATTAAATGTGTGCTTAGAAAGAGCAATACATTGAAGTTATTTTTGCAGAAAATGCGGAGAAGACATATTTGTTATACGGAGAGGCAATACAATGTGCCTTTACATGGGGCATGTCTTATTTTTTCGCAGAGATTTATTCAGGCGCAGGACACCCCCTTTTTGAATGATACTTTTTTTTATTATGAGTGTGAAATATTAGATTATATATGCCGACAGAAAGGATTTAAAACGGTGTATGCACCGGAAATCAGAGTAGAACATCATCACCATATTTCAACTGATATGGTGTATCAGGACATTAGGGAAAGAATGCTTTTTGTGAATCAATGCAGTTATGATTCTACATTGGCATTTTTGACTTATATGGCAAGAATGAATCCCATGACCATGCAAAATGATGGGAACAATATTTCTGAAAGAAATTGAAATTATTCAGAACTGTGATGTGTGAGGGATATCAAAAGATGAAATTTACAGAATTGTCATTAATTGAATTGGAAGAAAAATGTGATGAATGGGTCAGGTGCATTGCGGAAAACTATCAGCCGGATCTAATTATTTATATTGCGAAGGCCGGATATTTAATTGGATTAAGATTTGCGGAGTATTTTCATATACCTCTTTTGGGGATAACAGCAGTCAGAAAAGGGGATAAATTTAAATCGGCTGTTGGTCCTGTTGTACGTAAAATGCCGCGATTTTTTAGAAATTGGATAATTGTTGCGGAGTATGCAATGGGTTATCATTTGTTTAATCGTAAAAGAGAGGCTTCTATTTTACTGGAATCACCAGAAATAACCAAACTTTATCATAGGATTCTTCTGGTAGATGATTCTATGGATACGGGAATCACAATGCTTGAATCGAAAAAATTGGTGCAGGAAACATTTAAAGATGCAGAGATTCGAATAGCAAGTCTGAATGTATGGGATAGAAGTGAAAAATTGATCAAAGCAGATTATTCATTATATAGGAATACAATTATTAAATCGCCGATGTCTAAGGATAGTAAAGAATATGATGCGTTTATAAAAGCGTTAGATGATTATAATCAGAAGTTATAGTTATGGTCTGATCTTTAATCAGTTCATAAGGAAAAGGTGCAGACTTTTTCTGAGACATTGTTTGCCATTGAATCATAATGAGATATCAGAAAACAGCCAGGAGGCAGCAAATGGAGAAAAAACTTATGTTGGATGCGAAAAGAGTCGTTGTTGTTCATCTGAATAATATCCTTCTCTGCCCGCCGGTGATACAGTTGGTCGATAACCTGTTGTCAAATGGTCATGTTGTATATCTTGTAAGCAGTCACATTACTGAATTGCCAGAAAGATTGTTGGGACATCCTTGTTTGCAATATACAGATATTCCAAGACCAAATGGAAATAGCCTGACTGATAAACTGTGCCGTTGGAAAATTCGCAGTAAAATTAGCAAGGCTACAGTGAAAAGGTATATGGAGAAGGGTGATATATTATGGACAACAACGGATTTATGCGTTAGGACCTTGGGAAGGTTGGTTTTTGGGTACAGGCATGTAATGCAGCTGATGGAGCTGGAAGAATGGTATCCTATGTTTGGCAACACCCGCTGGCTTCGTTTTCCAATTGGGAAATATGCGAAAAGGGCGTGGAAGACGGTGGTGCCGGAGGTGAATCGGGCTTACATACAAAAAACATGGTGGAATCTGGACAGAACGCCGTGTGTACTGCCAAATAAACCATACAGGCTTGATCCGGGAGAAGTGTCTCAGGATATGCAGGCAGCACTGGATAAGATTAAGAATGAAAAAAGAAAGGTGATTATTTTTTTAGGCCTGTTTTCAATGGACAGGAGACTTGATGAGTTTGCAAACGCAGTGGAAAGATTGGGTGATGAATACTGTTTGTATATGGTAGGAAAGCCGATTGATAAGTACAAAAAGGAGTTTGCCAGATTGCTGAAAAGCTGTCCTTCTATACAATATTTAGGATACTACCCTGCGCCAAAGCATTTGTTGTTTTTAAAATACGCACATATTGGCCTTCTGCCCTATATTCCTTTTGTAACAATGGTCTGCCGTTCTCCGCTGAATGCGCTGTACTGTGCGCCGAACAAGATTTTTGAATACGCAGGTTATGGGATTCCTATGATCGGAACAGATGTGATGGGGCTTCGGCTGCCTTTTGAGCAGTACCGTATCGGCGTTTGTTGTAAGCAGCTTACTGCAGATGCGATTGGGGAAGCGATCAGCGAAATCGAAAAGAATTATGATGAGATGAGTGCTAATTGTAAAAGGTTCTATGATAGCGTAGATTTGGATCAGATTGTAGAGAAAATATTATATGAGGCTTAGCGCACTTTTTCCACAGTTGTTATGGGACGTATATCTGTGGCTATGTCGGGCAACGCTGTTGTTCTGATAGGTTCGGTATCTGGGAAATTGGGAGATAACGTGCAGTTTATTGGAAAGAGAGCGCTTGCGGGAGCCGAGAATCTTCTGCTGAACTGGAATGAGGATTATTTTTTGAGGTTTTGTTCACGAAAATGAAAGGAGAGATGTTCATGAATCTACAGGAATCGAACATATTGCGAACACTGCTGAATGAACCATTTGTGAATCAACGCATTTTGGCGGAAACGTCTGGGCACAGCCTCGGCATTGTGAATCGGTCGCTGCGATCGTTGATCGAGAAAGGCTATCTGAACGAGGTCGCTCAGCTGACGGAAAAAGCAAGGGCAGAGATAAAGGAAAAAGCGCCGCACAATGCAATCATTTTGGCGGCTGGTTTTGGCATGAGGATGGTTCCGATCAATCTTTCGACGCCAAAAGCGCTTCTTGAGGTCAACGGAGAAAAGCTAATTGACCGTTTGATCAGGCAGTTAAAAGAGGTCGGAGTAAATGACATAACTGTGGTCGTCGGATTTATGAAAGAATCTTTTGAATACTTGATAGACGAGTATGGAGTAGAACTTGTTGTCAACGAGGAATATGCAGTAAAAAATAATCTTCATTCTCTGGCTCTAGTTGCTGACCGTATTTACAACACTTATATCATTCCCTGCGACATCTGGTGCGATAACAATCCTTTTGATTCAACGGAGTTGTACAGCTGGTATATGGTAAGTGACCTTATCGAGGAAGAATCAAATGTGCGGGTTACAAGGAAGGTGGAACTTGCCGTTACTTCGGAGAAGGACGCAGGGAATGCAATGATTGGTATTACATATCTTTTAAAGCCGGAAGCGGCGGTTGTGCGTGAGAAACTCAAGGTGATGGACACCGAGAAATATGCAGATCGTTTCTGGGAAGAAACGCTTTACGCTAAAGACCGTATGATCGTCCGGGCAAGAGTTGTAAAGAGTACTGATGTCGTAGAAATAAACACCTATGAGCAGCTCCGCAACCTCGACTGCGATTCCAATCAGCTTCAGTCAGACGCAATCAAGACGATTGCAAATGCGTTTCAATGTAACGAGGACGATGTTACTAATATTAGCGTTTTGAAAAAAGGCATGACGAACCGAAGTTTTCTATTCAGTACAAAGGGAGAAAAGTATATCATGAGAATCCCCGGTGAAGGCACAGATCAGCTGATCAACCGTGAGCAGGAAGCCGAAGTGTTCAGGGCATTATCCGGTCTCGGTCTTTGTGACGACCCTGTGTATATCAATCCTGAAAACGGATATAAAATAACAAAATTCCTCGATGGAGTCAGGGTGTGCGATACGGATAATGTGGGAGAACTGAGAAAGTGCATGAAGCTGCTCTCAAACTTCCACAAAATGAAGCTGAGCGTTTCGCATACGTTTGACATCTTTGGACAGATAGAATTTTATGAGTCTCTCTGGGACGGCAAGCCCTCAATGTACCGCGACTATAGTCATACAAAAGAGAATGTTCTATCACTGCGGGAATATATCGAACGGACAAGAACAGACTGGTGTCTTACGCATATTGATGCAGTGCCGGACAATTTCCTGTTTTACGATACTCCAGATGGCGAAGCCTTGCAACTGACTGACTGGGAATACGCCGGAATGCAGGATCCTCATGTGGATATTGCTATGTTCTGTATCTATAGCCTTTACAACAAGCGCCAGGTGGACAAACTTATCAATATTTACTTTGAGGAATCTAGGCAGGAATGTACGACCGAAATCCGTGCAAAGATTTACTGTTATATCGCCATCTGCGGTCTTTTGTGGTCGAACTGGTGTGAGTTCAAGAGTCATCTTGGCGTGGAATTCGGCGAGTACAGTTTACGCCAGTATCGGTATGCAAAGGACTATTATAAAAATGCGATGGAACTCATGGAAAGCGTGAATTAAGGAAAGAAGGAAATCAAAATGGCTAAGATTCAAAGAGCAATTATTATTGCGGCAGGTGAGGGCAAGCGTTTGCGGCCTGTTACATTGGAAACGCCGAAACCCTTGATATCAGTCAACGGAAAAAGGATCATTGATACGGGTATTGAAGCGTTGAGAGCAAACGGAGTTCGGGATATCTATATCGTAACAGGCTACAAAAAGGAATTGTTTTATGAAGCATATAGACAAGCTCCGGACATTCACATTGTAGAAAACCCCGACTACCTTAACGGAAATAATATCACTTCCATGTATCACGCTCGGCAGTATCTTCATGGAGCGTTTGTGCTGGAAGCAGACATCATAATCAAAAACCCCGGGATATTCAATTTAAGCACTGAAAGATCCGGCTATATGGCATCGTGGAAAAATCCTGCGACGGAATGGGTTCTTGATGTAAATAAAGATAAGAGAATTCTTGGATGTGATAAGAAAGGTAATAAAGAGGGATATCAGCTTTTCGGCATCTCCGTGTGGAACGAAGAAGACGGCGAAATGCTGGCCGAAGATATACGCAGGAAGGTAGAAGATCATAGAAACATCGGGATTTATTGGGACGAAGTTGCGCTTGGCAAACTTGATAAATATCATCTGCAAGTGAAGGAAATTGAAGAGAGCAGTATTTGCGAAATTGACAATCTTGAAGAACTGATTCAGATGGATTCCAGTTACTCACATTATCTTCAAAAATAATAGGGAGGAGAATTAAAATGAAACTTTTTCAGAAACCGAAATTTTTGTCTGACTCAGATATGCAGAAGATTCATGAGGCCTCGATTTATCTGCTGGAGCACAAGGGTGTAGTATTCCGCTCGCCTGAAGCTAGAGAGCAGTTTTTTAGGCGGGGGGGGGTAAAAACCGATGGGGAGATAGTATACTTATCCCGTGAATTTGTTGAATCCTGCCTCAAGACCGTGCCGGCATCTTTTAAGATGGAGGCTGTCAATCCGGATAAGTCTGTCACGATAGGCAAAGGACACCTCACGATTCATCCCGCAGGCGGAGAAGTCGTTCTGCATGAATGCGGAGGCGTGCGCCGCGCGCAGACAGGCATACAGGATTTCATCAATCTTCAGAAAATCTATCAGGTCTGCAACAATATCGACATAACCGGCTATCAGCCACTTTCTCCGGCGGATGTTCCGCTGGAGACGAGAGGACTGAGATGCCTTTATGAGACGATGCTGTATACGGACAAGCCATGGCTCGCTCCGATGGATGTGGGTGGAACTGAAGACAAGAGACGGGAAATTGACATGTACCGCATTGTCTTTGGCGACGAGTTTGTACGGAATCATTATGTGACTTGGAGTATCGTAACGCCTGAAAGTCCGCTGGTATATAACAAAGACTCCTGTGAATCCATCATGGAATTTGCTGCAAGCGGTCAGCCGGTGGCGCTGGTTTCCGCACCGATGTCCGGAATCACTTCGCCGGTTCACATTCTGGGGACGATTGTTCAAGCAAATACGGAGACGTTGGCTGGACTTTGCCTGGCACAGTGTGTCAATCCCGGGATTCCTGTTCTTCCGTCTGCGTCCCTTACCTATGGCAATCTGAAAATTGCCTCATGGGAGTGCGCAAGCCCGGATACGGCGCTTATGCTTGCTGGAGCAATCCAGATGTACAAGGATTATTACCATATCCCGGCAAGAGCGCAGACAGGCGTAACAAGTTCCAAGTGCATGGACTATCAGGCGGGATTTGAAACTATGCAGAGTTTGCTTTTGACGGCGCTTCTGGATGTGGATGTGACCAGTCAGTCCGCCGGCTCTATGGAAAACCTGCTTACAATTTCCTTTGAAAAGACGCTCATTGATGATGAAGTCATCAGTCGGGTCAGAAGGATCATAGAAGGAATTGAGGTTTCTGATGAGACCCTTTCTGTGGATACCATGATGGAGGTCGGTCACGGGGAAAACTTCCTGATGCACGACTCCACGCTGGATCATCTTTATGATGGCTGGCAGGCGGACATATCTGACTGGAACTTCTATGACAGATGGAAAGAACAGGAGCATCCCGATATTGAAAAACGTGCAGAGGCAAGAGTTAAAGAAATCATCAGCGGACAAAACGTCATTCTGGAAAAAGATATCGTTGCAAGACTAAAGAAGTATCTGGAAAGATACGGAACGATACTTTAAAAATATTTAATTTCATGAAAGGAATGGTATAATGAAATCTAACGAAAGTAAAGGCAGAATAGACTGGCTAATCACGCTGGCGCCGTTTATCCTGATCGTGGGATTGGCGGTACTGCTCTTCATTTTCCCGGAACAGTCAAACGGGGTCATCAGTCAGGTGAGATACTTTTTTGGTGATACTGTAGGACTGTATTACCTTGTAATCGGCTTGGGAGTGCTTCTGATAAGCGTATTCCTATCATTCTCAAAATATGGGAACATCGTTCTCGGAGAACCGGATGAAAAGCCAAAATACTCGTTCTTCACGTGGGGTAGCATGATGTTCACCTGCGGACTTGCGGCGGATATTCTGTTCTATTCTTTTGCAGAATGGGTCATGTATGCTACGAATCCACATATTGCTGAAATGGGTAGTGTTGCGGAGTGGGCAGGGGTGTTTCCCCTGTTCCATTGGAGTTTTATTCCCTGGGCGTTTTACCTTGTCCTGGCGGTAGCGTTCGGGTTCATGCTCCACGTCCGCAAACGTAACAGGCAGCGCTATTCTGAAGCCTGCCGCCCCGTGATCGGCAAGCATGCGGACGGTATTCTCGGCAGAGTCATTGACCTCTTTGCACTATTTGCACTTCTGGCAGGAACTGCGACCACCTTCTCCGTTGCGACTCCTCTTATGGCGAGCATTATCTTAAAACTTTTCGGGTTAAGCATAAGCCGCACGACAGTGACAATTATTATCCTGCTGATAACCTGCGCGGTGTATACCTATGCAGTCATGCACGGTTTTAAGGGAATCGGTTTCCTTGCCAAGCTGTGCATTTACCTCTTCTTTGGGCTGCTTATTTTTGTGCTGCTCATCGGAGGACAGGGAAGATACATCATCGAAAATGGCTTCCAGAGCCTCGGGAAAATGGTTCAAAACTTCGTCGAGCTGTCTACATACACAGACCCGGCAAGGACAAACAACTTCCCGCAAGATTGGACGATCTATTACTGGGCCTACTGGATGGTATGGTGCATCGCTGCTCCATTCTTTATTGGCAACATCAGTCGCGGCAGGACGATCAAGCAGACTATTCTCGGCGGATACGTCTTCGGCGTCGGCTCGACTATTGTCAGCTTTATTATTCTCGGCAATTACAGTCTTGGGCTTCAGACAAAAGGTGCGGCGGACTTTATTGCACAGTATGAGGCAAGCGGTGATCTGTATGGCTTGATTATGAATATCATTGACACGATACCCTGCGCGACGTTTATCCTGATACTGACGCTTGTTTGCATGATTGCGTTTTACGCAACGTCGTTTGACTCCATCGCATACACAGCAGCGTGCTACAGCTATAAAAAGCTGAACCCCAACGAAAAGCCAAACGCCATGGTCACGCTTTTGTGGTGCCTACTGCTGATCGTCCTCCCGATTGCTTTAGTCTTCTCGGAAAGCAGCATGAGCAATATCCAAAGCGTCAGCATAATAAGTGCGTTCCCGATTGGACTTATAATGATTGTTATGATATGGAGCTTTATCAAGGATGCGAAAAAGTATCTCAGGGAGAAAAAGACTGGACATACAAATGAATGATAGCATTCGCTAGACAGGACCAATGTAAAGAATAGAAACCAAGAATATTTTATATGGTTCATGGTGCGGAGGACTGTGGAACTCGACGGTGTTGTGTCTGGTTCGAATAGAACTGTAAAAAAGAGAACGGCGGACAAAGATAACGGTACCCGGGGCTTGCCCTGTCAGGGAGATCACGTCTTTGTCCGCCGTATTTACTCTCCATTTCCTGTTTTTCCCTTTCGTAATCGAACGATTTGACACCGTCCAAAGCGGTGGAGGATTTACTTTCGTTTCCTCGTGTTTCCTCTTGCTTTTTCGAGAAATTCCGACTATAATGAACCTGATGTAGCAAGCCGATTATGGAAACATTTTTTGGAAAGGTGAAGATAGATGAGCGGTAACGATAAGAAGGCGGAGAAACAAGAGAAAAAAAAGATGCCGGTATGGGGAAAAATACTGCTTATTTTTTTGGTCGTGATACTTGCCGCGATAGGCACAGTGGCCGGCTATGCCTGGTATACAGTGGGCCGCATTACGCAGGTGAACGATACGGATCAGACGATCGTGGCGCCGGAAGATGAAACCTTTGAGACAGATGACGAGCTTTCCGCAGAGGCGGGAACAGAGTTTCCTCCGGAAGCTGTGCAGTGGCCTCAGGATCTGCCTGATCAGACGCTGCAAAATAAAGATCTTGTTAATATTATGCTGATCGGACAGGACCGGAGAGAGGGAGAAGGCAGACAGCGTTCCGATACGATGATCCTTGTGACGCTCAATAAGGCGGACAAGACTATCAAGCTGACCTCCTTTATGCGGGATCTGTATGTACAGATTCCCGGTTACAGCGACAACCGGATGAATGCGGCATATCAGTTCGGCGGCATGGAGCTGCTGGACCAGGTAGTGGAAAAGAATTTCGGCGTCCATGTGGACGGAAATGTAGAAGTGGATTTTGACGGCTTCAAAAAATGTATCGATCTGGTAGGCGGCGTTGAAGTGAAGCTGAGCCAGGCGGAGGCGGATTATCTTTGCGGCAGGAAGCGGGATGTGATCTATCCGCAGGCGAGAAGAGAAGAGTGGGATTACCTGACTGAAGGGGTAAATACCCTGAACGGAGAGCAGGCGCTTTTGCATGCCCGCAACCGTTCCATCGGCCACAGCGACTATGAGCGCACCGAGCGGCAGAGAGAGGTGCTGCAGGCGCTGTTTGAAAAGGCAAAGAAATCCAGTATCCCCACCATTTTGTCCCTTGTGAATGAAGGGGTGAACTATATGACCACGGATATGAGCCGCGGAGATATACTGGGGTGTGTTTCAACAGCCTTTACCATGGGTATTTCTCAGGTGGAAAGTTATCGGATCCCTCAGGACGGCGCATATACTCCGGCAGTGATCCGGCGGATGCAGGTACTGGTGCCGGATCTGGATAAATGCCGTTCGTATCTGCGGGAAAATCTTTAATGGACATTAAATTTTTTGAAATTTCCTGTTGACAACGGTCGGTTTTTCTGGTAACATAAAATCGTACAAAGAACAGATGTTTGCAGATAAAATTATAAGATACAAAAGATAAGGCACTTGCTGTAGCAGATACATTGCTGCAGCAAGTGCTTTCTGTTATCTTGAAGACGTGTCATTTTGCTTTTTTCGACAGGATTTATCGAAATTTGCGAATAAAGTAGCTTGTTTCATATTGCATTTCTTAATACTTTATATAGGGAGGGAGATGCTTATATGGAACAAATGAAAAATTTAGTTGATAACAATAACTACATGAAAGAGACGGAGAGGCTGCTGAGAGGACTGGGCGTGAACAGCTATTACAAGGGTTTTTGGCAGACTGCGTATGCGGTTCAGCTTGCGATAGAGAATCCGGAATCTATGACCTATATCTGCAAGGGATTGTATATTGACGTTGCAGTTCATTTCCACACTTCAGTCTGTTGTATTGAACGGAATATCCGGAC
>CANQNE010000050.1 GCA_947625135.1 uncultured Lachnospiraceae bacterium
ACACAATGGCCAAGTGTCGGATAGGAACGGCAAAATTTTTTGCACTTCTATTGCTTCTTTATCACACATAAGCAAAAATTTACGGAATGATACCCGGCACCCGATTCCGGCCGGATATGAAGGATTTTTTCTTTGGAAGAGCATCCGGAGCGCTGAGAAAAAGCGTGTTTCAAAAAACTGATATCATGCGGACCGAGCCGGATCGTGTGATAATCAAAGAAGGTGCCCAAAAAGTCGAATGACTTGAGAGATGCCATTTTTTCCTGCCAATAAAATAAAAGGACCATGCTATCCATGATCCTTCAAAAACTCTCAATAGAAAACAACTTTATACAGCTATCTCATATTTTTCTTTCAAATTATTCAGCATGCTATACTTAATCATTCCTTTTCTCTGCATTCTTCCAACTACTATTCCGGGTGCAATTCCCTGAGCTTTTGCAAATTGAAGTACGCTTCTCTTTGACCTGCGCAATATACAAATTGCTGACTTTCAACCCGAATTTTTCCAGCACATACTCCTTGATTTCCTCATAGCTTGCCTTTCCGGGAATTTCATTCACATATCGCCATCCGGTTCGTATTTCACCTGATTATATCGCTTTGCATTTTGGTAGCGCAATAAGGCAACCGTCTCGATATGTTCACCGTTGTCCAAACTTAAATCGTATATTTTTTCATTTCTTATCTGTTTTTTGTTCCAACATTCTTATAGAATTTAAATAATCTTCTTCTACATCGCTAATAGTTCTGGCTTTATATTTCTTATACTCATTCGTTGCCTTATTAACAGCCTGCTCATGAGAAACACTTCCACTTCCCTGCAATAACTGCTCTCCAGTCATTGTAAGAATACGATCCAAATGTTCCGCCCAATCTTTCATGGTCATTGCCTGTTCACGCTCTGCCTGACGCTCTGCAAAATCTAAATATCCAGATACAAGTTGCCCCATTACCCGAAGTTCTTTTTCATCCAGATAATTTTTCGCAACAACAGCTTCTTTCAATGTCGGCTGATTTCCGGCAAATGTTGTAAGTCCCATAAAATCTTTTTCGGCATCTGCTCTTGTGTAAATAACCTCTGCCGCCGTCTGCCCGTGAATGGCATAATGAATTTTATTTTGCACCTTTTTGAAAAAAAGAATAGATATTTCCGCTTTGGGATCATAATCAATACTAGTGGCATAAATCTCCAGAACTTGTCTGTAAAATACCTTTTCAGAAGCACGGATGTCTCTGATTCTTTCAAGCAATTCCTTGAAATATCCTCCACCACCTAAATTCTTCAGGCGCTCATCATCCAATGCAAATCCTTTTCTCATATATTCTTTTAAAATATTTGTTGCCCAGATTCTAAACTGTGTACCACGCTTGGATTTAACGCGATATCCCACAGAAATAATCACATCCAGATTATAATAATCAACCTGATAAGTTTTTCCGTCTGCCGCAGTTGTTGCAAAATTTGCAACAACTGATTTTCTCACTAGTTCTCCTTCGGAAAAAATATTTTTTATATGTCTTGAAATCGTTGATTTATCTCTTTGGAATAATTCAGCCATCTGGTCAATGGATAACCATACCGTATCTTCGTCAAAAGTCGTTTCGATTTTTGTCAGGCCATCTTCTGTCGTATAAATAATAATATTTGATTTCTGATTCACATTTTCTCGATTCTTCACTCGTACACCTCAATTCTACTAAAAAGTTCAACGTCCGTTGCACTTTTGCTATTCATTCACTATGCGACCTATTCTTCACCAAATCATACGAAAATGCTTCAACGCTTCTCTTATAGCCTTTTCTTTCTCCAGCACATACGCCCTGATCTCACCATAGCCTGCCCTCCCGGAAGTCCATTCACATATCGTCATCCGGCTCGTATTTCACTTAAATATATCGCTTTGCATTTTGGTAGCGCAATAAGGCAACCGTCTCTACATTCCCCGTCATTGGGAACATATCCACTGCCGCTACCTTCTCCGCCCGGTAGCCGCCCGCCTGCAGCATCTCCAGATCTCGCACAAGACTGGTGGGCTTGCAGGAAATATAAACAATCCGCTCTACTCCATAGGCGATGATCTTCTTTAACGCCTTGGGATTGACTCCGTCTCTCGGAGGATCCAGCACGATCATATCCGGCTTGTCCTCCAGATCATCCAGCACCTTCAGCACGTCTCCCGCCCAAAACTCACAATTTTCCAGCCCGTTTGAACGTGCGTTTTTCTTTGCGGCCTCCACCGCTTCCTCCACGATCTCCACGCCCACGACCTTTTTCGCCACAGGCGCCAGCAGCTGGGCGATGGTGCCGGTGCCGCTGTACAGATCAAACACCGTCTGTCCCCGGATCTCTCCCACATACGACCGCACCTTTTCATAGAGTACCTCCGCCCCGGAAGAGTTTGTCTGAAAAAATGAAAAAGGCGTAATGCGAAAAGTCAGCCCCAGCAGTTCCTCGTAAAAATAATCTTTTCCGTACAGAACGGCGGTGCCCTCGTTCTTCACTGTGTCCGCCGGACTGTCATTGACCGTATGTAAAATTCCCGCAATGCGTCCCTCCAGCGGCAGATCCAGCAGCATCCCCACAAAGGCTTCCGCTTCCTCCGGCTGTTCCATCATATCTTCCTGAGAGGTCGTCACCAGATCAATGAGGATCTCCCCGCTCTTTGCCCCCTTCCGCACAAGGAGATGCCGCAGATAGCCCTGATGGCGAAGGCGATGAAAATGAGACGTCCCTTTTTTCTGAAAATAAGCCAGCACCGCCTGCAGGATAGTCCGGTAATCCCCGTCCACGATCAGACAGTCTCCCACCGTCACAATATCATAAAAACTGTCCCGCTTGTGCATACCCAGAGACAGCGGCCCGTTTTTATATGCGTCACCAAAAGAAAATTCCATCTTATTCCGGTAGCCGTAAGGGCTGGGACTGGGCAAGATCCCCTCGTATACAAATTCCCCGGAAACCGCCTGCTCCAGAAGCCCCTTCACCTGCTCTTCCTTGATGCGCAGCTGCTCCTCATAAGGCAGGGACAAATACAGGCACCCGCCGCACTGTCCGAAATTGCCGCACACCTTTTCGCTTTCCAGCGGCGACGGCTCCAGCACCTGCAAAAGCCTTCCTTCCGCTTTTTTACCCCGCACCTTATTCACCGAAAACCGGATCTTCTGTTCCGGCAGTGCGTTTTTTACCGTCACCGTCTTTTCCTCCAGAATCACTTCCCCCTTGTTGGGAAACGCGATCCTGCTTACAACGCCTTCATAAACTTCCCCTTTTTTCATCCATCCAAAACTCCTTTTGCGATTCTGCCCCAAACAAAACCCGGCAGGCATTGCCGTGAAAATCCTCCGTTTCCCTGCAAGCCCCGAAAAGCATTGATGCAAACAGGCAAACGCCAGAGCGCCGGCAGGTCTTTTGACGCTCGTGCCTATCATAAAAAAGGGTTCCCATCAGGCACTGCTGCCCGTGGGAAACCCTCCTTATACAAACAAGATACCGATCGCAGGTTTACTCTGCTTCTTCAGCCGCGTCGCTTTCTGAATCCGCCGCCTCTTCCGCAGGAGCCTCAGCTTTATCCGCCTTATCTGCGCCGGCCGCTTCCTCGGCTTCGTCTGCGAAGAACATATCGTCAAAATCGTCGTCGTAATCTTCCTCATAATCCTCTAAGTAATCAGGAGTAAAATAGCGGTATACCGCATACGCGATAGCAGCCACTGCTGCAACTGCGCCTACGATAGCCAAAATCACCACAATCGTATGTCTGCAGTTTTCTTCTCTCTCCTTGCGATGCAGCAACTCAGAAATTTTTGATGCGTTTACCAATTCTTCTACACGGCCCATAATAAGCCCTCCTTCCTTATATCATGATCTTGCCGCGCCCTCCCATGCAGGCATGGTCGATTCGCTTATCATTATGATCATATTGCTTTAAGCTGTGTTTATTATAGCATACCTTTTCAGATTTTACTATATCCAATTCAGGTTTTTTCATTCACATTTTTTCAGTTTTGCAAAAGAGGCAAACATTCGCTTCACGCCGTATTTTTCAAATTCTACTTTTACCTCATAATCCTTGCCACCGGATACGATTTCCAGCACAACCCCTTTGCCGAACTTAATATGCGAAACCCTGTCTCCCACACCGTAGGACAGGCTTTCCGCCTTATTGATCTGCAGCTGCTTTCCCTGAAACACCGAAGCCTGAAAAAGTTTCCCCCGGCGCGTCGCAGCGGAAGCCCCCGAGAGTGGCGCCGGTCTTTGCGCCGGCTTCGGCGCATGTGTACTGATCTTCTGATTTTGCTCCAATACCTCAGGCGGCAGCTCATACAAAAACCGGGACGGCAGATTGTACTGGGTCTCTCCCCGCTGCATCCGCATCTTCGACCATGTCATAGTCAGATTCTGCTTCGCGCGGGTAATGCCCACATAACAAAGCCTGCGCTCCTCCTCCAACTCCGTGGGATCTTCCCCCGCAAAGGACATGTAGCTTGGAAACACGCCGTCCTCCATGCCTGTCAGATACACGTCCGGAAACTCCAGTCCCTTTGCGCTGTGCAGCGTCATCAGCACCACATAATTCTGATCGTTGTCCAGACCGTCAATATCCGCCACAAGGGCTACCTCCTGCAGAAACCCGCTCAGGGAAGGCTCCTCCGCAGACTCCTCATAATGGGCGATCTTGTTAAAAAGCTCGTCGATATTCTCGATCCTGCCCCGGGCCTCCTCCGTATCTTCCGCTTCCAGATCCCGCACATATCCGGTGACCTCGATCAGCTCTTCCAGAACATCCTTTACCGTGTGATCACCCAGCTTGCTCCGGATTGCCTGAACAGGTTGGGTAAATGCCCAGATATGAGGCAGCGCCCTGGAGATGCCGGAAATCTGCTCCGCCTGCAGCAGGCTGTCATAAAAACTGATTCCCTTCGTCATAGCGTATTCTTCGATCCGCTGGATGGTCGTATTGCCGATCCCTCTTCTGGGCACATTGATGATCCGCTTCACCGCCAGATCGTCCTGCCCATTGTCCACCGTTTTCAGATAAGCCAGCAGATCCTTGATCTCCTTCCGGGCATAAAAATTCACACCGCCGATGATCTTATAGGGCGTACCTGACAAAAGCAGTTTCTCTTCAAACATACGGGACTGGGCGTTGGTGCGGTACAGGATGGCAAAATCCCTGTAATCATAAAAACCGCTGCGCACCTTTTGCCGGATATCGCCCACCACATACTCCGCTTCCTCGTATGCGCTGTCAAACTGCCGGACTGCCACCTTATTTCCCTCTTCCTCCTGCGTCCAGAGCCGCTTCTCCTTACGCCCCTTATTGTTGGCGATCACCCCGTTGGCCGCGGCCAGAATATTGCCGGTAGAACGGTAATTCTGCTCCAGCTTGATCACCTTTGCATCCGGGTAATGCCGCTCAAAACTCAGGATATTCTCAATGTTGGCGCCGCGGAATTTGTAGATGGACTGGTCGTCGTCACCCACCACACACAGATTCCGGTATTTTTCCGCCAAAAGCCGCACAAATTCAAACTGCACTGTATTGGTATCCTGATACTCGTCTACCATGATATAACGGAACCGCTCCTGATAATAGTCAAGCACCGCCGGCTCCGCCCGGAACAGTTCCACCGTCTTCTGCAGCAGATCGTCAAAATCCAGCGCGTTGTTCTTCTTTAACCGGTCCTGATACCCCCGGTAAACCTTTGCCGTCTGCTCCGCGCCGTATTCTCCTATACTGGCCGCGGCAAACTGCTCCGGCGTAATCATCTCATTCTTGGCCGCAGAGATCCGTGCCAGAAGAGCCCGCTCTTTAAAGACCTTCGTGTCCACATTCAGATCCCTGCATACCTCTTTGATCAGCGTCTTGGAATCGTCCGTATCATAAATGGTAAAATTGGTCTGATATCCGATGCAGTCAATATGCCGGCGCAAAATGCGCACACAGGTGGAATGAAAGGTGCTGACCCATACGCTTTCCGCTCCGAAGCCCACCATGTTGTCCACACGCTCCCGCATTTCTCCCGCCGCCTTGTTGGTAAAGGTGATCGCCAGAATATTCCAGGGACTGACCCCGCAGTCCTGGATCAGATGGGCGATCCGGTAAGTAAGCACCCGGGTCTTGCCGGAACCCGCGCCCGCCAAAATCAAAAGCGGCCCTTCTTCATGGAGAACCGCCTCCTGCTGCTGTTTATTCAAAAGTGACTGTAAATCCATCATACTTGTAACGTCCTCATCTTTCTCTTTTCCGTTTGCCTTCAGACTCATCCTGCCCGCTGTGATCCGTTTTTAGTATAAAGGAATTTACTGTTCCTGTCAATGAAGGGAAGTCCTCTGAAAATACCTGATGGAGGCCCTTGGAAAATGCCCTGCTGGAAGCCCTCGGAAAATGCCTTGCCGGGAAAACCTTCGGAAATACTTTACATCTGGTTTGAAAAACTATATAATGTAGTGGTAAGCGGCTGTTTGTGTGGGAGCGTCTCAAATAGCCGATAGGATGAACCGGCGCCATGTATGCGGATTTCCGGTTCCCTTGTCTGAACGCTCCGGAATGGAGACTGCGATGAAAGATCAGATCACTGCCGCTGTGGATGAGCTGCTGCAAAAGCTGGCCCACCGGAATTATATCACTCCGGAAGAACTTCCGGATATCGACCTGTATATGGATCAGGTCACCACTTTTATGGATACCCGTCTCGGCCCTCATAAACGCCGGGAAGAGGACAAAGTGCTGACCAAGACGATGATCAACAACTATGCCAAAAACGAGCTGCTGCCGCCGCCGGTAAAGAAAAAATATTCCAAGGAGCATATCCTGCTCCTGACCTTTATCTATTATCTCAAAAGTTTTTTGTCCATCGGAGATATCCAGCGGCTTCTGGCTCCTGTGACGAAACGCTATTTCCCCGGGGAGGAAAACACTTCCGACAGTATTTCCATAGAGGACATTTACCGGGAGATCCTGAATCTGGAGCGGAGACATGTGGACACGCTGGAAGAAGAGCTGCGGAGTCATCTGCGCGTTGCCAAAGACTGCTTTACGCAGGTTCCTCCGGAGGAACAGGCCGATCTGCAGCTGTTTACCTTCTTGTGTTCTTTAAGCTATGACGTATATGTAAAAAAACAGCTGATCGAGCATCTGATCGACCAGGCCTGCACGCCCCCTTCTCCAAAAGGCAAAAACCCGCAGGGGAAAACGGCTGCACAGGGAAAGGCACAGGATAAGAAAGCGGCGCAGGATAAAAAGGCCGCACAAGAGAAAGGCGCAAAATAAGAAAGTCGCACAAGAGAAAGGCACAAAATAAGAAAGCGCAAAATAAGAAAGCGCAAAATAAGAAAACGCAAAATAAGAAAACAACACAGGATAAGTAGTCTGCCGGCAGGAAAAAAGCTGCCTGTCCCGGTCTATGCCGGTCACAGGCAGCTTTTCGCTTGCTTTCTAGTATTCTTGCTTTCTATTGTCCTTACTTTCTATTATTCTTACTTTCTATTGTTCTTTCTTTCCCTTCATCCGGTTAAATACCATATCGTAACCGTCATTTCCATAATTCAGCGATCGGTTTACCCGGCTGATCGTTGCAGTGGAGGCTCCGGTCTTTTCTGCGATCTCCAGATACCGCTTCTTTTCCCGCAGCATCTTCGCCACCTCAAACCGCTGTGATAAGGAGAGCAATTCATTGATCGTACAGATATCCTCAAAAAAGAGATAGCACTCTTCCTGTGTTTTCAAATTTAAGATTGCCTCAAATAAATGGTCTACTGCCTCTGTCTTAATCTTTTTGTTCATGCTGATCCCCTCCTGCTTTTACAGTTTAACATACTAAAGTCCGAAAGTCCAGCTTTATTTCATGGAAATTGACATAATCCTTCACAATTCAAAAAAAGTTTCTCATTTTAAGGGCAAAAACCGCTGGCTTTACTTTCGCAGGAACGCCCGCAGCCTTTCCGTGGAATAATTCACCACCAATTTCTCCGGGAATCCAATCTCCCGCAGCTTCTCTTTTGCAAGATCAAAATTGCCCACCAGCGTGTCCACATGCGCATCCGTGTTCACCACAATGGGCGCCTCATATTCCATGCAGTATGCAAGCATCTCCCGATCCTGTTCCCACGCGTTTTTTCTGGCTCCGTTTGGCATCAACGAACCATTGTTGAATTCCAGCAGCACATGATGCTCCTTTGCCCCCAGCACAAGCGCCCGGTAATCTACGGGATATCTACCGTCGTCCGGATGCCCGATCACATTGACGTAAGGATTTTCCATGGCCTTCAGATACGCGCAAGTGTTCTGCTCCTTCGTGCCGGGCTTCAGGCAGGGCGGATGGAGGCTGGCGATACAGATATCCAGATTTCGTAAGATCGATTCCGGCAGATCTACCCCGCCCTCATAGTCAACGATGTTCAGCTCCGCTCCCAAAAGCAGCTCCACGCCGCACATCATCCTATCCACCACCTTCAGGTTCAGAAAATAAAACTCCCCACAGGTGCCGGGCATGGCCGGGGCATGTTCCGTGATGCCAAGCATTTTCAATCCCTTTTTTGACGCTTCAAAAGCCATCTCCCTTATGGTGCTGTACCCGTGCCCGCTTGCAAGCGTATGGGTATGTACATCCAACACATAGTTCAACAAAACCACTTCCTTCTCTGTCTTTACCTGCTGTCCCGGATCATTTTCCGGATGGCCTCCACTGCGATCTCAATGGCTTTATCTGTAGAAAAATCGTCCGGCTCCACAAAACCGGCCTTCTTGCGTTCCTGATTCCAGATCACATGAAATACCGACCCACAACGCACGCCCAGCGCCGCAGCCGCTGTAAAGAGGGCTGCGGATTCCATTTCGCTTGCCAGCACATGAAGCCGTTTCCACGCCTCCCATTTTGTAAGCAGCTCCTCCTTCACCGGCATTCTTTCCGGACTGTGCTGCCCGTAAAAAGAATCCTTACACTGCACAACGCCCGCATGCCACGGAAATCCCAGTGTCCGGGCGCTTTCCACAAGCGCGGTCACCACTTCATAATCCGCAGTGGCAGGGTATTCGATGGGGGCATATTCCCTGCTGGTGCCCTCCTGCCGCACCGCACTCAGGGCAATGACGCAATCGCCGCTTTTTACCTTCAGATCGATACCGCCGCAGGTTCCAACCCGCACAAAAGTATGGGCGCCCAGCGCCGCCAGCTCTTCTATGGCGATCGCCGCAGAAGGCCCGCCGATACCCGTGGAGGTAACGGAAACCTTTTCTCCCAAAAGCGTCCCTGTATAAGTGATATATTCCCGGTTCCCGGCAACCTGCACCGGATCGTCAAAATGCGCCGCAATGGCTGCACAGCGACCGGGATCCCCCGGCAGGATCACATAACCGCCCACCTGTCCCTTTTCGCACTGTATATGGTACTGCTTCTGCCCCATCATTTTCTTCCTCCTTCCGGCGGTCAGTCATTTCCCTTATTTTTTCTTATCCGCACAACCACAAAAACCACGATCATCACAAGAACAAGGACAATCCCTGCGATCAGGGCGATGGTCAATCCTGTAAACAGTTCTTCGTCCTGCACTGTTCCATCATTTCCCTCTGTGGCAAGCGTTCCCGGGGACTGCGTCTCCCTGCTGCTCCCTGCTGCAGGCGTTCCCGAAGCCGGCGCTTCGCCGTTGCTCCCTGTCCCGGGCGTTCCTGTAGCCAGCGTCTCTCCATTGCTCCCTGCCGCAGGCGTTCCCGAAGCCGGCGTTTCGCCGTTATTCCCCTCTTCCGGCGTTCCCGAAACCTGCCCGGAACCGGCGGCGGTAGGCGCCGGCTCTGTGACCGTTCCATCCGCCACAAGCGTTTGGAGTATATTTCCTTCCGTATCTTTCAGCGTCAGCGTGATGGGCTGGGTGATCTGGGCAAAAGTCAAATAAAAAGCATGACCTGTGTATTCTACCCCTTCGCCGGAAATAGAGGAAAACACGCCTGCAAAAGCATACTCCCCACTCATGAGATTTTCAGCCGGTATATTGAGCTTGTGCTGCTCCTCCACCGCCTGATTCAGTCCCTCCGTTACGCCGTGACCCGTCACCTGATTCGCAGGATCAAAGACTACACTTCCGTCTATGGTACTCCACACGCCTGCCACATCCACATAAACAGTATTGCCCGAAGCGGACAGCGTAAGCGTCGCCTTGGTATTGGCCCCGCTTTCGGAAGCGCAGGCAATTCCAGTTGAAAACAGTACCATGACCGCCGTCAAGATCAATGCTGCCGTCAGTCTTTTTCTCTGTTTCATCCTCATTCTGATACAATCTCTCTTTCTTGTCAGTTTATTTGAATTTCATTATAACATTATGCACAGGAAAAGTCCACAATAAGAAAAAGTCAAAAAAAGAGCGCTGCGGGAAAACCGCAACGCTCTTCATTTTTGTCTGTTCAGAAGATGTGTTTCAGATTATTCTGTAACTTTCTTCTTCATGCTTACCAGAACAACGCCTGCAGCAAGTGCAAGAACTGCCATTGTAGCTACGGGAGCAACGTCTGCAGTCCTAGCAGCTGTTGTAGAACCAGAACCATTGCTGGTCTTTGTTGTGGTAGTAGTAGTTGTTGTTGTGCCACCCTTGTTGCCAGTGCTGACAGCAGGAGCCTTGCTCTCAGCGGGAGCTTTGCTCTCAGCAGGAGTTGTTGAAGGCTCAGCTGAAGGCTCAACTGAAGGCTCTACAGAAGGCTCAACTGAAGGCTCTACAGAAGGCTCAGGAGTTCCGTTAGGATCAACCTTTACTGT
>CANQNE010000051.1 GCA_947625135.1 uncultured Lachnospiraceae bacterium
TACGGCAGATATCCCATGATGGTAAGCGCAGGCTGTCTGTATCAGACTGACGGCTATATGCGGGAAGGACGGGATGTATGTGCCGGGAAAGGTTGCAAAACATGTCCGAATATGCTATATTTAACCGATCGGTTTCAAAAAAAATTTCCTGTGAAGCTTTTTTGCGGAGCGTGTTATAATGTGATCTACAACAGTCTTCCCCTGTCTCTGGCTGACAGCAGGCAGGAGATTGACGGACTGGGGATTTCTACCCTCAGATTGTTGTTTACCACGGAATCAGCCCGGGAGACGAAGGCGGCGGCAGAAGCCTTTGGGAGCGTTTTTTTGGGCATAAACAACAAAAATACGGATTATTTACTATCCGATACCTTTACAAGAGGGCATTTCAAAAGAGGAGTTGAGTAAGGCGGATGACGTCAATTGTCACGACTGCAGCAAACTATCTGATCATCATCATATTTGCCGTATATACGTACCTTGGGTTTCATGTTTTTAAAAAGAAAACCGAGGAAGAACGGCGGCATATTTACCGGATACAGGCGCTTTCCGTGTTTGCGATCTCTTTTCTGGCCTACACGGTGCTCTATCTGCATACGGAGAGTCTGGAGCTGCTGCTTTATTACGGAGCCCAGACCATGTTCTTTCTGGCTGTGCTGATCGCGTTTCCCATGATCTATAAAAACTGTTCCAGGCTGCTGTTGAACCATTTGTGTATGCTGATGTCCGTGGGATTTTTTATGATCGCCCGGCTGGATCTGGAAAGATCTGTCCGGCAGTTTCTGATTGCTGTGGCGGGTGTCCTGATCAGCATATTTGTTCCCGTGATGATCAATAAAGCAAAATTTCTGAAAAAATGGACGGCATTTTACGGACTCTTTGGGTTCGCGCTGCTGGCTGCAGTATTTTTGCTGGGCAGCGTAACCGGCGGCTCCAAAATCAATGTGACGGTTCACGGCATTACCCTTGCCCCCAGCGAATTTGTAAAAATCTTATTTGTCTTTTTCATTGCCGGCATGCTGCATAAGAATACTTCGTTCCGCCGGGTGGCTGTCACTACCCTATGCGCGGCTGCCCATGTGCTGATCCTTGTGCTTTCCAGAGATCTGGGCGGCGCGCTGATCCTGTTTGTGGTATATATGTCCATGCTTTATGCCGCAACAAAGAAATTTTCTTATGTCGGCGCCGGGCTTTTCTGTTTTTCCGGCGCGGCGGTTGCGGCCTTTTATCTGTTCAGCCATGTCCGCATCCGGGTTCTTACATGGACCACAGACTTTGACGTTTTGAAAAATGATTCCAGCCAGGTTTCCCAGTCGCTGTTTGCCATCGGCACCGGCAGCTGGTTCGGCTCCGGATTCTGTCAGGGACTTCCGGAAACCATTCCCGTGGCGGTATCGGATTTTATTTTTGCGGCGATCTGCGAGGAGTTCGGCATTGTGTTTGCCATCTGTCTGATCCTGGTGTGCTTCAGCTGTTTTCTTATGTTTGTGAACAGTTCTCTGCAGATCAAAGACAACTTTTATAAGCTGGTATCCTTCGGCTTGTCCGTATCTTTTATCTTTCAGGTGTTCCTCACCATCGGCGGAGACAGTAAATTCATTCCGCTGACAGGGGTGACGCTGCCGTTGGTGAGCTATGGAGGAAGCTCCGTTTTGAGCTCGGTGATCGTGTTTGCCATTATACAGGGGCTTTATATCATGAAGCGCAGTGAAGGGGAAGTTCATGAATAAAATGAAAAAAGAAGTAAAAGACAATCCCAAAAAACAACCGAGAAATAACAGGGAAATTTTGATCCTTACGTATTTCTTTCTGGCTATTTTTGTGGCCTTCATCGGCTATCTGATCTATTTTCAGGCGGCGCACGGGGAAGATATGGCCAACAGCCCCTACAACAGGAGAAGGCAGAACCAGCTTGCCCAGAAGGTGGTAAGAGGACAGATCATGGACGCTGATGGAGAGGTGCTTGCAAAAACAGAAATAGATGATGAGGGAAATGAAGTCCGTGTCTATCCTTATGGAAATCTGTTTTCTCATGTGGTGGGATATAGCATGAACGGCGGTTCCGGTCTGGAGGCAGGGTATAATATCCGACTGCTGAAATCTCACGCGTCTATCTTTGACCGGGTTCAGAATCTGCTTTCCGGCACAAAGAATATCGGAGATAATATGGTGACGACGCTGGATCGGAGGCTGCAGGAGGCGGCTTATTACGGTTTGGGAGATTCCCGGGGCGCGGTGGTAGTTATGAATCCGAAAACCGGCGCGGTGCTTGCCATGGTGTCCAAGCCGGATTATGATCCGAACGAGATAGGAGAATTGTGGGATTATTATACATCGGAGGATAGTCAGGGAGACAGTTCCCTTTTGAACCGGGCTACCCAGGGACTTTATCCGCCGGGTTCCGTTTTCAAGGTGATGACCGCCCTTGCTTATCTGCGGGAAAATGACGATAAGTATGAGGATTATCTGTATGAATGTACGGGCTCCATCAATATTGACGGAGAGGTGATTAACTGTTATCACAATGAAAAGCACGGAACAGTGGATATGAAGCATGCCTTTGCCGAATCCTGCAACTCTGCATTTGTAGATATTGGTTATCATGTAGATAAGCAGACGCTGATCCGGCTTTGCAAGAGCTTTTATTTCAACAGTAAATTCAAGCTGCCGCTGGCCTTCTCAAAAAGCAGCCTGGCCATATCCAGGGCCACTACAACCTATCAGATCATGCAGACGGTGATCGGACAGGGAGAAACGCTGGTGACGCCCATGCACATGGCGATGATGATCTCGACCATTGCAAACGACGGAAAGATGATGCAGCCGTACTTTGTAGATCACATTGAAAATGACGCCGGCACAACGATAAAGACATATAAGCCGAAACAGATGGATCTGCTGCTGACTACCCGGGAAACGGAGATCATGAAGGAATTTATGACCGCCGTGGTACAAGAGGGAACCGCGACCTCCCTTCGGAACAGCGGATACACGGTGGCAGGCAAGACCGGTTCCGCTGAATACGGAACGAAGAAAGGCTCCAGTCATTCCTGGTTTATCTGCTTTTCCCCTGTGGAAGATCCGCAGATCGCCATCAGCGTTATTGTGGAAGGAGCCGGAGAGGGCAGCGCTTATGCGGTTCCGGTGGCAAAGAACATTCTGGATGCCTATTATTATGATTGATTTGTCAGAAATTTATAGGAAAAGATGATTTCTGTAGGAAGTTTCTCTTGCAAAAATACCCATGGTAGTCTATACTGGTATTTGAACTGGGAGTCGAAGGACTACACACCGGGCATATAGGGTATGCCTGTAGCAGGAGGGATTGCAATGATAGAAGCAACGAGCTGTGGCGGTGTGGTTATATTTCGCGGTAAGATTTTACTCTTGTATAAGAATTTCAAGAATAAATACGAGGGATGGGTATTACCGAAAGGAACCGTGGAAAGTGGTGAAGATTTTAAGGATACGGCTGCGCGGGAAGTATTAGAGGAATCCGGCGTGAAGGCCTCCATCATCAAGTATATCGGCAAAAGCCAGTATACTTTTACAGTTCCTGACGATACGGTGGAGAAGGATGTCCACTGGTATCTCATGATGGCTGATAATTATTACAGCAAACCACAACGTGAGGAATATTTTGTAGATTCCGGATATTACAAATACCATGAGGCATATCATTTGCTGAAATTTTCCAATGAGAAGCAGATTCTGGAAAAGGCGTATAATGAGTACCTTGATTTGAAAAAATCCAATCTATGGGGCAGCAGAAAGTATTTTTGAGAGCTGCTGCAAAATGATAATTTCCCATTCATGAAATCATGAACGATCTTTTGGGTTGTTTTCATTTTGCGGCAGTTTTCTTATTTAGGTGAAAAGGAGGATTTGAATTTCATTGGAGCAAAAGAAACCGTCTAATGTGAAAAATTTCAGAAAGCGAATTCAAATCAATCTTGGCACGGTTGTATTCGGACTTGTATTTATTTACATATTATTCAGCGTGATTTTGTATCTCACGAGAAACCGGGTTTCTATCTATGAGGTGACGACAGGCAGCATCGTGGAGAACCAGTCTTACACAGGGCTTGTCCTGAGGCAGGAGGAGGTCTGCTTTGCGGAGGGGTCCGGCACGCTGACGCTGATCGCCAGGGAAGGCACAAAGGTAGGGATGCGCACGCCGGTGTATGCCGCCACGGACGGCAGCCTCACTCAGGTGATAGAGAGCAATCCGGATGGAGGGACGCTGACGGAAGAGGACTACGATGCCCTGTATGACGAGATCGCAGGTTTTTCCAACGGTTTTCGCGGAGATGCTTTTCAAACAGTATACACTTTTAAGGCAGGGCTTGATGGCATGATCCTGAACGCGATGAACGGCGCGGATATTTCCGGGGATTCCCAGACCCAGACAAGCATGGGGGTGCATCTGGCAAAGGATGCCGGCGTGGTAGTATACAGCATAGACGGAATGGAATCGGTGACTTATGAAACCTTCACACCGGATATGATGAACAGCACCGCGCTGCAAACGGAGGATCTGAAAAAACGGGAGACGGTCAACACAGGGGATCCTGTCTATAAGCTGATCACCGATGAAGACTGGGAGATCATCGTCACCATCGATCCCTCTGAGAGGGAAAAATATAAAGACGGCGATTATGTTGAGGTGCGTTTCCTGAAGGATCAGACCACCGCATGGGCGCAGGTGTCCACCTTTGAGAAGGACGGAAGCTGGTTCTGCCGGATGCAGTTCACCAATTCCATGGTGCGCTTTGCAGCGGACCGTTTTCTGGATATCGAAGTCCTGCTGGAGAGCACCACAGGATTAAAGGTACCCAATTCCGCTATCGTAGAAAAGAAGTTTTACACTGTTCCGAGAGAGTTTCTGGAGATCAATGAATCGGAAGATACCATCGGCTTCTATGTCTATAAAACGGACAAAAACGGAAAGGTGTCAGAAACGTATCAGGAAATCAATCCTTATAATCTCACCGAGGAAGAGGCCTACCTGGATATGGATGAGTATAAAAAGGGCACGACGATCGTGAAGAAGGGCACAACGGAGCTTTATACCATCCAGGATGTGGGAAAGCTGATCGGCGTCTATAATGTGAACAGAGGTTACGCGGATTTCTGTATTGTTACCATGGAGTACCAGAATGATGACTACAGCATCGTAAAGACCAATGAATCGTACGGTCTGACCCAGTATGACCGGATCGTTCTGGACGGCAGCTCCGTCAACGATGAAGAGACCATTTATCAATAAGAGATCATAAACAGAAAGGTTTTGATAGTGTGCAGGTTCAGGAAGCATTGCGGCAGGTACAGGAACGGATCGGCGCGGCATGTGCGCGTGCCGGGATGGACGGCGGCATCTGCCGGAAAAGAGCCCCCGAGGAGGTTACCCTGATTGCCGTCAGCAAAACAAAGCCCATTCCCCTTCTTATGGAGGCCTATCAGGCCGGCATAAGGGATTTCGGCGAAAACAAGGTACAGGAGATCATGTGGAAATACGAAGAGATGCCCAAGGATGTGCGCTGGCATCTGATCGGGCATCTGCAGACAAATAAAGTAAAGTATATCGTGGACAAAGTAGCCATGATCCACTCTTTGGATTCTCTGCATCTTGCGGAGGCGCTTGAAAAAGAATGTGCAAAGGCCAATCGGGTCATGCCGGTGCTGGTGCAGGTGAACATAGCGGGAGAAGAAACAAAATTCGGAATCCGGCCGGAGGAAACAGAGGAGCTGATACGGCGCGCAGCCGGTTTTCCCCATATTCAGATCCGGGGGCTGATGACGGTGGCTCCCTATGTGGAAACTCCACAGGAAAACAGAGAAGTTTTTTCTAAATTGTATAAACTATTTCTTGACATTAAGGGGAAAAACATTGATAATATAATTATGAATGTGCTTTCCATGGGTATGTCCGGAGATTACGAAGTTGCCATTGAAGAAGGAGCCACAATGGTACGAATCGGAACCGGTATTTTTGGAATGCGAGACTATAGATAAAGGAGATAAGATCATGAGCTTTATTGATAACATTCTGGATAAGATGGGATTAAGCGACGACTACTATGACGACGAAGAGTTTTATGATGATGACGATTTTGAGGAAGAGGTAGCGCCGAAGAAGCGTTCTGCAAAGAAGGCTGCTCAGAAGGAAGAAGATGAGCTGTATGATGATTATAACGACGGCTATGAAGAGAAGAAATCCTATGCAAAAGGAAAGACCGTAAAGCCTTCCAGAAAGGTGACGCCGATCAATGACAAGGGCAGAGGGAAGAACGCACAGGAAGAGATGGAAGTGTGTGTGATCAAGCCTACCACTGTAGAGGATGCAAGGGAAATCACAGAAACACTCTTAAATGGCAGAACGGTCGTATTGAATCTGGAAGGGCTTGATCTTGATATTGCACAGCGGATCATTGATTTCACAAGTGGCTCCTGTTTTGCCATCAGCGGCAATCTTCAAAAAATCTCCAACTATATCTTTATCATTACCCCGCACAATGTAGACATTTTCGGTGATTTTCAGGATATCTTAAACGGAACGATCAATGTGTCCGCTTTCCGTGGCGACTATTGATCTATGACCAAACAGGAACAGCAGTTTAAAAACAGGATGCTTGACCTTGCAAACGTGGCCTGCTTAAAGGGCATTCCTGTTTTTACGCATTTTTTGGAACGAAATGAATTGCATATTTTGCATAGTATCCGGGAGTTTCCTTACGGCGTCCGTTTTGAAACTTCCGGCGGTTATGAATTTGCGGAGCGTCAAATGGCAGTATTTTTGCCTGATGCTCCTTTCTTGCACTATAAATATCCTTTTGTTGCTGTAAAAATCCAACCGCTGAACGTAAAATTTTCGGAGGCCCTGACTCACAGAGATTATCTGGGGGCTGTTTTAAATCTGGGCATCGACAGAAGCCAGATCGGGGATCTGGTAGTGGAGGAGGCTTCCTGCATTTTGTTCTGTACGCCCCAGATCGGTAAATTTCTGCAGGAAAACTGCAGCCGTATCCGTCATACCATGGTACAGTGCATGATAACAGATCTGGAGGAGCTTCAGGTGAAGCCCCATTTCAGAGAATGTAAGGGGAGCGTTTCCTCCCTGCGGCTGGACGCTGTGCTTGCGCTGGCTTTTCATACGTCCCGGAGCAGTATGCTGCCCCACATAAAAAACGGAGAGGTGTTCGTCAACAGCAGGCTGGCGGAGAGCGGCAGCTATCTTTTGAAGGAGAAGGATGTGGTGTCTGCCAGAGGTTTCGGAAAATTTATTTTTGACGGGATCATATCTGCCACCAAAAAGGGAAGATGGATGGTATCTATTCGTATATTTGACTAAAACGGAAAGGAATTTTCTTTATGGATCGTCGTATGGAAGTAAAACAGGATCAGAAAAAAATATATGACATTGTCTTTGCAGACTCTAAGGAAAAGCTGCCTCAGGAGTTTGCGGCGCTTGGGTATCAAGACCGCAGGATCTGCATTGTGACGGACAGCAATGTGGGCCCCCTCTATGGAGAAGAAACTGCGGCGCTTCTGCGGCCGTTTTGCAAAAGTGTGGAGTTGTTCGTCTTTGAAGCCGGCGAAGCCCAAAAGACGCTGGATACGGTACGCAGATTGTACGCTTTCCTGATCGAGCATCATTTTGACCGAAAGGATTGTCTCGTCGCCTTAGGCGGCGGCGTAGTGGGAGATCTCACCGGTTATGCGGCCGCAACTTACCTGAGAGGCATTGATTATATTCAGCTTCCCACCTCGCTGCTGGCTATGGTGGACAGCTCTGTTGGCGGCAAGACCGGAGTGGATTTTGACGCATACAAAAATATGGTAGGGGCGTTCAAAATGCCCAGACTCGTATATATGGATCTGTCCTGCCTGAAAACCCTGCCTGACGTGCAGTATTACAACGGCATGGCGGAAGTGATAAAGTACGGGCTGATCTGCGATCTGGATTTTTATATGTATCTGTTGTCGCATTTTTCGGAGATCACGGATCGGGACGAAGAGGCGGCAGGCCATATCGTAGCTGAAAGCTGCAACCAGAAGCGGATCATCGTAGAGGAAGATCCCACGGAAAAAGGCGTCCGCGCGTTACTGAATTTTGGCCATACAGCGGGACATGCCATCGAAAAGCTGATGGATTTTTCCCTGCTCCACGGGCAATGCGTGGCTCTTGGCATGGTGTGCGCCTCCTATATTTCATGGAAACGGGGAATGATCTCTAAAGAAGAATTTCTGGAAATCCGGGATGTGCTGGTGGCGCTTTCTCTGCCGGTGACCTTGACGATGGAGGAAGGGTCAGCGAAAGTGGATTTTGCCGAAAAGATTGTGCAGATGACAAAGTCTGACAAAAAGATGGACGGCGGCAAAATCCGGTTTATTTTGTTGCGTTCGGTGGGAGAAGGCTATATTGACGAAGAAGTGACAGATCAGGAGTTAAGGGATGCGCTGCTGAACACCCTGCTGGCCCCACAGGATCAGGAAAACCTGTCCGGCGATCAGATCGTGAGCATGAGCGATATTTTAAATGCCGCCGGGGCAGATACGGAGAAAGAAGAGGATGTGCATGAAAGTCAGTCATAAGCCTGTGAGGCTGATCATGGGACTGCTCTTTACCGCGCTTTTGACCGGGGCAGATCAGATCACAAAGCTGTGGGCGGTAAGCTGCCTGAAAAAAAGGCCGATCCTATTGATCCGGGATGTGCTTTCCCTGCACTATGTTGAGAACAGAGGCATCGGTTTCGGCCTGTTTCAAAACAGGATCCCGGTGATCCTGATCCTGAATATGGTGATCCTGATCCTGATTCTCTGGATCCTGTACCGGCTGCCAAATGAGAAGAGAATGAATCCGCTGAAGATCACGCTGCTCGTGACAGTGGCCGGCGCACTGGGCAATATAATCGACCGGATCCGTCTGGGGTATGTGATCGATTTTATTTCCTTTGATCTGATCCATTTTCCGGTATTTAACGGGGCGGATATTTTGGTGACCTGTTCGGTGGTGGTACTTGCGATCCTGTATCTTTTTTATTATAAAAACGGAGAACTGGAGGACGCGCTTTTTTCCAGAAAAAGGAAAGACAGCAAAAAAAGCGTTCCTGAGAAGTGAGAACCTATATGGAAGAAAAAAAGTTCATTGTTACGGAAGCGCAGGCGGGAATACGGATCGATAAACTGTTGTCAGACCTTTGTCCGGAAATGTCCCGCTCCTTTCTGCAAAAGAAATTAAAAGATGAAATTTACGTAAACGACAGCCTTGTAAAATCCAATTACAAGGTTGTTTTTGGTGACAAGATCTCCATGCGCCTGTCAGATCCAACGGAGCCGGAGATCTTACCGGAGCAGATAGATCTGGATATTGTATATGAGGATGAAGACCTGTTGGTGGTGAACAAGCCAAAGGGACTTGTGGTACATCCGGCGCCGGGCCACGCCTCCGGTACGCTTGTAAACGGGTTGATGGCACACTGCAGGGGCGCGCTGTCCGGGATCAACGGAGTATTGCGTCCCGGTATCGTACACCGGATCGATCAGGACACAACCGGGCTTTTGGTGGTATGCAAAAATGACGCCGCCCATCAGGCCATTGCCGCCCAGCTGGCGGCTCACACCATTACCAGATATTACCGGGCGATCGTGCACGGTGTGATCGCAGAAGAGGAGGGGACAGTAGATGCCCCCATCGGCAGGCATCCCACCGATCGGAAAAAAATGGCTGTGAACAGAAAGAACGGGAAACAGGCGGTTACCCATTACCGTGTGCTGGAACGGTTCCGGAAATTTACTTACATTGAATGCAGGCTGGAAACGGGCCGTACCCATCAGATCCGGGTGCATCTGTCCAGTATCGGCCATCCGCTGCTGGGAGATACGGTATACGGCGGGCTGAAGGTGCCCTTTCACACAGAGGGCCAGACGCTCCACGCGATGGTTCTCGGCTTTGTCCATCCCCGTACAGGGGAATATATGGAGTTCTGCGCGCCTTTGCCGGAGGAATTTCAACGGCTTCTGGAAATAACAGCCACGCAAAAATAAATTGCGGAATGAAGCCGGATGCGTTATAATGATAATAAATCGGCAGGGTATGCCGCAATGGGAAAAGGGGGATTTTACATGGCAAACAGAGTGATTACCATCGGGCGTTCAACCGGCAGCGGAGGCCGTGAAATCGGACAGAAGCTTGCGGCGGAGCTGGGAATCAAATGCTATGACAAGGAATTGCTGGAAAGAGCAGCAAAAGACAGTGGATTATGTAAAGAAATCTTTGAAAATCATGACGAGAGACACAATGGAAGCTTTCTGTATTCTCTGGTGATGGATACATACAGCATGGGGCATGCGTCTTCCATCTATGGGGATATGCCTTTGAATCAAAAGGTGTTTTTGGCGCAGTTTGAGACCATAAAAAAACTGGCGGAAGAAGAATCCTGCGTGATCGTGGGACGCTGTGCAGATTATGCGCTGGCAGAGCATCCGGGGCTTCTCAGCGTATTTGTTCATGGGGATAAACATGCCCGTATCGCCAGGATCATGGAGGTCAGGAATCTGGATGCCAAAAAAGCAAAGGATCTGATCCAGAAAACAGATAAACAGCGCAGCAGCTACTATAACTACTATACATCCAAGCAGTGGGGCGCCTCTGAAAGCTATCAGCTGTGCATTGACAGCAGTAAGTTTGGCATCGCCGGTTCGGTAGCGCTGATCAAGTCTGCGCTGAATCTATTGTAATC
>CANQNE010000052.1 GCA_947625135.1 uncultured Lachnospiraceae bacterium
TAAGAGGGAGCATGATTGAAGGAGGAATAAGCGGTGCTTGATATTAAATTGTTGAGAAATAATTTTGCAGAAGTGGAGCAGGCACTTTCTACAAGGAACGAAGAGTTTGATCTGAGCAAGTTCAAGGAGTTGGATGAACGAAGGAGAACCCTTCTGGGTGAAATGGAGAGCCTGAAAGCCCGTCAGAACGCGGTTTCCAAGGAGATTCCCGTGATGAAGAAGGAGGGCAGGGATGTAGCCCCGGTTCTTGCGGAAATGAAAACCCTTTCTGATCAGGTAAAGGAGCTGAACAGCCAGGTTGACGAGGTGGACAGGGAGCTGAATGACTGGATGCTTACGATCCCCAATATTCCCCATCCGTCCGTTCCTGCCGGAAACAGTGATGAGGATAATGTGGAGATTCGCAGATACGGAGAGCCCACCAAATTTGATTTTGAGCCCAAGGCGCACTGGGATCTGGGCGCGGATCTGGGCATTGTGGATCCGGAGACGGCGGCAAAGGTTTCCGGAAGCCGGTTTACGTTCTATAAGGGCGCAGGCGCCCGTCTTGAACGCGCCATTGTAAATTTTTATCTGGACACCCATACAGAAAAGCACGGATATACGGAAGTATTCCCGCCGTTTATGGTAAGCCGCGACAGCATGACAGGAACAGGCCAGCTGCCGAAATTTGAAGAAGACGCTTATAAAGTACAGGGTGATGGGAAAGAATATTTCTTAGTACCCACCGCAGAGGTTCCGGTCACCAATATGTACCGGGAACAGATTCTGGATGGAAATCAGCTGCCAATTTATCATTGTGCTTATACGGCATGTTTCCGTGCGGAGGCAGGCAGCGCAGGCCGGGACACAAGAGGCCTGATCCGGCAGCATCAGTTCAATAAGGTGGAGCTTGTGAAGTTCACAAAGCCGGAGGATTCTTATGAAGAGCTGGAAAAACTGACCCGGGACGCGGAGGATGTGCTGCAAATGCTCGGACTTCCCTACAGAGTAGTCAAGATCTGTATGGGCGATCTCGGTTTTACCGCCGCTATGAAGTACGATATCGAGGTTTGGATGCCCAGCTATGGACGGTATGTGGAGATCTCCAGCTGCAGTAATTTTGAGGAATTTCAGGCAAGACGGGCCAATATCAAATATAAGGATAACGTAAAAGATAAGGCAAAATATGTGCATACATTAAACGGCAGCGGCGTGGCTGTGGGCCGTACTACGGCGGCTATCCTGGAGAATTACCAGCGGGCGGACGGCAGCATTGCCATTCCGGAAGTGCTGGTTCCCTATATGGGCGGACTCACAGAGCTGCGGTAGAGGACGTATGATCAAAAAGCACGATCCGGAAGGATAAAGGAGGTGAGAATGTGCATCGGTATATGCGAGCCATCGGTTTCAGCGATTCTTTGAAGCAGCAGGAGCTTTGCCAACTGTGCGGTTATGCGGAGCGGGAATATGAATCTAAATGCGTATGGAAGCGGCAGGACGAGACGATATTTGCGGAACTGGAAAAAGAGGTGGGCCCTCAGATGGGAATTTGTCTGCGGGGCGAATACGGCGAGGACGGCCGTTTTGTCAGAGAATATTATTTTCCTTACTTTAAGGGGCGTAATCTGGCGGTTTATGATGCTGTGTCCGTAGAGCGTCACGCAGAAAAGGATTCGTTTGCCGGGGTCTGTGAAAATATCTGTATGGGGCTGAATATGATCTTTTATCTGCAGAATGCAGTAGAATATATGAAATATGTCCGCAATGACAACGATCCCGATGCGGTTCTTGCCATTACCCTTTCCGCCCTTTCTGTGGAAGGAAGTATCCTGCTTCCCGTACAGAAAAGCAGGCGTCAGGCGCCCCAGCCGGCGTGGGTGGATCGGGTGCAGATGGTGGATCGCGCCCGGCAGGGAGATGAAGACGCCATTGAAAATCTGGCGCTGGAGGATATGGATCTGTATTCCACCCTTTCCAAGCGGGTGAAAACGGAAGATGTTTACAGCATTGTAGATACTTATTTTATGCCCTGCGGCATTGAGTGTGACCAATATGCGGTAATGGGTGAGATCGAGGAAATGGAAACCATCAAAAATGCGTTGACGGGAGAAACCGTTTATCTGCTGAATCTCCGGTGCAATGACGTGTGCTTTGACGTCTGCATCAACCAGAAGGATCTGGTAGGGGTCCCGGAGGAGGGCAGAAGGTTTAAAGGAGTTGTGTGGATGCAGGGTTATGTAGCCCGGGCGTAAGAAATACTTGTATTTTTGTTGTAAAAATGATAAGATAAGCAGGTGACGGATATGTCTGCGTAGCTCAGTTGGATAGAGCGACCGCCTCCTAAGCGGTAGGTCGGGTGTTCGAGTCACCTCGCGGACGTCAGCAAACACGCCGAAAGCCTTGAGTTTGTTCAAGGTTTTCGGCGTTATTATTTTACGGAAGCAGATAAGAGGCGATGTATTCCGTATCCGGTTCCGCAGGGATTCCCGGATCATTGATACAAAATTGCATCGTGAGTCCGTTCTCCTCCGCGGTCAGGGCGAAATGGCAGAGCGCGATCCCCATGTCAATCTTCTGCAGATCCCCTGCCGCCTCACTGACAAAGCCCTTTGTGTGTTTCAGATAAAAGTGAACGGCGTTTTCCTTCAGCACAGCCTGCCAGGGCTGTTTGTTCACGGCCGATGGCGCCAACCGGACCATTTCCAGCGGTTGTGCCAATACACCTGCCTTCTCAGGCGTCAACGGTACGCCGAAAGCGCCGTCGAAAAAGATCTCTTCAAAAGGTTTTCTGTGATCCGCCCTGATGCCTTTGCGCATCAAACTCTCTTTGACAGACATCTTTTTTGCCGGATAGCCCAGAGGGCTCATGCAGGGCATCATTTCCTCCGACTCCAGTTCCATGGCCCGCTCAAAGGCCGCGCGGTCCATCGTTCCGCCCACCCAGACCGTACCGATTCCCAGAGACTGGGCGTACAGTACCAGCGTTTCAAAGGAATACCCAAAAGCTTCCTCAATATGCGGCACGCGTTTCGCTTTTGCGCCCACATAGAGTTCTGTTCCGCTGACTACAGGACATTTTAACGGTTGCTGGCTTGCGTCCAGCAGCCTGCACTTCACAGGTATCTCATAGGGATTATTCAGTTCTGCCATAAAGGAGGACAATTTTTCTAAATCCTCCTCACGGAGTCTCTCGCCGTCAAAAGTCCGAACGCTTCGCCTGCCTTGAACAAGCGCTGTTACATGTTTCATTTTCTGCTCCTTTCATAGATCATATCATGGAAATACGACATGAACCGTCATGCCGATGATACGGATCCTTATGATTTTTTTACTACGTTCCATGAGAGCTGCCTTTCCATAGAGGCGGGAATTGTTTTTTACACCCTCCACAAAAGCGCTATCGTGTCAAATTGCCAATCACTTCATAGAGCAATGTGTACAATGCCTGTGCCTTCTCCGGGTCAAGGGCTACACAGGCACCCAGCCGCTCCGGTACGGTAACGGCTCTTTCTTTCAATGCTTCGCCGCTGTCCGTGATCGTGACGATCAGGTCGCGCTCATCCTCGGTTGAACGCCGCCTTGTTACATAGCCTTTTTCTTCCAAACGCTTCAGGAGCGGCGTCAGGGTGCTGGAATCCAAGAACAGACAATTGCCTACATCCTTCACCCGCAGTTCCTTGTACTCCCACAGCGCCATCATGGTAATGTACTGCGTATAGGTGAGATCCAGTTCGTCCAGGTACGGTTTATAGGCTTTTACGATTTCTTTTGCACAGACATAAAGGGGAAAGCAAAGCTGGTTTTCCAGCTTGAGAACATCATATCGATCTGTCATCATGCTTTCTCTCCCTCTGATAGAATTCTTTTCGCAAAATCTGCGGCCTCCTTGCAGTCATCCGCGTTTGGCCGGCCTCTGTGCATCACGGAAAAAGAGCCTCGACAGTGAAATTCCTCGCTGGCAAGGGGGATGTGTTTGTCTGCTAATAATTTGGACACCTGCTTGTATGTGGATCGAATCAGAGCGGCTGTGCTGAAATTTACTACCTTACCCACATTGACATGGATTTCTTTGATAAACGTTTTCACCGCATCGTCTACACCATTGGCGTAAACAGAGCTTCCGAGGAAAAGAATATCAACATCCTCTGTCAAAGGCGCGGAAGTTGTTTCCGCGTCAACGCCGATGGCTTTGGAAATGGCGTCCGCCAGTTTTTTTGTATTGCCGCCGCGTGTATAATATCTGATTGCTACTTTCAAATTTGTCACCTCACAGTAAAATATTACAGTATTGCCTCAACTTTTGCCTTTACATCCTTCATAGAGGAAGTGGGTTCAAACCGGGCTATGATCTGGCCATCGCGGCTGATCAAAAATTTGGTGAAATTCCATTTTATGTTGCTGTTGTGCTTGAAATCCTTGTCCATTTTCTTTGCAACGCCATTGAGAACAAGTGTCAGAGGACTCTTTCCAAAGCCCTGAAAGGTGGTGTTTTCCGACAGATATTTGAACAGGGGATCTGCGTCGACGCCCAAGACGTTGATCTTGGAAAATTGGGGGAAGGTGATGCCATAGCGGCCGGTGCAGAAAGAATGAATCTCCTCATCACTGCCGGGCGCCTGCTCTGCGAACTGATTGCAGGGAAAATCCAGAATCTCCAGACCATCTTTCTGATGCAGCGCATAGAGATTCTGAAGCTCTTCATACTGGGGCGTGAAGCCACAGCCTGTAGCGGTGTTCACGATCAGCAGCACCTTGCCCTTGTAATCTGACAGAGAAACCTCACTGCCGTCCTGTGCCTTTACTTTGAAATCATAGATGCTCATAAGAAAGCTTCTTTCAATTTTACACAATTAAATCTTGCGCTAACGATATAAAGAGTATAATACCTGTAGTCGTAGTTGTCAATACATATTTGAACCCGGATAGGGACAAAAATGTTAGGTAAGGCGGTTTTTCTGCTGTGCTTTCCAGCATACTCATTGTAATACAGAATATATTCGCCCATTATCGTACGGGTCGAAGCGCCGTCCGGCTTTGTGTATTCTTCATCATTTGACTTCTTTCCGATGTCCCCAATGAATTCCGATGTGGCCGATCCCAAGGATAACGACGGAGGGGATCAGCCAGATCAATTTATATGTAAAAAATTTTCTGTTGTCTGCCGGATTTTTAAGTTTCAATTAAAGTTTGATCGCTATACTTTGAAAACGAAGAAAACAACAACAAGAAGATTCTGCGCGGCCGGGTTCGCGCAGGAGGCTTCAAAACGGAGGTTCAGACATGTATATTTTCAAAAATGCCATAAAAAGCATTACACGCAATAAACTGCGAAACATTTTGCTCGGGATCATCGTGATGGTGATCGCAGTTTCCGCCTGTGTAGCGCTTTCTATCAGACAGGCGGCGGCAGTGGCCAAGGAGGATGCCGCAGAGAACATGACGATCACGGCCCAGATCAGCTTTGACCGCAGCAAGGCTATGGAAGAAATGGCCGCGCCGGAGGGGGAAGAACCGGGGCAGGCGTCCCAGGAGTCGGAAGGATCCGAAGGGAACGTCCCGGACCGCGGCCGGTTTGATTTTGATATTCTGCAGGGATCATCCCTGACGCTGGAGGAATATCTGCGTTATGCAGAAGCCCAGCAGGAGGGAGATTCTTATTATTATTCCGGCGCGTTTTCGCTGGATGCTACCGGCGAGCTGCTTCCTTACGGAACAGAGGAAGAAGAAAGCGAGACGGAAGACCAGACTGACGAAACCGGACAAGATCTTTTTGCCGGCGGCATGGAGGGCGGCCGGATGGAGATGCCCGGCGATATGCCCGGCGGCATGGGCGGCAAACGGTTTCAGGTGAATCAGGGCGATTTCAGCATTACCGGATATTCGTCATACAACGCAATGGTTGACATGTTTGGATCTGATGGCGGCTATACCATTACAGACGGGGAAATGTTCGAAGAAGATTCAGAGGAATATGCGTGTGTGATCAGCAATGAGCTGGCGATGTACAATGACCTTGCCGTAGGAGATGAACTGGTACTGTGCAATCCGGAGTGTGAAGAGGAAACATATACGTTTACCGTGTGCGGGATTTACGAAAACGAAAGCGCATCTTCTCAGGAAAATAACCGGTTTGCCATCAATGATCCCGCCAACAATATTTATATCAGTTATCCGGCAGCAGCGGCGATCATCGCGGCTTCGGAGGAAGCGGCAAATACCACGACGGACAGCAGCGGGGAGGAAACTTCTGCTGCTCTGAAAAATACACTGGCCTTTACGTACACCTTTGTCAATGAGGAGCATTATGAAACATTTGCCGAAAAAGTCTATGACCTGGGGCTGGATGAGGATTATACAGTGTCCTCCATGGATATAGAAGCATTTGAGAGCAGTATGACACCGCTGGAAACTTTAAGCAAAACGGCATTATGGTTTTTTGTGATCGTGCTGATCGTAGGCGGGATAATTTTGGTCACGCTGAATATTTTCAATCTGCGGGAGCGGAAATATGAGGTGGGCGTATTGACGGCCATTGGGATGAAAAAAGCAAAGGTAGCGGTTCAGTTTATTTTTGAATTGTTTCTCGTCACGTTCGCAGCCATTATTATTGGCGGAGGCGCGGGCGCCGCAGTATCGGTTCCGGTAACCAATTCCCTTTTGGAGAGCCAGATCGAGGATGCGGAGCAGGAACAGTCCCAGCTGAATGAAAATTTTGGCTTTGAACACGGCGGAAAAGGGTCTGGCGGAGAAGCTGCAGGGGGAGAGATCCCCGGTGGCAGGGGAGGCGCAGTGCCCGGACAGGGCCGCGGACAGGATCGTTTTTCAGGACAGAGCGCGGCGTCCCAGTATGTCAGCTCTGTGACGACCGCGACCAACGCCGTGGTGATCCTGCAGCTGGCGGGTGTTGGCCTGCTGCTGACGGTGATCTCCGGGCTGGCGGCGCTGATTAGCATTATGCGCTATGAGCCCTTGAAAATATTGTCAAGCCGGACATGACCGGATGTTTGAAAACAAAAAATGGAGGAATATGAAAGCGTATGAGTGTATTAAAATTAGACAAGGTTTCCTATAAATATAATCAAAATACCCCGGCAGTTCTGGAGGATATCAGCTTAGAATTTGAAAACGGCCATATTTACGCCATCGTAGGAAGATCCGGTGCGGGAAAGACCACGCTGCTTTCTATACTGTCCAGTCTGGCGGCGCCTACAACAGGGCATATTTATCTGAATGATGAGGATGTGGCAAAGATTGATAAATATAAATTCCGCAGCAGGTATGTGGGCGTGATCTTTCAGAATTTCAATCTGCTGCCCCATTTGACGGCGCTGGAAAATGTAGTGCTTTCCATGAATATTTCCGGAAAAAAATTTGAGGAAAAAGAAAAAACGCTGGCGATGGCGCTTTTGGAAAAAGTAGGACTTTCCGGGGAGGAGGCAAACCGTCGGGTATTGCAGCTCTCCGGAGGACAACAGCAGCGGGTGGCGATTGCCAGAGCCCTGTCTTATGATCCGGATATCATTCTGGCGGATGAGCCCACCGGAAATCTGGATGTAGAAACCCAGCAGGAGATCATCGGCATTTTCCGAATGTTGGCGGAAGAAGGAAAGTGTGTGATTATCGTCACCCATTCCCCCGATGTGGCAAAGACTGCGGATTTTGTATATGAGCTGAAAAAGAGCGAAGAAAAAATCCAGGCAGTGTAACAATAAAACAGCAGACCTTCCCGGCATATCCGGCGGCGGTTTTCCCATGGTATCTTATGAGATCGTACCGCCGCCGACGACGATGTCGCCGTCGTACAGCACCAGCGCCTGTCCTTTGGTGATGGCCCGCTGGGGTTCGTCAAACACCACCCGGAGGGTATGTTCGTCCGGCTGGGTCACCGTGGCCCATTGCTCCGGCTGCCGGTAGCGTACCTTTGCCTTCAGGCGCAAAGGGGTATGGATGCGGTCAAGGGAGATCAAATTGATATCCGTGGCGGTCAGCGTGTCCGACAACAGATCCTCATGAAAGCCCAGCGTTACCTGATTGGTTTCGGGATCCACTTTTGTCACATACATGGGCGCGGGCAGCGAAAGGCCCAGTCCTTTGCGCTGTCCTACCGTGTAGCGGATGATGCCTTTATGACGTCCGAGGATTTTTCCGTTTTTGTCCACAAAATCCCCCTCGGGAAATGTTTTCCCCAGATAGCGCTCAATAAAATCCCCGTAATGCCCGCTTTGTACAAAGCAGATATCCTGACTGTCGTGCTTTTGGGCGTTGACAAAGCCCTGCGCTTTTGCAATGGCCCGGGTTTGGGCCTTTGTCATGGAACCAAGAGGAAACATGGCATGAGCCAGCTGTTCCTGGGTCATGGCGTAGAGTACATAGCTTTGATCCTTTGTGCTGTCCGCCGCTTTTTTCAGCAGATACCGGCCCCGCTGTGCGTCATATTCGATCCGGGCGTAATGACCGGTCACCACAAAGCCGCACTTTAAGTCTCTGGCCCGGAAGAAGAGCTGGTCAAATTTTAAGAAACGGTTGCAGTCTATGCAGGGATTGGGCGTGGCGCCGTTTTCATAAGCAGATACGAAGCGGTCGATCACATCCTCCCGGAACCGGGAAGAAAAGTTAAATACATAATAAGGCATACCCATGGAAAAGGCGATGCTTCTGGCATCCTCCACATCGTCCAGAGAACAGCAGGAATGTTCTCTGGAAAGGGCAATATCCTCATTATTAAATAGCTTCATGGTGACGCCTACGCAGTCAAAACCCTGTTTTTTCATCAGATAGGCGGCTACGCTGGAATCCACGCCGCCGCTCATGGCGATCATCGCTTTCTTGTTCATACAAACCTCATTCCGGAGCGTTTACGGGACAGGACTGTTTGGGACGCTCCGGCACAAACAGCCCCGCAAAAAATCAGCACGTCAGTCAACATCTTCAACTTCTCTCTAAAATAATACGAATAACGGCAGGCCCTTGTCAAGTGCTGAAGAAGATCAGAGAAAGTTTTCTTCCTCAAAAAGGGCGATTCCTTAGAACAGGGACAGATAACTCCAAAGAAGAAATAATCATAAAAAGGGGGTTGACAGAAAGAAAGCGAAGTGCTACAATAAAACCTATCAAACCCAAAGGTTTTATATGAATTATAAAAGAAGGAAATCTCCCGTTGGTTTTAAAAGGGAGACTGGAAATGGAGGATTTTATGAAAGTAGCACAGAAAATTACGGATCTGATCGGCAACACACCGTTGCTGGAGTTGAAAAACTATGAGAAAGCGGCGGATCTGCAGGCCGTCATCTATGGTAAACTGGAATACTTTAACCCTGCGGGCAGCGTAAAGGACAGGATTGCAAACGCGATGATCCAGGACGCGGAGGAAAGAGGAGTTTTAAAACCCGGGGCAGTGATCATAGAGCCTACAAGTGGAAATACGGGGATCGGGCTTGCTGCAGTAGCAGCAGCCAAGGGATATAAAGTGATTCTGACGATGCCGGAAACCATGAGCGTGGAACGCCGGAATCTGCTGAAAGCGTACGGTGCGCAGCTGGTGCTTACAGAAGGCGCAAAGGGTATGAAAGGCGCGATCGCAAAAGCAGATGAACTGGCGGCTGAGATCGAGGGGAGCTTTATTCCCAGCCAGTTTGCCAACAAGGCCAACCCGAAGATCCACAGAGAGACTACCGGGCCGGAAATCTGGGAGGACACCGACGGAAAAGTAGACATTTTTGTTTCCGGTGTAGGTACCGGCGGTACGCTGACCGGAGTTGGAGAATATCTGAAGTCCAAAAAACCGGATGTGAAGATTGTGGCGGTGGAGCCGGCGGATTCGCCTGTTTTATCAGAGGGGCATGCGGGCCCCCACAAGATTCAGGGAATCGGCGCAGGATTTGTGCCTGAGGTTTTAAATACCTCTATCTATGATGAGATCATCACAGTAAAAAATGAAGACGCCTTTCAGACGGGAAAGGTACTGGCAAGAAAGGAAGGCCTCTTGGTAGGGATTTCTTCCGGCGCTGCGGTTTATGCGGCGGCACAGCTTGCAAAACGTCCGGAAAATAAAGGAAAGATTATTGTAGCGCTGCTGCCTGACACCGGGGATCGGTATCTGTCTACCCCGATGTTTGCGGAGTGATACCTGCCGGACAACGGTTTTTGAGAAGGAATAGTTTCAGGAAAAATAAATTTTTCAGATCATAAAAAAGGGGGCTGTCGCACTGGCTGGTAATTTTTAGCCGGGCGATAGCCCTCTCGTTTAATCAGTCATTTCTTCCGTCGGTCATCTCTTCCATCTGGGCGGAGCAAATAGCATAAACAAAGGAATCAGCTCCAGCCTTCCGGCCAGCATGTCAAAGATCAGCACCAGCTTGGAAACCCACGAAAAAGCAGCAAAGTTCCCGGCGGGGCCAACGACTTCAAGACCCGGCCCGATGTTGTTGATGGTCGCCGTCACGGCGGTAAAGTTTGTCACCAGATCCATCTCATCCAGTGAAATGATCAGAACCGAAACCGCAAAAATAACAAAATACAAGGCAAAGAAAGCATTTACGGAACTGATCACCTGCGGCTCCACAGAATGTGTGTCCATTTTTACCTTTCGGACGCTGCGGGGATGGGCTGC
>CANQNE010000053.1 GCA_947625135.1 uncultured Lachnospiraceae bacterium
TATCGTCTGTGTGAAACAGGCTGAAAAGGCGAAAAAACCGCTTGAAAAGGCGCTTTTTGACATCTGCAAGCAGGAGGTTTTAGGCAGTTTTTCCACCGCTCAAAAATTTAATTTAGACAATCTCGAAAAAACCTATTGACAAACCGTTCCCCGATGGAACTGGCAAAAGAACAGATACGGCTTGCCTTTGAACAGGCGGAAAAAGAAGTGGCTGATCTGCACCAGAGGACAAAAGAAGGCATTGAAACAGCCCGGCTTAACGGAAAGCAGATCGGACAGCCGAGGGGTGCCACATATGAGACGAAAAAGGCAAAAGCGGCAAAACGGATCATTTTAAAGCACAATAAAGACTTTGGGGGTTCTTTAACGGACATAGAGACCATACGGCAGGCAGGCATATCCAGAAAGAGCTTTTATAAATATAAACGTGAGCTGCGCAGACTTTTCCAATAACAAAATGGGGCGATTTTCCAATTTCCATTATCAAAGATTCTGTCAAAAATCCTTCAAAATATCTTCAAAATACCTTCATCAATCAAAATCCCCGTTGATGTCAGCGTTGATGTCAAACGCTGTTTTACGCAGCGAAAGCCGCCGATCCGCAGAACTGTAAAAATCCCTGAAAGTACTGATTTTCAGGGATTTTTGCTGTGTTTCATGCGGCTAACAGGACTTGAACCTGCACGGTCTCCCACCAGAACCTAAATCTGGCGCGTCTGCCAATTCCGCCATACCCGCGAAGCATACATACGATGAGATACTATCACGACCGATTCATAAAGTCAAGATTTGACAAAACCCCGGTCAAAATCCCATAACGTAATCTGGTAAGGATTTGGGAACAGGGTTCCGGCTTCAGGAATCAGAACCTGCGTTTCCAGAATGTTCTTCAATAAAAATCTTTCTGGAAATAAAATTATAGACCATAACAATAGCGGTGGCAACGATCTTGGAGATCATATAATGAATATTCCAGTGTTTGATAAAAATAGTCATAATCAGCTGATTCAGTCCAAGGGCGATGACGCTGAGGATGACAAAGATAACGAAGGTCTGCTTGCCGCTTGTGTCCGTCCGTTTTACAAATACCCATTTGATACTGAGAATATAATTATAAATGGTAGAAACCGTAAAGGCCACAGGCGCCGCGATCAGGGCGCATCGTCCTTTGGTAAAGGAAGGAAATAAAAAGGGCAGCGCAAATTCTGTCAGCAGGATCAGAACCAGGTATTCTACCAGAAAGGCAGAACCGCCCACCACTGCAAATTTCATAAACTGTTGTGTTAGTTTTTTCATAAGTACCTCCGTTTTTCAACGTGTTTTTGATTGAACCTCCGCTAACAGGGGAGCATTCCTGTCAAGCGTCTGACGGATCAGTTCCCGGGTATACTGTGCAATATTTTTGCGTTCCTCTGCAGAGAGTGTGTCCACTTCAATAGGTTCGCATACTTCCATGATCACATGGGCTTTTTTGATCCGGGGAAACTGATCTTCAAATATGGCAGAAGTATTATTCAGCGCAATGGGGACAATGGGGCAGCCTGATTTCAGGGCAATCTTGAAGCTGCCGTCCTTGAAGGGCAGCAGTTCGTCCTCATGATTTCTGGTGCCTTCCGGACAGATGCAGACGGAGATCCCGTTTTTCACCTGTTCAATGGCTTTCAGGATCGTCTTTAACCCCTCTTTCATATTTTGGCGATCCAGAAAAAGACAATACAAAAAGTGCATCCAAACATTTAACAGAGGCGCTTTTCTCAGTTCCTTTTTCGCCACAAAGCCTGTGGGGCCGGGCATCTGTATATACACGAGCAGAATGTCAAAAAAACTGCGGTGGTTCAGTACATAGAGAGCCGGACGGTCTTTTGGGATATGCTCGGCGCCGATCAGCGTTGTGCGGACGCCAGCTGTGCGCAGACAAAGCCGGAAAACAGCCTGGACGATCCGCAGACAGCTGATATCGCGGGCGTGTCTGTTAAATTTACCGATGCACCATTCCACTGCCATGAGCGGAATAGACAGTACCAGAAATAAAATGACGATAGAAGATGTACAGAGAAATCGGATCATAGTCAACCTCGTCTCAAATATGTATCAATACCGGAATTTAACGGTGATAAAGGATTGTCAGTTCTTTCAGGTAAGCCTGCCAGTCTTTATCCAGCTGGCTGGAAGTATAGCGCCATGACCAGTTGCCGGTGCTGCGACCGGGATAATTCATGCGGGCGTCGCTGCCGAGACTCATAATGTCCTGCAAAGGGATCACCGTATATTTGGCCACGCTTGACAGCGCGGTACGGATAAAAGCCCATGCGATGTCGGCGGCGCCGGTGTTCATGTATTCCCGGGCCTTTTTCTGCGCAGGCCGGGAAGCCGTATAATACCAGCCCTTGGCGGTGTCATTGTCGTGGGTGCCAGTGTAGCAGACGCAATTTTCAATGTGGTTGTGGGGCATCATCACATTATCGTTTGGATCGTCAAAGGCAAATTGCAGAACCCGCATACCGGGGAAATCAAACTGATCCCGAAGCGCTTCCACGTCTTCTGTGATAATGCCAAGATCCTCTGCGATAATGGGCAGATTTTTTCCCAGCGCTTTTTCAATGCTCAGGAAAAGATCGGCACCGGGGCCGTCCATCCATTTGCCGTTCACAGCGGTCTTTTCTCCGTAAGGAACCGCCCAGTAAGCGCAGAATCCACGGAAATGATCGATCCGCAAAATATCCACCAACTGGAGCTGGCTGCGAATACGGCTGATCCACCAACGATAGCCCTGTTTCTTGTGTGCGGCCCAGTCATAGAGAGGATTGCCCCAGAGCTGCCCTACGGCGCTGAAATAGTCTGGAGGAACGCCGGCAACCGCCAAAGGATAGCCTTTTGTGTCCAGCTGGTAAAGCTCTTTGTTTGCCCACACATCTACGCTGTCCAAAGATACAAAGATGGGGATGTCTCCGATAATGCGGATATCCTTTTTGTTTGCGTAAGCCTTCAGCGACTTCCATTGACGGAAGAATAAGAACTGCAGAAACTGATAATAGCGAATGGATTCGCCAAGGATTTTTGTCCATTTTTTGCGGCTTTCCGGTGTAGGGACCCGCAGTTCGTCCTCCCATTCCAGCCAGAGCCTTCCGCCGTTTTCGTCTTTTGCCGCCATGAAAAAGGCATAGTCGTCCAGCCAGTATGCGGACTCTTTGCAAAATGCCTGAAATTCTTCAATAAAGGCCTTGGAGGCTTTTTTCTCAAAATTCTGAAAGGCAAGATGATACAGGCCGTTCTTATAAACGATGACGGAACCATAATTTACTTTGGACAGGTTCCAGACAGGGGGCTTTGCAAGATCTTCTTCCGACAGAAGATCGTCCTCCACAAGAAGATCCGGACTGATGAACAGCGTCTGTCCGGCAAAGGAAGAAAAGCTCTGGTAAGGAGAATCCCCAAAGCCCGTTGGCCCCAGCGGTAAAAGCTGCCAGAGCTTCTGGCCTGCACCTGCCAGATAATCAATAAATTCATAGGCGCCCGGTCCGAAATCTCCGATCCCGTAAGGAGAGGGAAAAGAGGAAGGGTGCGCCAAAATTCCTGAAAAACGAGGTGTATCGCTTGGTTTTGCTATTTCAATCATGATTTTCTCCAATCTATATGGTATTTAAAGCGATAGCGGAATTATACCATTTTCAGGTGACTTTTGCAAGACGAGTCTGCATTGATTTTCAGAGAATTATCCGGTATAATGGTAGCGGTAATCCGAAATCTGAGAAAGCGGCGAAATGGAGAAAAGAAATGAAAGTGATCGATCTGCACTGCGACACCATCAGCAGGCTTGAAAAGGCCGGGCCTGGGTACGCCCTTGCCCGCAATCCCTTTCACATTGATCTGGAAAAACTGCGGAAGGGAGACTATCTGCTGCAGACATTTGCCTTGTTCGTAAACAGGGGAGAGCATGAGGATGCTTTCGGGTGGTGCCGCCGGCTTCTGTCCCGTTTTCAGGAAGAGATGGAGGCAAATCAGGAGAGCATCGGCCAGATCCGCACATACAGCCAGCTGCAGGAAAACAGGGCGAGGAACAGAATGTCGGCGCTGCTTTCTATCGAGGAGGGCGAGGTGTGCGAAGGCAGTATAAAACGTCTAGGGGAATTCTATGAGGCGGGGGTGCGGATGATGACCCTTACATGGAATTATCCGAATTCCCTTGCATCGCCCAATCATATACCCGGTTATGAAAAGGGCTGCGGTGTGATGAGGGCAGATACAGAGGACGGACTTACAGATACAGGGATAGAATTTGTGGAGGAGATGGAGCGGCTGTCCATGATGATCGACGTCTCGCATCTTGGAGACAGAGGGATTTTTGATGTGCTTGCCCACACAAAGGGGCCGATTCTTGCAAGCCATTCCAATGCCAGATCGCTGTGCGGCCATGTGCGGAACCTGACGGACGAGATGATCAGAAAGATCGCTTCCCGCGGGGGGATCATCGGCGTGAATTTTTATCCGCCATTTTTGGAAGAAGCTGCACCGGGCGCCTGTGTTAAGGGGACGGTGGACCGGATCATAGACCATATCGAGTATCTGCGTCAGACCGGCGGCGGGGATTGCGTCAGCCTGGGAACAGATTTTGACGGGATGGAAGGCGAACTGGAAATCCGGGATGCTTCCTGCATGCAGCTGCTTGCGGAGGGCATGATCCGCAGAGGATATTGCCAAACACAGATCGAAAAAGTTTTTTATCGGAACGCAGAAGCCTTTTTGAAAGAAATGCTGCCCTGATATGCCGCGCTGTGCAGATCAGTGGCATAACCTGCCTTTTTCAGACATATAATGGAGCGTATGGAAAAGGAGGGGTGATTCTTGGAACTGCTGAAAAAAAATATTCATACCAATCGCCGGAAGGGGCGTACCGTCAGTCAGGTGAGTCTGGATGAGGATCAGAATGTGCCTGACAGCAAGGCGGATATCGAGAAGATCATCCAGGAAAAAAGCGAGGTTCTGGTAGAAGAGGTGCGGCCTGCCGTGGATCATGTGACAGTGCGGGGCGCCCTTGTCTATGACTTGTTATATATGGATAATGAGCAGGGACACCGGATGCACAGTATGCGCGGCAAGCTCTATTTTGAGGAAGTAGTTCATGTGGACGGCATGTCGGATCAGGACAATGTATGTGTGGAATGGGAGTATGAACCGCCCCATGTGACCATCATCAATTCACGGAAGATTAATTTCAGAACATTGCTTACGCTGACAGTGACGATCGATGAGATTTATGATGAAGAGGTAACGGTGGATATCGGCGATGCGCCGTATCTGCATAAGCAGCGCAGGCAGATTTCCCTGCTGCAGATGAAGGTCAATAAGAAGGATGTCATGCGTGTGCGCAACCAGTGGCAGATTCCTTCCGACAGGGCAAATATTGAGGAAGTACTGTTTTATACCATCACGCCGAAGGGCGTTCATATTGCCGTGGGAGATCAGAAGCTGATGGCCGCCGGCGAGTTGCTGGTCTTTCTGCTCTACATGCCGGAGGGAGAGGAAACGGTTCCGCAATGGCTGGAGTATTCGGTGCATTTTGAGGACACTGTGGACTGCAGCGGCGCCGGGGAAGATATGATAGGCGATATTCACTGGGAGGCAGGCGCAAGAGAACTGGAGATCAAGCCCGACAGCGACGGGGAAGAGCGGATAGCGGCTGTTGAGTGCGTGTTGGAGCTGTCTGTCAAGTTATATGAGGAAGAAACGGTAGATACCATAACGGACGTCTATGCCACTGACCGGCAGCTGGAGCCGGAGATCGAGATGGTTCCTTTTTCCAGGCTTCTTGTGAAAAACGAATCCAAATGCCGTACATCCAAGCGGATGAAAGTGGCGGACAGCCAATCCAGAGTACTGCAGATCTGTCACAGCGAGGGCTCGGTAAAGACGGAGCATACGGAGCTTGTGGAGAACGGCATCAAAGCGGACGGTACCTTGTCGGTTCAGCTTTTATATATCACGGCTGACGATACCCAGCCTTTTCGGCTGGCAAAGGGAACGATCCCTTTTTCCCATGTTATTGATACCCAGGGCATTTCCGAAAGCTGCGCCTATCACATTTACCCGGTTCTGGAGCAGCTGTCTGCGAATATGATGGACAGTGAGGAAATGGAGATCAAGGCCACCATCGGGATGGATACCATTGTTTTTGACAAGCAGCCGGAGAGCGTGATCCGGTCTGTAAAGGAAAAGCCGCTGGATCTTGAAATGCTGCAGGATCTGCCGGGCATTGCGGGGTATGTGACACGGCAGGGGGATACCCTCTGGGATATTGCGAAAAAATATATGACGACGACGGAAACACTGATGGAAATCAATGAGCTTACGGAAGAGCAGCTAAAGCCGGGACAGCATCTGGTCATTCTGAAATCGGTAATGGCGGCGGAAAGTTGACGCCGCCGGAGGAGGAAACGGACCGGGAAGATTCCGGGGAAATGGAGTTTAAGATGCTACAAACGATACGACTGAAGGCCATGGCAAAGATCAATCTGGGACTGGACGTTCTGAGAAGACGGCCGGACGGCTATCATGACGTGCGCATGATCATGCAGACAGTGAATCTGTATGACGATATAGAGATCACAAAAATGGAGGAGCCCGGCATCCGGATCTTTACAAATCTGCATTTTCTGCCGGCTAATGAGAACAATCTGGCGTACTGCGCCGCCGATCTGCTGATGAAAGAGTTTTCTCTGCAGGGTGGGCTGCAGATCAAGCTGGATAAGCATATTCCCGTGGCTGCAGGCATGGCTGGCGGCAGCAGTGATGGAGCCGCCGTGCTGGTTGGCCTGAACCGGATGTTTTCACTGGGATTGTCCAAAGAGGAACTGGCAGAGCGGGGCGTTTTACTGGGCGCGGATGTTCCTTACTGTATCATGCGGGGGACAGCCCTGTCCGAGGGGATCGGTGAGATCCTGACGCCCCTGCCGCCCATGCCGGACTGTCAGATCCTGATTGCCCGGCCGGGGATTGCTGTTTCCACCAGATTTGTGTATGAGAATCTTCACGCGGAAGCCATTACCGATCATCCTGATATCGACGGCATGATCGAGGCGCTGACGGCGGGAGATCTGTATAAGGTGGCGGCAAAGATGGAAAATGTACTGGAGCGGGTGACCGTTCCCGCTTACCCGGAGATCGGAAGGTTAAAGGAGCTGATGCGTGAAAAGGGCGCTTTGAACGCGCTGATGAGCGGCAGCGGGCCTACGGTATTCGGTCTGTTTGACAGAGAAGAAACCGCGCAGGAGGCCTGTGATGCGGTGATGGAAAGCGGACTTGCAAAACAGCTGTTTTTGCGGCGGCCCTTCCAAAATCATACCAGAAATTACCAGAATCTGGAATAAAAATGTCTGCAGCGGGCAATCCTTTTCAGTGAAAGGATGTGCAGACAGTGAAAAAACGGATGATAGCTTTGTGGCTGCTGGCAGCAGTATGTCTGTTTGGAGAGACGTCCAGGATCGCATGGTGGAGTGTGTTGTATCCCCGGTCCGTCTATGAGTCGGGCGCGGGGCAGGATGAAAAACAGGCTGACGAAGAGCAGGATAATGAGAAACAGGATAAAATAGAGATCAAATGGAAACTGGCGGAATGGATCGTATCATGGTTTCAGTAGCAGGATTGCCGGGCCGGACACAGCCCCTGCAATTTATGCTTGAAAGTTGCGGTCAAACAGGATAAGATGATAACAGAACAGAAAGAGAAAATAAGAGGTAGCTATGGAAGAGTGCAGAAATCAATCAGGGAAACGGCAGGCCCCCATTGGTGTATTTGATTCCGGTGTGGGCGGCCTGACGGTGGTAAGAGAGATCATGCGGCAGATCCCGGAAGAACCCATTGTGTATTTCGGGGATACGGCGCGGGTTCCTTACGGCAGCAAGTCCCGTTCCACTATCATCAGATATTCCCGGCAGATCATCCGCTTTCTGCGGACGCAGGGGGTAAAGGCTATTGTGATCGCCTGCAATACGGCAAGCGCTTATGCGCTGGACGAGGTGCGCAAAGAACTGGATATTCCCATTATCGGCGTAGTCCGTCCCGGCGCGAAGGTTGCGGCGAAGGTGACCCAGAATGGAAAGATCGGCGTCATCGGTACAGAGGGTACCATACATAGCCGGCTTTATACGGAGATTATCCATGAGATCAGGCCGGAGTACGAGGTGCTTGGCAGATCCTGCCCGCTGTTTGTTCCCCTTGTGGAGGAGCAGTGGCTGAAAGATCCCGTTACGGAGGAAGTGGCCAGCAGGTATTTAAAGGAGCTTCAGGATTCCGGAATAGACACATTGATCCTTGGCTGCACCCATTATCCGCTTCTTCGCTCAACAGTAGGGAAGATCATGGGAGAAAAGGTTACCCTTGTGAATCCGGCTTATGAGACTGCGCTGGAGCTGAAATCTCTGCTGCAAAAGGAAGATCTGTCCTATGAGGGAGAAGAGCCTGCAGACAAATACCGCTTTTTTGTCAGCGACGATCCCACCAAATTTCAGAAATTTGCCGAATGGATTCTTCCCTGCAGTGATGCGGAGACAAAGCAGATACGGATAGATGAATATTAAAACAGCTTAGAAACACACAGGAAGGCGGATCTTGTTTTTGTGCAGGATGGAGCGGATATGACAGAACAGGTTTTGATAACGATTCGGGGGATGCAGGTAATGGACGAGGAGGCGGCTCCTTCTCCGGAACTGATAACCACAGGTACATACAGTCTGGCGGATGACAATGTTCATCAGGTAGTTTATCAGGAACATCTTGAGGAAGAAGGAGAGACGGTTACCAACTGCCTGATGTTTTCCGGAGACAAGGTGGAACTGAAAAAGAACGGCGGCGTAGAGACGCATCTGGTGTTTGAAAAGGGGAAAAGGAATCTTACCTGTTATCAGACGCCTTATGGAAGTCTTTCCGTGGAAATGACTGCCAGAAAGGTGGAGATCGCAAGGGGAGAAAATGAGATCCAGATCAGTCTTGAGTACGGACTTGCCATGAACCAGCAGGATATGGCGGAGTGCATGCTGAATATCTCCATACAGTCAAACAGCGTATAAAACAGAGTATGACCATAAAGGGGCTGCTGCAAAATATGCCCACATTTTGCAGCAGCCCCTTTCAGTTTGCTTGTAATTGCTGAGATCTATTTTTTATTTTTGGATTTGGAATCGCCCGCCGCGGCTTTTTCAGCCTTTGCGCGCAGCTTTTGCATCAGGCCCTTTTTCTTTTTGGGCGTTTCCAGTGAGCCGCCCCGCTCTGCCCGCACGTCTGTAATGTAAATGCCGCTGATGGTGGCTTTTACAGTTTTCTTTACGGGGATCAGATCGTAGACTTTGGCATCACAGATCAGCGTCATGATCCTGGGGCCGATCTTCGCCTTTACCACAGGGAATTTAATGCCCCGCATATACTTGGGCGTCTGTTCCAGTACCATGGCGGGAAGTCCTGCGTCCTTCAGCTTCCGCTTTCCTTTATCGATCACCAGAATAGAGGCCACCTGCTTTGAAGCCTCCATTTGCTTTTCCTGCTCCGCCTGTCTGCGCTGCAGCTTTCTGCCAAAGAAATACAACAGGCCCAGTATCACGGCCAGCACCACTACAACGATGACCAGTACTGTTAAAAATGTATCCAATTCATTCCCTCCTCGTCGGTTTTCTCATGACAGTCATTGTAGCATTGATTTTACAAAAGTGCAAGAAGCAACTGGAATCATTTTAATTTACCTAAAATGAAATTTTAAATTCCACTCGTTGTTCTCCCTGTGGAACTTACCCCTGCACAATCGGCATTTACTTTTTC
>CANQNE010000054.1 GCA_947625135.1 uncultured Lachnospiraceae bacterium
TACCAGCCATCTTCATTCTCCGTGTACACTTCCGTATCTTCTCCGTTATCATATTCCCCGCCGTCGCCGGTTCCCTGTTCCTGCTGCAGCGCCTCCTGCTCCGCCTTGCTCAACGTCTTCTTAAAGGTAATCCGCTCCGTTGACTCGTCCACATCTTCCATGAACAGGATCCCGCTTCGATTAACAAGGCTTGGCAGGATCCCCTTCAGCCTTGCGATCTTGTTGTCCAGACTGCTGTCCTTTCCGAGATGAACCAGCACCTCACCGAAAGTCAGATCCATCTCGTCCTCGCCGGTAAATTCAATACAATCCGGATTCAGTTCATTTTTCTCCAGCATCTGGGTCAGACTGACCAGGGTCTGGAAGATCTCTTTATTTTTTACCGGCAGTCTCTCATAAAGCACCACGTTGTCAAACGCCAGTCCCTTTACCACCGGAAAGCCCTCTTTCAGCTCCGCCGACGTTTCCAGCACGATCCCGTCCTTGTCAAAATACACATAATTGCCCATATATTCCACATAACCCATGATGGTCTTTTCATATACCCGGATCCGGATCTCATTATATGAAACAATCTCGATCTCCATCATATCCAAAAACGGCGGCGTTTTTATGTCTGTATGCCGGGTCTTATACCACAGATAGACGGTATTATAATCCCATTTTGAAGGAAGCGCCAGATCCTCGATCTGCTTCGCAGAGTACAGCTTGTTCCCCACTACCTCCACCTTGCGCACCGTGCAGAGGAAATAAGCCCCTGTCAGCAGGCAGATCACTGCCAGACAACTGATCAGGGCCACGACGATCCTCTTTTTCTTTCGTTCCTTTGCCAATCGCTTGTATTCGATCATCCGCTGTTATCCTTCCTTCATGTAAATCTGTGCGCCTATCTGCTGCAGATCCCTGCAGATGGACTCATATCCCCGCTCAATGTAACCCACGCCGGAGACAGCCGTCTCTCCTTCCGCCATCAGACCCGCCAGCACCAGCGCCGCCCCACCGCGAAGCTCCTTCGCCTTTACGCTTGCGCCGTGCAGGCGCTCCACGCCTTCTATCACCGCAATATTTCCCGCACTCTCAATGCAGGCTCCCATTTTATTTAATTCTTCGATCACCTTGAACCGCTGTTCAAAAATCGTCTCCTGCAGACAACTGACACCCCGGGCGCAGGTCAGCGCCGCCATCATCTGAGACTGCAGATCTGTAGGAAACCCCGGATAGGGGGCTGTGTCCAGAAACGAAATGCCCCGCGCCCTTTCCGGCGCCTGCACCGTCAAAGAATTGCTGTGAGCGTCTACAGACAGTTCCGCGCCCAAAAGCCTCAGCGGATAAAGCTGTCCCCGCCAGTGGCCTGGCAGCACCCCTGTGATCCGCAGAGAACCTCCGCAGCCCACAGCCGCCAGCGCATAAGTCCCAGCAACGATCCGGTCCCCCGGAACGGTATATTCCACATCAGAAAATTTTCTCGGAGGGCAGACCATAATGGTTCGCGTTCCGCTGCCGAATATCCCCACACCCATACACTGGAGAAATTCACAGAGGGCAACGATCTCCGGTTCCTTTGCACAGCCCTTCAAGATCGTCACTCCTGACGCCCCCGCCGCAGCCAGCAGCAGGTTTTCCGTGGCGCCTACGCTGGGGAATGTCAGCTGGATACTTCCGCCGGCAGGCCGTCCCCGGCCTTCGATCCCTCCTGCGTCTTCCCGGATTTCCACGCCCATGCTCCGCAGTCCTTTCAAATGCAGATCCACGGGCCTGCTGCCGATGACGCAGCCTCCCGGATAGGCAAGTCTTGCCTCTCCCAGACGACCCAGAAGGCTTCCGAGAAACAATACGGAGGACCGCATTTTTACTGTCTCCCCGTCCGGCACGCCGCTGGCGGAAAGAGACGAGGTATCGATCACCACCCCATCCTGTTTCCACTGCGCGCTGCATCCCAGCAGCTCCAGAATATGCAGCATCTCTTCTACGTCTGTGATGTGGGGGCAGTTTCGCAGCACCGTCTGTCCGCCGTTTAACAGGGCTGCCGCTAAAATGGGCAGCGCCGCATTTTTAGAGCCCTGCACCTTCAAAGCGCCATGGAGGGGATGCCCTCCCGTAACTCTGATCTCCTTCAAACGTAGCACCTCCCCACGACCCATATAATGTAATATATGAATCCGGGCCTGATTGTGCCACTTTTCCGTCCCTTCCGACCCCGCTGCTCACCGTTTGGGAATACACCGGGACAGATTCAGGGCAATGCCCATCTCCGCCAGCAAAAACACCACCGAAGTGCCCCCATAGCTGATAAAAGGCAGGGTAATGCCCGTATTGGGAATGGTGTTGGTCACAACACCGATATTTAAAATCACCTGAATGGCAATGTGCCCCAGTATGCCGGCTCCCACAAGGGTTCCATACAGATCCTCCGCGTGCTGGGCCATCAGCAAAAACCGCCAGATCATTACAAAAAACAAAAAGATCAGCAGCATTGCCCCAACCAGTCCCAGCTCCTCACAGATGATCGAAAAGATCATATCATTCTGGGCCTCCGGCACAAATCCCAGCTTCTGGAGACTCTCCCCAAGCCCTTTCCCAAACAGGCCGCCGGAGCCGATGGCATATAATCCCTGAATGGTCTGATATCCCTTTTCGTAATTTTCCGGATTTCTCCAGATCAAAAGCCGCTCCAACCGGTAGGCCTCCATACTGAGGAACAGGGTCATCAGGGCCGCGCCACCGCCGCCGATACACAAAAATGGCAGATAGGAGGGATATGATATAAAAATCATGATCACGGCGATTCCCAGTATGATAATAGCCGTGCTTAGATTATTGGTGCCTACAAGAGCCACAATGGGAAGCGTCAGGGCAAACATGCCGATCAGATATCCCAGAGGGTGTTTTTTACTCTCCCGGCTGCTGATGACATGTGCCAGAAATAAAATCACAGCCAGCTTTGCAAACTCGGAGGGCTGGAAGGATAAGGGGCCCAAAGCCAGCCATCTTTTGGAGCCGTTGTAGGACTGTCCCACAAGAAGCACCAGCGCCGACAGCACAATGGAAACGACATACCCGGCCACAGCAAATCGCATCCAGACATGATAATCTGTTCTGGCGGTTACATACATCACAAGTAATCCGATGGCGGTGGCAAAAAACTGCTTTTTTACATAGTAACCTGCATCGCCGAATTTGACCTCCCCGTTATAGGAGCCGGTGCTGTAGAGCATCAGCAGGCCGAATCCCACTACCAACAGTACACAAACCAACAAAATATAGTCTATGGTTTTATCCGAAGTGACGACCTCTCTTTTCAGCGGCCATTTCACCATGGACTCACTCCTCTAAACTATGTACATATTCTTTAAATAATCTGCCTCTCTCCTCATAGTTTTTAAACATGCCCCAGCTTGCGCAGGCGGGGGACAACAGCACCGCGTCTCCCGGGCAGGCTTCGCCGGCTGCGGTCTGTACGGCTTCCTTCAGATCGTCCGCAAACAGAATATTTGTAAAGTTCTGCTCCCTTGCGGCCCGTGCGATATCCTGCGCAGTCTGTCCTATGAGGATCAGCGTTTTCATCTTTCCTAAGCAGGCCCGGATCCAGTCCTCATAAGGAGATTGCTTATCATAACCGCCGGCGATCAGCACAGTGGGCCGAACCATCGACTGGATCCCCTTGATCGCGGCGTCGGTGTTGGTTCCCTTGGAGTCGTTATAGTAGGTCACGCCGTTAATTTCCGCCACATACTCGATCCGATGCTCCACGGCCTTAAAATCATATACGGCGTCCCGGATCGTGTCCACAGGCACGCCCATTGCAGCCGCGATCCCCACGGCCGCCATCACATTTTCCACGTTATGATCGCCCATCAGCTGCATTTTCGACACCTGACAGACCGGGCGAAGCTGTTGGCCGTCCCCGTACAGAATGGTGTCCTCCCCATCCAGACAGACGCCGCTGCTCAACTTCTCCTGCCTGCTGAAAAACAGCACGTTGGTCTGCTGCAGCTCCATACCGAATTTTCTTGTAACAGGATCATCATAGTTCAGCACACACACATCCTGCCGGTTCTGATTTTTTGCAATGGAAAACTTGGCGTTCTGATAATTCTCCATTGTATGGTGCCGATTGAGATGATCCGGCGTAATATTTAAGATCGCCGATACCTGCGGATGGAAATCATGGATCGTTTCCAACTGGAAACTGCTGATCTCCGCCACCGTTACAGATTCCGGCTTTGTTTCCGCCGCAATGGAAGTATAGGGGATCCCGATATTGCCCACCACGAACACCGACTCAAAATGCCGCTGCAAAATAGCGCCGGTCAAAGCGGTGGTGGTGGTTTTTCCGTTGGTGCCGGTAATCGCAGCAAGGGTTCCCCGGGCATACTGCCATGCCAGCTCCACCTCGCCCCAGACAGGGACTCCTTTTTCCTGAAGCAGTTTTACAAAGGGCGCGTCAACAGGGACGCCCGGGCTGAGTACCGCAAGGTCTGCCCGGTCCGCCAGTGATTCCTCAAAAGGCCCCGTCACGATCTGCAGGAAAGCGTCTTCCCCGGCAGGAACGCCTGCCTCAGAGAGTTTTTCCCGGATTTCTTCCCCGGAGACCTGCTCACTGCTGTCATACAGGATACAGGCGGCCTGATTCTTTCTTAAAAGGCTGACAGCCGCGATTCCACTGATCCCGCTGCCCACCACAAGGACAGTTTTTCCCGTTAATTCCATGTCGTTCCCTCCACAGCCATCATGATGGCCTTTCCTTTCTCTTTACAGTGCGGCCAGGCCGATGCAGCAAAGCAGCGTGGTCACAACAGAAAACACCGCCACTACTCTGGTTTCCGACCAGCCTTCTCCCTTACCGCTGATACCGCCCAGCTCAAAATGGTGATGAATGGGAGTCATACGGAACACCCGCTTACCGTGCGTCAGCTTGAAATACGTCACCTGGATCATCACTGACACCACCTCCAGCAGATAGATCAGTCCCACGATAAGAATAAACAGCGGCATTCTCAGCATGTAGGCGGTACTGATCACAAAACCGCCCAGCGCCAGAGAACCGGTATCTCCCATAAACACCTTGGCAGGATAGACATTATAGAGCAAAAATCCCATCAGTGCCCCTACCACGGCGCAGGTGATCGGTTCGATGCCGCTGCCTGTGCCTATGGCGACTACCGTAAAAAAGGTGGCTACAAGAACCGTAACGCTGGACGCCAGTCCGTCCAGCCCATCGGTGAAGTTCACGCCGTTGACAGTGCCAAGCACGGCAAAAAACAGGATGGGAAAGGTCAGAATCCCCGGATCCCATTCTTTTCCTCCCGTAAAGGGAAGGATCATCGTCATGGGCACGTCGCTGACTTTGGTCATATAAACCGCAAAAATGACCGTGATCACAAATTGAAGCAGAAGCTTCTGCCATGCGATCAGACCGTCGCTCCTTTTTAAGACGACCTTCAGATAATCATCCAGAAAACCGATAAGCCCGAATCCTACTATCATAAACAGGATGGGAATCATCCGGGGGTATGACCCCACATAACACAGGGATGTGATGATCACTGCCAGCAGGATCACAAGCCCTCCCATGGTAGGAGTCCCCGTTTTTGCCTGATGGGATTCCAGCTCCTCCCGCTCTGTCTGGCCGCATTTTAACTTCCGCAGAAGCGGGATCACAATGGGACTTAGCAGTACTGTGATCAGAAAAGCTGCGATTACCGGCAGCACTATTTTCATAAAATCATAATTCATGTTGTCACACCTCAAACTTCTTTTGTTTTTTCCAGTATAATCGTTCTTGCCCGATTATGCAAACACTATTGCCGCTTAATTTCCAGATAAGGCAGGATATTGGCAAAAATACGCTGGGCCACCGGCGCCGCGATGGTACCCCCGTAATAAACCCCTTTGGGTTTTCGGATGATCACCAGCACCAGCACCTTTGGATCATCCGCAGGCGCAAAGCCCAGAAAAGATGAAATATATTGATTGGCGCTTCTCGGCAGCGTCTGGGATGTGGCAGTCTTGCCCCCAATGGCAAACCCCTCCACGCCGGCCTTGTTGCCTGTTCCCTCAGATACTACCTTTTCCAGTATACCCCTGATTTGTGCGGATACTTCCTTTGAAATACCAATTTTACCGGTTGGAAAGCGCAGATCCGTGGTCTTTCCCGTGACCGTGTCCGTAACCGTCCTGCCGAAATGGGGCGTCACTCTTGTTCCTCCGTTGATGATGGCAGACACGGTAGCCGCCAGCTGCACCGGGGTGATCTGAAAAGACTGACCGAAAGAAACGGTAGCCAGCTCCACATTCCCCATGTCTTTTTCCTGGTGCATGATGGTTCCCGCCTCACCGGGCAGATCGATCCCCGTCTTTTTCAGCAGTCCCATCTTCCTGAAATAGGAATAATATCTGGAAACGCCCAGACGCAGCCCCACCTCGATAAACACCGGATTGCAGGAATTCATGGCTCCCTCCACAAATGTCTGGCTGCCGTGTCCGGTACGCTTATGACAGTGGATCCGCCGGTCATCCACCACCTTGAAGCCGGGACAGTTGAAGTGTTCGTCTAAAGAGACCACTCCCTCGGAAAGCCCCGCCGCCATGGTGATGATCTTGAATACGGAACCGGGCTCATAGGTGTCGTTGATGCTGTTATTTCTCCACATCTGATTCAGGGCTTCCTGCTTTGCCTTTTCCGCATCCTGCCCATTCGGAGACTCCGTGGCGGCAGGCTCCGGAGAAGCTGTCAGCCATGGCGCCGCCTCCTGCAGCGTAAAGGGTTCATTCAGATCAAACTCCGGCGCGTTGGCCATTGCCAGCATTTCCCCGTTTGCCGGGTTCATCACGATCACCGAGGCGCTCTCCGCCTGTTTTTCCTCCCACACCCGATAGGTTTCCTGATGTACATATTTCTGTATATTATAATCCAGCGTCAGGGTCAGATCACTGCCCGCTACCGGCTCGATCCGCTCCTCCCCGGCATCCTCTATCTCCACGCCTCTGGCGTCTGTGAGGGCAAGGATCTGCCCGTCAACGCCGCTCAACACCTTATCATATTTCACTTCCAGACCAATAATCCCCTGATTGTCCGCGCCGGTAAATCCCAAAACTTTTGAAGCCAGATCCCCGTATGGATAAAAACGCCGAAAATCCTCATCCACCTTGACGCCGGCAAGCTGCCGGTTCCGTATGGCATCCCCGATCTCTTTCTCTACATTCCGCTTGATGATCTCCATGGAGCTTACCTTTTCCACCCGCTTCCGCACGTCGGCCTCCTCCATGGAAAGGGCTTCCGTCAATACCGCTATGACCGTTTCCGGGTCCTGAAGCTGGCTGTGGATCACGGAGATCGTACAAACCGTCTTATTTGCGGCAAGAACAACGCCGTTCCGATCCAGAATCCTGCCCCGCGCCGCCTTGATGCTTCGTTCCCGCTGGTGGAGATCCTTAGCCTGTACGCCGTAAAACTCCGAGCAGAACACCATCAGATATACCAGCCGCCCGAACAGAACCCCGATCATCAATGCGATTATCATAAACACAACAAAAATTTTCTTTTTGTTAAATGTTTTATTCTTCCGCATAACAAACCTCATAAAAGTTATTAGTATACACTATGATAACTTTTATGAGGTTATGCAACATGGGCTTTGGTCAAAAACCGAAGTGGTCACTCTTCTCCGCCATAGTCTCCTTCGCTGCCTCCGTCTTCACCGCCGCCCTCATCATAGCTGTCTCCGCCGCCATCACCGCCGTCATAGCCGCTCTCGTCATAGCTGTCTCCGCCGCCGTCGCCGCCGTCCTCATAGCCGCCCTCGTCATAGCTGTCTCCGCCGCCGTCGCCGCCGTCTTCACTTCCGGTATCACTGTCGCCGGCATCGGTGTCTTCCACGTAAGGCTCGTTCTCCCCGCCGGTATAGTTGGACGCGGTATCCCCTGTCTGATAATACGGCGCATCCTCATCCGGAGCTGTAATATCATCTCCCGCAAAGGATTCTCCATCGGCCCACGCCTCATCACCGCCTACAGACCAGTCAATGTCAACAGGCGCCGAAGCGGCGTCATCCTCAGAAGGAAGATTGTAATACGGCAGTACCTCCGCCATAATATTCTGCCACAGGATCAGGGCAAGCCTGCTGTTTGCCTGAGACTCCACATTGGGTTCGTCAATGACTACATAACAGGCAATTTCCGGATTGTCAATGGGTGCGCAGCCGATGAACGAAACCAGATAGGTTCCCTGTCCCCGGGGGAATTTCTCCGCCGTACCGGTCTTTCCGCCCACCTGATAGCCCGGCACCTTGGCGCTGGGCGCCGTACCTCTTTCTACAACGGCAAGCAGCTCGCTTCGGATCATGGCCGAGGTTTCTGAAGAAATGATCTGTTTCAGCAGCTTTGGCCGGAACGTCTCCAGCACATCTCCATCGGGATTTTCAATGCGGGCCGCCACCTGAGGCTGATAATAATATCCTCCGTTTACAAGTGCGCAGAACCCTGACATCATCTGCATCATAGTCACATTAAAATTCTGTCCGAAGGAATTGACCGCCAGATCAATGCCCTTCATATTATCTTTGGTGAACAGCAGCCCCGCCGCGTTCACTTCTCCCTTCAGATCAATGCCCGTCTTTTTGCCGAAGCCGAACATCCGCTGATATTTGGTAAAGGTGTCCACCCCGATCTTGTAAGACATCTGCATCAGCGCGTCGTTGCAGGAATTGGCGATGGCGCCCTCAAAATCCAGTTGGCCGTGTCCCGCAGTATGGGAGCATCTTACTCTGGTATTGTCCACGATCTCATAGCCGTCACAGTAAAAACTCTCGTTTCCTGTCAGTTTGCCGCTTTCCAGTCCCATCGCCGCGGTAAAAGGCTTAAAGGTAGATCCGGGCTCATACGTGTCGCTGATACAAAAATTCCGCCACATTTCGCTCAGGCTCTCCCGCAGCTGTTCAGTGGACATCGCTTCCACTTCTTCCTCTGTGTGGAGCCCGATATAAGTCAGATCCCTTGGATCATTGAGATTGTAATAGGGATACGAGCATTGGGCCAGGATCGCGCCGGTGTTCACATTTTGGATGATCACAGCGGTGTGTTTGCTGCCCAGCCCCTGCTTTGCCTCATTTCTGTGTTCCTCGTTAAAGGCAGTCACATGCTTCTCCACGATCCGCTGGATGCCCGCGTCGATGTT
>CANQNE010000055.1 GCA_947625135.1 uncultured Lachnospiraceae bacterium
TGGAAGCGGTCATCATGGAAGAGGATGTGTCATCGGCGGATGGTATAAATGCCAGGCTGGAAGAGCTGCAGAAGGAGCTGCTGAAGCTGGCCAATGCCAGGAAGGATTATGGCGGCATTGCGGATGAGATCGACCGGCTGCGGGAGCTGAAGCAGAAAGCACTGGCGGAGAGAGCCGAACGGGAGGGACTGAAGAAGCGGATCGCGGAGATGCGGAAGTTTTTGAGGGAGCAGGATACGAAGGTAACGGAATATGATGAGCAGCTGGTGAGAAGGCTGATCGAGAAGGTTACAGTTTACGATGAGCGGTTTGAGGTGGAATTCGAATCGGGTGTGGAGGTGGATGTGGAGAGATAGGAATGTAGGGCATCCTATGAGTTCAGGTGAGCTTATAGGATGTTTTTTGTGGGAATAGAATAAAGGAATGATGGATTGCGTTTAGCAACCATATGGTTTATAATAAAAAATATGGAGGAGTAAAAATGACAACTTCTGATATGATTCGGGAACTTTGTGAAAAAATGAATATCAGTATCTCAGAGCTTGCACGGAAAATTGGCCAATCACCGCAGAACTTTAATAAAAAGTTACAACGTGGGACTGTCAGTGTGGAGGAAATGATTATTATTGCAAACGTACTAGGTGTCACGTTTAAGCAGAGATTCATAATAGAGGATGGTAATTATATACAGATATCTAATAGAGATAATTGATTATAAATAAGATGTTGATGGTAAACAGGAAGCCTTGCAACATACAAATGGCTATAAAAAATAGCAGAAGGTGTAGAGAAAATGTATTTATATGACAATACATAGAGGGAGGATGGTGCTATGGCGGAATATCTCCCGAGAATAGGTGAAAAGTGCTATTATATGCATAAAGAAGTAATAATTATAGATGTTTTAGAACTTTTCCATCTTGTAAAAATAAAGGATTTATCAGGGAAGTATTCACTTTGTGTTGACAAATGTGTGTTGACTAGAAAGCCTGATTTTGTCAATACTATATCGTTAAGGCTTTTTGGAGGAGAAAATAAATGAGTGTTTTACAATTTATTGAGGGATACATGAACGGTAATGCATGGGAGGAATTGTGTGTAACGTGTTATCGTATGAGATATCAAAATGAGCATTATACACCTATTTCTGCGACTCAGGGAGGCGATGGAGGAATCGAAGGATTTACTCAAAATGGAATTGTTCATCAATGCTATTGTCCAGAGAAAGATTATTCAGATGAAGATAATTATACGCATATGCGTGATAAAATGACAAGGGATATTGGAAAACTTTTAAAACCCGATTATGCAAAGAAACTTAAAGAGTGGGGTGTGCCACCAATTAAAGAATGGCATTTTGTTATACCCGAACAAAAAGACTCTCGTATTATAAAACATGCTGAGAGTAAAAGAAAGGAAGTATTAGCCGCTAAGAAGGCAAATCCTACTGTTTATACAAATATTGACGATGACTTTAAAGTTATCATTAAGTGTGCAGAAGATTTTTTATTGGAAATTAGCAGGATAGTTCTTGCTCCGCATAAAGATTATCTTTTAAATTTGGCGATAAGAGATTCGGTTAAGCTTGATTATACGAAATGTGATTCTGAAAAAGTTAACAATATAAGCCGAAAAATAAAAGCGATAAAAAACACTAATAACGATGATGATATAGATGTTGTTTTTCTAGTGAATCATTATATAGAATCTTATCTTAGTGGATTAGCAATATTAAATAAGTTGAGACTGAATTTTCCGGAAATACATGAATCGCTAATTGAATTAGAACAGAGTTGTAAAAAAGATGTTGCTGTTAAGACAAGATTAATAGCTGAACACTCAAGTAATGCGCGTTTGTTTGGTGAATTGCTTGATGATTTTGAAAAAAAGCTTAAAGAACAATTCTCTACAACGATTAGTTTGGCTTCAATTGGGGAACTTAAACAAGATTTAGTTGCAAGTTGGTTGGCAGATTGCTCAATGGAATTTAGAATGTAGGTGAGAGTATTTTGAATAGACAAAATTTAATTGAAAATAGGGATATTGTGTTTGATGCTAAACCAGATGCTGTGCCATATAATTATCGTATCGGTTATAAAGTTTCACAGATATGCTTTATTATTGCTAAATCATGTTGGGGTAGGTCTGGGTGTTTGCCAATAAAACTACATATTATATCTTTTGCGCTTTGCTCAAAAGAAGCAATGGATAGGCTATTAGATTATATGCAATATGATTTTGCTTCGCCTCCAATTATTCGTTTTGATCCGGCGGTAAATAGAGCAGTATCTTTTGCAATAGCAGATGAATTGATTTTTCAAGGAAAAAACGGAAAATATGTTTTGACGGACAAAGGGCAGGAACTGGTATTAGAAATAGATAAAAATTCAGAAATATTTACTGCAGAGAAAATAGCACTTTTGCTTTTGTCAAAAAAATTGACAGATAATAAGATAAAACAATTGTTAGATATTTGGAGGAACACATATGCTGAGAATAAATCGCCTTCGCATTGAAATTAAAACAGCAAATGAGGAAAATGGAGGAATTTATGGTTTTGATGAAAAATTTTCCAGTGGGCTAACATTTATTGCTAGTGACAACAATACTGCTGGTAAAAGTTCTGTGCTTGAAGCTATTTTTTACTGTCTTGGTTTTGAAGAAATTATTGGAGGAAGAAATCAAAAGGTTCTAACTTCTGTATATAAGTCAACAATTCATGATGGAGATAAGGATTGGAGTGTTTTAGAGTCAGGGGCATACTTGGAAATATCAAATGGTAATGAAATTGTAACTATATATAGATCTGCAAAAATGGAAACAAGAGATCCACGGCTTATTACTGTATATTATGGTAATTATGATTCTATTGGCAATCAAAGTACGCAACCAGAAGATATGTATATTCATGATGGAGGTGCAGCGACTAATGAAAAAGGTTTCCACTCGTTTTTAGAATCATTTCTGCATATTCAACTACCTTTGGTACAAACAAATGGTAATAATCAAAAACTATATTTACAAGTGATTTTTTCAGGCTTATTCATTGAGCAGAAACATGGCTGGGGTGATATTTTTTCGGGGATGCCATATTTCGGAATTAAGGATGCCAAAAAGCGAGTTGTAGAATTTTTACTAGGTCTAGATACATTTAAAAATGAGAGAGAGAAGAATAGACTTAAATCCGTAAAGAATACAATTATTAGTGAATGGAAAAACATATTTGATGATATAAATCGAAATGCAACCCATGAATCTTGTTCGGTTAGTGGATTATCTATACAACCTAAAATTATGAGTGATAACGATTATAAAGCTATTGCCGTAACAACAGTTGATAAAGAATCTCTTGAAGATGCTATCTCAGAATTACAAGACGAGCATGATTCGATTAAATGTCTTAAACCTAGGAATATTGATAATTTTGATGATTTAAATAAGGAGTTGCAAACAATATCTGAAACAATAGATTCTTTTGAACAAAAAGCTTTTGAATGCCATGAACAAATTACCTTGTCACGTAGTGCGGTTACTCAAGCTGAGCGAAGCCTTGAAATAGTTATTCGTGATTTAAGAAATAATAAAGATGCGGCAAAATTGCAAACTATGGGTTCTGTAGTAGGATGTAAGATTGCAAAAAATATTTGTCCGACATGCAATCAAAAAATTGACGATTCTCTCTTGCATTTAGGTAATGATATCCCAATTATGAGTATCGAAGAAAATATTCGACACTTAGAAGGACAAAAAAGTGTTCTTGAGTTTACACGTGATAGTCACAAAACAAATATAGAACAACTTTCATTAGTCGAAAATAATTTACAATCACGGCTAGTAACTTTGCGACGCCTTGCACAGACAATTCGTTCTGATATTTATTCTACTGAAACAGAATGGTCAGAATCTGTCGTACAAAAATTCGTAGAAATTGAGTCGAAAATTAGAGGATATGTTCAACTTCAATCCTTTATAGACCAGAAACTAGAAGAGATCAGAAAACTTTCTGATCGTTGGAAAAAATATAAAGAAGAATATGAAAAACTACCCAAAAAAGAAGTCTCAGATTTAGACGCTGAAGTTATCAAAACTTTTAAAAATAACTTTGTTAATAATCTTCGTAAATATAAGTACAAAAGTGCTCCAGATATTGATGCTGTTGATATTCCTGTTGAAACATGTCTTCCTTTAATTGATGGATTTGATATGAAGTTTGATTCTTCAGCGAGTGACAACATTAGAATTATCTGGTCATTTACAATAGCATTACTTCAAACTTCTCTTGCAAAAAGAGGAAATCACCCAAGTATAATAATATTTGATGAGCCAGCACAACATAGTATTGTGACATCCGATATGGAAAGTTTAATTCAAAGTGTACTTGATATAGAAGGAGCGGCGCAGGTTATTGTTGGGATAACACTAAATAATGAAGAATTAAAGCAATTCATTGAAAATTTGCCAGAGGAAGATGCCAAAATAATTAATATTGGAGAGCGAGCATTTAAACTATTTTGATTTCTACTAGTTTTCAAAGAGAAAATCGTTTATACGTGGATGGAAATAGAGATGTTTTGACATGTGTGGGATATGTTATTTGTATTGGGCTAGATATGTTCCCGGCTACGTTTTCAGAGAGAAAAATAGCAGTGGATCAAGTCGGACGAACTGCCCGACAAATGACGTACTTCCTGTCCTCTCAAGCCATGTGGAGACGGTTGTCTTTCTTTCCAACAAAAAGCCGGACGGACATATCCCCGTTAAGGTAGAGTTTGGCGAGGGCGAAGGGAAAGTACCAATTGATGAAATTGCGAAAAGAGCGGAGAAATATAAGACAATAGAACGAGTTACATACAAGATGATACAGGAGTACATAGAAAAGAAATACGGATTTAAGGTACATACAGCGTATATAGCAGAGGTAAAGAGCAGTTTGGGGCTGCCGATGTATGATGCTCCGAATGCAGTGGAAGAATTGAAACAGCCGAGGAAACATCCGACACTAGAGAAAGTTGCGGCGATAAAGGCTGCCTTAAACTATTTTAAAGTTTTATAAACGAGAGATACGATATCAGTTATTGTTACGTTATGTTTTTATGAGGATATTGCTATGGCAACAGACAGATAGGTAACATTAACAAAGTCCTATCGGGGCAAGAAGTGATCGTTTCAAAAGTTACAAATGGAGGTATAGACGATGAGTGAAATAAGACATTTGCAATCAAATGACAACGATCAGCGGAGGGGTCCCTAAAAACGCAGTGGAGTATTTCGCGTCCTAGAATAATTACGCCTTAAAATACATGTTATTTGGTGATGAGGGGGTGCGGACATTTTCTTGGACTAAATGACCACACCCTTACTCTTTCTGTATTCCATTGGACTCATTCCGCCCAACGACATTTTTATCCGCTTTTCCCGGTACCATACCATGTATTCTTCAACCTGTCGGACAAATTCATCTATTGATACATCCAGCCACGAACGCCCGTAAAACATTTCATTTTTCATCCGGCCAAAGAATCCCTCGCAGGCTGAATTGTCGGGTGAACACCCTTTCCGGGACATGGAGCGTATCAAACCGGCATCCTTCATCCTTTCTATCCATCCTGGCCAGCGGTAGTGGCAGCCCCGGTCTGAATGGATGATCGGGTGCCTGCCCTGCGGGAGAACTCTGACTGCGCGATCCAGCATGCAATTTACCAGTTGTGCATCCGGTTTCGTACTGATGTTCCACGCAACCGGCATTCCGTCATAACAGTCAATGATCGGTGAAAGGTATACTTTCCCTGCAGGAATAGAAAATTCCGTTATATCGGTAAGCCATTTCTGATCCGGTCTGTCAGCCTGAAAATCTCTCCTGATCAGATCCGGAACCGCAGGACTGATCTCACCCAAATAAGATCGGTACTTTTTAGGACTTTTCCCTTTGGCTGTCAGTCCATTTTCACCCATGATCCGTCGGATCACTTTTTCCGAAAGGATCCTTCCGGTCTTATCAAGTTCGATCTTTATCCGACGATATCCGTATCTCTGATAGTTATGATAAAACACTTCCATAACAGCTTTCCGGTCATCCGCGTGCTTCTCTGAAAACGCCTTACGCTTTCTCTGATAATAATAACTGCTTTTGGCAAATCTGAGTCCTGATAATAGCAGCGGCAGTGGATATTTCTCCTTTAAGGCGTCAACAATCACTGCCTTTTCCCTGTTGTTCAGGGGAGCTTTGTTGGCGCCGGGGTCTTTTTTTAATACATGGATCGTTTCTTTCAGAATGTCAATCTCCAGCTGCATATCCTGGATCTGCTCTTTCAATGCTTCAAGCTCTTTTGCTGAGACTGGGGTCCCTTCTGTAAGACGGCCTCTGGGCCTTTCATCAGACCGGTTCATCAATGCACCAGCACCTTTCCGGATATAGTTTCTTCGCCAAGTATATATGCTTGCCGTGCTGTATCCTAATTCATCTGCTACTGATTGTACATCTTCTCCCAGTTCAAAGCAACGGTGCAGTGCATTTAATTTTAATTCCAAAGGGGGATGCCGCGGATGATCCTTCGTATTATATCCCCGGAATGTGGATTTTTCTTCCGGCAGCATTCTTTTTCTGTTGATCCAATTATACAGGGTCTGCCTGCGTTTTGGGTAGCCTAAGATAGTGATTGTTTTCGTAATGGAACCTGTTTCCTTGTAGACTTCAAGTGCTTTGTAATACTGTTCTTCTGAATACATTGGCCAATCCTTTCCTGTGGTGTTCAGTCCAACTTTTTGTCCGCACCCCCCTATCATTTATTTTAGGTGTGGTCAAAATCTTTCAGAGCATGCTTTAGTAAGTTTTTGTTGTTTTTTCTTAAAATTCGATTTGAAGTATATTTCAAACAAATAGAGTATTTTAATAACTATCAAGGTTAATGTTGAAAAATGTTGACATATACAAACAAAAGAATTAAAATTGTATGTAGCAAACTTCGTACATGGCGGTGCTTACGCTCAAAGGAGGAAAAACGTGCGAAATACAAATGTGATCTTGGTGGAACATATTCGTGAGTGTTGTAAGAATAAGGGCATTAGCGTTTCACGGATGGAAGCAGATCTGGAATTTAGTCAAGGACTTATCAGCAGATGGACGAAAATGAGTCCGACCTTTGACAGAGTTTTGGAAGTCGCTAGGTATCTGGATGTGTCTTTGGACGATCTGTTAGGGAGGACGAGAAAGAAAACATCTAGCAAATTTCAAAAAAGAGTCATTGAAGCTACGGAGAAGAAAGAAATCTGGTGGATTCCTTATACAAACAGGGCGCCATTTGAGTACCCTCTTGCTCAGCTGAAAATGATCCGGACAGCTATGGAATGGGAGGCGTACTATTGCAGGTTTGGAAACGGATTTTTTATCGTCGTATGCATATCGAACACAGAGAAACTGCAAAGCAAATATGAATGCTATGGACTGACGGAGACGACTTGCGTTCCGGTCAGGTTACATGTTAACGAAGAGGATTTGGCAGAGCTGTGGGATTTGATCGAGAAGGACGATGCAGATGGTTTGGATGTTGAGGATTTTTTCGATCAGCTTATAGATGACGTAGGGCCTTGAAAGGAGGTGCGCTGTAAGGCGGTACCAGACGGATGTTTGTAGAGGCTAACAGCGTTTTGAATGTGGAGTCGGCAATAAATAATGCAAGATAAAGGAGTATAAGCTATAGGGGACAGTAAGATGAGTCAAATTATAACGTCTGAAAAAAAATATCATTCTATAGGATGTCCTGACATTGTGACATGGGTAATGGACTTCTTTTTCTCTGTGTTTTCTGGTCCTGAACGGGAAATACCACAGGTAATATATGCACTCCTTTTCATTTTGCTGTTTATAATGTTTGCTTTAAATATGATAGATCTTTTCAGAGAAAATCTGGTTATATATAAAATTTTTAAAAGCGAAAAAGAAAATCTAAAAAGGAGAGCAAAACAGGATATTTTCAAAAGACAAAAATTTGCGCTGCAAGTTGATGATTTGATGGAAAGCCGAAATCAGTATGTCAAGAAAATATGCCGCAAGCATCTGTTGCGAATGGGTTTTATTATTATTCTGGTCATTATTATGAGTTGGAGAAATCCACAAAACGCAGCTGCCTGTATAGATAAAGCAAAAGGCTGGTTTCGGACGGAAGAAACTACAAAACAAAACGATAATACAGACGACAAGGATGAGGAGGAACCGGCTACGAAAAAATATGTTGCAGACGACGCGGAGGAAAATAACAGCATAGAGAAACCGCGTGGTTATAGATTTATATTAGACAGACCGAACGAGAAGTTTAAGATAGATCCAGAACTGGAGAATCAGGTGTTCTTTTACATTAATGGAACGGAGGCCATGTTGGAGCAGGCTGTGATCGAGTATATGGATGAGATCGTGTATGCGCAAAAAGAGAACGCTAATCTGTTTGAGATTGTTAATCAAAATGACTGTAACTTTTTCAATTACACAAGTCTTGAGGATCAATTTAAGGAAAAAGTAAATCTATATGAGACAATCAAAGATTACCAGAACTGGCTTGAATTAGCGCCTCATTCTTCGGAAATGGAGATATATATCAATGGACGCGAGGAACTTAATATTGCTGTGGATGAAAATGGAAACAGTGGAAATTATAAAATTTGGTGGAAACTTGCCAACGATTATCAGTATTATGCTCTAGAATATGAAAAGCAAACGGACAATGCAGGTGCCGTGCTGTATTTTTATTCAAAGAGCATCCAGTGTTGTATGAAAGCACTGCAGTATGAAATGGACGGGGAAGAATACAATAGGATATTCGATTATCTAACAATGAGGTATCATGATATTTTCAGTGACCAATGCATCATTTCAGAGCGATATAAAAAATGCGCCGAAAAAATATATACGGTGTTAAGAAATCATATGGATCTTTTCTATAAGTGAGATCTATACTGGACAGAAGAAACTTTCTGTTGTCAGTATAAAGGCTTGAGTTTCCGCAGATTGCAGAAAAATATAGCTCCGATCAGGTAAACGTTAGCAATTGTCGTTTTTTTGAAAGATTTTGGATAAAAGTCTGTGAACAGGGGGTAACTGAATAAGCCCCACCGAAACCGGGCTT
>CANQNE010000056.1 GCA_947625135.1 uncultured Lachnospiraceae bacterium
GTGATCGCCCAGTTTGGCGGACAGACGCCTCTGAATCTGGCGGCGGATCTGAAAAAAGCCGGAGTGAATATTCTGGGAACGACGCCGGAGACGATTGATCTGGCAGAGGACAGAGATCAGTTCAGAGCCATGATGAATAAGCTGAACATCCCTATGCCGGAGGCGGGCATGGCAGTGAATGTGGAGGAGGCGCTGTCGATCGCAAAAGAGATCGGCTATCCTGTGATGGTACGCCCTTCCTATGTGCTGGGCGGCAGAGGCATGGAAGTGGTGCACGACGACGGGGCCATGAAGTTCTACATGGAACAGGCGGTAGGCGTGACTCCGGACAGGCCGATCCTGATCGACCGTTTTCTGCATCATGCAACGGAGTGTGAGGCCGACGCCATCAGCGACGGAACCGATGTGTATGTGCCTGCGGTCATGGAGCACATTGAGCTTGCGGGAGTACATTCCGGTGATTCGGCGTGTATCCTGCCTTCCAAAAATCTGACGGACGAGCAGATTTCCACCATTAAGGAATATACAAAGAAGATCGCACGGGAAATGCACGTGGTAGGATTGATGAATATGCAGTATGCCATCGAGGACGGAGTGGTCTATGTGCTGGAGGCAAATCCAAGAGCGTCCAGAACAGTGCCCCTTGTTTCTAAAGTATGTAATATCAAGATGGTAAAGCTGGCGACGGAAATCATGACTGCCGATCTCACCGGCAGAAAATCGCCGGTTCCGGAACTGAAAGACAGGAAGATCCCTCATTACGGGGTGAAAGAGGCGGTATTCCCCTTCAATATGTTCCAAGAGGTGGATCCTCTCCTTGGCCCGGAAATGCGTTCTACAGGAGAAGTGCTGGGTATTTCCGGAGATTATGGAGAAGCGTTCTATAAGGCGCAGGAAGCCACGCAGACGAAGCTGCCTCTGGAGGGCACAGTGCTGATCAGTGTCAATGACCGGGATAAGCCGGAGCTTGTGGAGCTGGCGCGGGGACTGCATGAGTGCGGCATGAAGCTGATGGCCACTAACAGTACCTGCAAGATGATCGCAGAGGCGGGTATTCCCGTCACACGGGTAAAGAAGATCAATGAGGGAAGGCCCAACATTCTGGACGAGCTGACCAACAAGAAGATCGCTATGGTAGTCAATACGCCCATCGGCGCGCAGGGCGCGGTGGACGATAGCTATATCCGTAAGGCTGCTATCAAAAACAAGATTCCGTACATGACTACCATGGCCGCCGCAAAAGCAACTGTGGAGGGCATAAAGGCTGCAAAAAAACATCCTGTGTTTGAGATCCACTCTCTTCAGGAATTCCACAGTCAGATAAAATAACAAAAGTTTTCTGAAAGATACGCCGGGAAAGTTAAGCGCTTTTCCGGCGTAAATTGTGTATAAAGAACTGGAACCAATATCATCATACAGGGAGCACCCGCCGTCGGCAGGGTGCTCCCTGTTTAATGGGTTGAATGCTCTTCAAGCCGGATTTTGCAAAAGGAATAACCCGTGATGAGGCGGCTTAAATCTTTGGATGAAATTGCGAAACAGATGAGGCAGGAGATCGCGGTGATCGATTACGTAAGGTTGCATAGCAGAAACAGAAACGGATTTGTGACCGTCTATTCCTTAATAAATTTGATCACGTCGTTGGGTTCACATTTTTGTTATTTGAGGTTTGCCTTATTACGTATTATTTTGTTGATTGCAATGAGGATAATGTTATAATAGACAATAGGAAAGAATCATCAATAATGTTATATCTAAATGGGAGGTACTTTATGAAAAAAAGATGGATCAGTTTTATGGTTGCGTTGGTGTTGGTGTTGAACGGTCTGCTAGGGATCGCGGAAATAAGGACAGAGGCAGCAAAAAGTACGGATCAAATTCCAATACAGGTATTAGGCGGTGTGAAGCAGGTCGAATTGGGGTATTATCATAGCGCAGCGGTAACAGGCAGCGGCGATCTATACTGTTGGGGGAATAACAATGCGGCTCAGGTAGGAAATGGCACGTGGGAGAATCAGAAAACGCCGGTAAAGATATTGAGCAATGTGGAGCAGGTCGCATTGAGGAGTTGGTGTAGTGCAGCGTTCACGAGCAACGGTGATTTGTACTGTTGGGGGGATGACTCTTATGGCCAGGTAGGAAATGGCATGTGGGAGAATCAGAAAGCGCCGGTAAAAATATTGAGCAATGTGAAACAGGTCGAATTAGGGGGTAATCATAGCGCAGCGGTCACAAGCAGTGGCGATCTGTACTGTTGGGGGGATAACGATTATGGCCAAGTAGGAAACGGAGCAAGAGAGGATCAGAAAACGCCAGTAAAGATATTGAACAATGTGAAGCAGGTCGTATTGGGTGGTGGTCATAGTGCAGCAATCACGTGTAGCAACGATTTGTATTGCTGGGGGGATAACAATCATGGTGAGGTAGGAAATGGTACAAGCGAGGATCAGAAAACGCCAGTAAAGATATTGAACAATGTGAAGCAGGTCGCATTGGGAGATAATCATAGTGCAGCAATTACAAGCAGCGGTGATTTATACTGTTGGGGAGATAACAATTGTGGTCAGGTAGGAAATGGAACAAATGAAGATCAGCTAACACCGGTAAAGATATTGAGTAATGTAGAACAGGTCACATTGGGGTATCTTTATAGCGTAGCGATTACAAGTAGCGGCGATCTGTACTGTTGGGGGGATAACGATTATGGCCAAGTAGGAAACGGAGCAAGAGAGGATCAGAAAATGCCGGTAAAGGTACTGAGCGATGTGGAACAGGTTGCACTGAGTGGTTGGCATAGCGCAGCGGTCACAAGCAGCGGCGATCTGTACTGTTGGGGGGATAACTCTGATGGCCAAGTAGGAAACGACACAAACGAGGATCAACTAACGCCAGTAAAAGTGCTGAGTAATGTGGAACAGGTTGCATTGGGGGATTCGCATAGCGCAGCGGTCACAAGTAACGGTAATTTATACTGTTGGGGGAATAACGATCATGGCCAGGTAGGAAACGGTACAAATAAGGATCAGAAAACGCCGGTAAAGATATTTGATGGCGCTGGCTCAGATATTGAACAGCAGACGGATGAACAGATTATCAATGAACATGTGAATTTTGTCAATAGTGACACATATTCAATGCTTCTTAATAATTATGATTTGTCTCAAATGGCCTTGAATAATTATGGCGGCTTAAAGGAAAATATTGATATATGGAGGGCTGCTAGGGGGAAACTATTTGATAATCCGTATCAGGTAATATTGGCAGATGCTATCATCAGCGAAAGCTCTGCAAATGGTCAGATACAGGCATTTTCTGCAAATCTGTATACTTCTCAGCGTAGTATTATAAATAACGTAATGGAATTAATAGATGGAAAAGTAGATTTGTCTGTTAATGAGAAAAATAAAATCCAAAAATTATTTGAATCTAAGGATTTTTCAGATGATGGAACATACAAGCTATGCGAAAAAGTTTTGTCAGACCTTATGGATGAAAATTCCTTAAAAACGCTGTTTCAGGTATATGATACATCCAATAAATTTATGGATCTTTTAGGTGATGGAGAGAAAATTGTAACTAGTGTAATCAATGTAATTAATTATGCTGCAATATTAAATGCTTTTGAAAAGACTTCTGATGAGTTTAAGATCGTTTTAATGCAGATCTATTATTATTGTCAAAATACAAATGCTATGTTAGCTGATGCAATACAACAATACTTATCTGTTGCAGATGATTCTGATATTCAGGACAAAATAATCAGTAAAGTGGCGGAAGAGGGTATTAATGTTGGCGTTGATTTGTTTAGCAGTTCTATCGAAAAAAGGGTAATTAATTTCATTATGAAAAATATGGATTTAGAAAATGTACCCTCAATTATGGCTGAAGCATCTTCAAAAATTTTAAGCTTTGTTAAAGGAATGAAGATAGGATATTCATTAGGTACTGCAATAGATAATTTTTTGTTTAATACCGACGCAACAGCCGACTCTTATGTGGAAGCGTACGCCAGTGCAAAATTTTCTGAATATCTGCGGGAAGTACTGACAGACAATGCAGATGCCTTAAATAATAATCAAACATTAAGTAATAGCGATTTGTTTTGTGAAACTTTTGGAATGTTTAAAAATGCGCAGATTGAGGTGGCAGACAAGGTTATCAGTTGGTTGTCTGCAAATTCACAGTCTCTTTTGAAAAGACTTTTTGGAAATACTGATTTTGAGGCGGAAATTTATCTGTGGCAAATTTGTAAGTTGAATTGGAATAATGTCTATTGTCATCAGGAAAGTAAATATTTAGAAGATGCTACCTATAAAACACTTACAGTTGCGTGTCCGGTAGATGTAGAACTGTTCAGTGATACGGGCGAGAGGTTGCTGTTCATACAGGACAATAAAGTGCTTTATGCTTCAGATAAAGTTGAAGCAACCGTGAGAAACGGGATTAAATATATTACAGTGTTGAATCAAGAATACAAGATTCAATTGACTGCAGAAGATTCAGGAATCATGTCCTATTCTGTAAGTTCTTATCAACCCAAATCCGGAGCCATGCAAACTGTTGTGTATAACGATATCAGACTGGAAAAGGGAAACATTTTTAATGGTAATATTTATGATGATACAGAATTGACGGTCGAGAAATATGCTTTACAAAATGAAAATGGAACGAAACAAGATAAAGGAAATTTCTATACTAACCAAAATGAAGTTCCGGTTACTGCTATTGAAGTGTCACAAAAAAATGTGCAGTTAAATATAAAAGAAGAAGTGGCAATTGATTACGCTGTTGTGCCGCAAAATGCTTCTAACAAGATTGTTACATGGTATTCAGAGGACGATGGAATAGCTGCAGTAGATGAGTATGGGGTGATCACAGGAATTTCGGAAGGAACCACGAAGGTTGTTGCCATGACACTAAATGGAACATGCAATACAGAAGTGCAAGTTACAGTTAATAATACGAATACACTAACTTATGGTGACCTTAATAGCAATGGTATTATAGAAGCCTCAGATGCTTTAACAATACTAAAATATGTTGTCAAACTTGAAATTCCGTTTGGTCAGAGAAATAAAGCGGCAGATGTTGATAATAATGGCATTATAGAGGCCTCAGATGCTTTGTTTGTATTAAAGAAAGTTGTAAAGTTAATTGATAAGTTTCCGGTAGAAGAGCAATTGACACCAGAGTCGACGAAGGCGCCAACGTCGGAGCCGACAAAGACGCCGACACCGGAGCCAACGAGGATACCAACACCAGAGCCGACAAAGACGCCGATACCGGAGCCAACGAGGACACCAACACCAAAGCCGACAAAGACGCCGACACCAGAGCCGACGAAAGCGCCGGAGGTTGAAGTGTCTTCAGTGACATTAAATTATAGTGATCTCTCTTTGCATATTGGAGAATCACAACAGCTGATAGCAAATCTAGAGCTGTCAAATGCCAAAGATAAAAGTATAAGTTGGACTAGTAGTGACACAAGTGTCGCAACAGTAGATAATGGTTATATTCAGGCGGCAGGTGCTGGAGAAGCTGTGATCACTGTCCGCACTTCCAATGGATTAACAGCCAGTTGTAATGTTCATGTAATTCAGGCTGAGCCGTGGGTGGATTACAAGAAAATATACACAACAGAAGAATTTAACAGTATTCGTAATGATTTGAGTGGAAAATATGTCTTGATGAAGGATATAGATATTTCCAATTACGGGCAATGGAATCCAATCGGTGATGAAAAATCTCCATTTACGGGTGTTTTGGATGGTAATGGACATAAAATAACAGGCATGAACAGAAATCAACAAATTGAGACGGATAGTTCATTTTATGGAGGTTTGTTTGGTTATATTGAAGATGCCAATATCAATGATATAACTGTAAATGGTAAATTCTCTATTACAGTTTCAGCTACTGTTTCAACAAAAACGTGTGCTGTAGGAGCAATATGCGGGTATAGTAAAAACAGTGTGATCCAGAATTGCGTAAGCAATGTTGATGTTGAAAGTAAAGTCAATCCAAAGATCAATAAGTGTTCTGCATACGCGTATGCTGGGGGAATAGTCGGAATTTATGACGGATCTTCGTTAAAAACCTTTGATAATAATGTTAATAACGGGAAAGTGACGGCTTATAGCAATACGGCATACAGATCGGATGCTGCGGCAGGAGGCATGATAGGCTGGAATCTTACCGGATCACTTAACATGACTGGATGCACGAATAATGGAGCCATAGAGGCTAAAAGTATTACATCCGTCAATAATTATTTTGCGGTTGCGTATGCAGGTGGTCTTATAGGAGATTGTGCAGGAGGTTCAATAAAAAATTGTTTCAGTAATGGAAGCGAATTTGCAAGCTGTTTGCCCAGTGTTCAAACAAATTACAATTCAATAGCAGCTGTAGGAGGAATTGCCGGAGCAGGGCACGTTTCTTATGAAAACTGTAATATAAAAATTGACAGGCTTGTTGAATCAAATGAATATTCAATGAAATATTCGAATGAGAATATTGGATATAAATTTTGAAAAACATGAAAAAGACTTTACAAAGAATATGAATGATCTGAAAAGGGGGGGGGGAGCACCCGCCGTCGGCAGGGTGCTCCCCCCTTTTCAGATCATTTTATTTTCGGCAATTACAATTGTTATTATTGTCCTTTACTACTGTAGTGTCAAAGGCCGGGTTGAAAGCGTAATAGTTCTTACTGTCCAGATTCTCCTGCAAGGTGATGGGATCGCCTTTCACCTGGAAGTAGTTGGCAGTAAACGCCTGACTGAATATTCCGGTGCGGCGAAGCCGCCTGTCCGGTGTGGCGGGAGCCACCTGTCCGGACTGACGGAGCCACACGAT
>CANQNE010000057.1 GCA_947625135.1 uncultured Lachnospiraceae bacterium
TCCGCATAGATCCCGGCCATTTTCCATCCCGGCATTTTTCTGATCAGCTCAGTATAGAAAAATTTCTGTTTGGTATAGGAGGTCTGCTGGCTCTCGTCTCCCGTAGAAACTCTGCAGTATGCAGCCACCCGCATGTTTTTTTGGTTTTTCAGCTGCTTTCCCCTTTGTGCCAGAGCTTTTTTCGCGGGAATCACATCCACCCGAAAACCACCGGAGGAGCTTCCGTCCCCTTCATTTACTGTACCACCCATTGCCTTCATCCTTTCTCTCTGGTTAACATCCCGTTACAGATCCCGGAAGCTCTGTATGTTGGCGGACATTTCCACGTCGGTGCGGGTATCATCGAACCAGCGCACCTGATACCGGACAGGGGAATACACCGTCACCGAAAGCACAAACGCTTTTACGTACGTCTTTGCCACTTCCTCAAAAAACTGCCGGTACCCCTTTTCTCCCCAAAGCGTCTCCATCCATCTGATGGCTTTTTCCCTGCAGGAATAAGTATCTTCCAACTCTTTCCAATAGCGTTCCATATACTGCAGCCTCCCCCGGAACCGGTCGGCCTCCTGCATGGAATTTTCCGCGCAGGTATCTGTATTTTCTTTCTCACTTCGGTTCTGCCATGCGGCGGCCGCCTGCGTATCAGCAATTTTCTTCTTCAGAAAGATCCGGTCCCGTTCCACTGTGTCCCACTGCTGCAGCTGCTCCAGCTTTTGCAGCAGTGCCGGTACAAAATCATCTTTTTCATAAGGGAACCGGCAGCGCAGGGCTTTTTTCAGCATCCGCGCCAGCTGTTCCTCATACACCCGCTCCGCGTTGCAGAGCATCCTGCCGTTATGCAGCGCGCTGGTAGGGCAAAACCAGATGGGATTGCTCTTTCGATTTCTCGTATGGTAAAACCGCCCGCAGCAGCTGCAGACCAGCACGCCGGAAAAGCTGTACCGCACCGGCTGACTCTTCTGGCCTGAGGATTTTTTTCCCGTTTTTTGCCGCTGAACCTGCTGGTACAATTCCCTGGTGATGATGGCCGGATGATGATCCCGGATCAGATACTGAGGCAGTTCTCCTTTGTTCCGTCTTACTTTTTCATCCAGAAAATCCGTCTTGTAGGTCTTTTGCAGCAGGATATCTCCGGTATAGCGTTCCAGCTTCAGTATCCTGCCTATCTGGGCAGACGTCCATCCCTGTTCAAGAGCATCCTTTCGTTCTCCCTTTCGGAAAAGGTCGCCTTCCTTTTTTGCACTTTTGCTTTTTGTCCGGACACTGTCCGGAGACGGAATATTTTCCAGATTCAGCCGGCGGGCGATCTCCACATGACTGTCTCCCGCAGCCGCCTCCCGGAAGATCCGCCGCACTACCGCCGCTTCTTCCTCCACGGGGCAGATCTGACGAAACTGATAGCCGCTTCCCGTCTGCTGCAGGCCCTCCTGTCCCTGCACGTACCGGTATCCGTAAATGGCTATATTTCTGGCTTCGCCTCTGGGATAACGCTTTTCAATGCCCCAGCGGATATTTTCAGAGATGCTGCGGCTCTCCTCCTGGGCTACCGCGCCCAGCGCCGTCAGGACGAATTCATTGCCCTTGTCCGCCGTGTCCAGTCCTTCTTTTTCAAAATAGATCGTTACGCCGCTGTCCGTCAAAAGTTTTAAAGCCGCTACAAAATCCCTTGTGTTCCTTGCAAACCGGGAAATTGATTTGCAGACCACCCTGTCGATCCGCGCTTCCCGACAGTGCCGCAGCAGCCGGTGAAAACCCGCCCGCTTTTTCCATGATGTGGCGGAATGTCCGTAATCCGCATAAATGCCGGCAGACAGCCAGCCGGGATGCTCGGCGATCAGCCTTGTAAAATACCGTTCCTGCGCTTCAAAGGATTCCTCCTGCTCTTCATGTTCAGTGGAAACCCTAATGTAGGCCGCCACCTTCAGCAAATTTTCTGTTCTGTGTACGAATCTGATTTTTTCATCATTGCTATTCATCATTCAGGCCTCCTTGTTTTTTGGGTGAAAAAAACACCGCTGCCTTTCCGGTAACGGTGTCCGTTTCAATTATAACATAAAATGCCTTTTTTTGAATATCCTATTTTTAATCTTTCCGGCGCTTTTCACATTGGATCCTGTCCGGAAAACCCCGCTGCTCATCCGTCAATATATGAGCCAAACGCCGCAAGAAACTTTTCCGCCGCCTTCGACTGGAGCTGATATTTCTTCCACACCAGCGTCATCCCTATGGTATGCTCCGGCTCAAGGGGCACAAAAACAAGGTCCCGCCCCTCCGTGTTGATGAGCTTGTCCAGAAGCAGCACATATCCCATATCTTCCTCCGCCATGATGGAAGCGTTGATGACCAGATTGTAGGTTGCCACAATGTTCAGCTGGGAAACCGGCCTGCCAAGCCATTTCATAAACTGCGTGCTGTCCGGCATCTGCCTGGATATGATCAACGGTTTGTTCCACAGATCTTCCGGCGTAATGCTCTTTCTGTCCGCAAGGGGCGCATCTTTTCGCATCAGCACGCCCCACCTGTCGCGAAAGGGCAGATCAAGGCACTCATATTTTGACCGGTCGATCTCGCCCAGTAACAGGCAGAAATCAAACAGTCCTTTATCCAGCCTCTCCGTGAGATCGGCCTTGTCCCCGCTGACCACATGAAATCCGATCTCGCCATACTCCTGCTGGAGGCCGGTGACTACCCTCGCAACATGCCGGATCGCATCAGTTTCACCGGCTCCGATATAAAGATCCCCTGCAACGAAGTCATTGGGATTCTTCATCTCCTCTTCTGTCCGGCGGGCAAGACTGACGATCTCCTCCGCCCGCTTGCGAAAATAGACCCCGTCCTCGGTCAGGGTGATTTTCCGCTTCCCGCGGATAAACAGCCGCTTCCCGAATTCCTCCTCCAGATCCTTTAACTGCCTTGAAAGCGTGGGCTGGGTTAAATGCAGATAATCCGCCGCTTTGGAGATATTCTGTTCTCTTGCCACGGCAAGAAAATATTCCAGTACCCGCAGTTCCATTTAGATCACCTTCCTTTCCGAACAGTATACCATATAGTATCATGCTCAGCAAGCATGATACTATATTCTTTATAAGCATTTGCTATCTTTTTGTAAACAGCATACAATAATAACAGGAACGGAAAACAGGAAAGGAGAACTTCCATGATCAAAGCAGATAAAATCACTCAGAATCTGAAAGATGCCGGATGCACAGATCCGGAAATCTCCGACTTCCTTATAAAGTGGGAAAACGGGCAGACCGGGCAGGCGCTGCAGCTTTTAGACGGGCACCGGAAACTGCTTCTGGCACAGTTCCACAAAAGCAAGGATTGCATTGATTGTCTTGATTATCTCATATTTCAGATAGAAAAAGATCAGAAACAAAGAAAGGCGGCGAGCGCATGAGAAAAATCGTGCAGGGCTATTATGAAGGAGAACGTTCCCTGTTTGGGGAACACAATCTGATACTGGAGAATACGACTTTCGCCAATGGAGAATCTCCTCTCAAGGAAAGCGCTGATATTCAACTGTATGGATCTATGTTTAAATGGAAATATCCCTTATGGTATTCCAAAAATATTTATGCCAAAGACTGCGTCTGGTTTGAAATGGCACGGGCCGGCGTCTGGTATACCAACCATATCACAGCCGAGGACTGTCAGATCGAAGCGCCGAAGAACTTCCGCCGCTGCCAGGACATCACGCTCCGCAATGTATCGTTCTCCAACGCCGCGGAAACTCTTTGGAACTGCCGGGATGTCACTTTGGAGCATGTCACGGCAAAAGGCGATTATTTTGCCATGAATAGCGCCCATATAAAAATCGAGGGACTGACTCTCTATGGCAATTACTCCTTTGACGGAGCCAAAAATGTAGAAATCCATCATTCCAGGCTGCTTTCCAAGGACGCCTTCTGGAACAGCGAGAATATTACCGTATATGATTCTTTCATCTCCGGGGAGTATCTGGGCTGGAACGCAAAAAATCTGACGCTGGTCAACTGTACGGTAGAGAGCCTGCAGGGAATGTGCTACATTGATCACCTTGTCATGAAAAACTGTAAGCTGATCAACACCACGCTGGCGTTTGAATATTCCACAGTGGAGGCGGATATTACCAGCAAGGTCGACAGCGTGATGAATCCGTCCGGCGGCAGGATCACCGCAGACAGTATCGGCGAACTCATTGTCGAAAAGGATAAGGTAAATCCGGCAAAAACCGTCATTATCTGCCGTGATCGCCCTTGTAAGGAGGCCTGCTGATGAAATACGATTTTGACACCGCCATCGACCGTCGAAATACCGGTTCCCTGAAATGGGACGTAACCGAGGCTGAGCTGCCTTTATGGGTAGCGGACATGGATTTTCAGGCTGCGCCGGAGATCCGCAAAGAACTGCAGAAGCGGCTGGATCACGGTATTTTCGGCTATTCTGTCATACCGGAGGAATGGTATGCCGCCATCGGGGATTGGTGGGAGACCCGTCACCACTTCCGGCTGGAAAAGGACTGGCTGATCTTCTGCACCGGCGTAGTGCCGGCGCTATCCTCCATTGTGCGCAAGCTGACCACAGTCGGTGAAAATGTACTGATACAGACGCCGGTTTACAATATTTTCTTTCATTCCATTGTAAACAACGGGAGAACTGTGTCGGAAAGTCCCCTTGTCTATAACGGGAACAGCTATTCCATAGATTTCGCGGATCTGGAGGCGAAGCTCTCCGATTCCCAGACCACCATGATGATCCTCTGCAATCCCCATAACCCCATCGGGAAGATCTGGGACAGAGAAACACTGGCGCGGATCGGCCATCTTGCCGCGAAGCACCATGTACTGGTGGTGTCCGATGAGATCCACTGTGATCTCACCGATCCCGGAAAGGAATATACACCCTTCGCCGCAGTGAACGAAGAATGTAAATCCCACAGCATTACCTGCATTGCGCCCACAAAAACATTTAACCTTGCGGGCTTGCAGACTGCCGCCGTCTGTGTCCCGGATCCAGTGCTGCGCCATAAAGTATGGCGGGCCCTGAATACGGACGAGGTGGCGGAGCCCAATGCTTTTGCCGTTCCTGCCGCCATCGCTTCTTTTCGAAAGGGCGGGGACTGGCTGGATGCACTGCGGGCATATCTTTATGACAACAAGCAGACCGTCGCGGCTTTTCTGAATGAACATCTCCCGAAGATCAGGCTTGTCCCGTCGGAAGCGACCTATCTGCTCTGGCTGGACTGCGGCGCCCTTTGCGATGACACTGCAGAACTGCAGCGCTTCCTTCGAAAGGAAACCGGGCTGTATGTTTCCGCCGGCGGGCAATACGGACGACCAGGGGCGTGCTTTCTGCGTCTGAACATTGCCTGCCCCAAAGCAACATTAAAGAACGGACTCCGACGCCTCCAGGATGGCGTAACCCGGTATGTACAGCAAAATGACCGGAGCAGAAACTGATCTTTGCCGTGATCCCTGCCGCACAAAAACATAACGGACATTCAAGCCTCATATTCCAGCTTGCAGAATACAATGTTCTTCCGCTGCCATGTGTAAGTGATCAGAATCTCATTCTTTCCGCTGCATATCACAGCCGGGTAGCAATATGCTCCCTCCCCTGTTTCCAGATCCAGCAGATCCGTAAATGTGCTGCCGTTGTCTCGGGACACCGCCACAGTAAGGGGCGTACGCGGCCCGCTGTTCATGCCGGGAATATTTTCTCTGGGATTGTATACCAGTATTATGTCTCCGCTGTCCATGCGCACCAGATCGATCCCACTGTTATTGTTATAAATGCCTGTGTCATAGGCGGTACACCATGTACGCCCGCCGTCAGCAGAGTCGCTGCGGAAGATCCGGGAGCTGGTGCTGCGCAGCAGCATGTGTACGTCTCCCTTTTCGTCCTGCCAGAGTGTAGGCTGTATGACACCCTTTCCGAACAGAAGCCGCCTGTCGTAAGGCCTGTGCATCACTCTGGAATCTGTCCCTGCACGGCGCAGGGGCACCAGACTGCTCTTCTCCCACGTCACGCAGTCGTCCACGGAAATATCCACAAAGGCATCCCACGTATCTCCCTCCAGAGAGGCGGGCGCCAGTACGGTGCCGTCCATTAAGCGGATGGGTTTATTCTTCACGGGCCCTCTGCCGCCGGATTCATCTCCCGGCACCAGCTCCCGGGGAGCGGTAAATGTTACCCCTCCGTCCTCACTCTCCACAACATAGGTTTTCCATTCCGGAATGGCAGCTCCCACCTTGAAAAACAAAAGGATCGTGCCGTCCTGTTTCTGGAACAGCACCGGATTCCACATAGCCACGGCCCGCACCTGAGCCGCTATGACGGGAGTCTCCCACAGGCCGTTTACCCGCCTTGACACCCAGATATCCACATCCGGGCCCTTCTCACGGCTGCCGCCAAACCATGCGGCCACCGTGACGCCGTCCT
>CANQNE010000058.1 GCA_947625135.1 uncultured Lachnospiraceae bacterium
GTAGATGTCCCTATTCTCATTTCCTTCCTGTCCTTGATTGTGGCCGCTGTGGTGGGTATCACGACCCTCAAACGGAACAAGGCCACGGATGACAGGCGGGAAGCGTCTGAAACGACAACCCTCATAGTGAAATTGGAGAATATCAACAATGGCGTAAATGAGATAAAGTCTGATATGCGTAACATGAGAAGCGATATTCAAGACTTGAGGGACAGGCTTATCATCGTGGAGCAGTCCACGAAGTCCGCACATCATCGGTTGGACGGCATTGAGGGGAAGGACAGAACTTCCCCTAATGCCTAAAACAAAAATACACAAGGAGGTAGAAACCATGATTAACTGGAAGGTACGTATCAAGAACAAGGCGTTCTGGGTGGCGCTTATCCCCGCCGTTCTCCTGCTGGTGCAGGTGGTGGCTTCCGTGTTCGGCTTTACGCTGGACTTCGGTGACCTGGGTAACAAGCTGCTGGCCGTGGTGAACGCTGTGTTCGCGCTGCTGGCTATCCTGGGCGTGGTCAACGACCCGACCACGGAGGGTCTTGAGGACTCTAAGCTGGCACTCACCTACGATGAACCGAAGCAGAAAGGAGCGTAAAGACCATGCCCGATAATAAAGAACTCACTATATGGCAGTTCTTCAAGGGTAAGGGTCTGAACGACTTCGCAGTGGCGGGTATCATGGGTAACCTGTATGCCGAGTCTGGGTTGAACCCCTGCAATTTGCAGAACACCTATGAAAAGAAGCTGGGTTACTCTGATACCGCCTACACTGCCGCCGTGGACAGCGGGGCATACGGCAACTTCGTCCATGACAGCGCGGGCTACGGTCTGTGCCAGTGGACGTATTGGAGCCGCAAGGAAGCGTTGCTTTCCTACGCCCGGTCTGTTCAGAAATCCATCGGTGACCTCACCATGCAGCTTGAGTTTATGTGGAAAGAGTTGCAGGGCTACAAGAGTGTGATGAACACCCTCAACGGGGCTACGTCCATTCTGGCGGCTTCCAACGCTATCCTGCTGAACTACGAGCGCCCCGCTGACCAGAGTTCTGCGGTTCAGACGAAGCGGGCGGGGTACGGCCAGACGTACTACGACAAGTACGCTGGGGTCACCACTATACCAAAGGAGGACAATACCATGAGCAAGCTGTACGCTTCTACCGTGATTGCCGTTGCCGTGGCCGAAATCGGCTACAAGGAGAAAAAGAGCAATAGCAATCTGGATGACAAGACCGCCAACGCTGGTGGGAACAACTACACAAAATATGCCCGTGACTTTGACCAGAAGTACCCGCAGTGGTATAATGGGAAGAAGAACGGCTACGCCTGGTGCGATATGTTTGTGGACTGGTGCTTCCTCACGGCGTTTGGCTACGCTGCTGCCCTTTCCCTGCTGTGCCAGCCGGAGCGGTCTGCGGGCGCAGGCTGCACCTACTCCGCTGGGTACTACCGCAACAAGGGGCAGTTCTACACCAGTAACCCGAAACCGGGTGACCAGATTTTCTTCGGAACCTCCATTTCCAACTGCACCCACACGGGCATTGTGGAAAAGGTGGTTGGTTCCACGGTTTACACCATTGAGGGCAATACCTCTGACTGCGTTGCCCGCCGCTCCTACGCGCTGGGTTCCAGTAAGATTGTAGGCTATGGCCGTCCGAAGTATGACGCTGAAACCGGGAGTTCCACTCCCGCCCCTGCGCCTACTCCTTCCCAGCCCTCCACGGGCGGTAAGACCGTGGATGAACTGGCAAAGGAGGTCATCAATGGCAAGTGGGGCAACGGGGCTGACCGCAAGGCCAGACTGACCGCCGCAGGCTACGACTACTCCGCTGTCCAGAACCGGGTCAACGCTATCTTGAGCGGCAAGCCGCCCTCTAAGACGGTGGACGAACTGGCGCGTGAGGTCATTGCCGGGAAGTGGGGCAACGGGGCTGACCGCAAGAACCGTCTGACTGCTGCGGGGTATGACTACTCTGCGGTGCAGGCGCGGGTGAACGCCCTGCTGTCTTAGTCCACTGGTGAGGACGCAACTGGCAGGTTATCGTGTGAACCATGACCTGCCCCTCTATTGTCGGATATGACTTCACTGCTGGTCTATGGTTCCGCCCAGGGCAAAACGCCGGAAGAACTGGGAGACCGCATAGAGGAAAATCTCCAAAACGGGATCGGCCACACTCGCCTGGGCCTTGGCTATCTGGGGGACGAAAACACACGGTCCCCCTTGCACAAGCCGGAAGGAGCTCCGGCATATGGGCTGTATTTTGATCCCAGTCAGAAAATGGCGGAGGCCCTGGAAATGCTCCGCTACCTGCGCGGCCGGTTTGGTAACCGGGTCGAGCTGATGATTGACGTGCATGAAAAGCTGGCGCCAACGGATGCCGTCAAATTCGCGGCTGCATTAGAGTCGTTTGGCATGTTCTTTATTGAGGACATTTTGCCGGTGGAACATCTGGACTGGATGAAGCGGGTGCGGCAGGTCTGCGCCACCCCCATGGCCATCGGGGAACTGTTCAATCATCCCCGGGAGTGGCAACAGCTTGTGATCAACCGGGAGATCGACTATATCCGCTGCCACATTAGCCAGCTGGGCGGATTGACACCAGCGAAGAAGCTGGCCGTATGTTGCGAGGCATTTGGCGTGCGCACAGCCTGGCATGGGCCGGGAGACCTGACGCCCATCGGTATGGCGGCCCAGTTGCATCTGGATCTGACTTCGCCCAATTTTGCCATACAGGAATTTGCCAATTATTCCGAAGATATGCGGAAGGTATTTCCGGGCTGTCCGGAACTGAAGGATGGGTACCTGTATGCAAACGACCGCCCCGGGCTGGGTGTGGATTTTGACGAGGAAGCGGCCAGAGCCTTCCCATATCAGGAACCTGTGAAGGATATGTTCCAGTTTCGGCTGCCAGATGGGACCCCGATTCGGTCATAAACGGGGGCATTGTCCGGCAGGACGCAAAGATTCCCCACGGGAGTATCATGGGGAATCCGATATGACAGCGCCGTCAGGCGATGTCCCGCTGATGAAACGTATCCGCTTCTCATATCAGAGAATAGTTTGAATTTGGTAGGTGGAATATTTTATGGTGAAAAAAGTGGCTGCAAGAGAGGGAAGCATTTGGAATCCGACTTTTTTAAGCATTTGTCTGATTAACGCTTTTATGAATCTGAGCAAACAGATGTCTAATTCCATTCTCTCGAAGTATATCGATTCTCTTGGCGCCACCGCGACCGTTGTGGGACTTGTTTCCAGCACGTTTGCATTGGCAGCGTTAATTTTTAAGTTTTTTTCCGGTCCGGCTCTGGACTCGTTTAACCGTAAGCGCATCATCATCGGCGCTATGCTTGCGCTGGGAATCTCTTTTTCCGGTTATTCGATATCGACTACCGTCCCCATGATTATCGTGTTCCGGTTTTTGCAGGGCGCGGCCCAGGCATTTACCGCCACGTGCCTTCTGACCATGGCGTCGGACACGCTGCCTGCGGAAAAATTCAGCACAGGCGTGGGCATGTTCGCGCTGTTTGAAACGGTTGCCCAGGCCATCGGGCCAACTGTAGGCCTGGGTCTGATGGGCATTGTTGGATTCAGCAAAACGTTTTTAATCAGCGCGTTATTGATGTTCGCTTCAGTGCTTGTGGTGGTCTTTTATAAGCAGCCCGGCTTCGTTAAGACGAAAAAGTTCAAAATCTCTTTGGGCAGCATTTTTGCCAAGGAGTCAATGCAGTACGCGACGCTCCTGTTCATATTCAATTTCGCGTTTTGCGTCGTCAGTACCTATCTCGTGATCTATGCGGCGCAAAGGGGCGTTGAGAATAACATTGGATTTTACTTCACCCTTTACGCTTGCACCATGCTGTTTTCCAGGCCGCTGATCGGAAAGCTTACGGATAAATACGGTGCCTGCAAAGTGCTGATCCCCGCGCTGTACTGCTTTATCCTGTCCTATATGATCATCAGCGTGTCCAATACGCTGCCCATGTTCCTGCTGGCCTCCTTTATCTCCTCCTTTGGAACGGGGGCATGCCAGCCGGCGGTGCAGGCTCTGTGCATGAAATGCGTGCCGGCGGACAGAAGAGGCGCGGCAAGCAGCACATGCTATATTGCCAATGACCTTGGCACGCTGATTGGGGCCCCGGTAGCGGGTCTGATCGTTGAGCAGTGGGGTTATACGGTTATGTGGAGAGCCATGACGGTCCCCATCTTCCTTGCAATCGCGCTGGTGATCTGCATTCGCAAGGATATCAAGCGGGTCGAAGACGCATTTATTGCGAAGTAGTTTTCTTGTGGATCGTTCGGTACTCCGTTGGCGTAAGCCCCAGTTTCTTTATAAACACCCGGGAGAAGTATCTTTGATCGGAGTACCCCACAGCACTGCTAACTTCCTTAATATTGTAGTCGCTCTTTTCCAGAAACACCTGCGCAACGGAAAGGCGTCGGTCCAGCAGATAATCCGAAAAAGTCTTTCCGGTTTCCATGTGGAAGATCCTGGAAAGATAATTGGGACTGATATCAATTTCCTGCGCGATTTTGTCTAGTGTCAGGTTTTCCATATAACGCTTATCGATCATGGATTTGACCCGGCTAATATAATTGTTCGCCTTGTTCTTCTCCAAATCCATATGCAGCCGCTCAAACTTATCGGTAAAAATCCGGACATACCGCCTTTTATATTCGTCAAAGGTCTGGGAGGTAAGCAGAGACATCTTTGTTCTGTGGTAGAAGCTGTAGGCGTTGTCGATTTTATCCAGGCTTTCCTTGTATTGCTCACGGAAATATCGGACCGTGTCCAATATAGCCTGTTTGGCCTGGGCGGAACAGAGGACTTCAACGGGAAACGCAAAGAATTTGTTGACGGCCTTGATGAACGCAGGTGTATTTAAGGTATCGATGGCACTGATGATATCCCTACTCAGCGCAAGGATCGCCAGCGACTGCTTATCGGAAATAGCGGAATTAGTATAGGTAATAATTCTGTTTTTCGGATATCTGGAGGCCATTCTCATCCAAATTCCGTTTTTGGATTCTTCGAAGGAGACCGTCAGCTTATTAATATCCTTATAAGCTTGTCCAATCCCCATAAAGAGCTCCAGCCCTGGGGAAGACCGGCAGGTATCCTGGGTGTAACGGAACATAGAAGGAAGCATCCGCATGACTGCATCATCTTCGAATTCCGCATAATTAAAAATAATGCGCAGCTCGTTGTAAACAATGGAATGAACAATGTCATAGGTGTTGAACCAGGCGTGGGTGTAGAGAAATGACTGGGTAGAATGCCATATTTGCTCGGCAATATCCTGAATCTGATTGATATTCGGAAAGTCAATCGCAAAGGAGACCACACGGAACAGGCCTTCGTGGAAGGTTGTATGGAAGGAGCGGTTGATTCCCGATATGGTTTTGTTGCCCAACACCGCGGACAGCTCTTCGGCAAATGCGTTGCGGGAATTTGTGTTTTGCGTCAAAGTGCTTTGCGAATCAGAGCGGATGCGGTGGGCGGCTTCCAGCAGGGCGTTGGCGATCTGTTCCGATGTATATGGACGCACCAGCAATTCACAGGCGGAGGCTTTCATAGCTCTGTACGCGTAGGAGAAATCCCTGCGCGGAGCAATCAGGATGACCTGAAGGGGCTTCTGGGATTTGATGATGTTAATGCTTTCAAAGAGATCTGCGTCTTCAAGTTCCGTGTCAATAATTAAGATCTCCGTGCGGTCATTTGCGATCAGTTTGACCAGGTCATTGCCGGAATGAATGATTTTGCCGCAGTTTAAACCAACGGATGAAAAAATGGAAGTATTCAAAATTATTTCATAATCAACCGGATTGGCCGAAGCAATGCAAACAAACATAGCAGCCTCCCTAAAGTACAGATTTTGTCGGTATATTTCAAATATATCATGCGCGCAGTAAATGTCAAGTCGAACAATCTGTGCAAAAATATAGGTGAAGTGAAAAGTTTATTTCCACTTTGAAAGGGAGGAAGTTGATTTTAGTCTTTCACTCATTTCCTCTTCCCAAT
>CANQNE010000059.1 GCA_947625135.1 uncultured Lachnospiraceae bacterium
GCCGGGAGATCAGCCTCTCCGGAGGCTCCTGCTTTTCCTTTGTCATGAAAGAGGAGGACGGCTTCCGTCCGGATCGGCTGTCGCTGTATCAGGCCCTTTCCCATGATGTGGATCTGCTTGTGCTCTGCAACCCCAACAATCCTACCGGAACCGCCCTTTCAAGAGCAGAGCTGGCGGAGATTTTGACATTCTGCCAGAAGCGTCACATTCTGGTTGTCATCGACGAGACTTACGCGGAATTTGCAGACGACACGGAAAGCGTCAGCGCCTGTACCTTGCTGGAACAATTTCCTGATCTGCTGATCCTGCGGGGCACCTCCAAATTCTTTGCGGCTCCGGGACTGCGTCTGGGTTATGCCCTCTGCTCCGATTCAGCGCTTCTTAAGGAAATGGCCCGGCTGCAAAATCCATGGAGCGTCAATTCACTGGCCGCCAGGGCCGGTGAGATCATGTTCGCCGATGTAGATTACATTGCCCGGACAAGACAGTATATATGTGAAGAACGCCGCAGGATCTATGAATACCTGAAAACCATTCCGGCGCTGCGGCCCTTTGCCCCCGCCGCAAACTTTATTTTAGTCAAAATCCTGGATGAGGGGAAATCTGCCCCTGCCTTTTTTGACTACGCCATCCGGCGGAATCTGATGATCCGTGACTGTTCCGATTTTGAGGGGCTTGGTCCCCAGTTTTTCCGGTTCTGTTTTCTGGACCGTCAAAACGACGACCGGCTCCTCGCCTGCATCCAGGAATTTTTTGCGTGATCTTGCCTGTCAAAATGCCGCAGGGCAGACCTGATATCCGCCGTTTGCGCTCCTTCCTCTGACAGCAGTCCGTCTGTTCCGGATAAGATCCGTCGCCGACCGGACAACTGTCTCGAACATGCAAACAGCTGGATAAATCAGGCCTGCCCTGCTTCAATTTACAATCATTTCTATTCTCTCATTGGTCATTCAATGACCGCAATGTCCGCCGCAGCGTTTACAGTCACCTCCGCACTGAAGGGATTTCCCGTTCTTTTTGTCCCGTGCCATGGATCTGACTACCAGCGCCACAAGGGCACATAATATCAGGCCTACCACAACAGTTCCCATGTAAACACGCCCTTTCTCATTGCTTTACTACTATTTTACAATTTCTATTTTGCGCTTGCAACCCTTACTTTTACCTTTAGCGTTTTACTTTCCTTATAAGGTCTGAGCAACAGGTAAAGCAGCCCTGCCACCAACAGGATGGCAGCTATCGTACCGATTCCGAAGCCCGCTCCTGTAAACAGCATCCCCAACTGGTATACGCAGAGTGAGATCACATAAGCAAACAGACACTGATACCCGATGGCAAACCAGAACCATCTGGCATTGTTCATCTCTCTCTTGATGGCGCCCATGGCTGCAAAGCAGGGCGCGCAGAGCAGATTGAAGATCAGGAAGGAATATCCTGCCAGCTTCGTCATCCCTACAAAGTCGAGTACACCAAATACACCTACTACCTCTTCCTTTGCTACAAGGCCCATGATGGTTGCCACTGTTGCCGTCGCCTCTCCGAATCCAAGGGGAGCAAAGACAAATTTCAGGGCGTTTCCCACCATGCCCAATACACTGTCGCCAAGCTCCAGCTCTGTGCTGAAACCGAATCCGTTTCCGGTATCGCCAAAGCAGGAGCCGGCCCATATAATAATAGAAGAAAGGAGGATGATCGTGCCGGCCTTCTTCATGAAAGACCAGCCCCGCTCCCACATGGAACGGAGTACATTTCCCACAGTTGGAACATGATAAGCCGGAAGCTCCATAACGAAAGGAGCCGGATCGCCGGCGAACATTTTTGTCTTCTTCAGGATGATACCGGATACCACAATGGCCGCCACACCAAGGAAGTATGCGCTGGGCGCAACCCACCAGGCATTTCCGAACAACGCGGCTGCAACAAGGGCAATGATCGGCAGCTTCGCGCCGCAGGGAATAAATGTGGTAGTCATAATCGTCATCTTCCGGTCACGGTCGCTTTCAATGGTACGGGACGCCATTACGCCGGGCACACCGCAGCCGCTGCCGATCAGCATCGGGATAAAGGATTTTCCGGAAAGACCGAACTTCCGGAAAATACGGTCCATGATAAACGCAACACGGGCCATATAGCCGCAGGCCTCCAGAATTGCAAGGAAAATAAACAGCACGAACATCTGGGGAACAAAGCCCAGCACAGCGCCTACACCGCCGATGATGCCGTCCAGGATAAGGCTTTTCAGGCCTTCCGCACAGCCGATGGCATCCAGCCCCTGCTCAACCAATACGGGAATACCCGGCACCCACACACCATAATTGGACGTGTCGGGCACATCAGGATTGGGGGCTTCTTCCGTTCCCAGCGCCGCTTCTATATAACCGGAAATATCATAGCCTTCCTCTGCAAGAGAGTCCCCATAAGTACCCACCGCTTCGTCAAAGGCGCCGTAATCTTCCTCTTCCATGGCGCTCCGGATCTCCTCAGCGCCGATCACTCCGGCATCCACCGCTTCATCTACCGTTGCGCTCATCTCATCCGTCCAGATATTTTCCGCCGCAAATTCATTCATCGCGTCATCATAATCTGAAGCGCCGATGCCAAACAAATGCCAGCCGTCGCCGAACACACCGTCGTTAGCCCAGTCCGTGGCGATGGTACCTACCGTGGTAACAGAAATATAGTAAACAACCAGCATGATCACTGCGAAGATGGGAAGGGCAAGCCACCGGTTGGTGACCACCTTGTCAATCTTGTCGGAGAGCGTCAGCTTCCCGCCGGTTTTATTCTTTGTACAGCACTCCCCTATGATCTTGGAAATATACACATATCGTTCGTTGGTGATAATACTCTCCGTATCATCGTCAAACGAATCTTCCAGTGCTTTGATCTCCTGACTCACATCCGGCGTCTGATCCATCAACTGGGTGATCTTGTCATCTTTTTCCAGCAGCTTAATGGCAAAGAACCGCTTCTGTGCCTCTTCCACATCTGTCCCCAGCTTGCTCTCTGCGGCCGCGATTGCGGATTCCACTTCCCCGGCAAATTCATGCACAGGCTGCATGGCGCCCTTTTTGGCTGCCTCCACTGCCATCTTTGCCGCTTTGTCGATGCCGGTTCCCTTCAGCGCTGAAATCTCCACTACCGGGCATCCCAGCTTTTTGCTCAGCTTTTCAATATGTATCTTGTCGCCGCTTTTCTCCACGATGTCCATCATGTTGACCGCTATCACAACCGGAATGCCAAGCTCTATCAGCTGCGTGGTCAGATACAGGTTTCTCTCAATGTTGGTGCCGTCCACAATATTCAAAATAGCGTCAGGCCGCTCGCTCACCAGATAATTTCTCGCCACCACTTCCTCCAGTGTGTAGGGCGAAAGGGAATAGATTCCCGGAAGATCCATGATGGTAACGCTCTTGTCGCTCTTTAATTTTCCTTCCTTTTTTTCTACCGTTACGCCGGGCCAGTTTCCCACAAACTGATTGGAACCGGTCAGGGCGTTAAACAATGTGGTTTTCCCGGAGTTGGGATTTCCTGCCAGTGCTATTTTCATAGCTTTGTTTTCCTCCATTTCCGCGCCGCGCGCTTATTTTTTCATGGGCCAATCTGTGTAGTCATAACTAACTCGATTAGCTGCTTCTAACTCTGTGTCAAAAAAAATAAAGACTACTGCACAAGGATCATTTCCGCATCCGCTTTGCGAAGGGACAACTCGTACCCTCTTACCGTCACTTCCACGGGATCGCCAAGCGGCGCCACCTTCCTCACAAAAATCCCCACGCCCTTTGTGATGCCCATATCCATAATGCGTCTTTTTACCGGGCCCTCGCCTGTCAGCTTCGCGACAGTCACCGTCTCTCCGCAGGGAACTTCCCTTAATGTTTTCATATCCCATTCTTCCTTTCTCTTAAACCATGATCTTGTTGGCCATGTCTTTGCCGATGGCCACTCTGGACTCCTTCACATTGACAATGATGTTCCCCTCCGTCTCGGAAACCACCGTCACCCTGCCGCCTGTGACAAAACCAAGATTTTCCAGAAAGCGCCGCGTTTCCTCTTTGCCGCCTACCCGCTTGATCGTGGCGGACTCTCCATTTCCAACCATCGTTAAAGGCATATCATCAACCTCTTTCTTTTTGTTGTTCGTTGTTAGTATACGCTAACCATGGTTAGTTGTCAATAACTTTTTGAAATTTATTCTTCTTTTTCAAAAAAATGCTGCTTTGGAGGACTGTTTTCTCCGTTTACCGCTTTATATCCCCCGTTTTTTCTTCCATACTCCACTTTTATAAAAGATAAAGGACAATGATGTTCCGATGAGCCAGCCCACCGGCCATGACATCCAGATGCCCGTCTCCCGAAAGGAGAGGGAAAACACAAAGGCCAGCACCACCCGGAGCACCAGATCCGTAAAGGTGGAGATCATAAAACAGCCCATGGCGCCGCTGCCCCGGAGCACGCCGTCGCTGACCAGCTTCACGCAGGCAATAAAATAAAAGGGCGTTACGATCCGCAGAAAATTCCTGCCGGTCTCCATAGCCAGGGCGGAGCTGCTCTCATTCATGAACATTTTCAGCACCGATCCGGAAAATCCGAAATAGCAGCCAAAAAACAGCGCCGCCGTCACAAGGCCGAACACCATGCCGGCCTGCCAGCCTGCGTTTACCCGATCCTTTTTGCCCGCGCCGATATTCTGGGCGGTAAAACTGGAAATCCCGTTCCCCAAGGTCGTAAAACAGGTGATGGTAAAGGTGTTTAATTTCACTGCCGCGGAATAGCCTGCAATGACGCTGGAACCAAAGCTGTTCACCAGTCCCTGCACAAACATATTCCCGATGGAGATAAAACTCTGCTGCAATATACTGGGCACTGCGATCACGGCAATATTTGCCAGCATCCCCCTGTCAAAAAGAGGAAAGCTGCCGGTAGTCTTTACCTCTGAAAGCCGCCTTGCCAGCACTACCAAGGAAAGCACGCAGGCTACCCCCTGAGCCAGAAAGGTAGCCCATGCCACGCCCGCTACGCCCCATTTGAACACGGCTACAAACAGCCAATCCAGAAACACGTTGCCGATGGAGGAACAGATCAGAAAATACAGGGGCGTCCTGCTGTCTCCAAGGCTGTTGAAAATACCGGTAGCCACATTATATAAATAGAGAAACAGAAAACCGCCGACATAAATCTTCAGATACAGATCGCCGTCTCTGAAAATATTTTCCGGTGTGTGCAGAAGGGTCATAAACAGGCGGCTGGTAAGAATCCCCGCCGCCGTCAGCCCCGCCGCCAGAATACTGCCGGCGATCAGGGTGGTAAACACCGCCGTCTTCATCGTCTTGTATCGTTTGGCCCCGAAAAATCTGCTGACTACCACGGAACACCCGATCTGGCTTCCGATGGCGATGGCCATAAAGATCATGGTCACCGGATAACTGGCGCCCACCGCCGCCAGTGCGTTCTCTCCCGCAAACCTTCCGGCAATGACGCTGTCCGCAATATTATAAAGCTGTTGAAAGACCACGCCCACAAACATGGGCAGGGTAAATCTGAGAAGCACCGGAAAGGGCTTTCCCTCCGTCAGATCTTTAACCATAAAACAAGTCCTCTTTTCCGGGCAGAAGGAAAGCCCTTATATGCAACATACAAGGGCTTTCCCTGCCTTTTCTTTTTATATGGATCAGTGCTTGAAGTGACGCATACCTGTGAATACCATGGCGATGCCGTATTCATTACACTTTTTGATGGAATCCTCATCCCGGATCGAACCGCCGGGCTGAATGATCGCGGTAATGCCTGCCTGATGTGCTGCCTCTACACAGTCATCAAAAGGGAAAAAGGCATCCGATGCAAGCACAGCGCCTTTCGCGGCGTCTTCTCCGATCAGCTCCGCCGCATGCTCAATACACTGTCTGGTTGCCCATACCCGGTTCACCTGTCCAGGGCCGATGCCCACGGTCTGCTTATTCTTTGCCAGCGCAAT
>CANQNE010000060.1 GCA_947625135.1 uncultured Lachnospiraceae bacterium
TCTTCAAGATGTATTCCCGGGACGCGTTGAAATTCAGAAATGTTATGTGTCACGACAGTTAGCCCGCGGGCTATCCCCTGGGCAGCGATCATGATGTCGTATGCGCCGATTGGCGTACCTGAAGCAGCCAGCCGCGCCCGAAGCAAACCGCATTGTCTGGCATCTTTATATGTAAAAGGAAGCACATCAAAAGCTGCCAAAAAAGCCCGCATCGCTTCTCTGGAACGCTCGCCCCATTTGCTCTTGGCAGCGCCATATTCCAGTTCCAGTACGGTGACAGATGAGAGCTTTATCTGTTCAGGGCGGATTGTCAGCATTTTTTCTGCAATGTGAGGATACAGACCCTTCATTGCGTAAATGCAAATATTTGTGTCTAAGAGATACATTAAAATTCCTCCCGCTCAGGTAGATCTGAAAGCATAGGCTGTTCTCTGTCAAAATCGGGTTCGTCGGATGCTTGACCAAGTCCCATACGTACCAGATACCACGGGTCAGAAGTCGGGATCAGATAAAGACATTCTCCAAGCCGGCGGATGAAGAACTCTTTTTGGTCTGTGTGAAATTCGCTGGGTATGCGAATAGCCTGACTGTTCCCGCTTTGAAAAACTTTGGCAGTAGTCATAAAAATCGCTCCTTTCTGTATACATCCGTATATACATATAGTATATACAATTTTGGGAAAAATGCAACAGTTATATTTTTCCTGTTTCACAGATTCATATTCTGCCATTTCGTATCGTTCACGGCAGATTCTTCCGGTCTATATGCAGATACTGCGCGGTAAAAGTACCGCGCATTTTTTCGTTGTACTGTTTCTTCTTGTTGATATGTTTGACTGCCGCGCGGGGACAGTATTTGTCGCAGCGCTGGCAATAGCCTGTGTGACAGGCTTCTCGTCCCTTTTCACATTTCCCGTATGATTCGTAATATTTGCAGGGAGTTTCTCTGTATTTGCTCATGTTGGCTCCTTTCTTTTACACGGCGGGGACCCGAAAACGGGCACAAAAATACACCTCGCCGAATGAGACCTCTTGTGTCAACACACAAAAAATTTTTTGGCAATCCTGACAACTTCGGGTCAGGAAAATATCTTTGACCTGTAACCTGTATTGTGCTATTATAAATAAGGTTTTGAAACGTTCGTTTTAGAAAAAATGACAGACCATCACAAAGGATGTGAAGATATTGGAGAAACCTGTTACGATCGGAATACCGAGGGCGATGCTCTATTACCGCTATAAAACATTGTGGCTCACCTACTTTGAGGAGCTTGGGATCAAGACAGTAGTCAGCGCCCCAACCAGTAAAAAAACGCTGGAGGAAGGGGCTGCCCTTGCCATTGACGAGGCCTGCCTCTCCTTAAAGATCTTTTTGGGACATGTGAAGGCCCTTGTGGGAAAGTGCGATTATATTCTGGTTCCCCGGATCAGTGATTTTGGGCTGAATTATGAAATGTGTTCCCGTTTTCAGGCCATGTATGATCTGACAAAAACGGTATTCCGCAATACTGGGCAGAAATTTATCAGTTATAACGTAGAGATGCTGAATAAACGGAGCGAATGGGCGGCCTTTATGGGACTGGGCCAGTTCTTCGGATTTCCGTTAAAGATGGTGAAGAAGGCTTATGACCGGGCAAAAAAGGCGGAGCAAAAGCAGTGGAAGGCGGATCTGAAGGTGCAGGACGGATTGCTCAGTTCAGAAAAGCCCAAAATCCTCATTGCCGCCCATGGGTACCTGATACGGGACGCATATATCGGCAGGACGGTAACAGATTTTTTAAAGAGTATGGATGTGGTACCTGTCCGCGCGGATATCATAGACCGGGACGAGGCCATGAAAGCGTCAAAGGAACTTTCTCCCACCTGCAAATGGCTGCTGAACCGGGAGATCCTCGGCAGCATAGCGCTGAACCGGGATAAAGTGAACGGGATCATTTTGCTCAGCGCCTTTCCCTGCGGGCCGGATTCCATGGTAAATGAGATCATTACCAGAAGAGTGAAGGGGATCCCCATTCTGAATCTGGTCATGGACGGTCAGGACGGAACGGCCGGGGTGGAGACCCGGCTGGAGAGTTTTATTGATATTATCCGGTTTAAGGAGGGGACTCTTTAATGGAAAGTAATAAAAAAGTTGCTTTTCCGAGAATTGCCAATTACAACTGTGCCATTAAATATATTCTGGAAAAAGGCATGGAGGTTCGGTGCATCCTTCAGCCGGAAATGACAAAGCGGACAATAGAGATTGGCGCCAAGTACAGTCCGGACTATGTATGTACGCCTTTTAAATCCAGTTTGGGGAGTATGATCGAGGCGCTGGAGGCAGGCGCGGATAGCATCATGATGACAAATGGTGTATGCAGGCTGGGATATTACGGAGAACTGCAGGAGCAGATCCTGCGGGATCTGGGGTATCAGTTTGAATTTGTCAATCTGTCAGAATATACCACCGGAAAAGTGAAGGATTATCTGAAGGCGGTAAAGCGGATCAATCCCAAGTACAGTTTTCCAAAGCTGATGCTGGCCTTAAAGGATGGACTGGCAATGGCAGAGTATGTGGATAACGTCACGGAAGAATATTATAAAAACTGCGGATTTGAGCAGGAAAAGGGCGCTTTCAGAAAGGTGTTCCGGCAATTTCTTACAGAGATGGAGACGGCCCGTTCCAGAGGAGAGATTGACGCAGGATACAGGGAAGCAATGCAGAGAATGGGCAGGATTCCTTTGGACAAGCCGGAGTGGCCGCTGCGGGTAGGCGTTATCGGAGAATTTTTTACGGTAATGGATCCTTTTTCCAATCTGGAGGTAGAGCAGAAGCTGGCGGATATGGGCGTGGAAGTACACCGCTGGATGAATGTGAAGAACCGGATGCTGCATTACAGCGGCGAGAAGAATATGAACGTCAAGATCCGGGAGCTGTGTACCTATGAGATGGGTCCCACCTCCACGGCAAATATCTGGTGTGCCAAAGATTATGCGGAGCAGGGATTTGACGGGCTGATCCATGTGAAAAGCGCAGGCTGCACGCCGGAGATCGATGTGATGCCCGTGCTGCAGCGGATCAGCGAAGAATATAAAATCCCGGTGCTGTATCTGACGTATGATTCCCAGACAAGCGATGTGGGAATGATGACCAGGCTGGAAGCATTTTATGATATGATCGAAATGAGAAAGAAGGTAGTGTAAATGGACCATGCGTATTTGGGGATCGATGTAGGCTCTATCTCAACAAAGGGCGTGATCATTGACAGGGACAATCACATCCTCGGAAGCGAATATATCTGGACGGAGGGAAATCCTATCTGGGCGGTGAAAGAACTGATCCGCCGGCTGGAACAGCAGTTTGATAAAGAACACTATAAGATCGTGGCTACCGGTACTACAGGAAGCGCCAGAAAGCTGGCGGGCACCATTGTAGGCGCTACAATGGTAAAAAATGAGATCACTGCCCATGCGGTAGGAACCACAACCTTTTATCCAAATGTGCGGACAATACTGGAGATCGGCGGGCAGGATTCCAAGATCATTCTGGTAGAGAACGGCGTGGCGGTGGATTATGCCATGAACACGCTGTGCGCAGCGGGAACCGGCGCGTTTCTGTCCAGTCAGGCAAAGCGGCTGGGCATTGATGTGGAGGAGATCGGGGCCATTGCGCTGACTTCCAAGCATCCGACGCCTATAGCGGCGCGCTGCACGGTGTTTGCGGAATCCGATCTGGTACATAAGATTCAGAACGGCCATGAGAGAAAGGATATTATCGCCGGAGTGTGCAACGCGGTAGCGGCCAATTATCTGAATAATGTGGGAAAAGGGAAAAAAATCGAATCACCCGTTGTATTTCAGGGTGGTGTCAGCAAAAATGCAGGCGTGGTAGCCGCCTTTGAAAACATGCTGGGATGCAAGGTTATTGTAGATGAGAACGGACATCTGATGGGCGCGCTGGGGGCGGCGATTCTGGCAAAGAAGAGCGATAAGCGGAAGGAATTTGATTTCTCAGTGGAGGATATGGAGTTTCGCACAAGAGAGGTGCTCTGCGGCCGCTGTACCAATAATTGTGAGATTATATGCGTCTACCGGAACGGGATGATGATTGATTTCTGGGGCAACCGCTGTGAGCGGGGCGCAAATTTTAAATAGCGGAACGAGAAAATCTGAAAGAAGGTTTTCAGGCCGATATTTGCAGAAGCGCGTATGAGCGGTCAGATATTTTTACACAGAAAACTGCCCTCAGGCAGGCATGGTGTCCTGCCTGGGGGCAGTTTTATAATGCGTGTTATTGTTTGATCCCTTATTCCGTCTTTGCGGCTTCTTCGGCCGGAGCAGCCGCTTCGTCAGCGTCTGCAGGCTCTGCAGTTTCACTGATAAAGGTCTCCACGGAAACGGTTTCTGTAATCTCCTCGACGCTTCCTTCCGGAGTAGCCGCTTCTGCGGCGCCGTTTTCGCCGGAGAGCAGATTCCAGACAATGGCCGCCAGAAGACCGCCGATAATGGGCGCTACAATAAATACCCAAACCTGAGAGAGCGCTTCGCCGCCGACGAACAAAGCCGGGCCAAGGCTGCGGGCAGGGTTTACGGATGTGCCCGTAAAGGGAATACCAAGAATATGGATCAGTGTCAGGGCAAGGCCGATCACCAGCCCGGATACAGAAGAATTTTCTGCCTTGGATGTTACGCCAAGAATTACCAGTACAAATACAAAGGTGAGAATGATTTCGATGAGCAGCGCACCGGTAAGGCTTGTGCCCAGCGCGCTTGCGGCGTCATAGCCGTTCTGTCCCAGACCGTTCTTTGTGCCGCAGATTCCCATGAGCGCAGCAGCGCCGCCGATACCGCCAAGAAACTGTGCGATCACATAGCCGATGAAATCCTTAACACTCATTTTGCCGCTTGCCAGCATGGCAATGGAAACCGCGGGGTTGATGTGGCATCCGGAAATGTTCCCGATCGAGTAGGCCATGGCCACAATAGAAAGGCCGAAGGCAAAAGCGATCAGCAGCGTAGTGAACGCAAGGGGAGAACCGTAAGTACCGGTGCCCAAAGTATCATTCACCACCGTGTTGGCGGCGACTGCGCTGCCGCATCCGAAGATGACAAGAACGGCAGTGCCGATAAATTCAGCAATGTACTTTCTCATAAGAGTACCTCCTGTTTTGTAGTATTTAAAAATTTAAAATATTATACCATAAATTTCCCCAGAAGACAACAGCGATTATTTCGGCCCATTTCGTGGGATCTGTTGACAGAAGGGAACTGAAAACGGCTGGGAGGCGCCGGACAGGTACTTCTGTAATTCTTTCGCATATCAATATATTACAGAAAATGAAAAAATTCGACTTTCTGTAGAAAACAGTGAGAGGAGTATGGATATGGGACGAGATTTATCAATGTGTCATCCGCGGCTGCAGGTACTGGCACAGCAGCTGAAGGAGCGCTGTCGTCAGCAGGGGCTTCCCATTCAGATCGGCGAGTGCTTCCGGTCCGTAAAGGAGCAGGATGCGTTGTATGCCCAGGGCCGGACGGCGCCCGGCAGTATTGTGACCAACGCAAGGGGAAGTTCTTACAGCAGTATGCACCAGTGGGGCGTTGCATTTGATTTTTACCGGGACGATGGAAAGGGCGCTTTTAATGAAGAGGATGCTTTTTTTAAAAAAGTAGGCGCCGTGGGAAAGTCAATCGGTCTGGAATGGGGCGGAGACTGGAAATCCATTGTAGACAAACCGCATTTCCAGCTGCCCGACTGGGGCAGTACCCCCGCAAAACTGAAAGCGGCTTATCAAACCTATGATAATTTCAGAAAAACATGGAATACTTCCGGAGCAGGTGTACAGGC
>CANQNE010000061.1 GCA_947625135.1 uncultured Lachnospiraceae bacterium
AAGGCAGATCTGTATGATAGGGAAGGGGCTTCGGCCTCTTCTTTTTATTTTTGCCAATGAAAATTATACTCTAAGTAGTGTCCTTGCCGCAGGGCCCGTTTTTCCGCCATCAGGTTCGGCTGTCAAAAGTCCTGCGGCCTGTACGCTTTTTCCCTATTTTATCCCGCCGTCCGGGCAATGGGAAAAGGATCCTGTGGCAGGCTGTGTGAGGGACACAGAAACGGGCTCTCGTGTGAAGGGGACACAGGAATAAAATGAATAAAAAATTGGTTATAAAAGACAGATTCCTTATTGAATTTTTATAAAAACTTCGGTATACTAAACATAGGAGTTTTTTGTTTTGGCGAAACACCAAGTAAATCAAGAAAGGACGTAACGAAGATGAAAAACATGAAACGGTTTGTTTGTGTTGCCATGGCAATGACATTGATAGCCGGACTGGGAAGCGTCCCTGCCATCAATGGACTTACCGAGGCGAGTGCTTCAGATGCGCAGATTGCACAGCCGGAAAATCCTGTTTATGACAGCGAGACAGATTCTACCGATTGGGATTTTGTCTATTTCGGCAGCTATCCCCAGACAGAAGTGACCGGAGACGAATTGACGCCGGAGATCACAGGCGCTACATACGACCGGAACGGTTTGGCTACAGTGAACGGCGTGACTTATAAGAAGCTGTACAGTTCATCCGCTTCTTTCAGAGGATATGACGGTCAGGCTGACTTGGAGCAGCAGGGTTATATTGCCGACAGGCTTACCTGCTCATTTTATAACTGGATCGACAAGGATGTGGCCTATTTCAAGGTAGAACCCATCCGTTGGCGCGTGCTGCAGAATGACGGAGAATCCCTGCTCCTTATGGCGGACGAAACGCTGGATGCGCAGCCTTATCAGACCAGCGGCGACGGCGTTACATGGGAGGAATGTACCCTGCGTACATGGCTGAACGGTACGGGCAGAGGCCAGTTCTATGGTATTGCCTTTGACGAGGCGGAGCAGGCGGCGATCCAGACATCCACAGTAGTAAATGCGGATAATCCTTTCCATGGCACGGAAGGCGGTTACGATACAGAGGATAAAGTATTCCTGATGTCTATCGACGAGATGACCAACGAAGCTTATGGTTATCCTTCCGACAATAAGGCTTACAGCAAGACCAGAAGAATGGGCACTACAGATTTTTCAAGAGCGATGGGCGCATGGCTGGGCACATACAATGACCAGTATTACGGCAACAGCTGGTGGCTGCTCCGTTCCCCCGGCGCTTATCCTCAGGCAATGGCTATCGTATATCCCTTCGGACATGTATATCTGGACGGTTATTATGGAAGACGTCCATATTATGGAATCGTGCCGGGAATCCGCGTTGATATCAACTCCGATGAATGGACGCTGGCATCAGAGGAAGAGACCGCTGCAAGGAATGAGGAGCTGAAGACAGCTTCCGCGGAACCTCGTCCCGCAGAAACAGTGATCAACTATGGCGATATCAACAATGACGGGAAGATCACCATTTCCGATGCCCGCAAGGCGCTTCGTATCGCACTGAAGGTGGAAGACAGCGAAAGCCAGCTTACCAAATGGGCGATTGACGTGGACGGTGACGACAACGTATCTACGATGGACGCTCAGATCATTCTGGAGCGTGCTTTGAAGCTGCGTACACGTTTTGACCGAGTGGAACTTGACACCACGCCTGTTGTACAGACGGAGCATGAGGCATCCGGAAATATCTGGATCGCGGCAGACTCCATTGCAGACCAGCATGCGGATAACGGTTCCAGCCAGCCGCTGGTTGGATGGGGCGTTCTGATCGGGGATTATTTCAATGATCAGGTAACGGTCAATAATACCGCATTGTCCAGCAGAAGTACAAAGAGCTTTACGGTAGAGAGTAATTACAGACAGATCATGAGCGGCATGCAGGAAGGTGATTATCTGTTTATCTCCTTCGGTCACAACGATGAGCGATGCGGTTTGGAGCTTTACGATGATCCTTTTGGAAAGACTTCAGAGGTTGGTTCCTTTAAATGGTATTTGAAGAACTACTACATTGACCCTGCGATCCGTGCCGGCGCGCAGCCTGTGCTGGTAACGCCTGTTGTGAGACGTTACTTCTATCAGGGACAGTTGTATAAGCCGCAGCTGCATACACCTTATGCGCAGGCAATGAAGGAACTGCAGGCAGAGTATGCGGAGCAGGGGATCAATGTATATCTGATCGATCTTCATACGCCGTTTACGGAGCTGTATGAGAAGTTGGGTTATGACGGAACCAGAGCGCTGCATGGTCTGTATCCTGACGGCGCAGGCGGAGAGCTTTCCGATAATACCCATCTTTCAAAGGCCGGCGCAACTCAGGCATGCGAATGGATCGTGCAGGGCATCAAGGACAACAATATGAGCCTTGCCAAGTTCCTGAAATAAATTTTAAAATAGCTTGTTTATTTGAATAAAAAATCAGATTTGGAGTCATACTATACTTGCAATAAAAATTTATTGGAGGTACAGAGATGGCAAAGAACAGTTCAAATTATTCTGATCAGAACAACAATAACCAGAACAATCAGAACAACAACCAGAACAAGCAGAATCAGAACAGCAACAAAAATTCTGAGAACAACAATCAGAACAAGCAGAATCAGAACTGCAACTACTAATTAAAAACTGAAAAAGAAAAGCCGCACGTTTTGCTTTGGGCATGCGTGCGGCTTTTCTTGTGTAACAGGAAATGCGCTTTGAAATTCCCATTGTAGAAAGGCCCGTTCCTTATTTTTCCTGTCATGCGGCAGTTCTACCCGGGCTGCATACACTAATAAGAGGCGCAGGCAAATGCAGGCGCCTTCCAGAGTATTGAAAAAGACGGAGGAGCAAAATGGACTATGAAACGATCTCCCCGAAAGAGGTCAAAGAATATTTAAAGCGCAGTGATGTGCAGGTGATAGATCTGCGGGATCCTGAGGATTACCGGGAACTTCACTTAAAACGGGCGATATCGATTCCTTATGAAGATCTGAAAAACAGCCTTCATCTGCTGGAAAAGGAACAGCTGATTTTTCTGTATTGTGAAAGGGGCAGCATCAGTCTGAAAGCGGCAAGAGAACTGGCTCAGATGGGATATCGCACGGTAACGCTTCTGGGTGGGATTATGGCGCTGAGAAATAAAAAATTTGAGTAAAATTCATTGACAGTGTTTTGTTCTGCGATTAAGATAGAGGTATATATTTTGACAGTCATAAGAAAAGGACACAAAATGGGCAGAATGGAATTGATCGCGCCATGTCATTTTGGGCTGGAAGCGGTATTGAAAAGAGAAATTATGGATCTCGGCTATGAGCCGGGAGAGGTGGAGGACGGCCGTGTCACATTTGAAGCTGATGCGGAAGGCCTCTGCCGGGCCAATATCGGACTTCGCACTGCGGAGCGGGTGCTTTTGAAGGTGGGATGCTTTGAGGCGCTGACTTTTGAAGAGTTATTTGAAAAGACAAAAGCCCTTCCGTGGGAAGCGTATCTGCCTGCGGATGCAAGGTTCTGGGTGGCAAAGGCCGCTTCTGTGCGCAGCAGGCTGTTCAGCCCTTCGGATATTCAGTCTATTATGAAGAAAGCAATTGTAGAGCGGCTGAAGGAGATCTATGGTATTACATGGTTTCAGGAGGATGGCGCCTCCTATCCGATCCGTGTGTTTTTGAAAAATAATAAGGTAACGGTGGCCATTGATGCTTCGGGAGAATCCCTGCACTTCAGGGGATATCGGAAACTTACCGCAAAAGCGCCCATTACGGAAACATTGGCGGCGGCTCTGATCGGACTGACGCCATGGAAGGGGGATCGGATTCTGGTAGACCCTTTTTGCGGGAGCGGGACATTCCCCATTGAGGCAGCTATGATGGCGGCCAATATCGCGCCGGGCCTGCATCGTCATTTTACGGCGGAAAAATGGCCGAATCTTGTGCCGGAGCAGGAATGGAAGTCCTGCAGGGAAGAGGCATACGACATGATCCTGACAGATCCTGTCACGGATATACAGGGATATGATATTGACGGAAAGATCGTTGCCGCCGCAAGAGAAAATGCCCGGCTTGCCGGAGTGGATCAGTTGATCCATTTTCAGCAGAGACCGGTGGCGCAGTTGCGGCATCCGAAGAAGTACGGATTTATAATCTGTAATCCCCCTTACGGCGAACGACTGGAGGATAAAAAGGAGCTGCCTGCCCTGTACAGAGAGATCGGCGAAGCCTATCAGGCGCTGGACAGCTGGTCCATGTATCTGATCACTGCTTATGAGGACGCGGAGCGTTTTATCGGACGGAAGGCGGACAAGAACAGAAAAATCTACAACGGAATGATGAAAACTTATTTTTATCAGTTTAACGGGCCGAAGCCCCCGAAACGGAGAAACCTATGATGAATATTATTTTTGCGACAGGCAATCAGGAAAAAATGAAAGAAATACGGATGATTATGGCAGATCAGCCGGCAAATGTCTTTTCTATGAGGGAAGCGGGTATTGAACTGGATATTGTGGAAGACGGCGCTACTTTTGAAGAGAATGCGGCCATCAAGGCAAAGGCAGTGAAAAGAGAAGCAGACAGAATCGCTATGGCGGATCCCACAGGCAGCGGCCCCTGCAGCAATGCCATTGTGCTGGCCGATGATTCCGGGCTTGAGATTGATTATCTGAATAAAGAGCCGGGGATCTATTCTTCGCGTTATCTTGGAGAAGATACTTCATACGAGATCAAAAACCGCATCATACTGGAACGGCTCAGCGGAGTGCCGGAAGAACAGCGCAGCGCCCGTTTTGTGTGCGCCATAGCCATAGCTGCCGGTAAGCAGATCCGTTGTGTGCGGGAGACCATGGAAGGCAGGATCGCATGGGAACCAAAGGGCGCGAACGGCTTTGGTTATGATCCCATATTCTTTTTGCCGGAATATGGCTGTACCAGCGCGCAGCTGTCACCGGAGGAGAAAAATGCCTGCAGTCACAGAGGAAAAGCATTACAGGCGGCAAAAAAGTTCATTGATGATTATTTGCAGCAGGTATGATTTGGAGGACTTATGAGGATTTTGGTAATCAGTGACACCCATCGCAGACTGGAAAATCTGGAGCGGCTTTTGCAGGAGATCGGCCACATTGATATGCTGATCCATTTGGGCGATGTGGAAGGACAGGAGCTGATCATTCAGGATATGGTTCAGTGTCCTTTTTATGTAATTGCGGGAAACAATGATTATTTTTCTGTGCTTCCAAGGGAAATGGAGCTTGAGATTCAGGGGAAAAAGGTGCTGCTCACCCACGGGCACCGGTATCTGGTCAGTCAGGGCACAGAGCGTGTAAAGGAAGAAGCCATAGCCAGAAGGATGGATATTGTGATGTTCGGTCACAGCCATAAGCCGGTGATCGACATTGATCAGGAAGTGACGGCTGTTTCTCCGGGCAGTCTTTCTTATCCAAGGCAAAATGGCAGAAAACCCAGTTACTTGATCGTGCAGGTGGATGACCGGGGAAATTTTCATTATCAGATCCATTATATGGAGGAAGTATAGGGAGAGAGAAGCGAAAGTCGGAGGCCGCCCCGCGGCGCGCGCAAAACGATAAAATGCGAAAAAACAGCGAATTTGTGGTTGACAAGTGTCCGCAATTATAATATAATCTTACTTGCGTTCGGAAAACGCAAGCATTTATTGGCGGTGCGGAAGTCGTTTCAGCGGGGTGTGGCTCAGCTTGGCTAGAGCGCCTGGTTTGGGACCAGGAGGCCGCAGGTTCGAATCCTGTCACCCCG
>CANQNE010000062.1 GCA_947625135.1 uncultured Lachnospiraceae bacterium
ATGGATTTGGAAGTTCCCATCTGCTGGATGATCCCCTTGTTCATAACCACGATCTGGTCAGACATGGTAAGCGCCTCCTCCTGATCGTGCGTCACGTAAACAAACGTGATCCCCACCTCTTTTTTGATGGTGATCAGCTCTCTCTGCATATCATGGCGCAGCTTCAGATCCAGCGCTCCCAAAGGTTCATCCAGAAGCAGCAGATCCGGTTCATTCACGATCGCCCGGGCGATGGCGATCCTTTGCTGCTGTCCGCCGGAAAGGGACATGGCGTCCCGCTTTTCAAAACCTTCCAGATTCACCAGCTTCAGCGCATATTTGATCTTATCCCGGATATAGCTTTTGCTTTTCTTTTTCAGTTTCAGCCCGAACGCGATATTCTCCTCCACATTCAGATGAGAAAACAGGGAATATTTCTGAAATACTGTGTTCAGGTTCCGCTTATCCGGAGCCAGTTCCGTAATATCCTTCCCATTAAAGATCACTCTCCCCGTATCGGGCTTTTCAAATCCGCCGATCATGCGCAGCGTAGTGGACTTGCCGCAGCCGGAAGGCCCCAGAAGGGTAATGAACGCATTTCGCTGAATCTGCAGATTCATATTTTCAATGACTTTTTTTCCGTCAAATGACTTGGAAATATCTTTCAGCTCTAAAATAATATCACTCATACTGCCTCCTAAAAACTGGGCGGCGTACTGATCCAAAGTATCTTTGCCCCTTTTCTCCCCACGGCTTCTATCTTATGGCGTTTTGTAGCTTCAAAATAAAATGTGCTTCCCGCCTCCATCTGGTACGTGCGCTCTCCGAAATACAGCTTGATGCTGCCGGAGATCACATATCCGAATTCCTCCCCCTCATGGGGTTTATCAAAAGGAAGGCTCTGCTTCGGATTCAGTGTGACCAGGATCGGTTCCATCTGATTTTTCTGCGCCGTAGGCACCAGCCACAAAATGCTGTTTTCCTCTTTATCTGTCTTTTCAAAGTAATCCTCTTCCTGAAACACGATCTGCGGATCTTCTTCCTCGTTGAAAAAATCTGACAGATTGCTGCCCAGACATTCCGCAATATCCTGCAGCGTTGCCAGCGAAGGCACCGTGAGCCCCCGCTCCACCTGAGAGATAAAGCCTTTTGTCAGCTCCGCCCGGTCAGCCAGCTCCTGCTGCGTAAGGCCGTTCTGGTTGCGCAGGTTTTTGATTTTATTTCCTATATACGTATCCAGCTTCATTTCATTCTCCGTCCCGGGCCGTTTTTCCGTTCAAAAGCCGCAACCCGCCCGTCTGTTTCTCCAAAAAGGAGTGCTGATGATAATTATACTTATACTAAACAAAAAGTCAACTATTTTTTCTTTTTTCTTTGTGTTTTTATGGGAAAATCCATCGGAAAACGGACTCTCCTTTTTCCTTTGCCGGAAAGACACAAAATTTACACGTTTGTCTTATTGACTGAATGGCTGATTTTTGATATTTTATACATAACCCATTTCAAGTTATGTGAACTGAAATTATCAGAAGGGAGGATTTACATGTCACAGAATTTTTCAGAAATTACACCCGATATCCGTGCCCTTGCCTCTCTGTGCAGGGAAAATAACAATATAGATCCGGCGCTTTATACGAAATTCGACGTAAAACGCGGCCTGCGGGATATTAACGGAAAAGGCGTCCTCACCGGCCTGACGGAAATCTCCGAGATCCGTTCCGGCAAAGAGGTGGACGGCAAATCCATTCCCACAGACGGTGAGCTTTTTTACCGGGGCTACAACGTAAAAGATCTGGTTCAGGGATGTATGTCCGACAAGCGCTTCGGTTTTGAAGAGACGACCTATCTGCTGCTTTTTGGCCAGCTTCCCTCCTCGGAACAGCTGGATAATTTCCAGAAGATCCTGGCAGGTTATCGCTCTCTTCCTCCCAGCTTTGTACGGGACGTTATCATGAAGGCGCCCAGTCAGGACATGATGAACACTCTGTCCCGCAGCGTACTCACCCTGTACTCTTACGATGAAAGGCCGGATGACATTTCCCTTGAAAACGTGCTGCGTCAGTCATTGCAGCTGATCGCTGAATTTCCGCTGCTGTCCGTTTACGGCTATCATGCGTACCGGCACTATCACTGCGACGACAGCCTGTTTATCGGAACGCCGGATCCTTCTCTGTCCACGGCGGAAAACATTTTACATATCCTGCGCCCTGACGGCTCTTACTCCAAGCTGGAGGCGCATGTTCTGGATATCGCGCTGATCCTTCACGCAGAACATGGCGGCGGCAACAACTCTTCCTTCACCACCCACGTTGTGACCTCCTCGGGCACCGATACCTACTCCGCCATTGCGGCGGCGCTTGGTTCTCTGAAGGGTCCCCGCCACGGCGGCGCCAACGTGAAAGTTGCCCACATGTTCAATGATATGAAACAATCTATTTCCGACTGGAATGACGACGATGAGATCCGTCAGTATCTTCGGGATCTGCTGGATAAAAAGGCCTTTGACAAGTCCGGACTTATTTATGGTATGGGACATGCGGTGTATTCCATCTCCGATCCCAGAGCCCGGATCTTTAAGCGTTTTGTGGCGCAGCTTTCCACGGAAAAGAACCGAAGCGCGGAGTACAATCTGTATGAGAAGGTGGAACGGCTGGCTCCCGAGGTGATCGCGGAAAAGCGCAATATTTACAAGGGCGTCAGCGCCAATGTGGACTTTTTCAGCGGCTTTGCCTATCAGCTGCTGAATCTGCCGCTGGAGCTGTTCACTCCCTTCTTTGCTATTTCCCGTATTTCCGGCTGGTGCGCGCACCGTCTGGAGGAGCTGCTCTCAGGAGGCAAGATCATCCGCCCGGCTTACAAGAGCGTCTGCACCGAGCAGGATTATATCCCATTAAAGGATCGCTCCTGACCGTTCACGGAATGAATCTTCTTATTTAAATATTACACTAGAAAAAAGGCTGCGGAAAAACAGCCGCCGGGCAAGCCTGCTCTGCGACAGTTTTCAGCGGTCTTTTTTTGCAGCTTTTTACAGGCTTTTCATAGTTTTTACAGCTTTTATCCGCTACCGCTTGTTTTTTCCTGCAAATGGAGTTACAATTACTTGTTAGAAAATACTTGGATTCTGTTATTTCACGACCATCTTGACATGGAGGCAACTATGAAGATTATAATTGTTGGATGCGGAAAGGTAGGCTCCACGCTGGCGGAACAGTTGAGTAAAGAAGGAAACGACATTGTGATCATCGATCCGAATTACGAGAGAGTGCAGAACCTTTCCAACGAATTCGATATTATGGGTATTGTAGGCAGCGGCAGCAGCCACAGTGTGCAGCAGGAGGCCGGCATCGAGGATGCAAATCTGCTGATCGCCGTCACTGCTTCTGATGAGCTGAATCTCCTCTGCTGTCTCATCGCCAAAAAAGCGGGTAACTGTCAGACTATCGCCAGAGTCCGAAGCCCCGAATACAACGAAGAAGTCCGCTTTATTCAGGAAGAGCTCGGGCTTGCCATGGTTATCAATCCGGAGCTTGCCGCTTCTATGGAAATCGCCCGGCTTCTCCGTTTTCCTTCCGCGATTAAAGTGGAGACCTTTGCCAAGGGCCGGATCGAACTGCTGCAGTTCCGTATTCCGGAAAATTCCGTCCTCCACAACATGCCGGTATCCGGTATCCCTTCCACGCTGAAATGCGACGTACTGGTATGCGCCGTTACCCGGGACGGGAAAGTCATCATTCCCGACGGTAATTTTGTCCTGCAGGCCGCGGACATTGTCTCTATCGTGGCGTCACCCAAAACGGCCAGCCAGTTTTTCAAGCGGAGCAAGATTCAGACCAATCAGGTAAAAGATACCATGATCATAGGCGGCAGCACTACCTCCTATTATCTGGCAAAACAGCTTCTTGCCATGGGTATCCGCGTTAAGATCATCGAGCAGAATCGGGATCGCTGTGAGCATTTGTCCGACATCCTCCCGGAGGCTTCCATTATATGCGGCGACGGCACGGATCAGGATCTTCTGTCTGAGGAAAATGTAGAATCTATGGATTCTTTTGTGGCGCTGACCAATCTGGACGAAGAAAACATTCTGCTTTCCCTTTATATATCAGATCGGTGTCCCAAAATGAAGACCATCACCAAGATCAATCGGATCACCTTTACTAATATCATTGATAAACTGAATCTGGATACCATCATCAATCCGAAGGAAGTTACTGCGGAATATATCGTGCGGTATGTACGGGCTATGCGCAATTCCATCGGCAGCAATGTGGAGACCTTATACCGTCTCGTCAACAACCAGCTGGAAGCGCTGGAATTCAATATCCGGGAAAACGCGCCTATGCTGAACACGCCGCTGGAACAGCTGAAACTGAAGAAAAATCTGCTGATCGCAAGCATCATACGCAACCGGAAGCTGATCACTCCCAGAGGTCAGGATATGCTGATGCTGGGCGACAAAGTCATCGTAGTAACGACCAATACGGGACTGGATGATATCAGCGATATTCTCGCAGAATAAAGGATGGATAGAAATTATGAATTATAGAATGATCCTCAAGCTGTTGAGCTGGGCGGCATTTTTTGAAGCGGCATTCCTGCTGCTCCCTGTAGTGACCGCATTGATTTACGGAGAAAATGTTTTGTTTGCCTACCTGATCTCTATTTTGATCTGTCTGGGCGTAGGCGTTTTGTTCCTGCTGATCCGGCCGAAACGGCAAAATATGTACGCCAGAGAAGGCTTTTACACCGTTGCCGTTTGCTGGATCTTGTTTTCCGTGCTTGGCGCCATTCCTTTTGTGCTGACAAAGGAAATCCCTTTTTATATCGACGCGCTGTTTGAGACGGTGTCCGGCTTTACCACCACCGGCGCCAGTATTCTCACTGATGTAGAGAGCTTATCCCACGCCAGCCTTATATGGCGAAGCTTTACCCACTGGGTAGGCGGCATGGGCATCCTTGTATTTATCATGGCGATTCTGCCAAACAGAGGCAACGGATCTCCCGTATATCTGATGCGCGCGGAGAGTCCCGGCCCCACCGTGAGCAAGTTGGTACCCAAGATCCGGCTTACTGCGCTGATCCTGTACGCCATTTATTTCGGCATGACCATTCTGGAGATCATCATCCTGCTTATCGGAAAAATGCCGCTGTTTGACGCGCTGGCCCTTTCCTTCGGCACGGCAGGTACCGGCGGATTCGGCGTCAGGGGAGACAGTCTGGGCAGCTATACCATGTTCCAGCAGGGCGTAGTCACCGTCTTTATGATCCTGTTTGGCGTGAACTTTAACTTTTATTATTATCTGCTCACCAAAAAGATCCGGCAGGCTCTCGGTATTTCCGAGGTACGCGTCTACCTCCTGATCATTTTCTCCTCCATTGCGCTGATCACCATCAATACCATGTCCATGTTTCAGAATGCCTTTCAGGCATTTCATCATGCGGCATTTCAGGTGGGCTCCATCATAACTACCACCGGCTACACCACAACGGATTTCAACCTGTGGCCGGCCTTTTCCAAGACGATCCTCGTATCGCTGATGTTTATCGGCGCCTGTGCCGGAAGCACCGGAGGCGGCATCAAGGTTTCCCGTATCATGCTGCTTCTGAAGGGCGTGAAAAGCCAGCTTGCCATTGCAGCCCATCCCCGCAGCGTCCGAAAGGTAAAAATGGACACACATTCTGTGGAGCCGCAGGTGATCAGTTCCGTAAA
>CANQNE010000063.1 GCA_947625135.1 uncultured Lachnospiraceae bacterium
CGTCACCTGATACTTGATGATGATCTTATCTCCATAATTGAAGGAGATCCCCTCATCCATGTATTCAGGACTGTAATAGAAACGAGTGGAACCATCAAAAATGACCCCTCCTGAACCATCATCCGGATCGATCAGGCCCCGGGTAAAGTCTCTGGTCAGATCCGTTTTCTTTCCGCCCGCTTCCTGCCGGATCACTGTCACTGCTCCTGTATTGTGGAAGTATCGCGCAGTTCCGCCGTATGCCTTGTCGTATGCTCTCCATTCATCCGCATAATCGTTCAGCTGATAGATATAGGCGGTCAGATCCTTCCTTGCATTGTTCTCCGACTGCTGGATGGTGATGGTGGCATAGGCTTTTCCCGTCACTTCCAGTTCCTTTTTGTCAAAGGTCTTTGTCACATTGATCTGCGGTTCCAGCGCCGCGCTGTCCACTGTGTTGATCACCGCCGTATCGGTCACGGTATTGCCCACCGTGCCCGCTTCCGCTTTATTCTCGTCGTTGGTTCCCGCGCCGGTCACCGTTCCCTTTACCGTCAGCTTCATGTAATCGCCTGATGCGCTCACCTTTGTATCTGTCTTGGTGATGCTTCCCACGCCAAGCTCTCCCATGAACCGGTAACCGTCTGCGATCCGGACCAGCTCCGGACTGCTCCCGCTGCGGTATACCTTCTCTCCCACATGTACCTCTGCGGTGATCTCCTTCACGGTAAAGCAGTTGGGCATCTGGCTGTCACTTACATACATATCCTTTGCCACAGCGCCTGCGTTCTTCTGCACGGCATAGATCTCAAAGGTTACTTCCTCTCCTTCCGTAAATGCCTGTGCGGGATCTGCCGGTACTGTGTCCACCTGTTCTCCCTTCCGGTTCAGCACACGCTTTTCAATGGCATACGCAGGCTCCGTGTAGTATACCTTCACCGGAGCGCTGTCTACCGATTCCTTTTTGTAACCGCCTGCGCCGGAGTTCAGCTTGTAGTCATAGATACCGGTGGTGCAGGTGACGGTGTTAGGGATTCCATAGTAGTTGCCTTCCTTGGTAATATTGCTTCCTTCAACTGTAGTCAAAGAGTCTAAGTTATTAAGGGTGATACTTTCCTTGATCCTTGTCTCGATCAGCAGCTGATAGGCATTGCCGAAAAAGTCGATCCCCTTCTCCGCTATGGTGGAGGCTTTGGCTGTGGCGGTGATGGTCTGACCCTTCTTGACGATATCAAACCAGTTCGACACGTTCTCCGTCCCGTTCTTCCATACCGATACACGGGTATTCTCCACGTCCAGCACCGTGTTCAGCGTATCGCTGAACTCAAAGCTGTTATAATTATGGCTCAATGAGCGGGGCAGGTAGATATAGCCTGCATAATAGATGTCCTTTTTGCCATCCTTCTTGTAGGCCGTACTTTCCTTGATCTCTGATACGCTTTTTGCCGTGCCTGATACATACTTCTCCGGCTGCGGCGCTTTAAAAGACGTTATTGAATAGGGAAGTACGCCGAAATAGTAGTTTCCGACCGTTCCGTTTTTAGATGCAGTCCCCTGCGACGCCTTTGTTCCGAACCGAAAATCCAGCTCTGAACTTTTGAATACAAATGTCACATAACCGGCATCATATCCATGCCCATTGTAAGCAGGATATGTTTTTATATCATTCATTAACGGAATGGTTCCTGTTGCCGAGGCATTGACCGTTGTCCAACCGCTTTTTGCCTCTGTTCCACGATGATTCTGCTCCGCTGTGATATGATGAGATCCGTCCTCCGTGATCAGCGTATCATACTCTGATCTGTACAGATCTGTAATTCCGCTGGTGCTGTCATTGAAAGCAAAGTATTGCAGGTAATCCAGATCTGTCTGGGTTAAATACCCCTCCACTGTAATCTTTTCGTTTGTACCGTGTCTGTAAAACTCGTATTTCAGATCTACCCATGACACATTTGTGCTGGGCCATACACCCATTGCCTTTGAATCATGGTTCCCCTCTACTGCAAGCGAATCCTCCAGTACACAGGTGCTGAAGCACACAAAGGCATTTGTCTCCGCTTCTCCCGTTGGCTGCGCCCAGTCCATAAGGGTGATCTTTAAATCAACCTTTGTCTTTTGGTAGTCGCCTCCGACAAACTCCGATATGGTCCCCGCATTATAGTAAGTAATGGCAGGCGCCCCTTTCTTTGTGGTGGCCAAAAGTGTGCCAATGGAACAGTTCGCTGTCTCCACAGAGGACATCCGCATCAGGCTGTCTACAAATGTGGTATTGGAAAAGTTCTCTGTCTTTACTTTTGTGGGATCCAGACTGCCGTTTTTATAAACAGCTTCCTTTGTAAATGAGGTAAATTCCCACTTAAATTCGTGCGCTCTTTCCCCCTTGGGCTCCTGCAGCTCCATTGCCTGCACCTCTTCCGGTGCAGAAAAACGGACGCCGGTCACAACAAGCACGAGTACCAGAAACGCCGAGAGAAACCGTCTCCATGTTCTCCTTTCCTTCTTCAATATCTCTCATTCCTTTCTTTCCATTTTAAACAAAAGAAATAGAAAGAGCCTCTGCCTTTCATGGCAGAAGCTCTTCTAATATTTACTTTCTATTCAGTTGTCAGTTTCTGTTTCAGGTCACTGTATCGTGATTGTAGTATACGCTTTCAGTTTGACTACTACCTGCAGAATCTCCAGCGCATCAGTGGCATCCAATACGTTGTCATTTCCAATCCTGCTTACAGTCAGCGCCGGTTCGCTCAACGGCTTCAGCTTTACAATGTGCTGCAGTACACGAAGGGAATCATCCGCTGTCACACTGCCGTCCAGATTTGCATCACCACAGTAATAGGTCATTACAGGGGGCTTTGGCGGTCTCGGCGTGTTGGGATCAAATTTGAGATTACTCTCAGACACCAGATATTTTGCTGTGGCAAGAAGCGTCCGCTCCCCGTTTACTATTCCATACGCGTAAGCATGATATATTCCTGCCTCATGGTGCCAGTCCAGACTGATTTCTCCGCTGTGGTAAAAAGTATCATCCCCGTAATACAGTGTATATTCCGTCAGATCTTCTTTGCCATCAGTCTCGCACCATACTTCCACTGTCGGATCTGTAACTTCTTTTCCTACCATGTTCGGATAGAATATCGCCTGCAGCGTCTCAATTTTCCAGCCTTCTCCGTTTCCACTCTCTGTTTTCTTCGGATTCAGCAATAAATACGGCTGCCGCACTTTATCAGGGATATCCAGCTTTTCTCCTGTTACTGTTACCGTACACGGTTCGGAATAGTAAGCGTTGTAATATACGGAAGATACCGAATAATCATACGTCATTGTACACCATATACGATATACGCCCGGCTCATAAAACGTGTATTCCGCAATCTGATCGTTCAGCAGATCCTTCTTAACCATGTAATTCTCTAAATATCCTGACGCCAGTTCATCCGTTTCCGCCATCCATATACATTCTTTATAGTATGCGTCTGAAGGATCCGTCGTCGCCTGCACTTGGAAACTCTCCCCGGTCTTTACTTGAATCTCCTTCCGGTCAAGATAAATCCGGGAAGGCAGATTGAGCCCATTACCGATCACCACGTGAAACCGCTGCTCAAACTCTCCGTAGTGCAGTGTGAACCACGCTTCGCCTGCATGTTTGGGCAGAATCGTCAGTTCCGGAAACTCTGAGCCCCTTGTATCGTTATCCAGTTCAATAGCGCCTATAGATTTTTCATCGTACATCCATGTAAGGGAATCGCCATTTTTCTCATGTTCTGCAACAGAATCCAGATTGACAAGATCATCTATGTACATCGTACTGTAATCCAGTCCCTTGATCACCTCTTTCGCCGTCCCCTCATAGTAATTGATGAATTTTAGATATTCTACATAGTCCACTCCTAAATCTGCGTCGATCACTGCTGTTCCATCAGCTTCTTTTTCAAAACTGATGCAATAGTCTGCATTTACAGGACTATACCCGATATCCTTGATGGTCGTGCTGTAATCAATCACCTTCACATGATAGGTCTGCTCATAATCCTTGTAGCGGATGGTGAAACTGCCTTCTGAACCGGCTACTGCAGATATAATAGTTGCTTCTATTCCTATCCAATAATAGTCAGTATTTTGGGGGTTATAACAATACAATTTCAAATCATAGATTCCCTTTGTATCGTTATTGATTTCAAAATTTGCTACCATGTCATCAGCTTCTTCTTTAGAAAAATCTGATTTCCCATTGTAAGTAAATCTGAAAATCCTTGAAACCCCTTCATCATTTCCTGCTTCCAAAAGAATTGGATTTTCAATATTCAACAATCCCGTCTCGCCATTTTCCGCCGCTGTTTCCGCAGCCACTGTCATGCTTACCGGCAGCACATAAACCGCCATGAGAACCACCATCATTGTCACAAGCAGTACGCTTTTTATTCTCCCCTTTTTCATATAGTTTCCTCCTTCCATCACAACATGTCAATTTAATGACACTTTTCAAAAATATGTTTATTTCTCCTTTTGTAAGTTCAATATAACATCTTGAAATGTGATTTTAAAGGGAACTTTTTGCACAAACTTTCGGCTTCTTTTTCCCATTTTCCGCCTTCCTATTTGTGCATCTTATATAAAATCAGGGAACCTGACTCTGACAACTGCTTGAGGCCGGATCTCATTTTTGGACTTTTCTGCGTCGGTTGTTCCAAACCCTAGTTTCTTGTTTTCAGTGCAGGTCTCTGCTCTCTCTGCACCCTCAATATGACTCTGCGGCAGATCCGGCCCGCCGCAGGTGTTTTTCTATTTTCAGTTTCGTTTTCCCGTCAGGATTATTTCATTTGATTGTAGATGATTGACAGCACTTCGGAGGGTGCTGTGGTATCATGCTCGCCAAGGTCTGATGCCTGAATCCCATACGCATTGATCACAATGTTCTGGGTGGTCTCTTCCAGATCCTGTCCCTCAACAAGATTTGCCACCGTTACGGAATCAAACAGGGTAGGGGTTTCCGCGCCTGCCACAAGCTCTGTACATTTCTCTGCTGTGCCGTATACGTATGTATACTTGTGTGCTGTTACCGCTGCACCTGCTTTTACGTCCTCTGTGTTTATCAGCGTCCAGCCGCTCTTTACTGTATAGGAAAACAGATCAGTCAGCCTCTTCGGATTCTTTGTCCCGTCGGGATTTGCTGTGATTACATCAGCGCAGGGAACTTCCACTGTCTGGAATACAAATGCGCCGTTATTTCCGGTGTTCACAATGCTGGGATCTTTGGGAATCTCCTTATTAGGAGTAACGTCTTCCTTCTCCTCCGGAGGAAGATCATCCCACTCATCCTCATGATGCTCGATCGTCACTTTTCCTACTGTAAAGGTGTTCGTGGAAGCATCTGTATCAGTGAAATATGCGCTGATTCCGGAAACCCCGAATAACAGTATCAGCCATCCTCCTATGTATATCATTCCTTTTCCAATCTTTCGTACCGCTGCCTTTCTTTTTGTCCTTTTCATTTTGTGTCCCCTTTCTATATTTTAATTATTGTTTCTCTACATACATTATGTTGTTTACTATAATGATGTTATCATAATCAGATTCTCTTGTCAAGAAAAAGGACAAAAT
>CANQNE010000064.1 GCA_947625135.1 uncultured Lachnospiraceae bacterium
GCGGAGGACGCCCTGCAGGTACTGCGGTGTGTGGTAAAGCTGGATCCCGTCCCCACCGGGCTGCAGCGGACACTGTCGGATGTGGATTTTGACGGGGACGTGACGGCGGAGGATGCCCTGAAGATCCTGCAGTATGTGGTAAAGCTGATCGACAGATTTGAACCGAAGGGATAGTCCGCCGGCCTGCCGGCGCCGCGGCAGCCGGCGCGCCTGCGGGAAATGCGCGAAAACTTCCGAATAAAAATGCGGTAAGATAAGAAAAAGACTTGACGAAGTTGAATTACCTGTGCTATATTAGGTAAGCGATGGAAATTAGGTCTTTTTTTTATGCCTAAAAATTCAAGAAGAACACGATCCCAACCGTGTCTTTCACGTAAACCAATCAAAGTGGAGGTGGCAGTTGTGCGCGTAAAGATCACATTGGCATGTACGGAATGTAAGCAGCGTAATTACAATATGACAAAAGAAAAGAAAAATCATCCGGACAGAATGGAAACCAAAAAGTATTGTAAATTCTGCAAAGCACACACATTACACAAAGAAACCAAGTAATCCTGTGTGAGATAGTGAGGAGAAAGATATGGGAGATAACAGTAAAGAAGCAGTTCGGAAAGGGAGCTTTTTCAAAGGTCTGAAGAACGAATTCAAAAAGATTATCTGGCCGGACAGGAAGGACGTCGTAAAGGAGACCGTGGTCGTGACGATCATTTCCGTGATAGTGGGGCTGATCATAGTCGTAGTGGATATGATCATCAATATCGGCGTAAATTTCCTTGTGAATCTGTAAGCATAAAGGAAAGGTGACAGAATGGAAGCAAAATGGTTTGTAGTTCACACTTATTCCGGATATGAGAAAAAAGTAAAGGCCAATATTGACAAGACCATTGAAAACCGGCATCTGGAGGAGCAGATCCTTGAAGTCCGCGTTCCCACTCTGGACGTGATCGAAGAAAAGAACGGCGTTCGCAAGCAGGTGGAAAAGAAGATGTTCCCCGGCTATGTGCTGGTTCACATGGTTATGAATGACGATACATGGTTTATTGTTCGCAATACAAGAGGCGTGACAGGATTCGTAGGCCCGGGGTCCAAACCCATTCCCCTGACAGACGACGAGATCCGTTCTCTGGGCATCAAGGTTGTCAACTTTGAAGTGAACTTCGGCGTTGGCGATACGGTATCTGTGATCGGCGGCGTCTGGAAGGACACTGTAGGCGTGATCCAGTCTATGAACGATGCCAAACAGACACTGATCATCAGTGTGGATTTATTCGGCCGTGAAACACCGGTGGAAATCAATTATTCAGAAGTAAAAAAGATATAAGGAAAATGATGTGAGGAGGCGGCCAGAATGGCAAAAAAAGTATCAGGTTATATTAAATTGCAGATTCCTGCCGGCAAAGCAACGCCGGCGCCCCCTGTTGGTCCCGCTCTTGGCCAGCACGGTGTAAATATTGTACAGTTTACAAAAGAGTTCAATGCGAGAACGGCGGATCAGGGTGATATGATCATCCCCGTAGTCATTACCGTTTACTCAGACAGGAGCTTCAGCTTTATCACGAAGACGCCTCCTGCGGCAGTGCTGCTGAAAAAGGCCTGCAATATCAAGTCCGGTTCTGCAGTGCCCAATAAGACAAAGGTGGCAAGTATTACAAGAGAAGAGCTGCAGAAGATCGCGGAGATCAAGATGCCGGATCTGAACGCGGCTACTATGGACGCGGCCATCAGCATGATCGCAGGTACCGCGCGAAGCATGGGAATCACCGTAACAGATTGAGAATACAGTGGTAGGGGCACTCTCCCCGAATGACCACAAGGAGGTTTATTATGAAAAGAGGAAAGAAATATGCCGAGGCTGCAAAGCAGATCGACCGGTCTGTGCAGTATGAAACGGCAGAGGCCATTGCGCTGGTTAAAAAAGTGGCGGTGGCAAAATTTGACGAGACGATCGAAGTGCATATCAGGACCGGTTGTGACGGACGTCACGCAGAGCAGCAGATCCGCGGCGCGGTGGTACTGCCTCACGGAACAGGTAAGAGCGTGAAGGTACTGGTATTTGCAAAAGGCGAGAAGGTAGACGAAGCAACCGCGGCAGGCGCCGACTATGTAGGCGGGGAAGAGCTGATCCCCAAGATCCAGAACGAAGGATGGCTGGATTTTGACGTGGTGGTTGCCACACCTGACATGATGGGCGTTGTAGGCCGTCTGGGCCGTGTACTGGGCCCCAAGGGATTGATGCCCAACCCCAAGGCCGGCACTGTTACCATGGATGTGACGAAGGCCATCAACGATATCAAAGCCGGTAAGATCGAATACCGTCTGGACAAGTCCAACATCATCCATGTACCCATCGGCAAGGCTTCCTTTACGGAAGAACAGCTGCGGGATAATTTCCGCACACTGATGGACGCCATCATGAAGGCAAGACCCAGCACCCTGAAAGGCCAGTATCTGAAGAGCGTGACCCTGACGCCCACCATGGGCCCCGGTGTGAAGCTGAGCGTAGCGAAATTTGCGTAATCACAGTTGGCCCGCAGGTTTTGTACAAAACGGATTGACATCCGTCATAGATTGTGCTATGCTGGCACAGTAAGAAACACCGCCGAAGACAGCAGGTGCAGGAAAGAAAGAGTTCTTTTCCGGCGTAAGTCCTGCCGAGGCAGAGTAACGGATCATGATTTTAATCCCTCTCTGTCTTCCGACGGAGGGGGATTTTTTATAAAGATATAAGGAGGTGCGTTATTTTGGCAAAAGTCGAACTGAAACAGCCGATTATTCAGGAAATTTCTGAGAATATCAAAGATGCGAAATCAGTAGTTTTGGTAAACTATCTTGGCCTGACCGTGGAAGAAGATACCAATCTGCGCAAGCAGCTGAGAGAAGCGAATGTCATCTACAAAGTATACAAGAATACGATGATGAATTTTGCATTCAAGGGAACAGAATTCGAGTCCCTTTGCGATCAGCTGGAAGGCCCCAACGCCATTGCGATTTCCAAGGAAGACGCGACGGCTCCCGCAAGAATTCTCGCGAAATTTGCAAAGAAGGCAGAAGCGCTGGAGTTAAAGAGCGGCGTGGTAGAGGGCATTTGTTATGACTCAGAAGGGATCAGGAGGATTTCCAAGATTCCTTCAAGAGAGGAACTGCTCTCCAAGCTGCTTGGAAGCCTGCAGTCTCCGATCACAAACTTTGCCCGTGTTGTAAAGCAGATCGCAGAGGCGCAGGAATCCGGAAATGTGCCTGGGGGCGGCGCAGAGGAAACGGCTCCCGCAGCAGAAGCGGAACCCACCGCGGAAGCGCCCGTGGAAGCATAAATAAAAGACAGAAAAAATAAGAAAAGCAACAGAACAGAAAAAGAAAATCTGAAAAATGGAGGTAATAAAAATGGCGAAAATGACTACAGCTGAATTGATCGATGCGATCAAAGAATTGTCCGTACTGGAACTGAACGATCTGGTAAAGGCATGTGAAGAGGAATTTGGTGTATCTGCGGCAGCAGGCGTAGTAGTAGCGGCGGCAGGCGCCGGCGAGGGAGCTGCAGCGGCAGAAGAGAAGACAGAGTTCAACGTAGAGCTGACAGAGGTTGGCCCTAACAAGGTTAAAGTGATCAAGGTAGTTCGTGAGATCACTGGTCTTGGCCTGAAAGAGGCAAAGGCAGTTGTTGACGAAGCGCCCAAGATGGTAAAAGAGGGCGTTGAGAAGGCAGAGGCTGAGGACATCAAGACGAAGCTGGAAGCAGAAGGCGCGAAAGTAACGCTGAAATAAAAGATCGAACTTCAAAAACGGGACGCGGTTGTTTTGCCGCGTCCCGTTTTTGTCGTATAAGGGACGGAAAAGGAAAATATTACCAAATATTCTCCGCAAATTTGGTAGTTTGCCCAAAAAAAAGGAAAGAAGAATTTGGCTTTTAAAATGATTTGCATTTTCATTACAGAAGTGTTAAACTACAAGTAGACTTGAGGCAAATCTGCAGGGGCGGGATATGCCCGGCGCAGGTTCAGGCTCAGGTACTATATAGAAAGGATGATGTACAATGAAGAAGTTACATCTTGCACCTTCATTTGCAAAACGGGCCATTGCGGTAGGCTTGTCAGTTGCAATGATCGTGCCTGCATCTGCCGTATACTTTGGGGGTTCAGCAGACTTGGCGCAGGCGGAAGATCTGCCCACACCCATTGCCGTATATCAGGCAGGAGACTCAGAGGATCTGGTGACCTCAAACAACGATCCCTCTGTAGTAGATGCAGCAGATCTGGGTGATGGTGCAAAAGCATGGGAGTTAAAGGCTCAGGACGGCGATAACGGTTCCGCCTTTACAGTTACCAATCCCTTTATTGCAGGGAAAGCTGCTCTGAAAGAGGATCTGAACCTTGTCGACATCGAAGGTAAACAGTATCCTCAGTGGACAAAGGGCGTTACCCTTACATACTGGGTAAAGACTGTTGACGGGGAGAACAACAACTCCGCGCTGATCACCTTTGAGAACAAGAGCACAACGGAACTGACCTATCACAAGAATGACTTGTCCAAGTACCGTATTGCTTCAGGGTTCAGCGCAGAATTGGCGACAGATCCCTCTTCTGAGTATTACTGGGGCGTGAAACTGGATCAGAAATACCAGAATCAGACAGTATACTGCTTCAGTGAGTATGTGAAGAAGACCGGCAAAGATGCCAAGAGCGTACCGCTGTTCTTTGCTACCAATCCCGAATTCAACCGTGAGAACGACTATTACTATTTCGGCACGGTAGACGCGGCAGGAAAACCTACGCAGGCATTCAGCGCCGACACGGTAGGCTATATTAAGGACAGCGAGTCCCTCTCTACAGAGAGTACCCTTTCATGGCCTATCGATACCGTTCATTTCTCAACACTGGACAAAGCTGATCCCAACTGCTATGTAAAGCAGGGCTATGCCAAGGGTATCCTTCAGCTTGACGCGAACAACGCGCTGCTCTTTGCGGAGGACGCGACCAAGGCTGACAACATCAATACCAACAAGCCCGGTGAAGGCACAAAGGGAATCGGCCTGCAGGTTGGCAACACCCTTCAGATTGCCGGCGGCGGCGACGTGGATATGACCGAAGATCCCGGCACATGGCACTTTGTTGCTTATGTACTCCAGAACGACTACTTTGTTACCTATATCGATGGCGAGTATGTAGGCATTGTTGAGAATACCGGCACATGGCCCGGCGACAGCTTCAATGTGAACGTAGGCCTGATGGACAGATCCATTCCGGAAGATCCCTATCCTCTTACAGGAAGAAGTTATCCGGTTCTGGGCGATCTGAGCTACAACGGCAACGGCCAGCTGCTGATGGATTGGCTGGTTCGGGACGACACGACCCTCAGCATCGGCGGCGACTCTCTGGGAACCCTTACGTCATTCAGCAATGATCCTGCAGCAGACAGCTCCGTGAACACCACGGCAGGCACACAGATCGCAAAGCTCAGCTGCTATGACAGAGTTCTGACAGAGGACGAAGTGATCGCGATCTATGATGCAAACGACGGATTTACAAAGGCAGAGCCTTCTGTAGAACCTTCCGTAGAGCCTTCTGTAGAGCCTTC
>CANQNE010000065.1 GCA_947625135.1 uncultured Lachnospiraceae bacterium
TCCACTTCTGCAAAATTATTTCTCAACAATTTAATATCAAGCACCGCTTATTCCTCCTTCAATCATGCTCCCTCTTATAAATGCTCATTATATAACAGTATTACCCATTTTTCAACAAAGGAATCCATTTATTCCATAAAATTATCTGCATTTTTTGCCTTATCCAGCGCCTGCTGCTCCTCTGAACCCAACGCAATGTAAGACTCTCCGTTGACGATCTCCTTCAGATACGTATAACAGCCTTCCTTTCCATGTACGGAATTCAGCACAAATCCGTTGTTTTTCTTTGACAGGAGCGCAAGGGCAAAGCTCAGATTTCCGCCGATATCATCAAAGGCGTCATATTTTACAAGTCCCATCTTCTGAAAAGACATCTGACTCATCTCGTCAATGCCTCCCAAAGCATCCGCAACCATTCGGGTACTTCTTTTGAGCCCGCTAATCTCCGCAAAACGGCTCAAGATCACTTCCTCCATGTTTTCTACGTCTTTTCCCCGCAAGAACCGGTTATACCGGCGTTCCAGACTGCTTAATTTTTTTCTTACCGTCATCAGCATGACAAACAGCACAACGATCAGCACTAGTTCAATTACTGCCATCACAATGCCCAGTACATCCATTCCTTTTTCTTCCTTTCTTTCTGTTAATTCCCCGCCGCCGAAAGCAATAGCTCTGTCAGACGTTCCAGCTCTTCTGTAGAATGATAGGAGATTTCTATCTTTCCCTTTTGGTTCGCCTTCTGATGAATACTGACTTTTGTTCCGATGGCGCCTGCGATCCGTTCCTCCAGATCACGGTAAATAAATTCGTAACTGTTCGGATCGCTGTTCAGAACATCTGTTCTGTTTCTTTGCGGTTCCTGTGCATTTTTCACCAATTTTTCCACATCACGCACGCTCAGCTTTTGCTCCACGATCCGCTCTGCCAGCAAATACTGTAATTGGTTATCCTCCAATGCCAGCAGCGCTCTCGCGTGGCCGGAGGAAATCGCATTTTCGATCAGCATTTCCTGCACCCGCTCATCCAGCTTTAACAGCCGCATGGAATTCGTTACCGCCGTTCTGCTCTTAGAAACCCGCTGGGCAAGTTCTTCCTGCTTCAATCCATATTCCGTTAAGAGCATTTGAAACGCCCTTGCTTCCTCAATGGGATTTAAGTTTTCCCGTTGGATATTCTCAATGAGAGAAATTTCCATTGTCTCCTGAGGAGAATACTCCCGGATGATCACCGGGATCTTCTTCAGGCCTGCCAGCTTTGCAGCCCGCCAGCGACGTTCCCCGGCGATAATCTCATAATAATCACCGGATTTCTGTACAAGGATAGGGCTTAAAACCCCATACTGACGGATAGAATCCGCCAATTCACTGAGCGCCTCCTCATCAAAGGTTTTTCTGGGCTGCTTTCGATTGGGTTCTACCTGAGATATTTTCAAAAAGACTTCCGGCGATTGGACTGGTTCTTCTTTCTTGTTCTGCCGGACTTTTACCGGTTCTGACTTTTTTATTGTCTCTGTTTTTGCCGTTTTTTGTGCCGGCTGTGCCGTTCTCGGCGCGATCAGGCTGTCAATGCCTTTGCCGCCGCTGCCCAGCCCTTTTCCTAATCCCCGTTTTACTGCCATAATATTCCTCCATTCCGGAGCGTTTGCACGACGAAGCAACAAAAACTGCAGCTGCCGTTTCCCATGCTTCATCAAAGCCGTTTAAGACGCTCCCGCAAACAACATTTAAAAATCAACAGGCCAATTTGATCTTCATCTTGATCCTGTTTTATTGTCTATTCAGCACTTCTTCAGCCAACATGCGATAGCTTTCCGCACCTGTGGATTTCGGATCATAAATATTGATGGGAACGCCATAGCTGGGCGCCTCCGCCAGACGCACATTTCGCGGTATGATGGTTTTATAAATATTTTGATCCAGATTTTCCTTCACATTTTCTACCACTTCAATGGATAGGTTTGTCCTTGCGTCGTACATGGTAAATACAACGCCCTCTATTTCCAGCTCCCCGTTCAACCGTTCCTTTACCAGATTAACCGTGTGCATCAGCTGTGTCAATCCCTCTAATGCGTAATATTCACATTGGATCGGCACCAGAACCGTGTCTGCGGTAGTCATTGCGTTGACCGTGAGCATATTCAGTGAAGGAGGGCAGTCAATAATGATATAGTCATAATTCTTCCGGATTTCAGCCACTGCGTTTTTTAATATGTATTCTTTGTTCTCAACATTTAAAAGTTCGATTTCCGCGCCGGATAAATTGATATTAGAAGGCCAGATATCCAGATTATCTACAAAATCATTTTCAATGGTACAGTCATAAACACTACATTCCCCGATCATCAATTCATACAACGTGTATTCCAGCTGATCCTTCTCATATCCAAGCCCGCTTGTGGTGTTTCCCTGTGGGTCTGCATCGATCACCAAAACCCGTTGTCCCATTTCCGCGAGAGAAGCGGAGAGGTTAATTGCAGTTGTGGTTTTTCCCACACCGCCTTTTTGATTGGCGATGGCAATAATTCTGCCCATATTAAACCTCCTTTCAATAAATTCTGCGATGTTTCACGTGAAACATTTGCATGATTACAGTATATCACTTTGCTGTAAAAAATGCTACCAAAAACAAAAAGTTTTCAAATGTTTCACGTGAAACATTTAAAAACCCTTTGCAAACTTCATATTTAGTATTTATGTGTCTATTTTACAGCAAAAACTTTTGCTTACGACTAGAACGCATGTTCTGTTTTTTGCGTTTTCCCTCATACACGCTCCTTAGGCCCAATAATAGAGCAGCTTAATCCATCAGCCCGCGAATATAGGTTTCCAGCTGATCCGTTTCTAACAAGGCTCTCTGCCCGTCCAGCTGTAAATATCCTTTGATCTCTATCAGTTTATGTAAAATATAAGTATATTGCCGCCGGGCTTCCTCCGTCTGCTCTGCAAGGGAAGGCGCAACCGGTTCCTCCGCAGTGTTTTCCGGCTGGGGCTGTCTGAACTGTTCAGCCTCCCCAGCGCGGGCGGGCTCCGTCGATATCGCCGTGGCCGAAGTCGCTGCGGCAGATTCCCGCTGCAGCCTTTCCAGCTCTTCCGCAGCTTTTGCTTCCGCTTTGATCCGCAGCGATTCCGAGTTTCGATAATTTTCCAGCTGCGTCTGCATTTCCTGAACCTTGCCCTCATAAAACCGCAGATCACTCAAATATTTTTCCTTTTGTTTTTCAAAAGCCTCCTGCTGAGAAGCCACTCTGCTGATCTGTGACTGAAAAGCCGAATCCACCGCAATAGGAGAGAGGAGAGAGAACCCTACATCCTCCTTTGCTTTTAAAGACCGGATCTGCTTCTTACATTCTTCAATATGGGCTGTAATATCTGTATAAAGCGCTTTGATGCTTTCCGTTTCTTCCTGATATTCTTTGATTTGACGTTCCAGATACTCTTTCAAATTGTTTTCCGCCATTTTTATTCCCTCAACATTCCCGCACTGCATTTCCTTGCTGCCTTTGTTTTATTTTAACATTCCATATAATTTTACGCAAGCATTTCACCAGACTCTTGTATCTTTTTAAAAATTCGTTTATACTAAATGATAAGAACAAAAAACGTGTTTGCAGTGTAATGATGAATTTTGCCGCAACCCATTTCAGAACGTATGTTCGTTTAGATTGGAGCGTATTTATGAAAAAAACAATAAAAAAAGCCACGATTTTTTCAATCCTGACAACGATCCTGCTTTTTCTTGCAAATAAAGTGATCTTTTTTCTGGCACTTGTGAAAGAACTTCTGCCGGTTTCCGATGGAGCTTCCTATAAATGGAAATTTGGCAGCGTATTTTACAAAGAAGAAGGCTGCGGAACCCCCCTTTTGCTGATCCATGATCTGCAGGCGGACAGCAGTGGGTATGAATGGAGCCGCACCGTGAAAGCCCTTTCAAACAAGCACCGGGTCTATATTGTAGATCTGCCCGGCTGCGGCCGCTCCGATAAGCCTGCCATGACCTATACAAACTTTGTATATGTACAGTTTTTACAGGATTTCATCAAAGATGTGGTCAGGGAACCTGTTTCCCTTGCGGCTGTAGGCAGAAGCGGATCCTTCACCCTCCTGTATGCTTCCCAAAATCAGCCCTGGGTGAAGAAGATCGTTCTGATCAACCCCCAGTCCTTCCGGGAACAGGCTGCATTTCCCACACAAAAGGATAAAATATTCCGGCTGCTGCTTACGATCCCCGTTTTCGGCACCTGTGTTTACAACTACTGTGTAAGCCTGCGGCAGATTTCGGATAAATTTCGTGAAGAATATTTTTACGACAAACGAGCCTGCGCCGCAAAATATATTCAGGCTTATTATGAGGCCGCCCATCTGACAGGCCCTTCCTCCCGGTTTTTGTTTGCCAGCGTTGCGGCAGGCTACACCAACATGCCGGTAACCCATGCCATGGACCGGCTTTCCATGCCCATTCTCCTGATCGGAGGAGAAGAGCAGCCTGCGATGGCGCAGACCATTGCAGAATACCAGAAAGCACAGCCTGCGATTTCCTCCGCATGGATTTCTCATACAAAAGGGCTTCCCCTTTTGGAGAAGCCGGATTCTGTCGTTTCTGTAATGGAACAATTTTTATAATCAGCCTTTTAACGGCTTCTTTTCGGGCATACCTGCCTTCCGCGGGTATGCCTTTGGCGTCTTCAGTTCTTTTTCAATAACTACCAGCGTCCGTTCCAGATCTGTGCCGGGAACGGTAATTTCTACCATATCCGCAATCACGCCTCCAAGCAGCTCCACGGCTCCTTCTGCGCCACGACATTCCGCCTCCGCGTTTTTTGCCTTATAAGCGATAAACAGCCCCCCTTCGCCTACAAAGGGAATACAGTATTCTGACAATACCGGAAGCGCTGCAACTGCTCTGGAGACACAAAGGTCAAATTTTTCTCTGTATTTTTGTTCTCTTGCCAGATCCTCCGCCCGGCCGTGGACGGCTTTGATCTGCTTCAAGCCAAGCTTCATGATCACTTCGTTTAAAAAGTCCACTCGTTTTTTCAGAGAATCTAACAGGGTGATCCTCAAATGGGGAAATGCAATCTTCAATGGGATCCCCGGAAATCCTCCCCCGGTGCCCACATCGATCACCGTTTCCAGATCTTCCGGTTCTACAGCCGTTACAAGGGAAAGGCTGTCCAGAAAATGTTTTGCAGTCACCTCCTGAAATTCTGTGATGGCAGTGAGGTTCATTACTTTATTCTTTTCCTTCAGCAGTTCATAATAATTCACAAGCTGTTCCAGTTGTTTTTCATTCAGTTGGATCTGAAGCTCCTCCAACCCCTTTTTTAAGAGCCTCAGATCATAATTTTCCAATACGGCTTTCATGACTGCCTCCTTTTTTGATTTCCCTCCAGATAGAT
>CANQNE010000066.1 GCA_947625135.1 uncultured Lachnospiraceae bacterium
TCTTCCTGGATCCGATTCAGATTCTGCCGGGCAAATTCCATCTTCTGCTGTGCATTTGCACATTCCAGCTGGCAGTCCACAACGGTCTTTGAAAATTCCGCTTCCTGCTCCTGCTGTTTTTCCAGCAGCGCCTGTCGGGTCTCAATGGCACATTCAAATTCTTTTCGTTCAGCGGAGGACTGCTCCATATCGGACACGATCTTTTCTTTCTGCGCCTCGATAGCCTTCACCTGCAGTTCAATGGATTCCTTCTCCCTGCGGATGGCCTCAAACTGCTCCTGCACCGACCTGATCTCGCTTTGTGCCTGACCCAGCTTCATTTTTGCAGTATTCTGGCGAAGGTACTGGTTCTGTACATTCTCACGCTGCTGCTCCAGAGCCGCCCGCACTTCATTGCGGACTTCTTTTTTCTGTTCGATATCCCGCTGAATATCCGCAATTTCTTTCTCGGTCTTAGAAACTGCCCCAGTCAGTTCTTCAATCTCCCGGCGTCTTCCCAGCAGATTGCCCGCATTTTTAAATGCGCCGCCGGTCATAGATCCGCCCGGACTTAAAAGTTCTCCGTCCAGCGTAACGATCCGCAGGGAATACCGGAACTTCCGGGCCAGCAGCACCGCGTGATCCATATTGTCCACTACATAGATCCTGCCCAGAAGATATTCCTTCACTGCCTGATACTTCTTCTCTGTAGTGACCAGATCCGCGGCAATGGCGATCACGCCCTTTTCCTTCAGCGGCTCTCCGTCGTTCTGCCGTTTGTGGCTCCTGATGCTCGTCAGGGGCAAAAAAGTGGCCCGGCCGAACCTGTTGTCCTTCAGATAGCGGATCATGGCCTTTGCAGTCTCTTCATCCTCCGTGACAATATTCTGGATGCTGCCGCCAAGAGCGGTCTCCACCGCAGTCTCATATTTCTTTTCGGTCTGTATGATATCCGCGACAACACCTACGATCCCTTTTACGGTCTCTTTCTTTTCCATGACCTTTCGGATGCTGTTTCCATATCCCTCATAACGCTCCGTCAGGTTGATCAGCGATTCCAGTCTGGACCGGTTCTGAATGTGGAGCTGCTGCTTTTTCTGGAGCATCTCATTGCGCTCCTGCATAAAAGCCCGGATTCTTTCCAGCTCTTCTTCCGATTCTTCACACTGTTTGGAAAAGGCAGTGATCTGTCTCTGGATCTGTTCCAGCTCTTCCTCATACCGGGTCAGGGATTCCTGTCCGGTGCTTTCACTTGTCTGCAGGCTGATGAAACGCTGGTTCAGTTCTGCATTTCTGATCTGCACCTGCTCCATCATCGTATCAAATTTCTGTCTGCCTGCTTTCAGGGAAGCCTTCTTGTTCAGCAGATCAATAATCGCAGCCTTATGGGCCTCGATCTGTCTGCTGCCTTCCTCGATCTCCGCCTGCAGGCCCTGTAACCGCCCCGTCTGCAAACGCCGCTTTTCTTCCAGCGCCTCCAGCGCAATCCGGTTCTCCTCTATTTCCTTCCTACAGATATCTTGTTCCTTCTGATGCTCGGCTGCGTTTCTTTCCAGACTCTGCAGCCGCGCAAGGATATTTTCATCATTCTGCCTTGCGGAGTGAATCTGTTCCTTTAACAGATTCAGACGGCCCTCCAGCTGTTCCTTCTGCACAATGGTCTCATTTAAGCTCTCTCTGTTTTCCTCGATGGCTTTGTCCGCCTCCGCCACCTTCTGCTCCACCATCTCATATTCCTGCTTCGTAAGATCGTAAGCATCCTGGGCTTCTTTCAGCTGCTCCTGTGCCAGTGAAAGCTGTTCCTCCACCTGTGAAACGGATTTTTTTATGCGTTCCAGTTCAAGGAGAAACATGTTCACATCCACGGACCGCATTTCATCCCGCTTTTTCAAATAGACCTTTGCGTCCTCAGATTGCTTTTCCAGCGGACCCAACCGTTTCTCGATCTCCGACAGGATATCGTTCACCCGCAGCAGGTTCTGCCTTTCACTCTCCAGCTTTTTCTGGGCAGATTCTTTGCGCCGCTTAAATTTTACGATGCCGGCGGCCTCATCAAATAATTCTCTCCGGTCCTCCGGCTTGCCGGACAGTATTTTGTCGATCTGTCCCTGTCCGATGATAGAATAGCCTTCTTTTCCAATACCGGTATCATAAAAAAGCTCATAAATGTCTCTGAGACGGCACTGAACGCCATTGAGCAGATATTCGCTCTCTCCGGATCGATACAGCCGCCTTGTGACGGTCACTTCCTCATAATCAATCGGGAGCTGATGATCAGAATTGTCCATGGTGATCGCCACGGAGGCGTAACTCATGGGCTTTCTCAGCTCCGTTCCCGCGAAGATCACATCCTGCATGTTGGAACCGCGAAGCTGCTTTACACGCTGTTCGCCAAGCACCCACCTGACAGCGTCCGCTACATTGCTCTTGCCGCTTCCATTTGGCCCTACAATACCTGTGATGCCATTGTGGAACTGAAACGTGATTTTGTTGGCAAAGGATTTAAATCCCTGAACCTCAATACTTTTTAAATACATATCGTTACCTAAGCGTCTGTGCCTTTCCTGTTCTTCATCTTCATGATCGCGTGGTAAGCAGCCTCCTGCTCCGCCGCTTTTTTTGTATGTCCGCTGCCGCTGCCCAGCACTTCTTCACCTACCAGCGCTTCCACCAGAAATGTCTTGCTGTGATCCGGCCCCTTTTCCTCTACGAGCCGGTAGGACAACTCGCCGCTGTCCATGCCCTGAACAATCTCCTGCAGGATCGTCTTGCTGTCGGAAAAAAGCTGCAGGCGGTCGATATCCTTTAATATCAGCCGGTGAATAAAAGACTTTGCATCCTCAAAACCACCGTCCAGATAAATCGCGCCGATCAGCGCCTCCATGGCGTCGGACACAATGGACGGGCGTTTTCTTCCGCCGGTTCCCTCCTCTCCCTTTCCAAGGAGCAGGTGATCTCCCAGACCAAATTTCTTAGCGCAGAGAAATAATGTGGACTCACAGACGATTTTTGCCCGCAGCTTTGTCATTTCGCCTTCCGGCATATCCGGCTTCGTCTGAAAAAGATATTCACTGACCGTCAGTTCCAGCACCGCATCTCCCAGATATTCCAACCGTTCATTGTTTTCCCTTCTGGGAAGTCTATGCTCGTTTGCATAGGAGCTGTGAGTAAGCGCCGTCTTTACCAGTGCAATGTCCTGAAAACGGTATCCGATCTTTTGCATCAGTTTTTCCACGTCCTGTGTCTGCATCATATCTTTATGCCTTTCTCTTCTAATCTCATCAAATGAAAAAGCCCTAATGGGCTTTTTCTCAGTTTAATACGTTTTCAAGCTTTTCTGCCGCGTCCCCAACCGTTACGATTTTTTCTGCATCTTCATCGGAAATGGTAATATTGTATTGTTCCTCAATCGCCATGATGATCTGATACAGGTCAAGGGAATCCGCCTGCAGATCATCTTCAAATTTTGACTCCGCCGTAATTTTATCCTTATCGATAGCCGTTACTTTTGAAACAATCTCAATCACATTATCAAGTTCCATGATGACCCCTTTCCAACAGCCGTCATTCCTCCGTATGTTCTTCCGGCTCAGCTGTTATCATACTTTTAATTTTTTCATTGATCTTTTCTTCTTTAAAAGCGATACACTGGATCAACGTATTTTTGATCTCCAGCGCATTGGAGCTGCCATGGCATTTTACAACAAGACCGTTGCAGCCAAGGAGCGGGGCGCCGCCATACTGGCTGGAATCGAAGGATTTTAAAGTCTCTTTCAGGGCAGGTTTTATAAGCAGGGCGCCGATCTTGCTGCGCATGGAACTCATCATTCCGCCTTTGATCAGACTCATGACCGTCTTTGAGACGCCCTCGATCATCTTCAGCACCACATTTCCCACAAAGGCTTCGCATACCATGATGTCCACGTCGCCTTTCAGGATATCACGGGCCTCCACGCTTCCCACAAAATTGATGTCACTGCATGCCTTCAAAAGCGGGAACGTCTCCTTCACAAGCGCGTTTCCTTTCTCCTCCTCGGCACCAATATTGATAATCCCCACCGTGGGATTTTTGACGCCTGCCACATGTTCCATATAAACAGATCCCATCTTGGCAAACTGCACAAGATGACTGCTGCGGGCGTCCACATTCGCGCCGCAGTCGATCAAAAGACTAACGCCCTTTTCCGTAGGAATCAACGGGGCAAGGGGAGTTCTCTGAATCCCCTTGATGCGTCCCACAACTACCTGACCGCCTACCAGAATGGCGCCTGTGCTTCCTGCCGAAACAAAAGCGTCTGCTTTTCCTTCCCTTACCAGCTTCATGGCAACTACAATAGAAGAGTCCTTTTTTCTGCGGATCGCATTCGTAGGCGACTCCGCCATCTCAATCACCTCAGTGGCGGGAATGATCTCGATCCTGTCCCCGGGATACTGATAACGATCAAGCTCCTGTCGAATCAGCTCCTCTTTGCCAACCAGATATACAAAGATTTCCTTGCGGGCATTTACCGCGTCCACCGCGCCATTTACTACCGCTGCCGGCGCATTGTCGCCTCCCATTGCATCTACTGCGATTTTTACATATTCCTGCATCGGACTTCCTCCTTCTATTCTATACCATAATATACTAGAGAATTCCGGAGAAATCAAGAACACTTTTTATCTTTTCCTATCTTTCCATATTTCACAACTGCTTTCAAGATCATAACAGAAAAAAACACTGCAAAACAGTCCCTTCGATGGCTTTGAAGAAAAGAAAACACGTATCCCAGTCCGGGAACAGCAAAAAGCGCTTTCCCCTGTACCGCCCGGAAGGGCACCGGCGCAGCATCCGCAGAATCATTGTTGTCCCCTTTTGTCAAAATCTGCTGCTTTTCCTTATAGACGCACTGTACTCTGTGGGCCGTCAGCCCGCTGCCTGCAGCGAACACAGCCACGTCTCCCGGACATACCGTTTCTCCCGGCTGCCGCTTAAAGTAAAGAAGACTGCCTGTCTGTATAGACGGTTCCATGGAGCCGCTTTTGATCACGCCCACTTCAATTCTCGCCAGCTTTGGGAAAAAGCAGAGCAGGATAAACAGCAGGCAGCTTGCAAGTAAGATCCACTCTGCCAGAGCCGCCGCTCTTTTTATGATTTCTTTTCCTTTCCTCATTTTTCTTTCCTCATACGGAACTTCACTTTCTTCTTTTCGGTTTCATCATGAAATACCAGCATCCGATGCCGGTCAGTACAGAACCAGCCGCAAGGAAGATATAGGTCAGAATGTTTGCATTGTCACCCGTCTTTTTCCCGCCTGTTTT
>CANQNE010000067.1 GCA_947625135.1 uncultured Lachnospiraceae bacterium
GATTTTAGAGCCGGCTACAAGAAAAAGAAAAAATAGTGAAAAAATCGGGCAATAAAATACGATAATTATACAATTTACATCAGAAATATCTTTTCTTTTGAATATTGCTGTGTTATAATATATTGCATAAATTATGTTCATTTATGGTTAAGGTATACAAAATGTAGAAAGGTACGGAATATGGGATTTGATAATAAGAAATTTATTGATGAATTTCGTTTAAAAGGAACAGTGGAGATGATTGTTCCGATCAGTACGTTGCAGCTGATCCAGAATCAGTTTTCTGTAACGCAAAAATGCGGGATTCTATTGATGGATAATGCGGGTAATAATATCACCGAGCCTTCTTCTTTTGACGACAGGCTGCTTGCCAGTGAAGTGATCGGCAAGCTGATCAAAAGGGAGCATGGAAGTCCTGTCTATCAGGAGGTGGACGGTGAATATATTGGGGCGGTACCTTTAATTGCCAAAGGAAAACATTTCGGAAATTTTATCATACATACGCTGAAGGAAAAAGGAGAAGTTTCTGATGAGGATTTTCAGAACGGGATTCATTTTCTGTTCCTGATTCTTGACACCATCATAAAAAGCGGATTTAATTCATACGAGTATCAGATCATGCTTCAGGAGCGCATGAAGATTGATAAGGCACTGGAGGAAACGAACAAAGCGCTGAATCACAAAAACAATTATGATGAGATGACCGGCATATATAGCCGCAGCTATTTCAATGAGAAATGTACGGAGATGGAGAAGCTGGAGAATCCCCTGCTCTGCGTGGTTATGGGCGACGTGAACAACTTAAAGATCACCAACGACCTTTTCGGCCACCGCCATGGTGATTATCTGCTGAAGACCATTGCAAGGGTGATGCAGGAGGAAGCGGAGCCGGGATATGTAGTGGCACGGTGCGGCGGCGACGAGATCAATGTGCTGATGCCCAATGCCCTCAGAAGAGAGGCGGACTGGTATTGTCACAAGGTAAGGAACCGGCTGGCAGAGGTGCTTGACTGCTGCACGACCCCTTCCATTTCCATGGGCGTAGGCAAGCGTTCCGGATTTGATCAAACCGTGAAGGAAACGATCAATATTGCCGATGTGAAAATGTACCGGGCTAAGGTGGAATATAAGAATCACCTGAACATTACGGAAGATATCTATAATATACTTATCAGAAAAGGATTTCTGACGGAAGAATATACGAAGCGTGTGGCGGAGCTGGGCGACGGATTTTGCCGGTATCTGTCAAGCAACGAACAGACCATTGCACAGATGAAACAGCTTTCATGGATGCACGAGCTGGGTGCCACGATGCTTACAGACAAAGTATATTTCAAGGCACCGGAAGACCGCACGCTGCTGGAGACCCGTGAAGTGCATAAGCACTCCGACATCGGCGCAAAGATCGCCATGCTGCACAGCGAAACGGAAGGCATTGCGGATATTATCCTGCAGCTTCATGAAAGATGGGACGGAAAGGGATATCCGAGATCCATGAAGGGCGCACAGATCCGACCCCTGACCCGTATGCTGCAGATGGTGACGGAATACAGCCGCATGGTGGAGCAGAGCAAGATGGGCGGCTATATGACTTCGCAGGTGGCCAAACAGTGCCTGCTGGAGGGCAGCGGCACACTGTACGAACCCGCGATGGTAGATGTCTTTCTTCAGTATCTGGACTCTATCGGGAAATAATCATTTTTTGGAAAAAATACCCTTGTGCATTTTTGTGTACAAGGGTATAATTATGCCATGAGATTTTGCATTTTACTTATGAAAGGAGTCATTGAAAATGGGTTTTATTGATGTAATCAAGGAACGGGCAAAGGCAGACAAAAAGACAATCGTTCTGCCGGAGACAGAGGATCGCAGGACCTATGAGGCGGCGGCGCAGATCTTAAAGGAAGGCACCGCAAATATTATATTTGTAGGTACAAAAGAAGCGGTGGAAAAGGGCAGCGAGGGACTGGACGTTTCCGGCGCGGTGGTTGTAGATCCCGCTGTCAGTGAAAAGACCCAGGGCTATATTGATAAACTGGTGGAGCTTCGCCAGGGCAAAGGCATGACGCCTGAGCAGGCAAAAGAGATCCTGCTGAATCAGTATCTCTACTATGGTGTGATGATGGTAAAGATGGGGGATGCGGACGGTATGGTTTCCGGCGCATGCCATTCTACTGCGGACACATTAAGACCCTGCCTGCAGATTTTAAAGACCAAGCCCGGAACCAAGCTGGTTTCCGCGTTTTTTGTGATTGTTGTGCCTGACTGTGAGTACGGCGCAAACGGAACCTTTATTTTTGGCGATTCCGGTCTTGTTCAGAATCCGGATCCGGAAGAACTGGCCGCCATCGCAGGCTCTTCCGCAGAGTCCTTTAAGCAGCTGGTACAGGAGGAGCCCATTGTTGCCCTTCTGTCTCATTCCACAAAGGGCAGTGCAAAGCATCCCGACGTGGACAAGGTTGTAGAAGCTGCAAAGATTGCAAAAGAATTATATCCCGATATTAAGCTGGACGGAGAGTATCAGCTTGACGCGGCCATCGTTCCCAGCGTGGGACAGTCCAAAGCGCCGGGCAGCGATATCGCAGGTAAGGCAAACGTATTGATCTTCCCGGATCTGGATGCAGGAAACATCGGATATAAACTGGCGCAGAGACTGGCAAAAGCAGAGGCTTACGGCCCCATCACACAGGGTATCGCCAAGCCTGTAAACGATCTGTCCAGAGGCTGCAGCGCAGAGGATATCGTAGGCGTGGTCGCGATCACGGCGGTTCAGGCGCAGGCCCAGTAAGCATCCGGCAGACAGAGGCTGATTTTGAAAAATAGAGAAGGGGATAAAATTATGAATGTGTTGGTAATAAATTGCGGAAGTTCATCATTGAAGTTTCAGTTGATCGATTCAGACAGTGAGCAGGTTCTTGCAAAAGGACTTTGCGAGCGTATCGGTATTGAGGGAAGCAGGATCGTTTATCAGCCGGCAGGCGGTGAGAAGATCACAACAGAATCTCCCATGCCTACCCATAAACAAGCGATCCAGATGGTGCTGGATTCTCTGACGGACAGTGCGTGCGGCGTGATCAAGAGTCTGGATGAGGTAGGCGCTGTGGGGCACAGAGTGGTACACGGCGGTGAAAAATATGCCTCCTCCGTTGTGCTGAATGAGGAAGTGATCGCGGCCATTGAGGAGTGCAACGACCTTGCGCCGCTTCACAATCCCGCAAACCTGATCGGCATCCGCGCCTGTCAGGAACTGATGCCGGATACCCCTATGGTGAGCGTATTTGATACGGCATTTCATCAGACTATGCCGGAAAAAGCGTATATTTACGGCCTTCCCTACAAATATTATACCGATTATAAGGTGAGAAGATACGGTTTTCATGGCACCAGCCACAGCTTTGTATCGAAGCGCACGGCAGAATTTCTCGGAAAAGATATCAATAATATGAAGATCATTGTATGTCATCTGGGCAACGGCGCGAGCATTTCTGCGGTGTGCAACGGCAAATCCGTTGATACATCCATGGGCCTGACACCGTTGGAAGGCCTTGTAATGGGTACAAGAAGCGGCGACATCGATCCTTCCATCATGGAATATCTGGCAAAGAAGGAAAATCTGGACATTGAGGGCGTGATGAAGGTACTGAACAAGGAATCCGGTGTTTACGGCATTTCCGGCTTGTCCAGCGATTTCCGTGATCTGGAGGCAGGCGCAAAGGAAGGAAACAAACAGGCGATTCTGGCCCGCTCCGTATTCAATTACCGGGTTGCGAAATACATCGGCGCTTATATTGCCGCCATGAACGGCGTGGATGCCATTGCCTTTACGGCAGGTCTTGGTGAGAATGACGCGGCAGTACGGGCGGATATCTGTTCCTATTTTGGTTACATGGGCATTACCATTGATGAAGAAGCAAACCAGAGCCGGGGCGAGGACAAAGTGATCTCAGGAAAGGATTCCAAGGTCACTGTATGTGTGATCCCCACCAATGAAGAACTGGCGATCGCAAGAGAGACACTGGCGCTTGTTTCAAAATAAGCGGCCGGAGGCCGGTGCCCTCCTTATTCTGAATTTTCTGCCAAAGATTTGTAAAAACTTGTAGATTCAGGAAAATAGTATTTGACAAACCGCTGCCGACTATGTATAATTACTTACTGTGTGAGGAAAAGATCATGAAGATTGACCTGACAGAAGCAATGTCTGTTGACCATAACGAATGGCATACAGAAGTTCCGTTGGAGATGGACAGCATTTCCTTTGTACAGGGAAGTTTCCCTGTTGAGGAGGCCTCTCCTGTGAATGTGGATATTTTCCACGTGAAGGATGGGCGTATGCAGATAAAGGAATCTGCCCGGATTCGGGTTGCTATTCCCTGCGACAGATGTCTGCGGCCGATCTCTCAGGAATTTGTTCTGGAGGCAGAACGGGAAGTTAACTTATCCGGGGAAGAGCGGCCCGCTTATATCGAGGGTACGTATCTGGATGTGGACAGACTGATTTTTCATGAGCTTTTATTACATTGGCCGTCCAAGATTTTGTGTCGGGAAGACTGTAAAGGAATATGCCCTGTATGCGGCGCGGATCTGAATCAAGGCGAATGTGGCTGCGACAAACAGGTTTTAGATCCTCGTATGGCGGCAATTCAGGACATTTTCAATAAGTTTCAATCGGGATCATAAGGAGGTGTGGACTGTGTCAATTTGTCCTAAGAATAAATCTTCAAAGGGAAAAAGGGACAGAAGAAGAGCGAACTGGAAAATGAGCGTTCCGAATCTGGTAAAATGCAGCAAGTGCGGTGAACTGATGATGCCTCACAGAGTATGCAAGGCTTGTGGTTCTTATAACAAGAAAGAAGTCATTGCCATGGATTAAGCTGCGGCAAAAGTATGAATATGTAATGGAAGCAGGACTTTCGATTGTAGTCGAAGGTCCTGTTTTTAT
>CANQNE010000068.1 GCA_947625135.1 uncultured Lachnospiraceae bacterium
GAAAACGCGAGGATCGAGCTGCGTTCCCCGGATCCGGCGGCGAATCCCTATCTTGCGCTGGCGGTGTGCTTAAAGGCAGGGCTGGACGGTATTAAAAATAAGATCCTTCCCCCGGAACGGGTGGACAAGAATATTTATGCCATGACGGAGGAGGAACGCAAGGCGGCCGGGATCTTCGGCCTGCCCATCAATCTGCTGGAAGCGGTGGACGCGCTCTGCGAGGATGAGCTGATCATGGACACGCTGGGACACGATCTGGTGCATCAGTATGTGAAAGCCAAAAAAGAAGAATGGAATCAGTATCATGCCCAGATTACTTCCTGGGAAGTAGAACAGTATTTATACAAGCATTAAATTCATACGAGAAACTGGATAAGGGAGGAGTATGTATTTGATCAACGTAATTGTGGCGTTCCCGAGAATCGAAGACGGAAAAGGAATCCGCGGACTGTTGATGAAATACGGATTTGATGTAGTCGGCGTATATACTTCCGGAGCCAGAACACTTGCCAGAGCCTACGAGCTGGAAAGCTGTATTATCGTCAGCGGCTATCAGCTGGCGGATATGATCTATGAGGAGCTGTGGGAATCGATGCCTCCCCATGCGAAAATGGTGCTGCTCACAGGCAAGGACGTATGGGCGGACTGTGCGGAAAAAAAGATTTTGTATTTGCCCATGCCTTTTCAAGGGAGAGATCTGATCGATACGCTGCAGACGCTGGCAGAGCAGCTGGCCGAACGCAGACGGAAGCGGAAAAGCCAGCCGAAGAAGCGCAGCCGGGAGGAAGAGGCAGTGATCGCCAGGGCGAAGGAGATTTTACAGGAACGGAATTGTATGACAGAAGAAGAAGCGCACCGCTATCTGCAGAAATGCAGCATGGAAAACGGATGCGATATGGTAGAAACGGCAAAGATGGTGCTGCATATTTATGACGGATAGAAGAGAAGGATTGAAATAATCGTGAAACGGATCAAGTTGATCGTGGCTTATGACGGCGGCGCGTATTGCGGCTGGCAGATCCAAAAGAACGGGATTACAATTGAAGAGGTTCTGAATGAGGCGCTCTCCCGGCTGCTTTCCGAGGAGATCCATGTGATCGGGGCAAGCCGCACCGACGCGGGCGTCCACGCTTTGGGAAATGTAGCCGTTTTTGATACGGAGACAAGGATCCCCGGGGAAAAGATCGCTTATGCCCTGAATCAACGGCTTCCGGAGGATATCCGCATACAGGGCTCTCAGGAGGTGGAGGCGGATTTCCATCCCCGGTATCAAAACAGTGTGAAAACTTATGAATACCGGATCTACAACGGCCCTTTTGAAATGCCCCTTTACCGGAGCAATACCTATTTCTTTCACAGAAAGCTGGATGTGGAAAAAATGCGGGCGGCGGCCAGATATCTGGAGGGAGAGCAGGATTTTGCGGCATTTTGTTCCGCTCATGCGCAGGTGCGGGAGACCACCAGAACCATTTACAGCGCAAAGATCGTGACGGAGGAGCCTGTTCCCGAAGGAGAAGGAAAAAAGAGGGGCGTGCTGATCCGGTTTCGCATTTCCGGAAACGGATTTTTATATAATATGGTGCGCATCATCACCGGTACACTGATCGAAGTGGGGCTTGGCAAATATCCCCCGGAGCGGATCAGGGAGATCATTGAGGACAAAGACCGGGAAAAGGCAGGCCCCTGCGCGCCGGCAAAGGGACTTACTTTAGTGGGGATCGAATATGAGCAAACCCTTGCGGACGAGCTTCATGTAATAAATGAGCGGATGCACTACAGTTTTGTGCAGAAGGAGATCAAAAGCAAGCAGGAGGCATGTCTGATCATTTTCCGATGTCAGGAGGAGCTGCTTGGAGATCTGATCGTCCGTATGACGAAAAAGGCGTTTCGTCTGGGCGCAAAGCGTTTTTATGTGCAAAACAGAGAAGATTCCATGCTTTCACAGGCCTTGGGACATTCCCGGCACAATGACTGCAAAGAGCAGGATTATTTTACCGCAGGGGACTTCCGGTACGTGCTGGATCATCAGATCTGGCAGATGGATCGGGATCTGCGGGCAGATCCGCCGGAAAAGACGGAGGCGGAGGAACGGCTGCAGCTCAAGCCCCTTACAAAAACGGAGACGGCAGAATTCTGCAGATTGTACAACAAATGTTTTTTTGCCCAGCCCTGCGTGATGCTCCTGACGGAGGAACGGCTGGAACTGATGGCGGATCCTGCCGGGGAGGAAGAAGAGAAAGAGAAGGAAGAACAGAAGGGAACGGAAGAACAGAAGGAAACGGAAGAACAGAGGGGAACGGAAGAACAGAAGGGAACGGGAGAAAAAAGAGAAAGCGGCCCGCTGGTTTTATCAGGCAACGATCAGGCTTATCTGGTTTATGACCGCGCTCAAGCGCATCAGGCGGCGGGGCTGCTGATTCTGTCTCAGGCTGTTCATGATCCGGACGCCTTGCAGATCTCGGCTGTGGGGATCGACGGCTGCTTCCGCAAAAAAGGGTACGGAGGGATGCTGTTGGAATGGACTGCCCAAAAGGCCATGGAAGAAGGGAAAAAGCGGGTCAGTCTGGAAGTGTCCTCCCGAAATAAAAGAGCCATTTCCCTGTATCAAAAAGCCGGGTTTTATCGGATAAAAAGAGAGGAAAAATGCTGGTACCGGGCAGACCGCGGCAAAAATCCACAGAAAACGGAAAAAACAGGTAAAAAATAAAGAAATCTACTTGAAACCACAGGGAAGTTTGTGCTATACTGTCATGGCGTAAAAAAAGCACGTGTGCCGATTTTCAGGAGGGTGTCCCTTCTCCGGACAGCGCGCAGCGCATGGTTTTCGGGCAGGAGATTGCCTGAGAAGAGGAAGCATACGGAAGAACAACCAAATGGAGGTAAAAACATGAGCGTAGTTTCAATGAAGCAACTGTTGGAAGCAGGTGTACATTTCGGACACCAGACAAGAAGATGGAACCCCAAGATGGCGGAGTACATCTACACAGAGAGAAACGGGATCTATATCATTGACCTGCAGAAGTCTGTAGGGAAGGTAGACGAAGCCTACAAGGCCGTTGCCGACATCGTGGCAGACGGCGGCACCATTCTTTTTGTGGGAACAAAGAAGCAGGCGCAGGACGCCATCAGAACTGAGGCTGAGCGCTGCGGCATGTTCTATGTGAACGAGAGATGGCTGGGCGGCATGCTCACAAACTTCAAGACCATTCAGAGCAGGATCGCGCGTCTGAAAGCAATCGAAGCGATGCAGGAGGACGGAACCTTCGACGTACTTCCCAAGAAGGAAGTCATTGCCCTGAAGAAAGAGATGGAAAAGCTGCAGAAGAATCTTGGCGGCATCAAGGAAATGAAAAGAATTCCCGACGCCATCTTTGTAGTAGATCCCAAGAAGGAGCGGATCTGTGTACAGGAAGCGCATACGCTGGGTATTCCGCTGATCGGCATCGCAGATACCAACTGTGATCCGGAGGAACTGGATTACATCATCCCCGGCAACGACGACGCCATCCGCGCAGTGAAATTGATCGTTTCTAAGATGGCGGACGCGGTAGTTGAGGCAAATCAGGGCGAGATGCTCACCGAGGAGCCGGAGGAAGCGGCAGAGGAAACAGCGGCGGCTGATGTAGTTGAAGAGGAATAACAGAGATTTTTTGATAAATGGAGGAATTTGAATCATGGCTATTACAGCTTCAATGGTAAAAGAATTGAGAGAGATGACCGGCGCAGGCATGATGGACTGCAAGAAGGCGCTGAGCGAGACAAACGGCGACATGGATGCCGCAGTTGAGTTTCTGAGAAAGAACGGGCAGGCAAAAGCGGAAAAGAAGGCCGGCCGTATTGCGGCAGAGGGTATCGTAAAGACCGTGATCGTGGACGACAAAAAGGCTGCCATCGTGGAAGTAAACAGTGAGACAGACTTTGTTGCAAAAAATGCGGAATTCCAGAGTTATGTTGCGGATGTTGCGGCGCAGGCGCTGGATTCTGAAGCAGCCGACATGGACACATTCCTTGCAGAGACATGGAAGGCAGACACTTCCAAGACTGTAAAGGAAGCGCTGACAGACAAGATCGCTGTGATCGGTGAGAAGCTCTCCATCCGCCGTTTTGAGAAGATTATTACAGACGGCGTAGTGGTGTCTTATATTCACGGCGGCGGACGCATCGGTGTACTGGTAGAGGCTGACGCCCCTGACACGCCTGAGGTGAAGGAAGCGCTGATGAACGTGGCGATGCAGGTTGCGGCGCTGTCTCCCAAGTATGTGTCTCAGGCTGAGGTTTCTGAGGAGTACAAGGAGCATGAGAAGGAGATCCTTCTCGCGCAGGCGAAGAATGATCCCAAGAATGCCAGCAAGCCGGACAATATCATTGAGAAGATGATCATCGGACGTCTGAACAAGGAGCTGAAGGAAGTATGTCTTCTGGATCAGGCTTATGTAAAGGACGGAGATCTGACGGTTGCCAAGTATCTGGATCAGGTATCCAAGGCAGCAGGCGCAACGGTTGCAGTGAAGAAATTCATCCGCTATGAGACAGGCGAGGGCCTTGAGAAGAAGGAAGAAAACTTCGCGGAAGAAGTTGCAAAACAGATGGGAATGTAAGCAAACCTTTCATAAATGCTTAAATTTAAAATGTGAAGGCTCTGAAAGCCTTATAACACATGTGTTTTCCAGTGATTATGAGGCTTTCAGGGTCTTTTTTTGTTTATATTCTAAAAGGCGAAAGTACCGCTGAAAATCGTTAAAGACCGCTTCAAGTAGAGTATTACGTTAATCTCATCAAAATCCATTTCAAACAAAATCAAAACTATGAATAGAATTTTCCTTTGTTAATAGAATATGGTGCCGATAGGACAATTTAT
>CANQNE010000069.1 GCA_947625135.1 uncultured Lachnospiraceae bacterium
CCCAGATGGATCGCTTTGATCAGAAACGCCATATTCCTTCCCAGATTTCTCATTGTCTGCAGCCCTTCCAGATCCTTTTCCACATCCCCGGCTGTAAATCCGTGTACTTCATTCCAGTAAGAGCTGGATGCAATGGGCATACTCGCAATGGTAAAGTATTTGTTGATCTCATCATAAGCGGAGGTGCTTCCGGCCCTTCTGGACGACAGCACTACTGCGCCGACTTTCATTGCCTTGTCAAAACCGGTGCTGTAAAACAATCTGTCCAGCAAAGAGAGGAGCGTCCCGTTGGCCCCGGCATAGTACACCGGAGTTCCCACTAACAGTCCGTCCGCGCCTTCAAATTTGCGGGCGATCTCATTGACCGGATCGTCAAAAACACATTTGCCGGTTTTTCCGCAATGATTGCAGGAAATACAGCCTCTGATATTCTGATTTCCCACCACGATGGTCTCCGTTTCTATCCCTTCTCTGTTCAGTGTTTCTTCCACTTCCTGCAGCGCTCTTGCCGTGCAGCCCTTTTCATGGGGACTGCCGTTTAAAATCAAGACTTTCATTGCAGTCATCTCCTTTCCATTTATTTCAAAATGATTTGGTTGTCTTATGTTCTTTCTTCATTTTTCACACTTTCCGGCTTAATAGCTATGATACTCCTATCACAGTATCACTATGACATTATTATGGGGGTATCTCGATTTTTGTCAAGAAAAATTTTTAAAGTACAGTACTGCAATTACAACTGCATCCATATCCACTTCTGCATAAAGGATCTCATCCTTTGGAACTTTGCTTATCTTTTTCCCAATTCCCGGTAAGTCTGTACAATGAACACCACAGCCACGCCAAAAGTCAGGATATCAGACGCCGGCATGGAATACAGAACCCCGTCCAATCCCCAAAACATCGGGAGCAAAAGGGCAAACCCCACGCCAAATACCACCTCACGGATCATGGAAAGTATGGTGGATGCCATTGCCTTGCCCATGGCCTGCAGAAAGATGAAACACGCCTTGTTGACACAGGCAAAAATGATCATGCACAGATAGATACGAAAAGATTTCAGTGCAAAAACAGTATAATACGTACTCTCATTGGCTGCGCCAAATATGCTGATAAGGGTCTCCGGGAACACTTCCACAATTACCAATGCCACGGCGCCCACAGCAGCTTCTGTGATGAGCAGCCGGGTGAAGAGGCTCTGAACCCGCTTCTTTAGCCCTGCGCCCATATTGTAACCGGCAATGGGAATACATCCCGCCGCCATCCCCACGACGATGGAAATCACGATCTGAAAAAACTTCATCACAATCCCCACCACTGCCATGGGGATCTGCGCATACTGCTCCTGCCCAAACACCGGATCCAGTGCGCTATATTTGAGGATCATATTGTTGATCGCAGCCATGGCCGCAACCAAAGAGATCTGAGAAAGAAAACTGGTGATACCAAGTAATACTGTTTTCCCGCTGATGTGCCGATCTAAGCGGAAATCACTTTTTGCCGGTTTGATCTGCTTTGTATGCAGAAGATACCAAAAAGCCAAAACTGCCGTCGCCACCTGACCGATGACCGTTGCCGCTGCTGCGCCCATCATTCCCCACTTGAACAGAAAAATAAAGATCGGGTCGAGAACAATATTGATGGCAGCGCCGATCAATGTGGAAATCATAGCAAATTTAGGCGAACCATCTGCCCGAATGATCGGATTCATCGCCTGCCCAAACATATAGAAAGGGACCCCCAACGTAATCCAAAAGAAATATTCCCGGGAATACCCAAACGTCTCCTCATTCACTGCCGCGCCGAACAACGTAATGATCGGTTTGGCAAATATCAGATAAATCCCGCAGAGAAGCAAACTGCTTACGATCACCATAACGATGGCATTTCCGACACTTTTCTTTGCGTCTGCAAGCTCTTTTTTACCAAGGCTCAGGCTGACAAACGCACAACAGCCGTCCCCCACCATGACTGCTATCGCCAGCGCGATAACGGTAAGGGGAAATACAACTGTGTTCGCCGCATTGCCAAAGGAGCCCAGATAGTCGGCATTGGCAATAAAGATTTGATCCACGATATTATACAATGCCCCAACTAAAAGTGAGATGATACAGGGAATGGCATATTGCCTCATCAATTTTCCAATACGCTCATCTCTCAAAAAATGATTTGCTTTTGTTTCCATGCTTTGATTCCTTTCCTGTTACAAAAAAATAAACGTATGGCACTCAACTGGATTTACGCATTGAGTGCCACACGTTATGATCATTATACTCATAATGATCCATTTCGTCAAAGGCGTAATTGCACAAAACAAACGACTTGTATATTGTGAAACTTTCTGTGATGAATCTTTTTCCCTGCCATAATGAAACCTGCAAACCGGGTATTTTTATCTTCATTAGTTTGCAGGCTTACCCAATCCTTGGACCAGACCAGAAAAACAGAGGGCGGAACCCGAAAAACGGATCCGCCCTCTGGCAACTTACTTCTGTAATTTCATCAATTTGTTGAATATTATCTCTTCGAGAACTGGGGCGCACGACGGGCTGCTTTGAGACCGTATTTCTTACGCTCTTTCATTCTCGGATCTCTGGTGAGATATCCGGCCTTCTTCAGGATAGGACGGAACTCTGCATCCTCGTGAAGCAGCGCTCTTGCGATACCATGTCTTACAGCGCCTGCCTGTCCTGTGTAACCGCCGCCGTGTACATTCACCTTCACGTCATATTTTCCCAGCGTCTCTGTAGCTACCAGAGGCTGACGAACGATCACTTTTAATGTCTCCAGACCAAAGTAATCATCGATATCTCTTTTATTGATGGTAATCTTTCCTGTTCCCGGGGTCAAATATACCCTTGCGATAGACTTTTTTCTTCTACCTGTTCCATAAGACTGAGCCATGATCTGTTTCTCCTTTCATCCCTGCTTAAAACGTCAGCACTTCAGGCTTCTGTGCCTCGTGCTTGTGTTCCGGTCCTGCATAAACAAACAGCTTCTTGTACATCTGTCTGCCAAGGGGTCCTTTGGGAAGCATACCCTTTACTGCAAGTTCGATCACTCTTTCCGGTTTCTTTGCCAGCATTTCCTTCAGAGTAGTCTCTTTCATGCCGCCAACATATTCGGAATGACGGTAGTAAATCTTTTGATCCAGCTTCTTGCCTGTCACTTTGATCTTTTCCGCATTGATGACGATCACATAGTCACCTGTATCAATATGGGGTGTGAAGATGGGCTTTTTCTTGCCTCTCAGCACACTTGCAACTTCTGAAGATAAGCGTCCTAACGTGCAGCCTTCTGCATCAACAACATACCATTTTCTATCGATCGTTGCCGGACTCGCCATAAAACTTTTCATTGGTTAACCTCCTGCTCAATATTGTTGATTCTATAGTTTCAATATCCTTCCGGGGCTATGGATGGATATTTATCCACTCTGCAATCTTTTTGATTATATTACACCGTTCCTTGTGTGTCAACCCTTTTTCTTCCTGTTTTTCCTGCAAAAATACGGGTTATTTCGCCTGTTCCGCAATTTTTCGGGCGATCTGCTCATAAGTAGATCCCTTCTCAATGGAATAGGTGCCCGGATTGAGCCGGTTCGCGTAGCCACGCTCCTCCAGATAGTTGTCAAATTCCCGTACATCCTCAATCAGGCCGGCATCCTTCAGCTTTGATGCGGTCGTATATGAATCCGCGCCTCTTGGGATCTCTACCGCTACACTGCTGCTCTCCTGTGTATTTGACACTGCCCCGGCATTAGCCTGTACATCAGACTGCTGAGGCGCCGGGCTGCTCTGGCCGCCCGCCTGGGTATCAGAAGGGGTTTTTGTTCCCGATGGGTTCTGCGCCTGAGAAGGCTGATCGGTCGTCACCGGATTTCTGGTAGCTGCCGCAGCCTGTGTTGCCGCCGGTGTCTGGGAAGCCTGCGGCGCCGGACTGGGGCTTGCAGTTTCAGGCGCTTTCGTTGCCGTCTGATCCGCGGGCTCCTCCGTTTCCGCGCTCAGCGGGCTTTCCGATACGACTGCGCCCTTTCCCGGCTCATTCGTAGGAGAAACCCGTGTACTGTTTGATTTTATCATTGAGTATCCTCCGAACACCAGAGACGTAACCAATACTCCGACGCCGAAGCCTCTTAGAAAATATTTTTTGTTCATCGCTCTCTCCTGCTATAAAGATCTATGATCATGCGAACTTCTCCAATCCCCAGCTTCAGGGATTCTGATATATCCATACTGCCGTATCCTTCTTCATACATCGTCAGTACCTTCTTCCGCATTTCCAGATCCGCTTCCGTAGAAACCGTACCGCTCTCCCGCACCGCCTTCAGCAGCTTATTGGGCGCGTCTTCGAGCACCATATCCTCCGGCTCTTTCGGCTTGGTGTCTTTTACTACTTTCGCCTTTACCTTTGCAGGCTTCTTCACCTCCGGCTCCTTTGTGGCAGCCACTTCTTCTGACGGAGCTTTCGCAGGCTCTTCCTGCTTCTCTGCTTCTGGTTCAGCCTTGCCTGTCTCCGCTTCCTCCGGCTTCTCTGCC
>CANQNE010000070.1 GCA_947625135.1 uncultured Lachnospiraceae bacterium
AGGGCCTATAAATTTTGTCAAACGGTGGACAGATTTCAAAAAGATTCTCCGCATTTTTTTACAATTTTCTGATTCCTCCAGATCCGTGTTCCTTCGCCGGCACGCCCATGCAGGGATTTTCCTACAGCCCCGCAGCTTTCAGGAACGCCTATTCGGGAGCGCCTATTCAGGAGTGCCTATTTGGGAGCGCTTTCTTCACGATCGCCGTATGCAGGGATAAAAAAACCCCTGAAAAAAGCATTTCCGCTCTTTTCAGGGGTCATTCTCCGTTTTAAAGTCTCCCTTTTGTTTATCCGATGGGTTCAAAATCCGCAGCGCCATGCTTGCACAGCGGGCATATAAAGTCGTCGGGAAGCTCGTCGCCTTCGTAAATATAACCGCACACCTTGCAGACATAACCCTTCTTGCCCTCCGTTTCCGGCTTGGGCTTTACATAATTCTGATAGTAGGTATAGGTCATGGTCTCCGCCTTTGAGAATACCCGGGCCTCCGTCACGCTGCAGATAAACATGCCGTGAGTTTCCAGCTCCACATAATCCTCCACCTTCAGAGACAGCAGCGCATTGACGTGCTGGGACAGAAATACAAGGCCGTTGTCTGAGCGCAGCACACTTTCACCGGCAAATTTATCCACCGTCCTGCCGCTCTGGAACCCGAACTTCTTGAACAGGTCAAAGGGCGCGTCCACAGACAGGCAGTTCACATTCAGGATGCCGGTCTGCCGGATCACATGATGGGAATAGTTCTGCTTGTTGATGGTCACAGCCACACGGTTGGGGGTATTGGTCAGCTGGCTCACTGTATTGACGATCAGTCCGTTGTCCTTTTTGCCGTCGTTGGAGGTAACCACATACAGGCCGTAGCCAATATTGAACAGCGCCTTCATATCATTTTTATCCGCCGTGTCATCCTGCCGGGCAAGATAATCCTTGCAAAGCTCCTCCGCCAACGCTTCCAGCTGCATGCTGCTCTCCTCGTTGAGGGCGGACTTGATCTGCACGGTAGTCTCGGCGTATGTGAGCTTTTTGCAGCCTTCCAGCTTCTGCTTCATGACCTTGGCAGCCATGGGCGCCCAGGAACCATTTTCGATAAAAGCCACCGTCCGGTTCTGGAAATTACGCTCCGTGAGATGATCGATAAACTCCCGCATAAAGGGGAAAATATCCGCATTGTAAGTGGTGGTCGCAAAGACGATCTTTCCGTAACGGAAAGCGTCCTCTACCGCCTCCGCCATATCCTCTCTTGCCAGATCCGTTACCACTACCTTGGGACATCCCTTCCGGCGCAGCTTCTCTGCCAGCAGATCCACTGCCTTCTTGGTATGTCCATAAATGGATGTATAGGCGATCATCACGCCGTCGGTTTCCACACCGTAAGAGGACCATATATGGTACAGGTTCAGATAGTAGCCCAGATTTTCGGTCAGCACAGGGCCGTGAAGAGGACATATAATCTGAATATCAAGCCCCGCCGCTTTTTTCAGCAGGTTCTGCACCTGAGGGCCATATTTGCCCACAATGCCGATATAGTAACGGCGTGCCTCACATGCCCAGTCCTCCTCTACATCCAGCGCTCCGAACTTGCCGAAGCCGTCGGCGGAAAACAGCACCTTGTCATAGCTGTCGTAAGTCACAATGACCTCGGGCCAATGTACCATAGGCGCGGTCACAAAGGTCAGGGTGTGCTTTCCAAGAGAAAGCGTATCTCCTTCTCCCACAACCACCTGCCTGTCCGCAAAATCCGTTCCGAAAAACTGCTGCATCATAACAAAGGCCTTCGCGCTGGAAACGATCTTCGTGTCCTGATAAATGTTCATAAAGTTGGCAATGTTGGCGGAATGATCCGGCTCCATGTGCTGGATCACCAGATAATCCGGTTTGCGGCTCCCCAGCGTGCTTTCAATGTTGTCCAGCCACTCGTGGGTGAAATTGGCGTCCACGGTATCCATAATGGCGATCTTTTCATCCATGATGATATAAGAGTTGTAGGCCATACCGTTTTCTACCACATACTGTCCCTCAAACAGATCTACCTTGTGGTCGTTGACGCCGATGTACTGAATGTCGTTTGTGATCTTCATAGCTTTACTCCTTTATTTCATTTTATTTTCTTCTATTTTTATTCCACAGTTCGGACAGGATATTTAAATGCTCTTTTGGCCTTCCGCTGCCGAAATCGGGAAACGCCTTCAGCAGACGCCGGGTACCGAAACGGGGTTTGGTAAGATACTCCTGCCACCGGTTCTTATATTCCTCAAATTCCGCAACAGCGGCCTTTTCAGAGTCCTCCAGCTCCTCCCGGATATGGGCCGACTTGTCCAGCGCCGCGATCGTTCCGGAATAGATGGATTTTCCCATCGTATTTGAAAGCGCCCGCAGCTTTTCGTTGATCTCTTTCACCAGACGCAGCTGCTTCTTTAAATGAAGCAGCGCAGACACCGTCATGGCGGCATCCGCCAGAAACAGCAGGAAAAACACAACCAGCAGCACAATGCCCACCCTATGGGGAATATGCCTTACCAGATTTTCCATCAACGGCTGCAGCCCCCGCATGATCACCACGCAGGCCACGCCCCATAAGATCGAAAAGCGCAGGCATACATATCCGTGAATGTTCAAAGGCTCCCTGCTGTAGTCCCACCATTTGTCGTCAAAAAATTTTTCCAGTACATAGCCTGTCACAAGCTCCAGAAGCGAAGTGAGCAAAAAAGAGCCTGCGAACAACAGCAACAGATTGCCTTTCATCGGTGTCAGCGCGTAGATCACAATGAGCATCCCGAACCCATAAATGGGGCAGTAGGGGCCGTTCAAAAACCCTCTATTGACAAATCCCTTTGTCTTCACTGCCGCATACGCCACCTCCGCGCACCAGCCCAGAACGGCGTACAGCAGAAAATACCATGCCGCTCCATAAAAACTGTTCTGCATATCGTCTATCCTTTCCCCGATTTCTGTCCGCTATACGGAAGTAAAACCCTTTCGCCAGAACACCAATCCAACAAAAGGGTTTTACAAAAATTCATATCATGATCGTGAAATAGATTTATTTTTTCTTGCTGAGAAAACTGGGTACCTGAATGTTCTTCTCACTTGTAGCGCTTGTGGGCTTCAGGGTAGGACTTACCGGCGTAGAAGAAGGCTTAAACGTATTCACCGGCTTCACGGTATCTGTTGTAAAACCGGAAAAACCTGTCTTTTTCTCTGGCTTCTTGGGTGCGTTGGCATCGGCAATACCGGTGGCGATCACCGTAATGGAAGCCTCATCTACACAGTCGGGATCAAACATTGCGCCGAAGATGATGTTGGCCTCGTCGCCGGCCAGATCCTGTACATAGCTTGCGGCGTCATTTGCATCCATAAGGGAGATGTCGCCGGAAATATTCACAATCACATGAGACGCGCCTGCAATGGTAGTCTCAAGCAGCGGGCTGGCTACTGCCTGCTTCACGGCTTCAATGGCCTTGTCATCGCCCTTGGCCTGCCCGATACCGATGTGGGCAATACCCTTGTCCGTCATCACAGTCTGTACATCTGCAAAATCCAGATTGATCAGCGCAGGTACGTTGATCAGATCCGTAATGCCCTTCACTGCCTGCTGCAGCACTTCATCCGCTTTCTTCAATGCCTCCGGCATGGTCGTTCTGCGGTCAACGATCTCCAACAGCTTATCGTTGGGGATCACAATCAGGGTATCTACACTCTGTCGCAGATTTTCAATTCCTGACATGGCGTTTTCCATACGTCTCTTGGCTTCAAAGCGGAAAGGCTTTGTCACAACACCTACGGTGAGTACGCCCATATCCTTTGCGATCTTTGCCACGATGGGTGCGGCGCCTGTTCCGGTACCTCCGCCCATACCGCAGGTTACGAATACCATATCCGCCCCCTGAATGGCCTTTGCGATCTCATCCTCGCTCTCTTCTGCCGCCTGCTTGCCGATCTCCGGCTTCGCACCTGCACCCAGTCCCTTGGTGATCTTCTCACCGATCTGGATCGTAGTGGGCGCCTTGCACAGAGAAAGAGCCTGTTTATCTGTATTTACACCGATAAATTCAACACCGCCGGTACTTTCCTCTACCATTCTGTTTACTGCATTGTTGCCTGCGCCGCCGACACCAATGACAATAATTCTTGCAGCGTTATCGCCATCATTCGTCATAATCTCCAACAAAGGTTTTTCCTCCTTTACGTTTCTCATTTTCTATTTCGCTATAGTTGTCCAACTCTAACTTCTATAATAATATACTTGCGCGCATATTGTCAAGTATTATTCACCGTCAGATCCTCTATCTTACCAGCTGTTTTCCTCGCCGGAGCCATCTTCATTCCAGCCGGGATCTCCCTCACCGGAAGCTGTATC
>CANQNE010000071.1 GCA_947625135.1 uncultured Lachnospiraceae bacterium
GAAACCTTTGTGACGCTGGACGGTCAGGAGCGGAAGCTGGATGACAGCATCCTGATGATCTGCGACAGAGATAAATCTGTAGGCCTGGCCGGTATTATGGGCGGAGAGAATTCTATGATCACCGACGATGTAAAGACGATGCTCTTTGAGGCTGCCTGCTTTGACGGCACCAATATCCGCCTTTCTGCCAAAAAAGTAGGATTGCGGACAGATGCTTCCGGAAAATTTGAAAAGGGACTGGATCCAAACAATGCCATTCTTGCCATGAACCGCGCCTGCCAGCTGATCGAGGAATTCGGCGCCGGCGAAGTGGTAGGCGGCGTGGTAGATATATATCCGCAGCCCAGACAGGAAACAAGAGTTCCCTTTGATCGGGATAAGATCAATACCTTGCTGGGAACAGACATTTCCGAAGAAGACATGATCGGCTATTTTAAGACCATTGATCTGGGGTATGACGAGGCAGCCAAAGAGGTGATCGTACCTACATGGCGGCAGGATCTGGAGTGCATGGCGGATCTGGCGGAGGAAGTGGCCAGATTTTACGGGTATGACAAGATCCCCACAACCCTGCCCCATGGTGAGTCTACAACGGGAAAGCTGTCCTTTAAGCTGCGGATCGAGGAGATCGCCAGAGACGTGGCGGAGTTCTGTGGATTTTCACAGGGAATGACTTACAGTTTTGAGAGCCCCAGAGTATTTGATAAGCTGCTGATCGAAAAGGATTCTCCTCTGAGAAACACGGTGACGATCTCCAATCCTCTGGGAGAAGATTTCAGTATCATGCGTACCATTCCTCTGAACGGTATGCTCACAAGTCTGGCATTTAATTATAACCACAGAAATAAAAACGTGCGGCTCTATGAGCTGGCAAATATCTATCTGCCCAGGGCGGTGCCGGTGACAGAGCTTCCTCAGGAGCGGATGCAGCTTACACTGGGTATGTACGGCGAAGGCGATTTCTTTACGATGAAGGGCGTGGTAGAAGAGCTTTTTGAACGCCTTGGGTTAAAGAACGGCATCATTTATGATCCAAAGGGCCAAAGACCTTATCTTCATCCGGGACGCCAGGCGGATATTGTTTATGACGGCGTGACGGCGGGCTATCTGGGAGAGATCCATCCCGAGGTATGTGAAAATTATGATATCGGCACAAGAGTTTATGTGGCGGTGATCGATATGCCGGAGATTGTCTCCAGAGCTTCCTTTGACCGGAAATATGTGGGTATTGCAAGATACCCGGCGGTGACAAGGGATATTTCCATGCTGATGAAGAAGGATATTCTGGTAGGCCAGATCGAGGAGATCATTCGGAAACGCGGCGGGCAGTATCTGGAGAGCTGCCATTTGTTTGATATTTATGAGGGACAGCAGATCAGCGAAGGGTACAAGTCCGTGGCCTATTCCATCACTTTCCGGGCCAAAGATAAAACGCTGGAGGAGAAGGAAGTGTCCGGCGCTATGGATAAGATCTTGAAAGAGCTGGAAGCCATCGGCATAGAGCTGCGCTCTTGAAAGGGGGCTGAATGATGAAGGGAAAACAGATTATTGCGCTTGTGGTGGCGGCGGTGCTGTTCATCATCATCGGCGCGACCAACCTGCTGGTGCAGGTAGAGGCAGAAAAGCAGCGTGCAACCGGCGTGGACGAAACGCCGGACTATATGGAATTGCTGAGGGAAAGCCGGCAGGAGATAGATTATGCGTCGAAATTGCCTTATGAGGATTTTATCGGGGTAATCAACGTGACAGGAACCATTCAGAATGTGGAAGAGGTGTACGGCAATACGGAATATGATCATCAGGGGACGCTGGACTACATTGACGCGCTGGCGGACAGCTACAGCAATCAGGCCATTCTGCTCTATGAAGAGACACCCGGCGGCACTGTCATTGACGCTGACGAGCTGTATCTGAAGCTGATGGACTATAAGGAAAAAACCGGACGGCCTGTTTATGCCTATATGCACAGTTATGCTTATTCCGGCGGCTATTATATTGCCATGGCCGCAGATAAGATCTATGCCAACAGAAATGCGACAACCGGTTCCATTGGTGTGATCATGAGTACCTATAATCTGAAGGGACTTTATGATAAGCTGGGGATCGAGGAGATCAACATTACAAGCGGAGATAACAAGGCCATGTTTACCGGAGACGACGCCCAAACGGAAAAGCAGATCCAGATCTATCAGGAGATCGTGGATCAGTCTTACAGCCAGTTTTTGGACATTGTAGAAAAAGGAAGGAACATGACGGAGGATGAGGTCAAGCCTTATGCCGACGGCAGTGTGTTCTCTGCACAAAAGGCGAAGGAGATTGGGCTGATCGACGAGATCGTGGACACTTATGCAGAGGCGCAGGAGAAGATTGCCGGGGAACTGGATGCACAGAATATTGATTTTTCCGTTATGCCGAAAAAGAAAAACGGAATTTTAAATTTCCTGTTTTCAAAGGCGGCGGAGCTGATCCCCAAAAGCGACAATCAGGTACTGCAGGAGTTGTCTGAAACAAAGAATAAGGGGTTGATGTATTATGCAGAGCCCTAAATGTGCGGCAGCCGGATTTGGAACAAGGCTGGTGGCCTATCTCATCGACATGCTGCTGATTACTGTGATCTCCGCTATTTTGCTGCTGCCGTTAATGGTGGGCAGTATGTTTGTAAAGAATAGTATATGGAACAGACAGGTGTTGTTTCACTGGAGCGTGTATGCCATCGCGGCATACTGTATACGGGCGGTGTATCTGGTCATCTTTACCTACGCGTTTGGAAAAACACCGGGGAAAATGCTTTTACGCATCCGTGTGGAAACGCTGGACGGGGAAAAGCTGACATTTTTAAATGTACTGTTCAGAGAAACGGTAGGCAGGTTTTTAAGTGGGATCTTATATATCGGATATCTGATCGCGTTGTCCGGAAAGGATCATTTTGCGCTTCACGACATGCTATGCGATACACGGGTCGCTTATGAGAATCTGGCGGAGATGGCGCCTCCTGCGGATAAAGTACGAAAAAGCGGGGAAGAAACTATGGTAATGCCCCATGTGTATCACGGAGAGACGAAGCAGGAACAACAGCCCACAGGCAGCGGCTATGTGATGCCGCAGCGGATGAAGCGGGAGCAGCCAACGGCAGATTTATGGAGTCAGACAGCGCAGGAGGGATCGGGGAATCAGAATATCCCCCGTGAGCAGCCGGAAGCGCCCCGTGAGGGAGGAAGCGCCCCGGCAAATGAGACAGAAAATGAGGAAAAAGATTGAAGGTAAAAGATTTTGATTTTGAACTGCCGAAGGAGCTGATCGCCCAGACCCCCCTTCCGGATCGGAGCAGCAGCCGTTTACTGGTGATGGACCGGGTTACGGGACAGATCACGCATCGGGGCTTTCGAAATATTAAGGATTATTTCAGACCGGGCGATTGTCTGGTGATCAATGACACAAAGGTCATTCCCGCCCGGCTTTTTGGAATCCGGACAGAGACCGGCGGTCAGATCGAGGTACTGCTTCTGAAGCGCAGGGAGGATGATCTGTGGGAAACCCTTGTCAGGCCGGGCAAAAAGGCAAAGCCTGGGACAGAGCTGGTCTTTGGAGACGGGCTTCTTACCGGCAGGGTCATAGATGTGGTAGAGGAAGGAAATCGGCTGATCCGTTTTACTTACGACGGCATTTTTGAGGAGATTCTGGATCAGCTGGGACAGATGCCCCTTCCCCCTTATATCACAGAAAAGCTGCAGGACAAAAACCGTTATCAGACGGTTTATGCAAAATATGACGGATCGGCGGCCGCGCCTACTGCGGGACTGCATTTTACGGAAACCCTGTTAAAGGAGATCGAAGATATGGGTGTTTCCGTGGCAAGCGTCACCCTGCATGTGGGGCTTGGAACCTTCCGGCCGGTAAAGGCGGAGGAAGTGACCGATCATCACATGCACAGTGAATTTTACCGGATTGAGGAGGAACAGGCAGAAAAGATCCGGCAGGCAAAGGAGCGGGGCGGCAGGATCATTGCCGTGGGAACAACAAGCTGCCGCACGCTGGAATCAGTGGCGGACGAGCGTGGCATGGTGCGGCCATGCAGCGGGTGGACGGATATTTTTATTTATCCCGGCTACAAATTCCGGTGTATCGACGGATTGATCACCAATTTTCATCTCCCCCAGTCTACGTTGCTGATGCTGGTATCGGCCTTCGCGGGACGGGAGCATATTCTTGACGCCTATCAGGAGGCGATTCAGGAAAAGTACCGGTTTTTCAGTTTTGGGGATGC
>CANQNE010000072.1 GCA_947625135.1 uncultured Lachnospiraceae bacterium
GGCAACGGCGAGCGCACCGGCAATGTAGATATCATCACCCTTGCCATGAATATGTTTTCACAGGGCGTGGATCCCGGGCTGGATTTTTCCGATATGCCCCGGATCAGCGCGGAATACGAAGAATATACAGGTATGCGGGTAACGCCCCGTCAGCCTTACGCAGGCGAGCTGGTATTCACCGCATTTTCCGGCTCCCATCAGGACGCCATCGCAAAAGGTATGGCATGGCATGAGGAAAAGAAACTCAAGAAATGGTCCGTGCCCTATCTTCCCATCGATCCCAAAGATGTGGGCCGCACTTACGAGGCGGACGTGATCCGTATCAACAGCCAGTCAGGAAAGGGCGGCGTGGCTTATATCCTGAAACAGAATTTCGGGATCTCCCTTCCCGACAAAATGCGGGAGCAGGTGGGCTATCTTGTAAAACAGGTGTCCGACGAGGAGCATAAGGAGCTGTCCCCTCAGTGGGTATATGATATCTTTGCGGAAAATTATGTGAACCGGTACCCCCTGTTCCATATTCCCGAGTGCCATTTCAAACAGATTAACGGCATTTTTGCGGAGGCCATCATTGTGCAGGATGACCGCCGCAGAAAAGTAGACGCCAACGGAAACGGACGTCTGGATGCGGTGAGCAACATTATCAAGCAGTATTTTGATGTAAGCTATGAGCTTTCCGTTTATGAGGAACACGCCCTTTCTCAGGGTTCCTCCTCCAAAGCCATGTCTTACGTGGGCATCACCTATCAGGGAAAGATGTACTGGGGCGTAGGTACGGATGAGGATATTATCAAATCCTCCATCAGCGCCCTTGTGGTGGCGGTCAATCATCTGCTGGAGATCCGGAATACTCAGCATGTGATGGATGAGCGGTTTCTGGAAATGCAGAATTTCATTCAGGCCAATTTCCAGACGGTGACGCTGGCGGATATGGCGGCGCAGTTCCACCTTTCCGAGCCTTATATCTCCAAATATATCAAGGAGAAATCCGGCAAAACCTTTGGGGAACTGGTGATGAACGCCAAAATGAAAAAGGCCAAGACTTTGTTAAAGAACAGCAATATGACGGTGGAAAATATTTCTTATGCCGCCGGGTACCAGAATGTGGAGCATTTCAACCGGCAGTTTAAGAAAAGGTATCAAATGACGCCTATTGAATACAGAAATTCCTGCAGCTAAAGCAGGCCCGCACAGCGCGGGATCATCCCACGGCGGCCGCGGAGCAGATCAGCTCTGCGGCTGTCTTTGTAAGATACAGGTTTAATTTTGCAAAGGAGAGCGCCTTTGCCGTGCTTTCAGAAAGGAGAAAACAATGAAAAAATGGATCGTATGGGTACTGTTGCTGACGCTGACTGTCAGCGGATGCTTTTACTGCGGCAGAGGCGATCAGCCGGGCGGCGTTCGTTACGGAACGGCTGAGACGGCGCTGGCGGCTCAGAAGGAGCAGACAGAAAGAAGCGGCTTGACTGCCAACGGGTTGCTGAACATGGACGAGCTGGCCGGATGGGCTTCTGTCAGCGCGGAGGGCGTGGACGGCGTCACCGGCGGCGGAGATGCAGAGCCGGTGATCGTCACCGACAGGGAAGCATTTGCGCAGGCTGTCAGCGGCAGCAATCCGGCGGTGGTGATCGTGTCCGGCAGGATCACGGCGATCACCGACACCGGTTACGCCATTGACGTGGGCAGCAACAAGACCATCGTAGGCGCGGATCAAAACGCCGTGCTGAAAGGCGGCCTGAATTTCAAAAATCAGAGCAATGTCATCGTCAGCAATCTGACGATACAGGGTTCTTACGGGGAGTCCAGAACGCCCGACGACTGCGTCAATGTAGACGGCAGTCATCATATCTGGTTTCATCATCTGAATATTTACGAGGCGGCTGACGGCAATCTGGACATCAAGGGCGGTTCCAATTATATCACCGTGTCATGGTGCAAATTCTGGTACACCATCACGAAAAACAACCACAGGCTGTCCTGCCTGATCGGGTCCGGCGCCGGAGATCATGACGATACGGACTACCGCCGCCTGAAGGTGACCTACCATCACAACTGGTTTGCGGACAATGTGGATCAGAGGATGCCCCGTGTCATGTACGGTACGGCCCATATATATAATAACTATTACACTGCCGCCGGAAACAGCTACTGCATCGGCGCGGACTGCTATGCCTCCATTCTGGTGGAAAACAACTATTTCAAAGACGTGAAAAACCCTCACCAGTTTATGTATGAGGACAACGCTTTCCCCGTTACGATCACCGCCCGGGGCAACGAGTATGACAATACCTCCGGCAGCAGAGACAACGGGCAGGCGCCGGGCAAGCTGGGCATAGTGGAGGCTTTTGACGATCCGCCTTATCCGTATGTGCTGGACGACGCAAAGGAAGTGCCGGAACTGGTGCAGAAGTATGCAGGGCCGCAGGATCCCGATCCCGATGCCACGCCGGTTCCCGTCGCCACGCCGAAGCCCTCAAGGGAGCCAACACCGGCGCCCACCGCGCATCCTTATGTCACGCCGTCGCCAAAACCGGCGGCAGGAGTCAACGACAATCCGCCTGTGTATGTGGAGGATGCAGAAAAGGGAAAGGCGATCCAGCTGCAGGGACAGAACGCTGACCGGACAAACGGATGGCTGGAGCTGGACAACCCCTTTGCCGGGAAGGACTTTTCGGAAACGCCCGTTTACCGCGGCGGATATCCGGTATGGGAAAAGGGCGTGACTATTTCCTATTGGGAGTATATTCCCAAAAACGTGTCTCAGGAGGGCGCGCTGCTGAATTTCAGCGGCACGCACAGGGCCGTGCATTATCAGGACTGGCCCTTATATATAGAAGGAACAGAGGAAGGCTATCAGAATCGTTACGATGAAAAAAATAATGTGTTCAGTCTGATCCGGGAGGGCGATGTGACAAGCGGCCTGCAGATCTCCACGCTGGGGAGCTTCGGCTTCTCCGAGGACGACTGCACCGGGCGGAACGAGAATCCTTATTCCGGCTCTTACGCCATGACCATGGACTTTCAGCAGAAAAATTATTTCTATTACTTTGCAAGAACCTCCGGCAATCAAACTGCCCTTTCCTCCGAAAAAGGGAAATGGCATTTTGTGACGCTGGTGATTCAGAATGACAATGTGGACACCTATGTGGACGGCACGCTCTGTCCCATCAGTGCGTTCAGCTTTTGGGGAAGCAATGTGCGGGCGGAGGACGCCGGTCAGGGATTCAATCTGGGCTATGGCTGGAAGAAGATCTACCGGGCCTCCAAGACGTCAGATTATTATAGTCACGGTATGACGATACTGGATTTTCTGTCGAAGGAAAATACAAAACTGATGATCGGCGGGCAGTCCTCCCTCTGGATCTCTCTTGGCATGAACGAATACAAAACGCCTGCAGGCGTGAAGCTGGCGGATCTGCAGTTCTTTGACAAGCCGCTTTCTTCGAAAGAGGTGACGGCGCTGATGAACGGAGAGACGCCGGAGCCCGCGCCCGTTCCCCAGAATACTCCTGAGCCGGGGACAAGCGAGACGCCCACCGCCACGCCCAC
>CANQNE010000073.1 GCA_947625135.1 uncultured Lachnospiraceae bacterium
ATATCACTTATTCCGATGATTTTATTATCCCGATGTTTTCTCAAACACCCTCTTTTGTTGCTTAAATGCTACTGAAAACATCGGAATAATAAAAACAGCTATTTCAGTCCGCAGTAAAACCGAATCGTGTCATCATCTGCATCATTGAGCCCTACTGACACTTTCGTGCATAATGGATGATTTCCATTTGTTGCTTTTTCTATGGCTATGCGTTTCATTTCTGTGTCTGCATATGCATAAATTAACGTAGTTTCCATGTCAGAATGCCCCAGCCACTCCGATATGAGAGGAAGCGGCACACCTTTCCTGTATAAATGAAGTGCCCGGCTGTGCCTCCACATATGGGGAGTTACCCTGTCAGGTACTTCGTCACAGGTTCTTCGGGCCATTGCTGCATATTTATTAATGAACCGGGCTACATTATCATCTGACATACGGCATTTTCTGCCATGTATTTCGGTATAAAAAAGCGGTGTCGTACTGTCATTCGGATCAATGCCAAAGCGCCTGGCATAGCTGAGGAAGTGCTGTTTTGTCTGTTCCATGATGGGCACTGTGCGCTCCTTTTTCCCCTTTCCTTTAAGCAATACATACGGAGACGTGTTTTTGACCACCACATCAGCAGGGCATAACCCAAGCATTTCACTGTCCCTGGCACCTGTATCATACAGAAGGATCATAAAGAAAAGATCCCTGTGCTGTTTCTTTTTGGATGGATCCGGCTGTTTCAGCATGGCTTCCAGTGATGCCTCGCTGAAATGGTCAACTGTAAACTTTTCCCCCCGTTTCCTGAAAGGCACCGACTGCATGGAAATATAATGGTCATTGACCACAGGGTTTCGGGAGCCGGAGTATTTCAGGAATGCCCTGATAACTGAAAGACGCTGGTTTATCGTGGATGTCCCGCATTTTCTGCTTTCAGACAGCCATTCGAGGAAGCCATTGACGGAAGCCTGTCCGACATCATCAAATGTAATGTTGCAAAGACTGCATTTTTTCTGCTCTGCAAGGAAGGTTATAAACAGGTTAAGGGTTTCCCTGTATGATTTTAAAGTGTGTCCGCTGGCATTTTTCTGTTTCGGGAGATAAATGGTAAGGTATTCCCGCAGCAGACGGAAAAATTCATTTTTTTCATTCTTCATAACCGGGAACCTCCGGCATGCAGCCCCAGGCTGTAAGCCCGGTTTCCGTAAGATGCTCCGGCACAAGATGAACATAGTAAGCTGTCGCATTTAAAGATGAATGCCCCATATATGTACTGAGATACGGAAGCATTGCAGATACGTTTTTTCCTTCGGCAACCCATTTCCTTACCACATGGGTTGCAAAGTTATGCCTGAAATCATAGACACGGGGCCATCTGCCGTTTCTGAAAGCCATGCCTGCGTGCTTTGCACATGACCGGAACAGGTCGCCCTGCCATTCAGTGGTAACCGGGATGCATTCCGCTGTACGCTGGAAAAAATACTTTCTGGCAGGAAATATGCGGGATATGACATCATCGTATTTCCTGCACAGCATGCAGAGATCCCTTGACATAGGAACTATACGGTCTTTGTGTCCCTTTGAGTCAGCTATGTACAGGGCTGACTCTGCCATATTTACGTCTTCACAGCGGAGGGCCGTCGTTTCCTGTGGTCTTAGCCCGCAGCAGAAATGCATGCGGAATACAACCGGCGCAATAAGCTCACGTGGTCCGGACAGCGGACATGGGGGAATGGAATCAGCCCCCTGAAAAAACTGTCTCAGTTCGCTGTCGCTGTACAGGTATGGCATAAACGGTTTCTGCCTTGCAGTCCACCCTTCCGGAATGGAATACGCTTTAATGCCTGATGCGTTCAGGTAATCAACAAGCCCCTTTAATGCAGAAACCCGCTGGATCCGGTTGTTTTCCGATTCACCATCTTGCCGGCATGACCATTCAGAGACTATTTCCTCGGATATGGTTTCGGATTCCGGGAACCTTTCGGCACAGAAACGGTCAAACTGTTTCATGCGGGTAAGGTAGGAGCTTTCCGAATAGCCGACAGCGCATTTAAACAGGATATATTTTTCGATATAGTCCGCAAATTTACTTATGTAAGATGCCTTATTCATTAGTACACCTCCGTTTCCAGAGGGATAAGTGAAAAATCCAATGCACACTCCCGGAGAATATCAGGGGAAAGGGGAAGGTATCTTTTCAGCACATCCCTGTCATGCTGTCCAAGCACCTGTGAAATCATCTGCGCATCTGCTGAAGATTCCAGAAGCCATTTCCCGATTGTCCTGCGGAAAGCATGAAATGATTTTCCATCCCCGGCTGTTTTTTCTATTCCGCTTGCATGGAAATTCCGCTGAAAAATACTTCTTACGCTTGAGATGTCACTTAGTTTCCTGTATGGCTTTACCATTGTAAGAAACACATAGGGCAGCGAAGACTCCGGCCTGGCATTATCAATGTAATCATAGAGTGCGCAGAGTACTTCCCCATTGACCGGAAGTGCATTCGCCCGTTTGGTTTTGTGCTGTATGAATGTAATGATGCCCTCCTTCTGGCGGATGTTTTCAAATGTCAGATTTGCTATGTCCACCGCCCGGATGCCAGTAAAGGATGAAAGCAGGAGGATTGCGTAGTCCCGCTTCCCGATGGGTGTAGAGCGGTCAGGAATATCAAGCAGTGTTTCAATTTCACTGTTTTTGAATGCCGGAAGCACTTTTCTGCGGCTGGAAGCAGCTTTATAGACGGCTATTGCAGGGTTTACAGTGTAAATGCTGTTATCTGACAAAAACAGAAGAAGCTTTCTGAAAAAATAAAGGACACTGTCCATGCTGGATTTATTTTCAGCGGATTTAAACTGCAGAAAACCTACGATGGTTTCTTCCGTTATTTCCTGGTTATCCAGCATACCATTTTGATCCAGATAATAAAAGAAACTTCTTGCAATGGTACCCGCACATGGGATTATGGTACTGCTCAGATTCAAGCTATTCTTAAATTTTTCAACCAGCAGTTCTGAGCCCTCATCAAGTTTATACTTGTACCTTTTTCCTGAGCTGTAAATTGCCTGGAACGGTCTTCCCGAATAGTAATCGTCAATCATGAATGTAAAACGGCGGTAAAGACGGCCGTTACGTTCAGAACGTAGTCCGCATTGAATCTGTGACTCAATATTTTTTCTGAATTTTGAGTTGATGGCGGGGTCGTATGAAGATTTTCCTTCGGCAAGATAAAATGCTTCCAGTGACCTGCAGGCAGGCAGGTAAATTTTAGTACGGCCATGTTGTGCAGCATCTCCGGATAACAGATGTTTTTGGATGGCAGAATAGCCATCTTTTAATACTACAAAGTTGTCCATAAATAATTTCTCCTTTCCTGTTGGCTAAAAACCAGTTAAGAAGAAATTACCACAAACCGAAATAAATAGAAAGCAACTTTATTATTCCGATGTTTACAAAACATTTAAGCAACAGCAAAGGATATTTGGGAAAACATCGGGATAATAAAATCATCGGAATAAAT
>CANQNE010000074.1 GCA_947625135.1 uncultured Lachnospiraceae bacterium
CCTGATGCCCAAGCGCGATCACTGCAATCTTTTTTGCCATAACTACCTCCTGCCGGGGAAAGCCCCCTGCCTCCGATTATCCCGCAATGTGCATGCCTGCTGCTTCTAACGCCTGCTCCGCTTTCTTCATGTCGGACACATGCAGCACCATCAGGGGCGCTGCCTGCTCCTGAAGGACAAAAGAATAAATATAGTTGATACTGATATTCGCCTCTGTCAGGATCGTCAGCATATCGTCCAGCGCGCCGGGCCGATCCTGCAGCTCCACTGCGATCACCTCTGTCAGCTTCACCGCAAATTTTTGCCCATGAAGCAGCTGCCATGCCTTTTCTGGCTGATCCACCACAATACGGAGTATTCCATAAGAAGGAGAATCAAAGGAGGAAATCGCCCGGAGATTGATCCCCGCAGTTTTCAACGCACCTGTCACCTGAGCAAGGCTGCCCACTTTATTTTCTACAAATACCGATAACTGTTTCATGCCGCACCTCCTAATTGATAACCGGCTTCAAACGCCTTTTTGTTGATATCTACAGTTTTTGGCGGTACTGTCTCCTCGATCACCGCCAGCCAGTCTTCCTTTGCAAAATCCATGTGCTGCGCCGCAATACCCAGAACGATCACATTAAACGTCCTGCTGTTGCCGATGGCCTTTGCCTCTTTCATGGCGTCCACTGAGATCACTGTATGCTTCTCAGCAAGGGTTTCCAGAATGGCTTCCGGATAAACGGCCGCTCCGATCACTACAGGCATGGGATCGATACGCTGGTCATTGACGATCAGCACGCCGTCTTTTTTCAGAAAATGAGCATACCGCATGGCCTCCAGCCGCTCAAAGGCGATCAGTACATCCGCCTGGCCTTCCTCCACGATGGGCTCCTCCACCTTGTCTCCGTAACGGACAAAAGTAACCACGCTGCCGCCTCTCTGGGCCATGCCGTGTACCTCGGACATCTTTACGTCATAACCTGCCCTGCGGGTGATGCCGCCTAAGATACGGCTGGTGAGCAGGGTTCCCTGGCCGCCTACGCCAACGATCATGATATTCTTTGTCTGCATCATCTCACACCTACTTTCTCAACGGCGCCGAATCTGCAGATTCCGGCGCAAAGCCCGCACCCGTTGCACATAGTGTCGTTTATGGTGATGGCTCCGTCCCTGTCTTTCGTCATGGCAGGACAGCCGGGCTTCATACACATTCCGCATTGCTTACATTTTTCCGGATCGATCCGGTACTGCACCGTCACAGGGCGTTTGTCCAGAAGGGCGCAGGGCGCTTTTACCACGATCACCGACAATGCCTCTCTGGCCGTCTCCTCTTTGACCGCCTGCTTCAGAAGCGGCAGATCAAATGCGTTCACGATCTGCACGCTTGGTACGCCCATGGCTTTGCAGATCCCCGCAATATCAATGGCATAGGTTGCATCTCCCATCAACGTCTTTCCCGTGGCCGCATGATCCTGATGCCCCGTCATACCGGTAGTGGAATTATCCAGAATCAGAACCGTTCCCTTACTCTGGTTGTAAACCATATTCATCAGGCTGTTGATGCCTGTGTGCATAAAGGTGGAGTCACCGATGACCGCTACCCAGTTTTTGATATAGTCAAATCCCTTTGCCTTCTCCATACCGTGGAGAGAACTGATACTGGAGCCCATGCAGACGGTAGTATCAACCACATTCAGAGGCGCCACCGCGCCAAGCGTATAACAGCCGATATCGCCCGCCGCATGGATATGTAACTGATTCAGGACATGGAAGGTGCTTCTGTGAGGACAACCCGGACAGAGAATGGGCGGCCGCACAGGTATCTGTGCCGGCGGCTCCAGATCCAGCGTCTCTTTCCCGATCGCCTGCCGGATCATGTTGGCGCTATACTCTCCCTGGACCGTCAAGATCTCCTTACCCACTGCGGCAATGCCCCATGATCTCACCTGCTCTTCAATAATGGGATCCAGCTCCTCCACGATATACAGCTTCTCCACCCTGGAAGCAAATTCCTCAATGAGCTTTCTTGGAAGCGGATTCACCATGCCCAGCTTCAGCACGGAAGCGTTGGGAAGGGCTTCCTTCACGTACAGATAAGGGATTCCAGAAGTGATCACCCCGATAGAGGTGTCCTGATATTCCACCCGATTGATGGGAAAGGCGCAGCCCTCCTCCGCCAGCTTCTTCTCCCGTTCCTCCACGGCAATGTGGCGGAATTTGGCGTTGCCGGGCATCATCACATGCTTGGCAATATTTTTCTCATAAGGCCTGTCTTCAATCTCCTGCCGCTGTTCAAGCGTCACCACGCCCTGAGAATGGGCAAGTCTGGTAGTGGTGCGCAGGATTACCGGCGTGTCGTATTTTTCGCTCATCTCATAAGCAAACTTTGTAAATTCCTTTGCTTCCATACTGTCGGAAGGCTCCAGCACCGGCACTTTGGCGGCTCTGGCCACGGCGCGGGTGTCCTGCTCGTTCTGAGAACTGTAAAGTCCCGGATCGTCAGCCACCACGATGACCAGTCCTCCGTTGGTTCCGATATAGGAAACCGTATACAGCGGATCGGAGGCTACATTGAGCCCCACATGCTTCATGGATGCCAGAGAGCGGACACCGCTGATGGAAGCGCCGATCGCTACCTCCAGCGCCACCTTTTCATTGGGGGACCACTCCGAATACAGAACATCCTTATATTTTACAATATTTTCACTGATCTCCGTACTTGGCGTACCCGGATATGCCGCAGATACTTTGACGCCGGCCTCATAGGCGCCCCTGGCGATGGCCGCGTTGCCAAGCATAATCACTTTTTTCTCCAAATCCGTTTCCTCCTTGCCTGTTTATCAGCAGTTCAGTCCCATGCTTTTTCTATGGTCGATGACACGCTTTGCCTTGCCCTCGAACCGGGGCAGCGTGCCCGGCGCCACCAGCTTGATGGCCGCATCCAGTCCCAGCATGGTGCGCAGTCCTGCGCGGATCTTCTTTTCCAATGCCTCCAGCGCCGCGTAAGAATCCAGCAGCGTATCATCCACAAGCTCCACCTTGATCTGCATCCGGTCAAGATGATTCACACGCTCCAGCTCGATCTCGTAATGGGGACCGATCTCCTCCATTTTCAGCA
>CANQNE010000075.1 GCA_947625135.1 uncultured Lachnospiraceae bacterium
AGCCTGATAACATAGCCGGCTGACTACCGGTTGCCAAACGGTTGAAACTGTTTTTGCGAAAAACTATTGACACTATCGACCGAACTGCTTGATTTTCATAATAATCCAGCCCGCGTTCCAAAATATGTGTCCGAAACAAATCTTTCCAGCCTCTTATCATCTGTTTTTTCATTTCTCCCCGCTCACCTTATATTTATTAAAAAATATTAAAAAGAAGCACAGTCTGATAACCATGCCCCTTTTTACATCAAACCAGCGAAAAATCTGAATCCTATCTGTCTTTACACTATTTGGTATCTCCTGAATTTAGCCATTCCGTAGTGATACGATGCGCTGCAAATATGGAATCCTTCCGGATCACTTTTGAGGGATAATACCGGCAGTCAGACTCCCATCTTGTATACATGACTGCATTCTGTCTGATCTTTGCCGGAGGTTTTATATCAATGCCAGCCTTCCTGCATTCGTTAAGCAGATAATCTATATCATGTCCCCAGAGATTCAGCCCTTGTATACTCGCTTTCAACTTGATCGTTTTTTCAATGGCCTGCTGGATGTGATATGCGCCGAGCAGACGTTCATACTTATCATCTGAATTTCCGCCAACCAATGCCAACTTCAGGTCGGCCAATATCATTGATTTAAGCTTTTTCTGCTCGTCCGTCATACAAGATCACCCCGTCTTTTTCAATCTGATTCCACAAAAGAGTCCTCTTTACATTTTGCAGATCACGCTTACCTCCAAATGACAAGATATCATAATCAATTTTTCCGTCATATAACTCAAAAAGTTTCAGACGGAATTCTCTGTATGCTTTGTTCCTTTCCAATTTTCCAGAGGTCATGGTCAGATCCCGTGGTTCCACATAAAGATCAATATCTGAAGTCTCTGTATTTTCACATCTGGCAACGGAACCAAACAGAATCACACGGCCAAGGATGCCTGCATATTCTGTACATAATTTACCAATATTTTCTATACAGCTTTGTCTGTCGATTCTCATTCCATCACCTTCTTATCATTTATTTATATTATTATAACCTGTTTTCATTTTGCTTTCAACTGTGATCACAAAATTCTTACAGCCTCGTTACTGTCAAGTATGCGTTGGCAACTTTTTTCACATACGACTTTTCATGCCCTATGTTCGATTTTAGTATCCCGCCATTGGAAGCAGTTTCTGCATATCTCCGCGGACTTTCCCTTCCAGTCCCACCACATGCCCAGCTACCGGATATCCATATCCTTTTCCGTCTCTTTTCGGCGCTTTTGCCGACATCAGGATTTCCCTATACAATTCTTCAGCCTTCTCTTCCTCAAATACTGGTCGTTCCAGTCCCCTTGTTACCTCTTCCAGTTTCCCGCTGCATTTCTTCGCCAGAATCTTTGCCAGATGGTTCCCGCCACGTACACTCCAGCTTGTATGGTTATGTTTCATCCGCCGCGCAATCACGCTCCATACATGGTTCTCCATCGTCCCCATGTTTCGGTATTCCAGCCCTTCCGGTGCTTCCGGAAGTTCCAGCCCCTGCGACTGATACCTCAGCAGCCCTTCCCGGTTGTTTTCATAATACCTGATCAGTTCTTCCGCATCCGCGATTGCTTCGTCTTCACTCAGGCTGTCCTTGTATATCTCCAGATACTGGAACATTTCTTCTATCTTTTCTTCTGCAAGCAGTTCCAGCACTGTTTCCTGTGCCTGCCTGTCATGCAGTTTCTCTTTCGCCGCCTTGTTCCGGTGAAAGGGATCCAGCTGGAAACTTGTACTCCTGTCCTTCACTTTTTTCGTCCAAGATGCCCCGTCCGCGTTCAGGATCCGCTGTCTCACTTCATCCAAGTTGTATTTCTGTGCGATCGCTGCCTCCCGGTACTCTTGGAATTCCTTCGCTTTCTCGAACCCTGCCACTACTACTTTATCTGGCAAGATATACCGGTCCTTCCCAGCTTTCTTCCAGCCGTCATAGGCGATCCCGACTTTGATCTCTGCCTTGTCCTGCTTTTTTCTTCTCCGATCCTTCCCCTGCAGTTTTACATACACACCGTCTGCTTCCTCGAACAGTACCGGCACCTCTTTTTCTCCTCGGAGCTCCCCGGCTTTATGGGCTTTTACCAGTTCCTTCTCATCCCGGCATACCTTCTCTCCCAATGCTTGGATCACGTTCCACACACCCATGGCACTGATGCTCTGTCCTGTCATCCCGCTGATCTTTGCGGCGCATTCCCGGTACGAAAGTTCTGTGATCCCCTGCACCATGAGCTCCGCCATGTTTGTGGAGATCAGGCCGATCCCATCCAGTTCAAGGTTCTCATCCAAAAGATATACAAACCGTTTCCCATTTATCCCGTCCTTTACCTCATAAACTGTCCTTCGGTAATCCACTTCCCCAAATATGGTCTTTATAGTAGTGCATCTCTGGCCTTTGTTCCGGTACCTCGCTTTATCACGCTGTTCCATCAGCTGCCTATCATACCGTTCCAGGAACTCCTTTGTGAACTCCCGGCAGATCTGGCATCCCCATGCATAGATTTTTTTCTCCAAGTCCTTGAAACTCAGTCCGTTTTCCTTTATCATAGTCCTATCATACAGCTCCTTACATTTAGTCTCGTCAACTTAATCATAAGGCAGATCTGTATGATAGGGAAGGGGCTTCGGCCTCTTCTTTTTATTTTTGCCAATGAAAATTATACTCTAAGGATAAGGGGAGTGTGGACATTTTCTTGGACTAAATGACCACACTTTTACTCTTTCAGTATTCCATTGGACTCATTCCGCCCAACGATATCTTTATCCGCTTCTCCCGGTACCATACCATGTATTCTTCAACATGGCTGATAAATTCATCTATTGATACACCCTGCCACGAACACCCGTAAAACATTTCATTTTTTATCCGGCCAAAAAATCCCTCGC